>JBEKAO010000058.1:0-17240 GCA_050015855.1 Opitutaceae bacterium | reverse complement strand
CGGTTGGCGAATTCGGTGACCTGGGCCGTCGCGACCGTCGTATAGTCGACCGTGCCGGCGTCGTACTCGTTGAGCGCGATCCGGGCCGCATCGGTTGCCTCGGCCACGGCGGCCCTCTGGATCGTCTCCTCCTCGCCGAGGATCCGGAGGGTGGACAGGCTGTCCTCGACCTGCTGGAAGGCGCTCAAGACCGTCTCGCGGTAGTTGGCGACGCTCGACTGGTAGGCCGCTTTGGCGGCTAGAACCTGGTCATGGCGACTGCCCCAATCGATGAGGGCTTCGCTGATGTTGTCGCCGAGCGACCAGACCGTGAATGGCTTCGTAAACAAGTCGCGCAGGGGAGAACCCTCGAATCCGCGGTTGCCCGAAAGCGAGATTGTGGGGAAGTACGCCGCAGTTTGGATTCCAACCTTCGCGTTCGAAGCGGCCATGCTGCGCTCGGCCTGGGCGACGTCGGGGCGGCGCTCCAGGAGATCGGAGGGGAGGATGGCCGGGATCTCGGGCGCGGCGGGTATCGGGTCCGTCCGCTCGCCGACTGAAAATTCCGAGGGAAGCTTGCCGAGCAGGACCGCGATCGCGTGTTCGAGCTCGGATCGGATCACCCCGGAGTTGACCAGCTGCGCGCGGGCGCTGTCGAGCTGGGTCTGGGCCGAGAGGACGTCGCTTTTGGCCGCGACGCCGGCATTGTACCGGTTGGTCGTGATCGTCAGGGTCCGCCTGTATGCCGCGACGGAATCGGCAAGAAGCTGCTTGGTCGCATCGGAGACCCGAAGCTGGATGTAGTCCTGGGCCAGCGAGGATTGGATGGAAAGCTTCTCGGCGGCCAGTTCGGCGGCGCTCGCCTGGGCCGTTGCGATGTCGGCTTCCGAGGTGCGCCGGATCCTGCCCCAGAAATCGGGCTCCCAGGAAGCCTGGAGCCCCGCGTTGTAGATCGTATGGGCGCCTGTGTTGACGCTATTGGTGCCGACGGAGGTCACTCCGTTGGAGCGGGTGGAGGATCCCACGGCCGAGAGATCGGGAAGGTAGTCCGCCCGGTCCACCCTTGCGAGCTGGCGGGCCTCCTCGTAATTGGCGGCAGCCTGGAGGACGCTTTGATTGGAGACGGCCACCTGCGATTCGAGCTGGTTTAGAAGGGGGTCGGAGAAGATCTCCCACCAGGGGGCCCGGGACGCGGCCTCGGACGGCGCGGCAACCTTCCAGCCTGGGGACTCCTTGAATGCCGGGGGAACGGCGATCGCCGGCCGCTTGTAGTTCGGCCCGACGGCGCAGCCGGCGGCGAAAAGGAGCGCCGCAAACGCGATAAGCCGGGCGCGCCGGGCGCGGCCGGAGGGGGACGTCGAAGGGAGGACCATGGTGGAGGAGAGAGGGGTCAGGCGCCGACCCGGGCCTTGCCGTTGACTGCGGCCAGGGCCGGTGCGCGCCGGCGAAACCGGTGGGCGAGGCTCAGGAACCAGTTGCGCATGCGCCCGACATAAAGATAGACGACGGGCGTCGTGAAGAGGGTCAGCGCCTGGCTGACGATGAGGCCGCCGACGATCGAGATTCCGAGGGGCCGGCGAAGTTCGCCGCCGGTGCCCAGACCGATCGCCAGCGGGACCGCCCCGAGGATCGCGGCCATGGTCGTCATCATGATCGGCCTGAATCGAAGCAGGCACGCCTTGAAGATCGCATCCTGGGGGCACAGGCCCTCGTTGCGCTCAACGTCGACCGCGAAGTCGATCATCATGATCGCGTTCTTTTTGACGATGCCGATAAGGAGGATGACGCCGATGAGGGCGATGAGACTAAATTCGGTGTTGAAAAGGAGGAGGGCCAGGACCGCGCCGAGCCCCGCAGAAGGAAGGGTCGAAAGAATCGTGATCGGGTGCGCGTAGCTTTCGTAGAGGATGCCCAAAACGACGTAGATCGCGATGACGGCCGCCAGGATGAGGACGGGCTCGTTGCCGATGGATTCCTGGTAAGTGCGGGCCGTCCCCTGAAAGCTTCCATGGATCGTGCTCGGCATGCGGATCGCGGTGACCTGGCGGTCGATCGCCGCGACCGCGTCGCTCAGCGAGGCGTCCTCGGTGAGATTGAAGGAGATCGTGGCTGCGACCGCCTGTCCCTGGTGGTTCACGGACAGGGGCGTCGTGCCCGTATGGTAGTGCGCGAATGAGGCCAGGGGAATCATCCTCTCGCTCGAGGTGCTGACGGCCTGCCCGGTCGAGGCGGAGGACTTGCCCACGGCCGAGATCGAGTTGAGGGCGGCGTTGCGGGCGACGTCGGTGGCTGCGGAGGCCAGGGTCGAGGACGCAGCCGAACGGGCGAATACGGTTCCGGCGACCGCATTGGTCGACTGCGTGCCCGACACGGTGCCGCCCGCCGTGCTCACGTAAATCTGATTCAGGATCGCCGGGTCCTCCAGGTACTTCGGCGCCACGACCATGACGACATGGTACTGGTTCAAGGACTCGTAGATCGTGGACACCTGCCGCTGGCCGAATGCGTCGTAGAGGGTGTTGTCGACCTGCACGGCGGTGAGGCCAAGGCGGGAGGCCATGTCGCGGTCGACGACCAAGTCCGTCTCCAGGCCCTTGTCCTGCTGGTCGGTGTTGAGGTCGGTGACGACCGGCTCGGACTTCAGGGCTTCCATGAGCTTGGGCGTCCACACCCGCAGATCCTCCAGGTTGTCGGACTGGAGGGTGTACTGGTAGGTGGAGTTGCTCTGGCGCCCGCCGATATGGATCTCCGAGGGCGCGCCCAGGAAGAGGGAGGCGCCCGGGACCATGTTCACCTTGGGCCGCAGGCGGGTGATGAGGTCGAAGGTGCTCGCCTTGCGCTCAGACTGGGGCTTGAGCCCGATGAACATCTGGCCGGAGTTGGTGCCGCGGCCCGATCCGGCGAGGCCCACCACGGTGGTCACCTCGGGTTCGGCCTGGATGATCTGGGTGTACCGGCGGACCTTCTCGGACATGCGCTGGAAGGAGACGCTCTGGTCGGCCTGGATCCAGCCGCTCAGGCGCCCCGTGTCCGTATCGGGGAAAAACCCCTTCGGGATCGAACTGAAAAGGACGTAGTTCAGCCCGATCGTGACGGCGAGGATCGCCATCACGAGCGGCTGGTGGCGAAGCACCCAGTGCAGCGCCTCCTCGTACATGGCCCGCGAGTCGTCGAGGAGACGGCCGCTCATGCGCATCAGGCGTCCGTGGATGATCTCCGAGCCCTTGCGGCGGAGGACGCGCGAGCACATCATCGGGGTCAGGGTCAGCGAAATGAAGAGGGAAATCAGGACCGAGGCCGAAAGGGTGATCGTAAACTCCCGGAACAGCCGGCCCACCACGCCTCCCATGAGGAGCACCGGGATGAAGACCGCGATCAGGGAAAGGCTCATCGAGACCACCGTGAAGCCCACCTGGCGCACGCCCACAAGGGCGGCCTTGAAGCGCGGTATTCCGTTTTCCGTGTGACGGACGATGTTTTCCATGACGACGATCGCATCGTCGACGACAAACCCCGTGGCGACCGTCAGCGCCATGAGCGAGAGGTTGTCCAGGGTGTAGTTGAGCATGTACATCGCGGCGAAGGTGCCGATGAGGGAGATCGGGACCGCGGCCGCCGGAATCAGGGTCGCCCGCCAGTCGCGAAGGAAGAAGAAGACGACCAGGACGACGAGAATCACGGAGACGGTGAGCGATATCTCCACGTCCTTGAGCGAGGCGCGGATCGCGAGGCTGCGGTCGATCGCGATCCCGAGGCTGGCACTCGGAGGCAGGTCGGCCTGAAGCTGCGGCATGAGGGCCCGGATCTCGTCGACCGTGTCGATGATGTTCGCCCCGGGCTCGCGGCTGACGATGAGGACGACGGCCAGGTGGCCGTTGGAGATCGCGAAATTGCGGATGTCCTCCACCGAGTCCAGGACGTTGGCGACGTCGGAGAGGCGGACGGCGGCCTTGTTCCGGTAGGCGACGATCAGGGAGCGGTAGTCGGCGGCCGTGCGGGCCTGGTCGTTGCTGTAGATCTGCCAGTGGCGGGAGCTGTCCTCGATGGCGCCCTTGGGGCTGTTGGCGTTGGCCGCGGCGAGCGCCGCGCGGACGTCCTCGAGGCCGATGCCGTACTTGAAGAGGGCCTGGGGATTGAGTTCGACGCGGACGGCGGGAAGGGAGCTGCCCCCCACGTTCACGTTGCCGACTCCGGGGAGCTGCGAGATCTTCTGGGCGAGGATCGTCGAGGCGACGTCGTAGAGCTGGCCGGGGCTTAAGGTAGGGGAATTCAGCTCCATGACCATGATCGGCTCGTCGGAGGAGTTGAATTTCCGGTAGGTGGGGTTGCTGCGAAGGGCCGCGGGAAGGTCCGAGCGCGACGCGTTGATCGCGGCCTGCACGTCGCGCGCGGCGCCGTCGATGTTGCGGCTGAGCTCGAATTGCAGGGTGATGTTCGAGCTGCCGACCGAGCTCATCGAGGTCATCTCGGTCACGTCCGCGATCTGGCCCAGGCGGCGCTCGAGGGGCGTCGCGACGGAGCTCGCCATGGTCTCGGGGCTGGCCCCCGCCATCGATGCGTTCACGCTGATCGTGGGCTGGTCGACCTGGGGAACCGGGGCGACCGGGAGCTTGATGAATGCGATGATCCCCGCCAGCGCGATCCCCGCGGCGATGAGGATCGTGGCCACAGGCCTGCGGATGAAGGGCTCCGAGATGTTCATTTTACCGCGAACTCCCGCTCCTCATCCTCGATGCCGGCCCTGAGGCGAACCCGGGCCGCCAGCCGGTCGAAATACAGATAGATGACCGGCGTCGTGAACAGGGTGAGGACCTGGCTCACGATCAGTCCGCCGACGATCGTGATTCCCAAAGGGTTGCGCAGTTCGGAGCCCATGCCGGAGCCCAGCATGAGGGGGAGGGCCCCGAGGATCGCGGCCATCGTCGTCATGAGAATCGGCCGGAATCTAAGGAGACAGGCCTGGTAGATCGCCTCGCGGGGGGGAAGGCCCTCGTTGCGCTCGGCGTCGAGCGCGAAGTCGATCATCATGATCGCGTTCTTCTTCACGATGCCGATCAGAAGGACGATTCCGATGATCGCGATCACGCTGAGGGTGTGCCGGGTCATGATCAATGCGAGGAGGGCTCCGATGCCGGCGGAGGGAAGGGTCGAAAGAATGGTCACCGGGTGGATGAAACTCTCGTACAGGACACCCAGGATGATATACATGGTGAGGACGGCGGCCAGAAGGAGGAACACTTCGTTCGACAGCGACGACTCGAAGGCGGAGGCCGCGCCCTGGAAGCTCGTCACGATGCTGGGCGGCATGCCGACATCCTTCTCGGCCTGGCGGATCGCCGTCACGGCCGCCCCGAGGGAGCCGTTGGTCGGGACATTGAACGAGATCGTGTTGGCCGGGAACTGGCCTATGTGGTTGATGAGGAGGGGCTCCGGGCGCTCCTCGACCTTGGCGATGGCTGTCAAAGGCACCTGGCCGCCGGAGGAGGAGGGCACGTAGATCTCGGAGAGGGAGGTGGGAGATTTCTGGAGGTCGGGCGAGGCCTCCATGATGACCCGGTACTGGTTGGACTGGGTGAAGATCGTCGAGACGATCCGCTGGCCGAATGCGTCGTACAGGGCGTTGTCGATCGTGGCGGAGGTGATCCCGAACCGGGCGGCGGTGTCGCGGTCGACATCGACATAGGCGGCGAGGCCCTGCTCGGCCAGGTCGGTGGCGACATCGGTCAGATCGGGCGACTGCGAAAGGCGCGAGACGAGCTGCGGAATCATCTTCGCAAGCTGGTCGATATCGGCGCTCTCCAGGGTGAACTGGTACTGGGTGCGGCTCACGCGGTCGTCGATCGTCAGGTCCTGGACCGGCTGCATGTACGCGGTGATCCCCTCGACGGCCCTGGCCTCGGCCATCAGGCGGGGGATCAGCGCGGCCGCCCGCTGCTTGCGCTCCTCAAGGGGCTTCAGGTTGATGAGCATCCGGCCCGTGTTCAAGGTCGTGTTGGTGCCGTCGACCCCGACAAACGACGCCAGGCTCTCGACATCGCGGTCCCGCATGATCGCCGAGGCGAGCGCCTGCTGCCGGCTGGCCATGGCGAGGTACGAGACGTCCTGCGGGGCCTCCGTGATCACCTGGATGAGGCCCGTGTCCTGGACGGGGAAGAATCCCTTCGGTATCACGATGTAGAGGAAGACCGTCAGGACGAGGGTCCCCACGGCGATTGCGAGAACGAGCGGCTGGTGCTCCAGGACCCGGTTGAGCACCTTTCCGTACCAGGCGATCAGGGAATTGAACCATTCGCCGGCCTTCCGGCTCCAAACCGGCTCCTCGGAGGCGGGGCGGTGATGGACCAGCTTGGCGCACATCATCGGGACCAGCGTCAGGGAAACGACGGCCGAAATCAGGATCGTGATCGCAAGGGTCACCGCAAATTCCCGGAACAGGCGCCCGACGACATCCCCCATGAAAAGCAGCGGAATGAGGACGGCTATGAGCGAGATCGTGAGGGAGATGATCGTAAAGCCGATCTGCTCGGAGCCCTTGAGGGCGGCCTCCAGGGGCGAGTCGCCCTTTTCCACGTACCTTGCGATGTTCTCGATCATGACGATCGCATCGTCGACGACGAAGCCCGAGGCGATCGTCAGGGACATGAGCGAGAGGTTGTTCAGGCTGAACCCGAGCAGGTACATGACCGCAAAGGTCCCGATCAGCGACAGCGGGACGGAAAGGCTCGGGATGATCGTCGCCGGAATGTTTCGCAGGAAGACGAAGATCACGGCGACCACGAGGATCACGGCCAGGGTGAGCTCGAACTCGACGTCCCAGATCGAGGCGTGGATCGTCACGGTCCTGTCCGTGAGAATCGCCATGTTGATCGAGGGTGGAAGGACCGCCTGCAGCGAGGGCAGCAGGGCGCGGACGCCCTCGACGACGCTGATGACGTTCGCCCCGGGCTGCCGCTGGATGTTCAGGATGATCGCCGGGGTCTCGTCGACCCAGGCCGCGAGCTTCGTGTTCTCCGGGGCGCTTTCGACCGTGGCGACATCGGAAAGGCGGACCGGCGCCCCGTTGCGGTAGGCGAGAACGAGGTCCTCGTACTCCTGCGGCGACTGGAGCTGGTCGTTCGCATTGATCGTGTAGGCGCGAGACGGACCGTCAAAATTCCCCTTGGCCGTGTTGACGCTCCCGTTGCCCACGGTCGTCCGCATGTCGTCGATGTTGAGGCCGTAGGCGGCCAGGGCGCGGGGATTGAACCGGATCCGGATCGAGCGCCGCTCGCCTCCGCCGATCGTGACCAGACCCACGCCGGGCAGCTGCGAAATCTTCTGCGCGATGCGCGTGTCCGCCAGGTCCTCGACATCGATCAGGGGGATGGTCTTCGAGGTGAGGGCGAGCGAGAGGACCGGGGCGTCGGCCGGATTGACCTTCGCATAGACCGGAGGGGCGGGCAGGTCCGCGGGGAGCAGGTTGCCGGCGGCGTTGATCGCGGCCTGCACCTCCTGCTCCGCGATATCGAGGCTCAAATCCAGGCCGAACTGGAGGGTGACCACCGAGGCGCCGGCCGAGCTCGTCGAGGACATCTGCTTCAGCCCCGGCATCTGCCCCAGCTGGCGCTCGAGCGGGGCCGTCACCGAGGAGGTCATGACATCGGGGCTCGCTCCGGGGTAGAAAGTCTGGATCTGGATCGTCGGGTAATCCACCTCCGGCAGCGCCGAGAGCGGAAGGAAGCGGAACGCCACCAGGCCGACGATCAGGATCGCCGCCATCAATAGCGTCGTGGCCACCGGCCGCAGGATGAAAATCCGGGAAGGGCTCACGGGGCCTTTAGTTCTGGGCGCTCGTCGAAGTCTGGGGTGCTCCCGCCTTTGATCCGGGCCCGCCATCGCCCGGGGCGCCGTTTCTGCGCCTGCGGCCGGGCGTACCCGCCGGGGGAGGAGTGCTGGAACCGTTCTCGGAATCCTGGACAATGACATCCTGGCCTTCCTTCAGCCTGTCGCCGCCGTCGGTGACGACGCGGTCTCCGATCGCAAGCCCGGAGAGCACCTCCACGCGCTCGCCCTCGGTCGTCCCGAGGGTCACCGCGCGCGAGGCGACGGTGCTGTCCGGCTTGACCAGGTAGACAAATGCGCCCTGCTGCCCGCGCTCGATCGCGGAGGAGGGGATCACCGTCGCGTCCTTGTGGACGTCGAGGAGCATCCGGACATTGACGAACTGGTTGGGAAAGAGCTGCAGGTCGTCGTTGGGGAAGAGCGCCCGGAGCTTGAATGTGCCCGTGGACGGATCGACCTCGTTGTCGATCGTCCCGAGGGTGCCTGAGGCGAGCTTGTGCACCTGCATCCGATCGTAGGCGTCGACGGGGATCTTGATGCCGGAATTTATGCGGGTGGAGACCCCGGGGATGTCGTCCTCCGGGAGGGTGAAGATGACCGTGATCGGCTTCAGTTCGGCAAGGACGACAAGTCCGCCGGAGTCGCCGGGGGTCACATAGTTGCCGATGTCGACCTGGCGAAGGCCCACGCGGCCCGAAACCGGGGCCGTTATATGGCAATAGGTCAGGTTCAGCGAAGCGCTGTCGATTGCGGACTGGTCGACCTGAACCAGGCCCTCGTACTGGGTCACGAGCGCCCTTTGGGTGTCGACCTGCTGGCCGGCGATGGAGTCCTGCTCGGCGAGCTTCACGTACCGGGCGAGATCGACCTGGGCCTCCTTGAGCTGCGCCTGGGCCTGAAGAAGCTGGCCCTTCGCCTGTTCGAGGGCGACCTGGTAGGGCCGGGGATCGATGACCGCCAGGAGATCGCCCTTGTTGACCATCTGGCCTTCCTCAAAATGGATTTCGACAAGCAGCCCGCTGATCTGCGAGCGGACCGTCACGGTCGCGAGCGGAGTCACCGTGCCCAGGCCGTTCAGGTAAATGTTGATGTCGCCCTTCTGCGCGGGCTGGGCGACAACGGGAAGCGGTCCATTCATCTGGGCGAAGCGCCCGCGGCCGCCTCCTCGCCCGCCGGCTGCCCGGATGGCGTTTACACCCGTGTGGGTATCCCAATATATGCCGCCGACCGCCGCCACCAGCAAAACGGCAACGATGAATCCGATTCGGCGACGCCGGCGGCGGTCGCCGGGCGTGGGTTCCGGTTTTTTCTGGGGGGTCGGGTCATGGCTCATCGGTTACTCGTTGGATAGCTGTGGATTGCGCAATATCGACGAAATGGGCTCCGTGCGATCTCCGTACGACTGACGTAATGCTTTGGGAAAAGGTGACACCTTGGGAAAGCTTGGGAGTATCAGAGAAAGAACATATTCGGAGCGACCAGCAATCGCCAAATGAATGCGACAGACGTCCCGGACTCCGCCCGGCGGATTTGCGGGGCGCGGGCGGGTTGCAACTCGGGCGAAGATTTGCATGATCTTCGCAATGAAATATATTAGCGCCGCGGGCGCGGGCCTGCTGTTGCTGGTCCAGGCCATGATGCCGGCGGCTCGCGGGCAGGTGCAGGCCTCGCTCGTGTCGTCGGAGAGCGCCGTCCAATCCGGCCGGCCATTCACAGTCGCGGTCCATTTCATCCATGATCCGGGCTGGCACACCTACTGGCTCAATCCCGGGACCGGGATCGCGACCTCCCTCGAATGGAAGCTCCCCCCGGGCTGGAAAGCCGGCGCAATCCAATGGCCGGTGCCCGAAGTGATCACCGACGACAAGGGCGATGTCACGGGCAACGGATACGAGGGCGACCTGCTTCTGCCGGTGACTCTTACTCCGCCGGCGGACCTGCGCCCCGGATCGAGCGTGACCCTTGCCGCAACCGCGGATTTTCTGATGTGCCACGACGTGTGCAAACCGGGCGAGGAATCGGTGTCGCTTTCGCTTCCGGTGAGCGCCGGGGCTCCGGCTCCCGATCCTACGTGGGCTCCGCGGATTTCCGCGGTGGTCGACCGGTTGCCCCGCGAGGATCCGTCCTGGTCGCTGTCGGCCACACGGAGGGGGAAACTCGTGACGTTGACGGCGACGCCCCGCTCCGCAGGCGCTCATCCGCCCAAAAGCCCGCATTTTTTTTCCGAGGACAACCTGATCGCCTATGAGGAGCCGCAGGGGATCGAAATTGCCGGCGGCGGAGTAACCCTCAATCTCTCTGTCTCCCTCGAGGCTCCGGCGAACGCCAGGCGCATCCTGGGCGTTCTGGCATCCCAGGATGGATGGGGGCCGGGCGGCGCCCTGCCGGGTCTTAGGGTCGATATTCCGCTGAAGGACGGATCCGGGCAGGCTGCGGGCGCCCCGGGGATCGGACCATCGGGGGGGCAGACCGTTTCCGGAGCGGGGGCGGCCGGCGGACTTGGAGCGACGCTACTTCTCGCATTCTTCGGCGGGCTGATCCTGAACCTGATGCCGTGCGTCTTTCCGGTCCTGGGGATCAAGGTGCTCGGCTTCGTCAACCAGTCGGGTAACGAGAGGAGGAAGGTCGTCCTTCACGGGCTCGTATATGCGGCGGGAGTCGTCCTGTCGTTCTGGGCGCTTGTGGGAATTCTGATCGCGCTTCGGGCCGGGGGAGACCAGCTCGGCTGGGGCTTCCAGCTCCAATCGCCCGCTTTTGTCTTTGGCCTGGCGGCGGTGATGCTCGTATTTGCCTTAAACCTAAGCGGCGTCTTTGAGGTCAATCTGTCGATCACCTCCGGCCTTCAAAGCAAGACCGGCTTCGGCGGATCGTTCTTCACCGGGGTCCTGGCCACGGTCGTCGCCACCCCGTGCAGTGCCCCATTCCTTGCGCCGACCCTTGGAGCGGCGCTGACACTTTCCACAATCGAGTCATTTCTCGTCTTCACGGTGATCGCGATCGGGCTTTCGACCCCGTACCTGCTCCTGTCCATCTTCCCCGCAGCCGTGCGCGTCCTGCCCCGTCCGGGCGCCTGGATGGAGACTTTCAAGCAGTTCATGGCATTCCCCCTGTACGCAACGGCCGGTTACCTCGTGTGGGTGATTGCGGGCCAGGTTTCGGAATCCGGGCTTCTCGACGCATTGATCGGACTCGTCCTGATCGCGATGGGGGCCTGGGCCTATGGCAAATGGCACAATGTCGGGGCTACGCCGGGCCGGGCTCGATTCGGGCTGATTGCCGCTGTGGTCCTCTTTGCCCTGGGTGGATGGACCGGCTGGCCGCAAGGCCCGGCGCCGGGCGATGTCACCTGGGAAAAGTGGAGCCCGGAGACCCTCAAAAGCCTCCGCGCGGGCGGGCGCATCGTCTATGTCGATTTCACGGCCCGCTGGTGCGCCACGTGCCAGGCCAACAAGGGGGTCGTTTTCCACTCCCCGGAGATCCTTCGCACATTCCGGGAAAAGAACATAGCTACCCTGCGCGGCGACTGGACCAATCGAGATCCGCAGATTTCGGCCGAGCTCGCCCGGTACAACCGGGACGCCGTGCCGTTCGACCTGATCTGGTTTCCGGGGAAGAGCGATCCGGTGATCCTGCCGGAGATCCTGACCCCCGGGATCGTCTTAAGCGCGTTAAAGTCGGTGGATTAGGCTGTGCGCGCCACGATCATTTTTGGCGTCATTTTAATAATTTGACATCATTTTCTGGGGTGCTACGCTTTCCTTATGCCAAAAGCATCCACCCACCGATTGAAGCCAGAAGTTCAAGCGGGACTAGACAATCTGAGCAAACTGCTCCGTCGCCCGAAGAACAAGCTGATGAATGAGGCGGTTCATCTTTATGTGCAGCAGAAGAGTCGCGAGCTGGAACAAGAGATGGAGACGACCCTAAAGGCGCTTAGGATCTATCGTAAAAAGGATCCTGACTTCGAAAAAGCCATCGATGCTTTTGTGGCCGCCGAGGTAAGCCAGGCCGGCAGAGACCCATTGGAAGGCCAAATAATTGCGCCGGCAGCGGCCGGCGCGGTGCAAGCGGAGATTCGGAACTTGCTCCATGCTTGATTGGGAAGCGAACAGCCCAGTCCTGAATCAGAATCTAGCCTCTCTACTTCGCCGGGTTCGAGCCGAGGCGCGTCGGCGAGACAAGCTGAGTCTCAATTCAGCTCGGGACTGGCACCAAGGAATCATGCATGGGTTGGCCGTGCCAAATCCTGCCATGGTTGGTGGGTTCAGAGGGGAAGCCGGCCTCCATGATATGGAGGTGCGGATTGGCCGCCACCGCGGTGTCGCACCAGCCGACGTGGCACAGACACTTTCCGAATATGAGCGCCGTCTTCGGCAAGTTGTGCAGCGGCTGGATGAACTGATCCCGCCCGGCTCGGAACTCAGCAGCGACCAACTGGCTGCAGTGATCGAACTATGCGCGTGGGCTCACGCGGAATGGGTGAGAATTCATCCCTTTGCGAATGGCAACGGGCGCGTTGCCCGGCTTTGGGCCAATAGCATAGCGATGCGTTACGGGCTGCCCCCGTTTGCCACACTCCGTCCCCGACCTGGCGGCGGATATGAATCTGCCGGCGAAGCTGCCATGCGCGGAGAATGGCTTCCGACGGCCGCACTCTTCAGTGACATGCTTATAGAGTATCTCGGGGGAGTTTAGATCCTTCGCGGCTTAACCTGGCCGGCGAAAAGGCTCAGCCGCGGATCAGTTTGAACGCCGCGATGATCGCGGCCGCAATCCCAATGAGGATGACCGCCGTGGCCCATTTGGGGAACCGCGGCTGCTTTGGCAGACCGTAATGGACGGGGCTCGATTCATCCGGCTTTTCAGGCATGATTCTCCGCAAAGACGAAGGCGGGGCCGCCCTGGTTGCGCGAAATAAGAATCCACAGCCCAGCCGGCCCGGCATTCGCGCCGACTTGCCTTGGACGGGCATTTTCTCTCCTCTAAAAACGGCTTGAAAAACGCGTCGCACACCCGGGCCATCGGCCAGCTTGTCCTGGCGGCGCTTTTCTGGAGCCTGGGCGGGCTCCTGATCAAGTCCGTGGCATGGCCGCCCCTGGCTGTAGCCGGAGGGAGGGGACTCATCGCAGGCCTATTTCTGCTGGCGACCAATCGCGGGCTGAAATTCAACTTTTCGCGCCTCCAGGTATTGGGCGCATTGGGCTACGCCTCCTGCACGGTGACCTTCTGCGCCGCGACCAAGCTCACGACCGCGGCGAATGCGATCCTTCTCCAGTACACGGCGCCCGTGTGGGTCGCATTGTTCGGCGCGTGGCTTCTAGGGGAACGCGCAAGCCGCTACGACTGGATCACGATTGCGGTCGTCCTGGGCGGCATGTGCCTTTTCCTGGCCGACGGGCTTGAGGCGGGCCATCTGGCGGGAAATGGTGTCGCGGCCCTGAGCGGGATTTGCTTCGCCGGGATGACCCTTGCGCTGCGGGGCCAGAAGGACGGCTCGCCCGTCGAGTCGATCATCCTCGGAAATGGCCTGGCGTTTCTGATAGGCCTTCCCTGGATCGCGCAGGCTCCGGCCCTGTCCGCCGCGGGCTGGATGGCGCTCGGCACGCTCGGGCTCCTTCAGCTAGGCGCCTCCTACTGGCTCTACGCGCGGGCGATCAGGCATGTCACCGCCCTTGAAGCCGTCCTCATCCCCGTCATCGAGCCCATCCTGAATCCGGTGTGGGTGATCCTGGCCGTCGGAGAGCGGCCGACTGCGCTATCGCTCCTGGGCGGCGTCATCGTCCTCGCCGCAGTGACCCTGCGGGCGCTGCGCTCGGTCAGGATCGGCGGTCCGGAACCCATGCCCGTTCCCGATTGAGGGCCGCGATCGAATCCATCAAGGCACCTCCGGCCGGCGTTTGAGCTGGATCAGGACATTTGCGACAGTGATCAGGCCACCTCCGATGATCAGGTTCACCGATGCGAGTTCGTTTGGGTATGCCACATGGGCCCAACTCGAGAAGATGGCCGGCAGGAAGAGCGCAAACAGGGAGCCGAAGATCGGTTCGACGCAGTAGATGAGCCCGGCCTGGGTCGCCGAAATCTTCGGCTGCCACGCGGCCATTAGCGAAAATGCGCCGAGGGTGCAGAAGATCGTGATCAAAAGCGTGAGGCCGAGCCAGGGGAGGGAACTCCAGGGCAGGAGGAGGGCTCCGGGGTTGGGGGCGGCGGCGATCGTCATCGACCCGAAGGCCACGGCCTCCAGCCCGAGCCACACCAGGGTCACCTTCTCCGGACGCGTCGCGGCGTGGGCGGGATTTTCGAGCGACAGGATCTGCACCATGAAAAAGACCGAACTGAGGAGCGTTTCAATCTCCCCGCGTCCGAGATGCATCCTTGTCCAGTCAACGCGGCCGAGGATCGCGACTCCGGCCATGACGAGAACGCAACTCGCCCATACCCGAAACCCAGGGCTCCGCCGGTGGCGCAGCGCCAGCCACAGCGGAATGAGTATGGCGTAAAACTGCGTCAAGAAGGCCGAAGTCGATGCCGCGGTGAAGCGCATCCCGTCGTTTTGGAAGAGCATCCCTGCGACGCCGAAGAGTCCGACAAAGACTCCGTGCTTGAGCTCCGCCATCGTCAGGAAGGGCCCCTTCGCCGGGCATTGGCCCGATTCCCCTTTGCGAGCGTTCGGCCGGCACTGCCATGCGGCGAGGACAAGGGCGCCGATCAAAAACCGCGGCGCTACGGTGCATCCGATGACAAAAAGGGCGCTTCCCCCTGAAATGCGCGCATTCAGGAGAAGCAGGGCCTTGATGAGCGGAAAGCTGAGTCCCCAAAACAGGTTCGCCAGCAGAAGCATGCCGATGGCCTTGTTGCGCAATTCGGCGGATGTCGGGCTCATCGGCAAACGGTCAAAGTGCCCGCGCACGCGGTCAGCGCCAAGCCAATAGGTGTTTCAATGCCTCGCTGGAATCCGTCAAACCAGGTCCACCCGCAGCAGGACGCCGGTCGCGTTATCGATGCCGCCCCGGCTCAGGGCGAGGCCGATCAGCCTTCGCAACTGGGCGTCCGGCTCCTCCGGCAGCCCGAGAATCGAGCCGATTTCGCGGTCGGAGACGGCCACGGTCACACCGTCCGTGCAGAATAGAAAGCGATCGCCTGCAACCAGGGGGACCGACGCGCAGTCCGGCTTTGGCAGGCCGGAGCTGCCCAGCCATTGGGTCAGGGCGCGGGCCTCGAGCGGGGAGTAGTAGGCGGCTTCGCCGAGCAGGCGCCTCTTCGAGGCTTCGTTCTCCACCGAATGGTCCTGGGTGAGCCGGTCCAGGCGGCCGCTGCCAAAGCGGTAACAGCGGGAATCGCCCACATGTCCGATCAGGAGCCGGCCCTTCCGCGCGCAGCCAAAGGTCAACGTCGATGCGATTCCCGTCGAGGGGCTGACGGTGGCGCCTTTTTCGGCCACGGCCCGATTGGCCCCAAGGATGATGGCCTGCAGGTCGGGCTCGTCTTCCGGGGGCAATGCATGGAACGAGCGAAGAATGAAGTCGCGCGCCTCCTGCGCCGCCTCGGCGCCACCGGGGATCCCTCCGACTCCATCGGCGACCCCGAAGACAAGCCGCTCTTCGTCGAGGATGAGGCGGTCCTCGTTCTGCCTTCGCACCCTTCCGATGTCCGTGAGCGCTGCGGCGCGGATCTGGATCATGCGCGCGCGATCGACCGGCCGGGCCGGACGATACGATTTGAATGACCGAACGAGGCCGTCGTCCTAGGCAAGGCGCTTCAGGAGGATCTTGGCGTGGCGGCCGCTCTCGTCGTACTGCCTGAGCCGCGCCTCCGGAAGGATCTCCTTCCCGGTCTCCTCAAAGCCGCAGATATTGGTGAAGAAACCGAAACTTTGGGTGGACAGGGCGATCACGCTCGTCGCGCCCCGCTCCTTGGCCTGCAGGCACGCGTACTCGACCATCTTTTTTCCGATTCCCCGGTTGTGGTAGAACGGAATGACGTACAGCGAGCCGACTTCCGCCGTCTGCGGGCTTTCCGCGTAGAAGTACAGGGTCACGCAGGCGATGATGTTCTCGTCGATCTCGAAGACGAAGAACTGGTCGATGTTCTTTTCGATCTGCTGCTGGGTGCGGTAAATGAGCTCCTCGCGCCGCACGGCGTTGCGGGTGAGGTTGTAGATCATCCGGACGTCCCGCTTGGCCGCCTTCCGGATCTGCTGATAGTCGTTTCCGTAGACGAGCGAGCCGACGCCTTCGTTGGAGAAGACCTCGTTCAGGAGCCCATCGAATATGCGTCCGTCGATGACGTGGACGCGCGGCGTCCCGGTTTCGATCGCCTTGATCGCGTGCACCGCCTTGCTGCGGCTGGAATCGGCGATCTTCTCGGGATGGTCCGCCAGAAGGGCCCGGAGGTCGTCGACGGCGATTTCCCGGCGCACCTCGCCCTCGATCTCCAGGCCCGCCATCGGGGTGAGGAAGATTATCTTGGTCGCGTCCAGGACCTCGGCGAGTTCGGCGGCGAGAAGGTCGGAGTTGACCCTGAGCGATTTTCCGTCGGGCCCGAACGCGAGCGGCGACACCAGGGGCACGACCTGCTGGGCGATCAGTTCGACGATCAGATCCCTATCGATGCGCTCGACCTTGCCGGTGAACTGCTGGTCGACGCCCTTGATGATGCCGACCGGCAGCGCCCGAACCGCGTTCGTGATGACGGCCTTGAGCGAATTCTGGGTGAGGCCCTCCAAAATCAGGTGGGAAACCCGCGAGGAGGCCCGGATCGCGAGATCGAGGGTCGCGGCATCGGTCGGGCCCGTCCCGTCGGAATTGCTGATCGGGATGTTCCGCAGCTCGGAAAGCTCCTTCAACTGCCGGCTGATCCCATGCACCAGGACGACCTTGATTCCGAGGCTGCGGAGGACGGCGATGTCGACCAGCAGGTTGCCGAAATTCTCGTCGACGACGATCGAGCCGTCGATCGCGATAATGAAGATCTGGCCCTGAAACCGTGGAACGTATTTCAGGATGCCGCGGAGATCCGTCGGCTTGATTGTGGTCGCCTGCGCCTGGGAGGCGGAGGGCGCCGGGTTGTGGCCGTTGCCGTTGGTCATCTTGGGTCGGGCAGTGTTTTCGACCAAGCAGGGCGTCGCGTCAACGCACTTTCAGGTTCCACGATTTCGAGGCGGTCTGGCCGATCAGGGTGAAACGATACTTGCCCGGGTCGAAGGTGCCGGGGGGAATGTCGATCTCGACCGTCTCCTGCTCCGTTCGCGCGGAGAGTCCGGCCGGCAGCCGCGCAAGGTCCGTGAGGAGGTAGGCCTCGCTCCCCTTGATGTAGAGGCGGGCGCCGGAAAGGACCTGCTGAAGATTGGCGGCGGCGCAAACGAAGCGGATCGGGTACGGTTTTGAGGCGTCGAAGGTCGCGCTCGCCGATACCGCGCCGATCGCCGCCGGGATGATCGG
>JBEKAO010000057.1:0-17250 GCA_050015855.1 Opitutaceae bacterium | reverse complement strand
CGATCCGTTTGCCGAGACGCTCATGTAAATCGCCGTGTCGTTGGATCCGGTCGCGAACACGGGGGCGAAGACGGTGTTGAAGGCGTTGATCAGGGTCTGGCTCCCGCCCCAGGCCGTGTTGACGTCGAGCGTGCCGCCCGCGTTGTTGAAGGTCAGTTGCGGGCTGACGAGGGTCAGGCCGGTGTAGGCTGAGTTGGTCGCAAGAAACGGTCCGTCGCCCCGGAGCAGGATGTTCTTGTTGCCGGTTCCCTCGATGTAGAACCCGGCGTCGAGATCCTGGTTGGGACCGCTGCCCACGTAGCCCCTCGTGGAGATGTTGAACAGGTGCGAGCTGACGTTGACCGTCACCGACGCGGGAGCGGAGGTCACCAGGCCGTTGACGACCACCGTGTAGGTGCCCGCCTGCGTTGTGCCAATATTGGACAGTACAAGCGTGGCGTTCGTCGCGCCGGCGACGGGTGTTCCGTCAAGCTGCCATTGATAACCTAGAGCGTCCATTGCGACGACACTCAAGGTCACAGTCGCCCCGGCATTGACCGATTGGAAAGCAGTGGGCTGGGTCGTGATGACAGGCAGCGCCCCGCTGACGTTGACCGTGTAGCTGAATGGCGGCGTGGAAATCCCGGCGCCGTTGTTATACTCGTAGGCGACCAGGTTTATCGTGTAACTTCCTCCCGCGGTTGGGGTACCGCTCAGGTTTATGGTGCCGTACTCGCTAACGACATTGTAGGTCCCGGGAGTCGTGTGGCCGTCAAAATTCATTCCGGGCGGGACGGCATCCACGCTCCACGAAGAAGGAGGGTTCGCGAGCTGGCCCGTGACCCCGAAAACGACTTCTGTCGCGGGCACTCCAACCGTCGCTTCCAACGGGCTCGGCGTGCTCGCCGTGATGGTTGTGGCTCCCGCAAGCGTGTGAACGGCTCCCAGCGAGCCTGCCAGAGCCGCGGCCGACTTCAAAAGTGAACCGATTGGTGAGGCGGCCAGAATCTCCCCGGAAAGCGCAGCGACCCGGGTCGCCGGCGCCCGCTGCAGGATCAGGGAAAGGATGGCCGCCGGAATGTTGGTCCGAGCGAGAAGCCTTCTGAAACCATTAGGGATTTTCATAGGCTGAATCGGATGGTTCGTCTATACTGCTCGGAGACGCCGCGGCATGGACACAGGTGACATTGCAGACGTTCCGAGGCGTCATAAATCCAACCTCAACAAGCATTCCGCGATTCCAACTGCACGGAAAACCCGGACGGTGGCCTTTGCAAAAGAAATCCCAACGCCAGGGACGGCGGCACCGCCTGTCGCGCGCCGTCTTGCCGGCCTATGGATGGCGATGGCGTTCGTCATCGCCCAGCCCCGCGCCGCCCGCGCGGAAAACAGCCTGGCCTACGAGTACGAGGACTACCGGGAGATGGGTGGGCGGATCACGGTCGACACGGAATCCGCCCTCGCCCAGCAGGACCTGGGCACCGACATGCAGGTCAAGCTCGGCGGAGTCATCGATGCGATTGCGGGCGCAACACCCAGCGGGCAACCGGCTCCGGCCGGCAGCGACCAGGTCACGCTCGCCCGCGACACCGACCTCCGCCACGCGTGGAACGCGGACCTGTCCCGCCAGTTTTCCGCCGTCAACGTGGACGTCGGCTTCGCCCGGAGCATCGAGGGCGACTACATGTCCAACGGCTGGTCGGTGAACACGCTCACCAGTTTCAACCAGAACAACACGACGCTTCTGCTGGGCGCCGCCGGCACCGACGACAATGTCGAGGTCTTCTTCGAGCCGGCCTGGCTCCGGAAGCTCTCGAATGACGCAATCATCGGGGTCACCCAGCTCATCGACCCCCTGACCTCCGTGTCGATAAACGCGACTTGGACGCGGCAAACGGGATTCCTGAGCGATCCGTACAAGATCGTGGAAGTCGATGAGCAGGTGTTTTCAGGCGTCTTCCTCCCCGAAACGTTCGGTGAAAACCGGCCGGATGCCCGGAACAAAGGGGACGCGTTCGCCTCGGTCAACCGCGCCCTTCCGGGACTCGACGCCGCATTTGAGGCGAGCTATCGATTCTACCACGACACGTGGGGCATTACGGCGAACACGCTGGAGCTGCAGTGGTTTCAACACGCGGGCCCCCGCTTCATTTTCCGCCCCAACCTGCGGATGTACGAGCAAAGCGCCGCGCAATTTTACACCTACAATCTCCTGAATTCCGGCATCGCGCCGACGCACAATCCGCAGGGGCCGCACTTTTCCTCCGATGCGCGCCTGTCGGCCTTTGACAGCCTCGATTTTGGAATGAAGACGATCTGGAAAATCAACGACCGGATTGAGCTCGACGTCGCGCTCGAAGGGTACCGGCAGCGCGGCACGGATGGTGTCACTCCCCAAAGCGCCTATTACCGGGCGCGGATCATCACCTTCGGAAGCAAGCTGTCCTGGTAATCTCCCATGGGCCTTGTCGCAAAAACACAAAAGCTCCCGGCCGCCGCCCCAGACGCGACGGGGGCATCCCTGCCCCTTCGCAAGCTCTCGTTTCCCGCGCTCGGGACGCAATGCGAGGTGCAGTACGCCGCTCCGGGAGGGGAAAAGCAGGCGGGCGACTTTGAGCGGCGCGCCGTCGCCTGGGTGGCGGCCTTCGAGGCGAAGTACTCGCGCTTCCGGGCCGACAGCCTCCTAAGCGCGATAAATTCGTCCGCGGGGCGCTCGTGGGTGCAGGTGGACGCCGAAATGGAGCAGATGTTCAAGCTCTGCGACACGCTTCATTTCATGACGCAGGGCATCCTCGACCCCACCGCGCTTCCCCTGATCGCCCTCTGGAATTGGAAGGCCGCGCAGCCCGCCATTCCTCCGCCCGAGAGCATCGCCGCCGCCCGGCGCCTGGTCGGGTGGCCGAAAGTCCAGCGCGCCCCGGGGAAGGTGTTTCTTCCCGAAGAGGGAATGTCGCTCGATTTCGGCGGCTTTGGAAAGGAATACGCCGTCGATCTTGTTGCAAAGCTGGCCGTCGAGTGCGGCATTGTGAACGTGCTCGTGGACTTCGGGCACGACGTTAGAATCCTGGGCGCCCCTCCGGGGCGGCCGGCATGGCACATCGGCCTTGAGGACCCGGCCCAGCCAGGTTCGGCGTGGGCAAGCGTCGCACTCGCCGGAAACCGCGCCATCGCCTCGTCGGGAGACTACATCCGGCGCTTCGTGATCGATGGCCGCCGCTACGGCCACATTGTCGATCCACGAAGCGGCAGTCCCGTCGCCAACGGATGCACCCAGGCGACCGTGATTGCCGGCACGTGCCTCATGGCGGGGGTCCTGTCGACAACGGCATTTGTCCTGGGCGTGCCGGGCGGCATCGATCTCATCCAGGCGTATGAGGGGGCTGAAGGCATCCTTATGACGGAAAAGGAGCGCGCCCAAACCCGGGGCTTCTTCCAGTACGTCGTCTCCAAATGAACCTGTTCCCCGCAAATCCGCTCACTCGCACCGGTTGCCTTCGCGGGGCTCTTCTCGGGATTGCGCTGGCATTCGCTCCCGGCGCCCTGGCCCAGATCAAGGTGGGCGACCCGTTTCCCTCCCTGCAGTCCGTCGGCTTCAGCGGCGCGCTGCCCGATGCGCGGGACAAGGTGATTCTGGTCGATTTTTGGGCCTCGTGGTGCGCGCCATGCAGGGCCTCCTTCCCCGCGTACGGCAGGATTCAATCGGAATTCGCCGCGCGCGGGCTTGTGATCGTCGCGGTGAGCGTCGACAAAACCCCAGCCGACTATGCCGCGTTTGTGCGCAGGATGGCTCCGCCATTTTTCACCGCGCTCGATCCCGGGCAGAAGCTCGTGCGCGAGGTCCGCGTCCCCACGATGCCGACGAGCTTCCTGGTTGGCCGGGACGGCCGGGTGCGATACATCCACAAAGGCTTCCACAGCGGAACGACTGAAAACGAGCTGCGCGAAGAGATTGAGGGATTGCTCGCCGAAAAAGCGGGATGACCGCCATGAAAATCCGCCGAATAGCCATGCTTGCGCTCGCCGCCCTTGCCGCCGGATTGTCCGGATGCGCAAGCACGAGCGCCGTCCGGGTCCAGCCATGGGAACGGGCGACCCTGGCCGACTACACGATGCAGCCCGGCCGCGACCCCGTGGGAACGCAGTTGTCCGAGCACATCTACTTCTCCCGCGAGGCTGCGGCCGGCGGGCCGGGCGTCGGCGGCGCCGGGTGCGGCTGCAACTGAGCCTTCCTCCCTCCCCGGGGTTCGGCCGGCTTCCGCGGCGCGGCGCCTAGCGCAGAATCTCGACCGATGAGATTTTCATCGTCGCACCGAGCAGGGCCGGATTTGCCTTGTCGGCAACGACCGTCATCTGCTCGACCCCGATGTAGGGGGCCCGCCGCTGAAGCGCGGAACAAAAGGCCCTCAGCGATTCGTAGTCCACCTTGTTGACCGTGAACTGAAGCGTGTGCACCGTCGCCAGCCCGTTGCTCGGCACATCCTCCGGCGGAGCCGTATTGAAATTATGAAGGCCGCAATTGTTCGCGATATCCTGGATCGCGGCCAAAAGCCGGGTGCTGTCGAGCGTTTGCTCGGGCTGAAACGCGCGGGCGGCCAGCTGGCCGGCCTTGTCCACGGCCGCGCGATTCGCGAGCCACCGCGACTGTTCGGCGAGCGCGCTCGTAGTATGGCGCTCCTCGGCCAGGAAATGGCCGGCCCGGCCCGCCAGGCTCGACAGCCACAGGATGTCGACCACGAGAACGAAGGCGACCAGCAGGATTTTTTCCCGCAGGAGCCTGGCGAGGAAGAGGGACCGCAGGGTGCGCATCATGACGCGGGGGCCAACGGCTTTAGCGCATCGGGCTTGAACGTTACAACCAGCGTGAAAGTCGTCATGTTGTCGCGGCTCCGCTGGTCCTTAATGGCGACACTCGCGCACTCGGGCATGGATTCCAGCTTGTTCTGGTAGCCCTTGATCTCCCCCGCATTCGACGTCTGCGCCTCGACCGTGAGCGTATGGAGCCCGGTTGTGGACACCTGGGTGAAGTAGATCGTGGACTGTGGAATCAAAACGGACGGCCATACGGCCTGAATCATCTCGATCGGCAGGAGCCGCTTGGTGGAAAGATCATTGATGCGGTCCGAGATCTCCTGGCGCGTCATGATGCCCGCGACGACCGGTTCCTGAGCGTTGAATTTGACGCGCCTGGCCTGCTGCCAGAGCCCGCCGCTGAAAAGCGCGAGTTCCGCAAGCGCGAGGAGGCCGATAAACGCCACGCAACCGATTCCGATTCTCCAGAGCGCGACATCGCGCGCCCGGCCCCGCCTCAGCGCAGCCAGCTCCGCCTTGTCGCGAACGTCGAGGCCGCCCGCCGATTCGGCGGGCAGGCGCGACAGGAAATCGCCGGATCGAAACACAATTTCGCCGTCGCCTCGGCGCGCCTCGGCCGCCGGAGGCGACGCCAGATCGACGATCTTCAGGCTCTCCCGGCGACGGAGGAGATCGGCCCGGGCGCTCGCACGCTCCTCGTCCGTCGCCTCGGGCGGGATGGGCTGGAACCAGACGTCGGCGGGCACCGGTCCCGTTTCCCAGTGCACAGCCGTCAGGCCTTCCGGCGAACTCAGGACGACGGTCGTCGCCGGCTCGGGAGCCGCGCCCAGGGTTGCCGCGAATGCCGGAATGACCAGTTCGGCGCCGGGCCAGGCCGATGTCTGCTCGGCCGTGAATCTCCGCCGGTATGCGGCAAAGACGACGGCGTGGCCGGATCCGGGCGCCCAATAATGGCCGTAATAAAGGTGGGAGAGCGCAAAGGGCGAAGAAGCCTCCAAGGCGAGTTCGACCTGGAGGGCGACCTGCTCGGCGCCCCCAGGCGCCCCGGCAGCATCGGGTCCGACCACCACCGGGACCGATCGCACATAAAACAAGGCGTCGGGCAGCAGTAGCACCCGGGGCGGCGGCGAACCGGCCTGAATGAAACTAAGCAGCGATGCGCACATTGAAGATCGAAAGGACTAGGATGCCGGAGAAGGGGGCGGCGGAGGCGTCAGAATTTCATCGTTTTCGTGAATTTCCAAGATTGTAAAGGGGTACCGGATGTTCGCATTCGACGTTGCCGAAGCCGATTGCGCGGCGGTGGGGACCGATGAACTCGTGCTGGACGAGGTGTCGGCATCGGGGCCGGACGACCCGGTGCTTGCCGCGGTCTCGCCAGAGGTTCCGCTCGCGGCGGCGTTTCGCACGTCGGTTGCGGTGGTCATCACGGTTCTGGCCCCGCCTTGGGGGGCCACCACCACGGAAAGACGAAATTGCGCGGCCCCGTCGTGGACGGTTATGAGAACGCGCAGGGCCTCGATCATCGTGCCGAATGCGCTCACATTCCCGACTTGGCCGACGACGCCGCGCACATCTGTTGCGCTCTGAAACCATTGTTTCCCCAAGGGCGACGTCACCTTGTAATCACCCGTGCCAGCGATGAAGTTGGAAATGTTCTGCATGGCCGTGTCGTCGAACTGGCCGACCCCGACAAGGACATCATTGTTCAAGGCATTGATATTCGGCTGACGGTAGTTGAACAACGAGAAAGTGTTATAAAATCTCCACCAAAGGTCGTTTGGGCGGTCGTTCTGATCGTAGAACACATCCTTGGCGTAGTCGATCGCCGCAAGTTCGCCGTAGGAACGCAGCGATCGGAGCGGCGCGTCATAAGGAAAGGTCATTTGCTCGTAATCCGGCGCCAGCCCGGTCTGCGGAACATAGTCCTTCATCATCCAACCCAAAAGGGCGTCGGTCAGGTGTTGCGAGTCGCCTGGGGACAGCCCCCACACCTGGAAGATGTCGTTCAGGGTCTGCTGGTTCGCGTGAATCAGCGGAAATTTTCCGCTCTCGTCCTGAAAGGAGACCTCGACCGTGTTTCCATCCTGCGGCGTCCAGCCCGACCATGCCAGCGGGTCGGACCAGCCTTCGTTCGGCGTGCGCAGTCCTCCGTCCGCAGATCGAAAATCCTCAAGAACGGCAAGGCTAACCTCGAGGGCCGAATAAGCGTCCATGCGCAGCCGATCCGCCACCCGACTGCGCGACTCCACAAGCAAATCGGTGCTGGCCCTGTCCAGGAAAGCCACAAGCGCCACCACCGTAAGTATTAACGCAACCATCACGATGACGAGAATCGCACCTCGCTCCGCGCGAATCCGCCGCCAGGCTATACGAGGCTGTCCCTCGGGCGCACGAGGCTGTCCCCTTGTCCAGCGAGGCTGTCCCTTCGGCGTACGAGGCTGTCCCTTGGCGTGCATTTCAGAAATTGGGCATGCCCTGCAGCGTCGTGGGGACGGGCACCGTTGTCTGCCTTGACAGCTTCCCGTACGTGAAGGTGAGGTGGAGGCGCTGGGGAGGGAGCGGCTGGCCGTTGGCGTTGTTGCGCACGGTGGTCTCGGTCGTCCAGTTTTTGACGTTGGTGTCGAAGTAGTCGTAGGCCAAGGCCGTTACGAAGGGAGTCAGGAGCATCTCGTGCGGCGGGTCCGTGTCGAAATGCGTCTCAAGGCGCGAATGCCACAGGAGGAACAGCCCGAGGCGGTCGCGCACCTGCAGCGAGCAGACGACCTCGGGGAGGGGCCTGTCCGGCCAGGAAATGATCCTGCATCCAGCGGGCAACTCGAACGTGATCAGCTTGCCCGCGGCGCCATTCGCGGGGGTGACCTGCTTCGGGGTGACCGGCGTTGCATTCGCGCGGGCGGCCGGCGGCAGCGTGGCGGTCCTCAGCTGCTGCCCGAGAAAACGGGTGACCGCATTCACGTGCTGGTCGAAAAGGCGCACATCGGCATTGCGCCCCCATAATTCGCCCATCGAGAAAATGAACGTGTTGAGCCCCACGAGCACGAGGCCGACGAGCGCCAGCGCGAGCAGGATCTCGAGCAGCGTGAACCCCGGATCGGAGCGCCTCGCGCCGCTCATTGCTGGGCCCTTCCCTGCAGCACCGCGATGCGCTGCGCCGCATCCTGGCGGAGCTTGGCCTGGTCGACGGGATCCGACCAGGTCGGGCGCAGGAGCGTGAATGCCTGCGTGACCGTCCGCCGCGGCGTCGTCGGGTCGTCGGTATCGATCACGCAACTCAGGGTCACGTTGAAAAGGTCAGTCGTGCCGGCGGGCTGGATATCGGCGGTCCAGCTGACATGGGATCCCGGCCTGCCCGGGTCGGCGGCCGGAGCGTCAAACCTGTCCCCGGCCTGCGCGGTCGTCAGGTCCGGCTGCGTAAGCAATTCCAGCCTCGCAAACGCGATGTCCTGCAGGCCCTCGGTCCCCCTGGCCGCGACGACGTAGCTGCTCAGGACATTCAAATAAGCGGAGCCGAGCATGACCGCGGCCAGGGCGAAAATCATCAGGGCAACGAGCACCTCGAGCAGGCTGAAGCCCCCCTTCGCCCTTCCGGCCTCAGGGTCCTGTTGCAGCGCTTGCATCGGGCGGGGTCAGAACACGGGCGCAGGTCCAGGGATCGATCGACAGCGCGTGCGCGGCTCCCTTCGCGCGGATTTGGGCCTGGAAAGGAATGCAGGTGCCGTCGCTGTAGAACGCCACCGACGGGATCGTCTGCGTCTGGACGAGGGTGCCGCCGAGCAGGATGGCGGTGGGACCGCTCTGGGCCGTCAGAAAATCGACCGCGAGGTCATCGGAGGCGGCCGGCACGGGAAAGGCCTTCGCCACCGTACCGTCGCCCACGGAAAACGCCTTCGCCTTCGGATCAAAGCTGAGGGTCTGGTCGCGGCCCGATACGAGGGCCGCCCTTCGCGCCGCCTGGCACGCCTGCCAGAAGACGTCGTCGGGGCTGGCCGGCTTCGCCGTCACGAGATGTGCGGACACTCCGATGACCGTCGTCGCCAGGAGGCCGATCACCGCGATCGCGAGGAGAATTTCAAGCAGCGTGAAGCCCCGCTGCCGGCCGATCCGGCCTCCCGCCGACATCCCTTCATGCTTCACTCGTCCTCCTCATCATCGGCCCCCGGAGACGCCGCCAGTCACCAGTTTCCTATGTCGTCGTCCGTGCCGTCCTTGCCGTCGGGCCCCATCGACCAAAGGTCATAGCCGTTCTTGTTGTGCGTGCCGGGATAACGGTACTGGTAGGGATTCTTCCAGGGGTCCACCGGCAGCTTTCCACCCTGGACCTCGATATAGGGCCCCTGCCACTTGTCCGCCTTGCTCGCCGGAGGCGTCAGCAGCGCCTGCAGGCCCTCCTCGGTCGACGGATAGTCGCCCATCTGCATCTTGTAGGTGAACAGCGGTGTCTTCATGCTCTCGCTGACAAAAATCCGGGCCGTATCGACCTTCGCCGAATCAAAAACGCCGCCCAGTTTCGTCACGGTCAATCCCACGAGAAGCCCGAGGATCGCGAGCACGACCAGGATCTCGATGAGCGTAAAGGCCCGGATCGGGGTCGGCCTCGAGCGGCTGGATGGCAGCGGAGCTGAAGCAATGGTGGCGGGCATCATGGGTGGCAAGATTGGCGCGCGGGGGGCAAATGTCGAGACGCACGCACGACCCTCGGAATGGGTCCGGGTTCCCTCCCGGCGCGGCGCGCCTAGCGCGCGAGCCAGCCGCCGTCCACCGCGATCGTGTAGCCGTTCACGTAGTCGGACGCGGCCGAGGCCAGGAACACCGCGGTCCCCTTGAGGTCCTCGGGAAGCCCCCAGCGGCCCGCCGGGATCCGGTCGAGAATCGCCTTGCTGCGGTCCGCGTCGGCCCTGAGCTGGGAGGTGTTGTCGGTGGCCATGTATCCCGGGGCGATCGCATTGACGTTGAATCCCTTGGACGCGAGCTCGTTCGCCATCAGCCTCGTCAGCCCCTGCACGGCGCTCTTTGACGCCGTGTAGGACGGGACGCGAATCCCCCCCTGAAACGAGAGCATCGAGGCGATGTTGATTATCTTTCCGCGCCCCTTGCGGGCGAGCACCTCCCGCACGAAGCACTGGCTCAGGAAGAAGACCGCATCGAGATTCACGCCGATGACGTCGTCCCAGTCCTTTTCGGTGAATTTCTCAAAATCCTCGCGGCGGATGATCCCGGCGTTGTTGACGAGGATGTCGACGTGCCCGAATTGCTTTTGCGCCTGGGAGATGACCCCGGGAATCGACTCGCGGTTGGACAGGTTGGCCTGGATCCCGAGGCACTTGCGGCCCAGGGAGCGGATGTGCGCCTCCGTTTCGGCAAGCGGCCCGACGTCGACAGCGACGATATCCGCTCCCGCCTCCGCCAGGGCCGAGGAAATTCCGGCGCCGAGGCCGCGCGAAGCCCCGGTGACCAACGCTGTTTTTCCGTCCAGTTTGAATGAATCAAGGATTGAGCTCATAGTGGTAGAGTGCTTCAGCGCAGCGTGTTCAACGGGGCGGCATCCATGTCGGCAAAGACCTGGTTGTCGCCACCCATGGCCCAGACAAAGCGGTAGCTTCCGGTTCCCGCGCCGCAATGGATCGACCAGGCCGGCGAAAGCACAACCTCCCGGTCGCGAACGATCAGGTTGCGCGTCGCCGCGGGTTCGCCCATGAGGTGCACGACGACATCGTCGCCCAAGTCGAAATAAAGGTAGACCTCGGTCCGCCGGCTGTGCGTGTGCGGCGGCATGGTGTTCCAGACGCTGCCAGGCTCGAACTCCGTGAAGCCCATCACGAGCTGGCAGCTCTTGATGCCCTCGATGTGAATCAGCCGGTTGATTCGCCGGCGGTTCGCCTTCGCCGGATCGCCGATCGGATCGGTCCTCACCGAGGCCCGGCGCACGACCGCCGTCGGAAACTTCGCATGGGCCGGCGTGCTCACGAAATAGAACTGCGCCTGCCCGGCCGGGCCGTTCTCAAAGCTCACTTCGCGCTCGCCCTGGCCGACATAGATGCAGTCAAGCGAGCCCAGCTCATGCCGCGCTCCGCCCACGCGCACGGCGCCGGGTGCTCCGATGTTCAGGATTCCGATTTCCCGCCTCTCGAGGAAAAACCCGGTGCCGGTCTCCTTGACGTTGGGCAGGGAAAGGGGCGCTCCCGTCGGCATCGCTCCGCCGATGATCATCCGGTCGAGATCGGTGTAGTGCGCCACCCATTCGCCCGGGCGGAAAATCCCCCCGATAAGGAACTGCTCACGGAGTTCGTCCGTGCTAAGGGTATTCGTCGCCGCCGGGCTTGGAAAATAATGGATTTTCATTACGGAAGGAATGCGGGTACGGAAGCACCGCCGCAGCGCAAAACCAACCCTAAACTGAAGAAGGCGGCGAATGTTTGGTCTTTTCGAGGCGCCCTTCTCCGTGTAGCCATGGCGGGGAGGGAATCCGACCCATGGCGCCCACGCCCATCCCGATAACCGGTTTCCCAGGCTTCATCTTGTGAGCAAACCCAACTCGCCGAGACGCTCCGCCCGACGCACGCTTCCGGTAATCCGGTCAGCCGCTGAATTCGCGCGATTTGTGGGCCTGGCCAGGACGACGGTCTCCCGCGTCCTCAACGACCAGCCCGGGCTTCGGCCGGCGACGATTGCGAAAGTCCGGCGGGCGATCGAGGAGACGGGCTTTACGCCCAACGCGTACGCCCTCCACCTCAAGGGCAAGCGCACGGCCACCGTCGGCATCTGCATGGAGAATCTTCTGACTCCGCCGGCGGTTCTCAAGCTTGCCAGCCTCCAGCACCGGTTGCGGGAGCGCGGCTTTGCCTCGCTCATCGAGGTGCTCGAGCCGGGGAACAGCCGGTTCGTCATCCGCCACTTCCTGTCGCTTCGCGTGGATGCGATCGTATTTGTGGGGCACTTCGTCGGGGAGGAAATCGAGGCCCGCGTGCGCGAAATGGCGGTACACGCAACACCCCACATCGTCATCGACCAACTGGGAATCGCGGGCGCCCACACGGTGGCCCTGGATCGCGTCCGCGCAATGCGCGAACTCGTCGGGCACCTGGTTGGCCTCGGCCACGCCTCGTTCGGCCTCCTCGGGATCTCCGGAACGCCAAGGTCCGTCATCGACCGGCTTGCCGGAATCGAAGCGGCGCTTTCCGAGCACAATCTCGACTTCAACCAGGCCGTCCGTTCCCTCGATTCGCGGCACGTCCGGCAAAACGACTTCGAATACGGTCGCGCCCTCGCAGCGAGTTTTGTCGGCGAGCCGAACCGGCCGACCGCCTTCCTCGCGCTAAACGATGAAATTGCGATCGGCGCCCTCCGCGGCCTCCAGCAGGCCGGCCTGCGCGTGCCGGAGGACGCCTCGGTCGCGGGCTTCAACAATCAGGAAATATGCCTCATGCCGACCCCGTCGATCACGAGCGTCGACCAGCGGGTCGAGGAGACCGTCGGCGCCGCCGTCGATCTCCTTGTCGAGCAAATCGGCCGGCCCTCTGCCCGGCCGAGGATTCGCATGATCGAGCCCCTGCTCGTCGTCCGCGGATCAACCGGGCCGGCGCCGAGGCCGTAAAAAAAGGCGCCCCGGAATCGGGGCGCCTTTGAATTGCTGGAAGCCTTGATCAGGAGGCCTGATCAGAACTTCTTCGATATCTGCATGAATACGTATCGGCCAAGGATGCTGTAGTTGATCTCGTCCGTGTTGTCCTCAAGCGAGGACGGAACGAACGGCGGCAGCTTGTCGAACATGTCGTTGACGCCAATAGTTACAGACGTGCCCTTCAGCGCCTTGTGCACGGTCGGAACATCCGCAAAGGCGTGGCTCAGGTCGTAGTTAACAGAGAAGTCCACAGTTACGTAGGATGGAATCGTGTAGAGTTTGCCGTTGAGGGTCTCGGCGTTGGGAGCCGAATAGTCGGGGCTCGTGGGCCCGCCGAAGAGCGTCCCCGAGTCGGTAACCTTCGGGATGTATTCCACGTCGAGATCCGCCGAAAGCCCGTGGAGGGACCATTGGACGTAGGGCTTGAGGAGGTAGCCCGGCAGGTTGCCCTGTGGGAGAGGAGCCATCGAACCGCCCGTGTACTGGCGGGCATATTGAAACGCAGGAGAACTCGAGTTGTTGGCGGCAAAGTAGTTGAAGAGCGTGGAGCCGTTCAAGCCAACCTTGGTTACCCCGACATTTGCCGGCAGGGGCAGGGTATAGTCGACGTCGAAGTCGAGGCCATCCGTGTATTGCCAGCCCGTTTCGGTGAGCGGAACAATGAGGTTGCCCACATTGGTCGAGGTCAGCTGGTTCTGGGCGGTCGACTTTAGCACGCTGCCGTCCTGGAACGTAAAGCCGCTCGCATAGGGAGAAGCCGAACCAAGGGCGTTCAAGCTGTTGAAGATGGCCGTCCAGTCCGTGCCACCTATGCCGGTTTCACGAACGTGGTAATAATCGAGCGTGATATTCAGGCCCTTGATCGCCTTGGGCGAAAACGCTATGCCCGTCGTGAGTGTTTCCGACTTTGACGGAGCGAGGGCCGGGTTGGATGTGGTCGTGCCGAAACCGGCGAGGAACTGGCCTGTGACTTTCGGGAGGCCCGCGACCGCGCCTCCTGCATTGGATTGGCCGTTGCCCTCGATGATCGTGAATGTCGGAGCGCCCGAGGACGGAGGACCAAACAGGTCGAAAGTGGTCGGCGAAATAAAGCCGTTTCCATAGGTTGCCCGTATGGTGAACTGCTCATCGATCGGGTGCCACTTGAGGGTGACTTTCGGAACGGTGGACTTTGGACCGGTGTCCAGCTTTTCATAGCGGCCCGAGAACGTCAGATCCAGGGAATTGAGCAATGGCACGTTCTGGCTCGGGGCTGTGACCGGAACGCCGAATTCGACGAACAGGGCGTTCGAATAGATCGTGCCGCCCGCGAAGCTGTTCGCCTCGGAGTATCCCAGGGCGAGCCCGTTCTTGTAGAGGCCGTCGACCTGATAGGAAAGGTCCTGGCGGAGGAACTGGTAGCCGGCGGCGAACGTAAGGTTACCTGCGGGAAGCGCCACTATGTTGCCGTTGAGGATCGCCTGATAGTTCTTGAGCTCCGATACGCCCGATTGGAAAAGGGTCGTCTCCATGGCCGCGATCGTCCGGGGATCGTTGCTGCCCGGCAGGCCGAAATAGTTGTAGACCGGGATGTCCTGATTGCCCGTCGCCGGGTCAACGAATACCGACAGCGGACGACCCGTCGAGGGGTCGTAAACGTAGCTGTTACCGGAGATCAGCGGCGTAAGCAGCTGATTCAGCACCGAGCCGTTGGCGCCGCCATAAACGTTTTCCAGCCAGTTCGACCGGCTGTAGTCGGCGCTCATGTCCCAGCTGAGGTTGTCATTGATCTTGCCCTTGATGTGCTCGGAAGCCGTGTAGCTGTCGGTTACGTTTGTGGCCGTGCGATTGCCCACTTCGATCAGGCGCGTGCGAACAGTCGGAGAGCCCGACGCCTGGCCGACGCCCAGGAGAGTGCCAAACGGGTTGTACGGGTTATTGGCCGGAATTATCAGATTGTTTCCGGTGAGGCTTGCCAGGGGAGACGGGGCGAGCGTGTCGCCTCCGTTGATCGTCTGCGAATAAAGGATTTCGGTCGTAAACTCGAGCTTGTCGCCGAAGGCCTTGTCGTCGGCATTGATCAGGAACTGACGGCGATCGTCCGGGAGGACCAAGGCGGTGCCGAAAGTCGAGGTATTGAACATCGCCGTGCTGTTGCCGGCCTGCGCATAAAGCGGAGTTGAGCTCAGCGGAATGTAGGTGCCCTTGGCCTCCAACTGGGCGAGCGTCTGGGGCACGATCGCCGACGGGGACGACCATGCAACCGCGTTTGTGACATTCGCTTTGTATCCGGGGGCGCCAATCGCCAGCGGGGAGCCGGCGAGGATGTCATTGCCGACGCGGCCTGGGAAACTGCCGCTATAGTAGGCATCCTGCGTGCCGCCCGGCTCGCCGCCCGCGGCCGCGATCTGGTTCAATGTCAGTGTAGCGATCTGGCGGTCTGTCGAGGGCAGCATATTATTGCTGTAATAGTCCGCGCCAAACGTGATCGTGAAATTGTCCTTGGCCACGCCTGCCGTCAGGCCCCAGTTCTTCGTGATGTAATTGCCGCCATCGGTCGTTTCACCGTAGCCGCCGAAGACTTCCAGGCCCTCGTAGTTCTTCTTCGTGATGATGTTCACGACACCGCCAATCGCATCGGAGCCATATACAATCGAGGCGCCGTCTTTCAGGGTCTCAATGTGGTCAATCATCCCGAGCGGGATCGTGTTCACGTCGACCGAATTCAAGCCTCCAAAACCGCTGAATGCGGATACCGCGACCCGATTTCCGTCAAGGAGCACCAGGGTCGTGAGATTGCGAATGGCGAGGTAAGATTCGCCGCCGCCGCCGCCGCCGACATTGTTGGCGGTAGTGCCCAGGTTTCCGTTGCCGGTGAATGCCGTGTCGAGGTGATTCAGGACCTGAAGAATATTGGTCTCACCCGTCATCTGCATCGCGGTATTGTCGATGATGCTGATCGGACTGGCCCCGATAAGGGAAGAGGTTGGAAGGTAAGAACCTGTGACCGTAAAGGTCTCCATTTTCTGCACCTCAGAGTTTTCCGGCGTTGTCGCCGCCGGCGCCGCTGCCGTTGGTGTTGGTGTTGTCGATGCCGCCGTATCCTGGGCCTTTAGGCCCTGTGCAGCAGTAAGGGCGATGCCAGCCGCCCAAATCATGGCTAGCGAACCCCAAAAGTTCCTCACGGAATTTTTGTTCATAGTCCGAGTGTCTTTTTGTGTGTTGTAGGAAAAGCCGGCCTGGGCCGCTTTTGTTGACCTAGCGGCGATTAAGGGAGCCGTGGAGGGGCAGCGCAAACTTTTTTTGTTTCAATTCTGTTACATTTACTGTGCAGATATTGTAATTTTCTGGTCATATGCTGTCCCGCCCAAACCGGTCGCAAGCCGGGCTTGCGTGGCCCAAACGCGCGCTATAATGGATGCGGATCCGTGACTGAAATCCACGCGATAGTCCGCCATTTGACATCGGCCGGGGCCTCCGCCCCGTCGGTTCTCGCAACACTCGTTACTGTCGAGGGTTCCTCCTATCGCCGCCCGGGAGCGCGCCTGCTGATCTCGGACGACGGCACCCGGATCGGATCGATCAGCGGAGGCTGCCTGGAAGAGGACGTCCTGGAGAGAGCCCGGGGCGTCGCCGCGACCGGCTCGGCCAAGCTCGCAGTCTATGATACGACTTCTGAGAACGACTTGCTCTGGGGCGTGGGACTGGGCTGCCACGGCGTAGTCCAGGTGCTCATCGAGCGACTTCCAGCCCGTCCGGCATGGGCTTATGCGGTCGCTCAAGACCTGGAGAAAGAACGACCTTCCCAACTCGCGGTCATTTGGCGCTCCGACGGCGCGGTGCCGCTCGGCACGCGCCTTGTCTATGAAAACGGGGATTCGGCATGGAACCGCTCCGCAGCGGATCGGGGAGTTTACCTGGAAACCGTCGTTCCGCCGCCACGGCTGGTGATATTCGGCGCCGGCGACGATGCCCGGCCGCTTTTGCGGCTCGCCAAGGAGATCGGGTGGGCCGTGACTGTCGCCGACCCGCGCCCGGCCTTTGCAACCGCGGAGCGATTCCCGGGTGCCGACACCCGCGTTTGCGCTCCGCCGGCCGAGCTCGTCGCCCGCGCCGCGCCGGGCGCGGGTGCAATGGCGGTCGTCATGACGCACCGCTACATCCACGACGTTCCCATTCTCCGCGCACTTCTACCGCGCCCTCTTTCCTTCCTCGGGCTCCTCGGGCCGAAAAAGCGCGCGGATAAGATCCTCGACGACCTGGCTTCGGAAGGGCTCGAGCTGACCCCTTCCATGCGAATGAGCCTGCACGCGCCGGTCGGGCTCGACATCGGCGGGGACTCCCCGGAAGAGGTCGCCCTGAGCATCGTCGCCGAAATCCAGGCCGTGCTGGCGGGCCGCGATGGAAGACCCTTGCGCGAGCGCCGAAAGCCGATCCATGAGTGAACCCAAAGCGGAAGCCGGGCAGACTCCGGTACAACGCCCCGGTCATCCCGCTGCAGTGAAGCCCGAGCGTTTCGGCTGCATCATTCTTGCCGCGGGGCCGTCGAGCCGGATGGGCGAACCGAAGCAGCTTATCCAAATCGGCGGCCGGCCGCTCGTTGCTCGCTCGGTCGAAGCGGCCCTGGAATCGTCCGCATGGCCGGTCGTTGTCGTTCTGGGCGCAAATGCGGAATTGATCCGCCCGGCGCTCGCCCGCTTTCCCGTTCTGGCGGTCGAGAATGTGGCGTGGCCCGAAGGCATGGCTTCCTCGATAAGGGTCGGCGTCGCCGCCCTTAGGCAGTTCTCGCGCGCGATCGACGGGGCGATCGTCGCCCTTTGCGACCAGCCGGCTTTTTCGGCCGGCGTGATTTCGCGGCTGAT
>JBEKAO010000056.1:0-18957 GCA_050015855.1 Opitutaceae bacterium | reverse complement strand
CTGGCGTCCCCACGGGGATTCGAACCCCGGTTCTCACCGTGAAAGGGTGGTGTCCTGACCGGGCTAGACGATGGGGACCTGGATGCCGAGCCGGGCAAGCTACTTTATGCACAGGTCCGCGCAAGGCATTTCTTGGACGCTTGACTGGCGCACTTTTTTCTTTCGTGCGATCTAGGAATTGCCTGAGCTAGCATTCGCTGTTCCGCATGAACTTCGACACAATCGCCTCCTCCCTCCCAATCAACGCCGTCACCGAAGTCAATGGGGTGAGCTGGCCCCGGATCGCCTCGGGAAAAGTGCGGGAGATTTTCGACCTCGGGGACGCCCTGCTCCTCGTCGCAAGCGACCGGCTGTCGGCCTTCGATGTGATCCTTCCGGACGGGATCCCGGGGAAGGGCATAATCCTGAATCAGATGAGCCTGTGGTGGTTCGGGCAGGTAAAGGGAATTATCGCCAATCATCTCCTGCCCGACCAGGCCGGAGAATTCGCGCGGCGGGGCATCCGGGACAGCGACTTGCAAATGAGGAGCATGGTCGTGCGGAAGCTCAAACCGCTTACGATCGAGTGCGTCGTCCGCGGCTACCTGGCGGGAAGCGGCTGGAGCTCCTACAAGAATGACGGCACCGTCTGCGGGCTGCGGCTGCCGCCGGGTTTGCGGCAGGCCGACCGGCTGCCCGAGCCGATCTTCACCCCGACCACAAAGGCTCCGAAGGGGCAGCACGACGAGCCGATCAACGATGCGCAGGGCGAGGCGGCTATCGGCGCGGAGCTTTACAAAAAGGTGAAGACCGTGAGCCTGGCCCTCTACCGGGCGGGCCATGACCGGGCCCGCAGGGCGGGCATGATCCTGGCCGACACCAAGTTCGAATTCGGCACGGATCCGGCCGGAACCCTGATTCTAATCGACGAGGTCCTGACTCCGGACTCCTCGCGCTACTGGCCGGAGGATCAGTACGCTCCCGGGCAGTCGCCGCCGAGCTACGACAAGCAGTTCGTGCGGGACCATCTGCTCGCCTTGAAGTGGAACCAGCGCCCGCCGGCCCCGAAACTGCCCCGGGATGTCGTCATCCGGACGCAGGAAAAATACCTGGCCGCCCTCCGGAACCTGATCGGATAACGGTTCGGCTAAAGGGCCGCCCGCTCCGCGCTCACCGTCACGCCCCGGCCGGCGCGAGCCAGTTCGCGGCGGAGCCAGTCGAGGGCGGCGTTGACGGCCCTGTGCTTGACCGTCCGGCGGGGGCCCGGGAAGCTGAGCTGCCTCGACCAGACCCCGTGGGGCGCGTGCAGCGCCAGATACATCGCTCCGACCGGATTTTCCTTTGAGCCGGAACAGGGGCCCGAAAAGCCCGTGATGGCGACCCCGTAATCGGCCCCGAGTTTCTCGGCGGCTCCGGTCGCCATGGCAACCGCCGCCTCGGCGCTGACGGCCCCGTGCTGCTGGAGGATGGATTCGGGGACGTCGAGCATGAGCATTCGGGCATCGTTCGTGTAACAGATGCAGGCGCCGGCAAAAAACTTCGTCGCGCCGCAGATGTCCGTAAATGAACTGGACAGCAGTCCGCCGGTCGCCATTTCCGCGACGGCGACCCTCTTTTCCTGCGCGCGCAACAGGTCCGCGCAGACCTTGGCGAGCGAGTCGTGCCCGAAGCACATGAAGTCGTCCCCGAGAAGCCGGGCGCACTCCGAGGCGATTTCGTAGAGCTGCGGCAGATCAAGGCTTCCGCTTGGGGAACTGAGGCGGCAATCCACCTGGCCCGCGTGCGCGCAGAAAGCGACGCTGATGGCCCCGCCATAGCGGTCGAAGATCGGCTGGAGCCTGGTCTCCAGGAGAGACTCGCCGACCCCGGCGCTGCGCAGCTGGACATACGCCTCGCGGTCAAGAAGGAGGCCGAGCGAAGCAAGGCGCGGAATGACCTGCTCGCGGAACATCGGCTGAAGCTCGTTCGGCGGGCCCGGGAGCATGCACAGGATCTTGCCGTCCTTCTCGACCCATAGGCCGGGGGCCGTGCCGTTCGCGTTCGGAAGAACCTCTCCCCGGTTGAAGCGGTAGGCCTGCTTGAGATTGTTCGGCGTCATCTTCCGGCCCAGGGACAGGAACCGCTCGATGATGGACCGTTCGATCTCGCGATCGAACACGAGCTCCAGGCCGAGGACGCCCGCGATCGACTCGCGCGTCCGGTCATCGCAGGTTGGGCCGAGCCCCCCGGTTGTGATCACCACATCCGCCGAAGCCCAGCTCTCGCGGAACTGGCGCGCGATGTCGATTGCGTCGTCGGTGATGGTGACATTGCGCCGGAGCATGACCCCGCGGCGCCCCAGTTCCTCGCCGATGAAAGCCAGGTGGCCGTTCGGGGTCAGGCCGAGCAACAACTCGTCACCCAAGGTCAGCAGTTCGTAGCGCATTTGGGCAACCCGGGGGGTATGGGGAGCGGCTGTTCTCGGGTCGGACGAAATCATGCTTCGGTCCCAAAAGAGGTAGGCCTATCGGGCAAAATTGCCACTCGTTGAATATATTCTGTTAAATTCGCTGGACAAAGCGAAGTTGAGCGCAGGGGAACGATCCGTCATAACCCTGGAAAATGGCTCCCGCAACCCAAACATTTGCAGCGGACTGCGAAACAAGGGGGTCCCCGGCATGAGTTCGTCCAAGGATCCGGGTGATGCCCCGTCGGGCGGACTGAAGGAGAAGGTGCGCCGGCTTCCGGACCGGCCGGGGGTGTATCTCATGAAGGACCGGCTGGGCCGCATCATCTACGTCGGCAAGGCGCGGAGCCTGCATAAGCGCGTGTCCTCCTATTTCCAGGCGGGGCGCTCCCGGGTCTCCCACCCGAAGATCCGCGCGCTCATGGAAATGATCGCGGATTTCGAAACGGTGGAGGTGAGGTCCGAGCCGGAGGCCCTCCTCCTCGAGGGAAAGCTGATCAAGCAGTGGCGGCCCCGATACAATACGGATTTCACGGACGACAAGCGGTTTCTTCTCGTTCGCGTGGATCCCGGCGAGGAATTGCCCCGCTTCCGCCTCACGCGAATCCGGAAGGACGACCGGTCCCACTACTTCGGGCCATTCGCCCACAGCGGGCTCCTTCGCAAGACGCTGGCCCAGATGCGGCGCCAATTCGGCATCCTTCTCGGCGATGCAAGCCCGCAACGGATGCCCGACGGGAAGTGGCAGCTCTACGCCGACGTCCGCCGCGAGATCTACGGATTTCCAAACCAGGTGAGCCGCGACGAATACCTGCTTCGCGTCGCAGCCGCCTGCGAATTCCTCGGGGGCAAGTCCCGGGAATGGCTCTCGGCCCTTCGCGTCGAGATGGAATCGGCCGCGGCGAGGCAGGAGTTCGAAAAGGCGGCGGAACTGCGGGACGTGATCTTCGCCATGGGAAAGACCCTGGCGAAAACGAGGCATTTCGAGAGAATGGATCCGACGCGGGTGACGGCGGACGATACGGCGATGCGGCTCCTCGGCGAGGCGCTCGGGCTTCCGTCGCCGCCCAAGACGATGGAGTGCTTCGACATCTCGCACATTTCCGGCACCTATGTCGTCGCCTCGATGGTGCGATTCGCGGGCGGCAAACCGGACAAGGACCACTACCGGCGGTTTCAGATCAGGAGCTTTGTCGGAAACGACGATTTCCGGGCCATGGAGGAGGTGGTGGGGCGGCGTTACCGCCGCCTGCGCGACGAGCGCCGCCCGTTCCCCGATCTCGTCGTCATCGACGGAGGGCGGGGACAGGTTGCGGCGGCGCTGAAGGCGTTTGTCGCGCTCGACCTCCCGCCGCCGCCGCTCGTCGGCCTCGCGAAAAGGGAGGAGACGATCGTGTTCCCGGACGAGCGCGCGCCGCTCGATCTGCCGCTCAGCCACCCCGGGCTGCAGCTGCTCCAGCGCCTGCGCGACGAGGCCCATCGCTTCGCGAACACGTACAACGCCGACTTGCGCTCGAAAAAGATCCGCGAGTCGCTGCTCGACGACTTCGGGGGGCTTGGCGAGGTGCGCCGCGCGGCGCTTCTCGGGCATTTCGGGGACATCGACCGGCTGCGGGCCGCGTCGGCCGGGGAAATCGCCGAGGTGCCGGGTTTCGGGCCAAAGCTGGCCGGGGAACTGCACGCCTTTCTGAATCGTAAAGGGTGAGGGGGCTGGTTTGATGGGGGTAATATGGCAACACCCCCGCTGATCCGTTTTGGCCTCGCCTTGACGGCGGTTGCGATCGGGTCCGCGCGCGCAAACGTGGCCCTGGCGCCCCTGTTTTCCGACCACGCGGTGCTGCAGACCGGAAAGGCCGTGCCGGTCTGGGGGCGCGCGGATCCCGGGGAAAAAGTGACGGTGAAGTTCCTGGAATACACGGCCGCCGGCCTGGCGGACCCCGACGGCCGGTGGGTCGCGTTCCTGCCGCCGATGCCATCGCTGTCGAACGGCGCCGAATTGGTCGTGACCGGGAAGAACTCGATCAGCGTCCATGACGTCGTCGTCGGGGAGGTGTGGCTGTGCTCCGGACAATCGAACATGGAGTTCACGGTCCACGATCCCAAGGCCCCGAACTTCAGCCTGAAAAACGGCGAGGCGGAGGCGGCAGGAGCGAATTACCCCCTGATCCGCCAGTTCGCGGTCGAGAGGCAGGTCGCCGGGAAGCCGGCGGATGCCGTGGGCGGGGCATGGGCCCCCTGCTCTCCCGCGAAGGCGGGGCGGTTCACGGCGGTCGGATATTTCTTTGCGAGGGACATCTTTCGCCGGTTCGGCGTGCCGGTCGGAATTATCGACTGCACGTGGGGGGGCACGCCGGTCGAATCCTGGATGAGTCCGGAGGCGCTCGCCGGCGACCCCGCTTTCGCGGTTGTCGGCGAACGCTGGAAGCAGACGCTGGCCGAGTACCCGGCCAAAAAAACCGCGTTCAATTCGGCCATCGCGGAGTGGACGCGCGGGGAGGCCGCGGAGGCCGCTGCCGGCGAAGCCCGCCATGCCGCCTTTCTGAAGACGCATCCAAGGCCGCGCGAGCCTCTCGGACCGGGCAGCTCCTGGACCCCGGCGGGCCTTTTCAACGGAATGGTCAATCCCCTTCTCCCCTATGGAATTCGCGGCGTCCTATGGTACCAGGGCGAGTCAAATGCGGCCCGCGCCTCCGAGTACCACAGGCTTTTTTCCGCGATGATAACGGCGTGGCGGTCGCATTTCGGCCAGGGCGATTTCCCCTTTTACTGGGTGCAGCTCGCCGGTTACAAGGCGCCCGACGACCCGACCGGAGCGAGCTGGGCATGGCTGCGCGAGGCGCAGTCCCAGACCCTGGGCCTGCCGGCGACCGGCCAGGCGCTGGCCATCGACATCGGAGACCCGGACAATATCCATCCGGGCAACAAGCAGGAAGTCGGCCGCCGGCTCGCTTTGATTGCAAAGGCGCGGGTGTACGGATTGTCCGTCGATTTTTCCGGTCCGGTATTCTCGGGAGCGACCGTGGAGGGCGGTTCGATCCGGGTCCGTTTCGAGTTTGCGGACAACGGACTCACCGCCCAGGGGAAGCCCCTCCAGTCGTTCGAGCTCGCGGGCGCCGACAGGAAATTTCATCCGGCATCCGCGTCGATTTCGGGCAGCACGGTCGTCGTCCGCTCGGCCGAGGTGCCGGCGCCGGTCGCCGTTCGCTATGCCTGGCAAAATGCCCCGGAGGCGAACCTGTTCAACGGGGCGGGGCTTCCCGCCACGCCGTTTCGCAGCGATGACTGGTGAATCCAGCCCCTAGTCTCCCGTGCCTCCGGGAACCTCATAGACTTCGCAAAGCGCCGGTCCGGCCGTTCCGCTGACACTCGACACCTGTGCCGTGTAGCTGCCCGGCGGAAGGGTTACAAGAATGGCGGAGTCGGCGTTCGCAGTTGTAAGCGCAAACGCGTATGCGGCCGAATCCGCCGCAGTGATGGCGGCCGTTGACGCGGCCGGATAAGCAGAATTGCTGGTCGTCGCGTTTTGCCAACCCGTGTTCTGGGCGAGAAGATTGTTATTCTTGTCGTAAAGGCTGAGGACCGGATCGGGGATCGGCGCGGGGACCCCGTAATTGAAAAGCGAAGGCCCGATTCCGCGGATGAGAACCGTCTTTGGAGTGCTGCCCTCTATCGTAAAGCCGGCAATCAGGGGGTTTCCCGGGACCGAAGTTGCGTTGCCCGAGATATTGAAGAACCGTTGGGCCACCGCGAGCGGATTGGGGTCCGCGTCATAGGCCGCCAAAAGCACGGATCCGGAGTTTCCGCCGGCCGACGTGACCTTGATCGTATAGGAGCCGGGGGGCAGGGTCGTGACGATCGCGCAGTCCTTGTTTGCCGCGGTGAGGGCATTGGCCCCCAACTGGGAGGAAATCGCCATCAGATCGGAAAGATTGGCAGCGCTGGCGTTGCTCGGGTCCCAGACCGTGTTTGTCAATATCACCCGATTGTATTGGTCAAAAACCTGAAGGACAGGGTCCGGGAGTATCTGCGCGACACCCATGGGCGTAAGCCCGGGTCCAATGGCCTGCAGAAGGACGGTCTTTGGAGCCGGCCCGACGATCGTCAGGCCGTCGGTTAGGGCATTCCCCGTTGAAACGCCGGCCAGGGACGAAAGATTGATCAGGCGCGCGGTGGGTCCGGTCGTGCCCGATGGCGTGCTCGCCAACACGGTGATCGTGAAGCTCGGCACCTGGGAGTTCGGCACCACCGTCGTGCCGGTCGCATTGGTCAGGGTCAGCGTTGGCGTATAGGTCCCCGCCTGGGTGGGCGTCCCGGAAATGACGCCGGTGCTCGGATTGATGCTCAAGCCGGGAGGGAGGCCGGAGGCGGCGAAGCTCGTCGCCGGATAAGCGCCCGCTATTTGGTAGTAGAACAGGGACCCGGCGACCGCCGTGGCGCTCGTCGAGCTGCTGAAGTCCGGGGGCGGGGAGACGTAGAATTCGAAGGCGTCCTGGGCAAGGCTCGCCGATCCGTTTTCGGAGGTGGGCACGACGGCCAGCGCGCGAATGAAGACATTTGCGTTACCTGGAAGGGTGGACGCCGCCGAAGTCGCATAAGTCCAGAGTTCGCTGCCGACGATCGAAACGGAGGTCTGGGCCGCAGCCTGTGCCGCGGTCAGACCCCCAAGGGTGGCCGGTCCAAGCGTTGTCCAGTTTTGATCGTCGGTAGAGGACTGGAAATAGACGGCCACCGGCTCCGGACCGGGCCCGCCACGGGACCATGCGATCGTCTGCAGGTTGCTCGATATCCCCATCGACTGGAGGATCTGGGTATTCGGGCCTATCAGGCGCGCAAGCCCGTTGCGGATCTGCCCGCCGATCGTGTCAAAACCGCCCGCGACATACACCTTGCCATCCAATTGCTGGGCGAGCGCTGTCACGGGCCCGTCCGGGTTCGGGTTGTAGGCCGAATCCAATACTCCCGTTGAGCCAAAGTGGGCCAGGTTGGTGATCGCCGTTCCGTTGACCGCCCCGAAGCTTCCGCCGGCGAGGATGGATCCATCACCCAGGAGGACCAGGCTGTTGACGGACGTGGACGACGAGAATGCAGGGGCCGCAAACGTGGAATCCAGGGACCCGTTGGAATTGAACCGCAGGATTGCGGCTTGTTGGAGCGAAGCGCCGCCGGACCAGGTGCCTCCGACCAGAATCTTTCCGTTGGGCTGGAGGACCAGGGCGGACGCAAAAAAGGACGTGTAAAGCGAACTCGGCGCCGAAACCTGCGGATTGAAGCCGGTATCGACCGAGCCGTTGGCGGTCAGGCGCGCCAAAAAGGCGTGGGAGACCCCGCCGATCATCAATGCGCTGGAGGAGGCGCTCGTGCCACCAGCATTCGTAAACGTGCCGGCGATCAGAATGTTGCCATCCGCCGGCTGGACGATGACCGAATTGACGTTTCCTCCGCTGATGCTCGGAGCAAAGCCGGTGTCCACGCTTCCGTCCGTGTTGTACCGCGCCAGGCGGCTCGCCGCGGCGACCTCGGTGGCGGCGCCGGTCGTGTAGCTGTTTGTCACGAGGTTATTGAATGCTCCGCCGATGATCACCTTTCCGTCCGCCGGCTGGACCGCGATCGCGTTGACCGCTCCGTCGGGAAGCGCCGACTCATACGTCGAGTCGATCATCGACGTCGACCCGTTCACGTGCACGAAGTTCGGGGAGTAGCCGCTGACCGTGTTCCCGCTGGCGTTCGTTATCAGCCCGATCCCGTTGAATTTGCCGCCCACGAAGAGCGAGCCGTCCGGCTGTTCGGCGATCGCGTTGACCGGTCCGTCCGCATTCAGGGAGAGCGTGCTGTCGAAGTCCGTGTCCGAATACATCCGGACGATGTTGGTCGCATAACTGCCTTCGACATTCGCGAAGTTTCCGCCCAGGATCACCTTCCCGTCGGACTGGAGGGCGATTTCGTTGATTTGCGCGCTGGCGCCGACTCCCGGATTGAAAGACGTGACGAGGGAGCCGTTGCTGTTGAACACGGCCGCGTGGGTCGCCTGCGCTATGGTGGTGGCGCCCGGCGTATTGACACCCGTAAAGGCGCCGACCGCAATAAACTGGCCGCTCTGGTCGGGGTAGTACTGGAGGTTGTCGACGACTCCGTTGACGGTGGACGTGAAGGTGGAGTCGACGGCGCCGGTTGAACTGATCCGGGCGATGTCATTCATGGCTTGCCCCCCCACCGAAGTGAAAATCCCGCCGACCAGCATCTGCCCGCTGGTCGGATTGAGCGCTATGGTGTAGATGGTCCCCGGCGTGCTGACGTTGGGATTGAAGCTCGTGTCCAGCGTGCCGTCCGCGTTGAGGCGCGCGAGCCCGTTCTCCGTCGTCGGCGCCGTGACCGTGGTCACGACGCCGCTCGGGGTGACGGTGGAGGTCTCGACGGGGTTGGGGGTCAGCGCAGTGAAGGCGCCGCCGAGGACGATCTGCCCGTTGGCCTGCACCACACCGGCGTAAACAATGTTGTTCGGGTTGGGGTTGAACGTGGTGTCAAGCGAGCCGTCGGTCGCCGACACCCGCGCAATGTAACTGACGGACGATGTCACGCCCGTGCTCAACGGATTGACGAGATTGATGTTCCCGATGAGGATGACCGCGTTGTCCGCGGGCTCGAGGACTATGCCGGTTATGTTGTTGTTGGGACTCGGGAGAAACGTCGTGTCGACCGAGCCGTCAGTGTTGAGGCGTGCCACGTAGAGGGCCTCCGTCAAGACTGTCTTCGTTGTCGTCGTCGTCGTGACTCCGTTCGACACCGTGGTTGTGACCGTGGTCGTCGTAGTCACCGGGGGTGTCGAGGTCACCTGGCCGCTCGGCAGGGTGGTGGAGGTCTGGGTCGTCGAGGTCGTCGTGACCACGGTGATGGTGCCGGTCGCGGTCGTGGTCGACGTGGTCACCGTTGTCGTGTTTCCGCTCACCGTCGTGTTCGTCGTCGTCGTGGTCGAATTCGTGATCGGCGCCGGGATCGATCCCGAGTTCGGCGTAAACCCGGCGAAACCGCCCCCCACGAGGATCTGGCCGTTCGGCTGCACGGTGATCGTGTCCACAAGGCCGTTCGGCTCGGGGTCGAACGTGTTGTCGAGGGATCCGTCGGCATTCAGCCGGGCGAGATAGCTGCGCGTGATCGGCGCGCTCGCTCCAGGAGGGTTGAAGGTTACGAAATTGCCCCCGATCAGGATCTGTCCGTTGGGCAGGACAACGATGGCGCTGACCGAGCCGTCCGGCTCGGGGTCAAACGACGGGTCCACGGCGCCGCTTGGGAGCAGCCGGGCCAGGTTCCTGCGCGTAAGGCCGCCCACCGTTGCGAAGTTGCCGCCGATGATGATTCCGGTGACTGTTTTTTGTGTCGCGCCGTTGACTGTCTGGGTGGTCGTTTGGAATCCCACCGCGCCGATGTTGCCGTAGGCGTTCGGATTGAAACTGGAATCGAGGGTCCCGTCGTAGTTTATCCGGGCGAGTCCATTGCGATATATTCCGATCGCGATGTTGTCGGGCTGGACCTGGTCGAATTGGCCGCCGAGGACTATTTTCCCGTCCGATTGGACCGCCACGGCGTTAACCGCGTAGTTTGGAGTCGGGGAAAACGTGCCGTCCGCGGTTCCATCCGCATAGAGCCGGGCGACGTAGCGATCGCTATACGAGCCGTTTGCATCCGAGACCGAGGTGAAAAGTCCACCGATGACAATCTTGCCGTCCGTCGTCAGTGCGATCGTTTGCACGCCGGTCGTCGCCGTGGTGCTCAAAAACCCCGTGTCGACGGAGCCGTCGTTATTCAGCCGGGCGATGGAATTCACGGTCACGGCCGTGCCCACCAGCACGCCCGAGCCCGTCGTGTTCGGCTGAAGGGTCGAAAACAGGCCTCCTATCAGGATCTTGCCGTCGAGCTGGACCTTGATCACCGCGACGAGGTCGTTGGCCTCGGGATCGAAGGTCTGGTCGAGGGAGCCGTCCGAATTGACCCGGGCGATGTAGCTTCGGGTCGTCGCAGCCGACGCTCCGTTCGGCTGCAGGGAGACGAAGCCCCCGCCCAGCAGGATCTGGCCGTTCGATTGAACATAAACGGCATCGACCAGCGCGTTGGCGTTGGGATTGAAGGTGGCATCGAGGCTCCCGTCGGAATTGAGCCGGGCGACATGGTTTCGGACTGTCGGGCTCGCCGCGCCGTTCGGCTGAAGGTAAATGAACGCCCCGCCGATGACAATCTGACCGTTCGGCTGAACCGCGATGGCATAGACCTGGGAGGAATTGGCGTAGTTTGACGTCGCGTTGGGATTGAAGCTCGAATCGAGGGTCCCGTCGGCATTGAGCCGGGCGATGTGGTTTCGGGCTATTGGGCTCGACGCCCCATCCGGCTGCACGGAGGTAAAGGCCCCGCCAATGATGATCTGCCCGTTCGGTTGAATCGCGATGGCATACACTGGTCCGTTCGGCTCCGGATCGAAGACCATGTCCAGCGTTCCGTCGAGATTGACGCGGGCTAGATTATCCCTGGGGGTGGGGCTGGCGGCGCCATTCGGCTGGAGATGCGTAAACTGGCCTCCAACGAGCAGTTGCCCATTTGGCTCAACCGCCAATACGTTGACAAATCCGCCCACGTTGGGGTCAAACCCGTCCGCTGAGGAGGGCGCACCGGTCTGGCCAAGGAGGGCAGGTCCAGCCGCCGCAACAATGAAGAGCCCGAGCCTCAAGAAGGAGCGCCGGATCGTGCTGGAAAGCGGAAAAAGTACCATGAAGGGTAAATTTGCTTACAAAGAAAGCGCGTAAGCGCAATACCGCTCAGCGGCAGAATTGCAAAAAGGCATGGGCTAGGGGGTGATTAGGCAGGCAAATCCTCCTAAAAGTTCCAAAAAACAGGCTGACCGCTTGCAAACCGACCGCAACCCGGAACATTCCCGGCTTACCATGAAAATTCGCCGAGGAACCCTTCTGATGACCGCCGCTTTCTCCACCCTGTTTTCCCCCTTGGCCCATTGCGATCCGCTGAAGGTCGGCGACAAGGCGCCGGAGGTGACCGCGATTACCGAAACGGGCGACAAGCTCGACTTCGGCGATTTCTACAAGAAACAGCCCTACACCCTGGTATACTTCTTCCCGAAGGCCGACACTCCGGGATGCACGGCCCAAGGTTGTTCGTTGCGCGACGCCTATGCCGATCTCCAGGAAAAGGGCGTCGCCGTCATCGGGGTGAGCCTGGACAAGGTTGAGGCCCAAAAGGCGTTCAAGGACAAGTACCACTTCCCTTTCACGTTGATTGCGGACACGGACAAGACGGTCGTCAGCGCCTTCGGCGTGCCGACCAATACCCGGCCGATCATCGGCACAGTGGCCACGAGGCAGGCGTACCTCATCAAGGACGGCGTGATCATCTGGGCGGACTACAAGGCGGCGACGAAGGAGCAGGCGGCGGACGTGCTCAAGGTGCTCGCCGCGCAAAAGAGCTAGGCTAGCCCGGCTTCTTTTCGGCTCCCGCGGGCGCCGCAACGCGGCCGACCCGGACCTTGTCCACGCGCCTGCGGTCCATCTCGACCACGTCGAACCGCCAGCCCCGCCATTCGAATCCGTCGTTGACGGCCGGTATCCGGCCAAACTGGGTCACGACAAAACCCCCGAGGGTCCGGTACTCGGCCTCGAATTCGTGCGGAAGGGAGTCCTCGATCCCGAGGAGCGACTTGAGTTCGCCGGTCGGCAGCGTCGCGTCGATCAGCCAGGCGCCGTCATCCTGCCTCTTGGCCTCGGGCTGGTTTTGGCGGCCCGGCTCGGGAAGATCGCCCACAATCGCCTCAAAGACATCGATCAGGGTCACCAGGCCCTGAACGGAGCCAAACTCGTCGGTGACGACGGCGACATGGCGGCCGGTCTTCTTGAAACGCTCGAGCACCTGCATCGCGGTCATCGTTTCCGGAATAAACAGCGGCGGAACGAGCAGGTTTTTCAGGGTGGTGGGCAGGCCGATCGCCGAATGCGCCCAAAGCGCCTTCACCGACACGAACCCCGCGATCTGGTCGCGGATGCTCTGATAGACGGGAAAATACGAGTGGCCGCTCGTCACGATCTTCCGCCAGTTGGTCTCCTCCGGATCGTCGATATTCAGGAACACGATCTTCGGACGCGGAGTCATGAGCGAGGTCACGCGGAGCTGGTCCAGGGCGAAGACGCCCTCCACCATTTCCTTTTCCGCAGGGTGGAAGACGCCGGCGTGCAGGCCCTGCTCGACGAGGGCCCGCACCTCGTCCTCCCCGATGCTCTCGGCGGCGGGCCGGGGGCGCACCCGCAGAAGAGCCGCCAGGCCCGCAGTGGCCAGCTCCAGGACGCGCAGGAACGGGGCGGCAAGCCAGGCCAGGGCGCACATGAAGCCGGCGAGAAGGGCGGCGACCCGTTCGGGCCGGGCGCGCCCGATCCGCTTGGGGACCAGTTCGCCGAAGAGAAGCATCAGTGCCGACAGCCCGATCGTGACGAGCGCGAAGGAGAGCGCCCAGAGGCCCCAGGCGGGCAGCGGAAGCAGTCCCGAGAGCCGCCGCTCCACCTGCCCGGCGAGCTCCGCCCCGCCGATGACGCCGGCGATCATGCCGGAAAGGGTGAGCCAGAACTGCACGAGCGCCAGGAACCGGGTCGGCTGCTCCGCCAGCGCGAGCGCCCGCTGGGCCCGCCGATTGCCCCTCCCGGCGAGTCTGCGCAATTCCGCCTTTCGGGCGGACACAATCGCCGTTTCCGCCATCGCGAGCAGCCCGTTCGCCAGGACCAGAAGCGCCAGGATCAGCAGCTCAGTCGGGAAGCTCAGCATGCCGCAAGGCTACCGTTCGGGCCTTGTGAGGCAATCCCGGCGTTCGGAGGCAACGTCCCCGCCCAGCCTTGGAACCTCACTCGATCCGTCCCTCGTCGAAATCGATCAGGTCGGGGACGCTCTTTATGTCCTCGATCCGGTCGGCGCAGCCCATCGCAGTGAGCGCTTCGCGCAAAAACTCGCGCCCCGCGGGCGTTGTCCCCCGCTGGGAAAGCTCCCGGTTCCACCGCGCCGCCCGCACATCGGGGGGAAACAGTTCGTGCAGGCGCCGGTCGAGCTCCGAATCGTCCGCCGATTCGCGCACCACCCTCTCGACGGCGTCCGGATCGACCCCGAGGTGCATGCAAAGGAAGCGGTCCAGGCCGCGCTTGAAGTTCTTTGCGTAACTCGGCGGAAGAGACCCGTGCTCCTTCACGTAGCGGCACTTCGCGATGAAGCGGGGCAGGTATAGCAGTCCGGTCGCCGGATGCGCGATATAGGGCGACGGAAGGCAGGTGAGGACGGCGCCGGTCGAGCCTGGGATGGGTTTGGAGGGCATCGGATCTGGGCCGCTTTTCTCAGAATTGCCCCGGCAAGTCCATATCCCAAACAGTCTGGTCATGGGCCGGCTCAACGGATAGAATCAGGGAAAACCCTATCCATGAATCTGATCACCAATCGGTCCGATACCGGCCTGAACCCGAGCGGGGGCCCCATACTCCCGACGGGGACAGCCTTGCTGGCAAATCCCCTTTTCAACAAGGGCACCGCCTTCACCGAAAGGGAGCGCGACGCCCTCGGCCTTCGCGGGCTGCTCCCTCCGCGGGTGACGACGATAGACGAACAGATGCGCCGGACACTCGGGAATTTCCGCAGGAACTCCAATTCGCTCGCGAAATACATCTACCTGACGACCCTCCAAAACCGCAACGAGACGCTATTCTACCGCCTGGTGGAGGCGCACCTCGAGGAGATGATTCCGATCATCTACACGCCGACCGTGGGGCAGGCCTGCCTCGAATACGGGGCGATCTACAGCCGGCCGCGGGGCCTGTTCATCAGCCTCAACGAGCGCGGCCGGATCGCGGAGATCCTCCGGCACTGGCCCTGCCCCGATGCGCGCATGATCGTCGTGACCGACGGCGAGCGCATCCTGGGGCTCGGCGACCTTGGCGCGCTGGGGATGGGCATTCCGGTCGGAAAGCTTTCGCTCTATTCCGCGTGCGCCGGGGTGCATCCGTACTACTGCCTTCCGATCACGCTCGACGTCGGCACGGACAATGCGGCGCTGCGAGAGGATCCCTTTTACATCGGCCTCAATCATGCGCGGGTGCGCGGGGCCGTGTACGACGCCTTTGTCGCCGAGTTCGTCGAGGCGGTGCGCTCGACCTTTCCGAAGGCGCTCATCCAGTGGGAGGATTTCGGCAACCACAACGCCTTCCGCATATTGCAGGAATACCGGCAAAGGGTCTGCAGCTTCAACGACGACATCCAGGGAACGGCGGCGGTGGCCATCGCGGGAATCCTGGCCGCGCTGCGCATGACCGGCGGCCGCCTTCGGGACCAGAAACTGCTGTTCCTTGGCGCCGGCGAGGCCGGAACGGGAATCGCCGACCTGTTCACGGCCTCCGCGAAACTGGAAGGCCTTGCCGAAGCCGATGCGCGGGCGCGCTGCTGGTTTGTCGACTCGAAGGGCCTGGTCGTGCGCAGCCGGCTTTCCTCTCTGGCCCCGCACAAGCATGCCTACGCGCACGATCATGAGCCGCTCGGCACCCTCGAGGCCGCCGTGAAGGCGCTCCGGCCGAACATCCTCATCGGCGTATCCGGAACCCCCGGCACCTTCACCCCGGAGATCCTCCGAAGCATGGCGGCGGCGAATCCGAAGCCCGTCATCTTCGCCCTCTCCAATCCGACGTCGATGGCGGAATGCACCGCGCAGGAGGCGTACACGCACACCGGCGGGCGCGCGATCTTCGCAAGCGGCAGTCCGTTCGATCCGGTGACCTTCGAGGGCCGCACCCACGTGCCCGGCCAGGGAAACAACGTTTATGTCTTCCCCGGCATCGGCTTCGGCGTACTGGCGTGCGAGGCCAGCCAGGTCTCGGACACCATGTTCCTGCGGGCAGCCCAAACCCTGTGTTCGCTCGTCACCGAAAAGGACCTGGAAATCGGCAGGGTCTATCCCGCCCTGGCCCGCATCCGCGATGTCTCGGCGCAAATCGCGACCGCCGTCGCGGAGGAGGCGTACCGCACCGGGCTCGCCCGCCGGCCCCGGCCCGAAAACCTGTCGGCCGACATCCGCTCGCGCATGTTCGAGCCGGAATACCGGGATTTCGTCTGACAAAGCCATCCGGATCCCCTCCCCCGCCGAAACTTTTCGTTTGGGTCGGCCGGCTTCCCGGCTTACCGTGACACCCACGATGTCCCCGCCCTCCCAATCGGCCCCCCCGCTCCGGAGCTTCTTCTATCTGCTCCTCCTGGGCGTCGTCCTTCTCACCCTGGCCCTCGTCGTCCGATCGGGGATATTCGAGGTGAAAACCCACGACGAGCCGATCAATTCCGCGATGAGATCGGCGATGTCGGAGGTCCGGCCGGTGCTTTCGACCAAGGACGCTCTCGAGATCGATGAGCGCTACCCGACCGCCCAACGGACGGAATCCGGCCTGCGCTACCTCGTGCGCGCCCCGGGGACAGGCACCGCGACGCCGAGGCCGGGGGACCTTGTCACCGTCCATTACGCCGGCCGCCTCCTCGACGGCACGCCGATCGACAGCTCCTATCAAGGGGGCGTGCCGTTCACCTTCCGAATCGGCGAAGGCCACGTGATCGCCGGCTGGGAGGAGGCGATCCGCAACATGAAAAAAGGCGAAAAACGGACGCTAATCATCCCGTACTGGCTCGCGTACGGCGCCGAAGGCCGGCCGCCGACGGTTCCTCCGGCCTCAACCCTTGTCTTTGAGGTCGAGCTGCTGGACTTCCGGTAAACAGAAGGGGCCGGGTTGGCCCCTACAATCCCACCAGCGATCCATTGCGCTTGATCCAGCGCTCGGCCTCGCGCCAGCCGGGGCACACCTCTTCCACGCGGGCCCAAAACCGGCTCGAGTGGTTCATCTCCCGCAGGTGCATCAGCTCATGGCAGATGATGTAGTCGCGCACGAAGTCCGGAGTCCGGATGAGCCGCCAGTTCAGGGAAATAGTGCCCGCCGCCGAACAGGACCCCCATCGCGAACGCTGATTGCGCACGGTCACGTGCTTCAAATCGGCGCCGGTCACGGCGGCAAGCTCCCAGGCGCGCGCCGGCAGCTCGATCCGCGCCCTTCGATTGAAAAGGGCCTCCAGGGCCGGCCGAAGGTCGCCGTCGAGCTGTCGCACCCGGAACACGTCGGCCGCCGCGCATACCGCCGGGGGATTCATCGCAGCCAGGCGGATCTCGGCCATTTCACCCCGCCAGAGGATCCGCGTTCCGATCCTCCAGATTTCGGCGCCCCGCGGCCGCCTGCGCTGGCGGGCCCGCGCCCGCTCGAGCCAGTCGCGGTGCTGGTCGACAAAGCGGCGCGCCTCCCGTTCCGAGCCGCGGGCCGGGATCGTGGCCACAGCCGTGCCGTCGCGGCGCAGGGTCAGCCGGTAGCCGCGCGCCCGGGCGCTTCGCACGAACTCAACCGGCGGCGGCTCGTCATCCGGCCGCGTGAACAGGTCCAACTGGGCGGTCTCCGCGCTCAAAGCGTGCGCCTGGGTTTGGGGAAGGAAGCGGGGCTCAGATGTCCGGCCGAATCGAAGGCCTCCACTCCGAAGATCACGCCGTCCTTTGAGAGGCCGGGCATCGTCTTTCGCGTCACATTCTTCGGCACGTCGATCGCGTGCTCCCAAAAGGGCGCCGTCGTCTCCCTCCATACGATCCGGTATCCCGCGAGGTCGGATTCGGAATTCGGCGCCCAGCGAAGGGTGGTGTCGTTCTCCAGCCGCGCCGTTTCGATTTCGACGTCCCTGGGCGGCGCCGGGGCCCTCGCAAGGGCGGCGAGCGCCGCGGCGTTCACCCGCGTCACGTCGGCCACGTAGGGGTAATCGACCAAATCCGGCGTGTCTCCATAGGCAACGCCGTTTTCAACCCGGACGGACTGGTGCTCGTGCCGGTAGTCCTCGGACGGCTCGGTGAATCGGATGGCCGGATACCCCTGCTCGAGGAAGGACAGCTGGTCGCCTCCGCGCAAATAGCGGTCCGAGCGGTAGACGAGCCGGATCGTCATCGAGGGGGTGTAGATCCCGGCGATGTCCCGGACCGCGCGCGCGAGCTCGCGCGGCCGCGAGTCGTTCTCGCCCCCGTTGCGAATCAAATCGACAAGCTCGTCGTCGAGGCGGGCGAGGGGCGGTATGCCCTGGGCGAAAAGCCGCAGCGTGCGGTTGTCGACCCGGCCGTCGGCCCCCCGGGTGTTGCCCACGATGTCGTCATCCAGCATCCCGGCGATGTTGAGACCCTTTGCGCGCGCCTGCGCGGCCCAGTGGGCGGATCCGTTGAGCCCCTGCTCCTCCCCCGCGACGGCCATGAAGACGATCGTCGCGCCGAACTCGTGGCTCGACATCACCCGGGCGGCCTCAAGCACCGCGGCCACGCCCGAGGCATCGTCGTCCGCGCCCGGTGCGGGGCTCGTCGCGTCCAGGACATTGTTGATGATCGAGTCATAATGGCCGCTCATGACATAGATGCGGCCCGCCGACTCGGGCCGCGACCCCGGCAGCGTCGCGACCACGTTGACGATCGTGACCGGATGCGGGATGCGCGGGGGAACCGGCTTCTGGACGAAGGAGTCGAGTTCCACCTGCAGGCGGCCCCCCGAGGCGGCCGAGGCCCGCTCGAACTCCGCCCGGACCCAGGCGCACGCCCCGCCGATCCCGTCTCCGCTGGGCAGCGGATCGGAAAGCGTATGCCGCGTCTTGAAGCTCGCCAGGACGTAAACCGAACGCTGGATGCGCTCGGCGGAGATTTCCGAAACGATTCCCTGGATTTCCGGGTCGGGCGAAGCCTGGGGCGCCTCCGTTCCGGCGGCAAAAGGAACGCCCGCCAGAACGCCAAAGGCCACCGGAATCAGGGTGGAAAAGCGCATGTCTTGAAATGACCGGAGTCGCGGTTCGAGTCAAATGGTCGCGGGCAGTCCGGCGACGGTAGTGGTACAGTTTGAAAATCCATGAGCCGAAGAAGGACTTGCAGCAAGACTGCTCAAGCATACCGTAGGCGCATGGTAAAGTTTCCTACTGCTCCTAACATAGTTCCTCGCGATCCAAACCAGCTTGCCGCGTACATCGTCGCGCAAACGGCTGGAATGTCGCCGGATCAGCTAGAGGGGAAAAACCTGATGGCGGTCGTTTTCGGCAGCATGGGAGGGAAAAAGGGCGGCGATGCCCGAGCCAAAGCACTTAGTCCTGAAAAACGGTCTAAGATCGCAAAAAAAGCCGCAAAAGCGCGGTGGAAAAAGTAATGTAAGATATTGTTAATAGGCTTATTGTAGCGGCCCTATCTAATCATGCTTGAGCAGGCACGCATGCGTGTTAAGCTATGCCTATGAATAAGCTGAGCATTGAAGATCGCAAGCGGGTCGTTTCCGCGATGGTCGAGGGCAATTCGCTTCGCGCCATTACCCGCATGACCGGAGTGCATCGCACAACGGCCATGAAGCTCCTGGCCGACCTGGGCCGCGCTTGCTCGATCTATCAGGACAAGGCTTTCCGCAACCTCAAGTGCCAGCGGATTCAAT
>JBEKAO010000055.1:0-19204 GCA_050015855.1 Opitutaceae bacterium | reverse complement strand
CTCAACCTTTTGTGCTCCTCGCCCTTCGGAATCGACAACCTGAGCCCCGACAGCGAGTTTGCGCGGGCGTATGGATTCATCAATTCGGTCTCGGGCGCGATCGCCGAGGCGCAGAACAGGAAGGACGCGATCAGGCTGATCACTTTGGAGCCGGGCCAGAATCCCGGAAAGGTCGAAATGGGCCGCTATGTCTTCGATTTCACGCCGCCCCCGGCCCAGCGGCGCGCGGGCGAAGGCGCCGCCGGCGTGGCGCCGGCCGTGCCGCCATCCCGGGGAGCCGCCGCGGCTCCGGCGGCGGCCCCGGCTCCGCAGGTGGCGGAGGGAAGGGGCGGACGAAGCGGAGGAGGGCTGTCCTTCCTCAGCGCTCCATTCGTCCTTATCATCAATACCGGGCCGGATGAATACTACTTCGCAAGCAACGGCTCGTACCCCTTCCAGGTGTCTCCGAACAACATCGAGGGCGCCAACATCGCCGCCGCCGCCACCATCGATCGCGGCGGGTTCAAGGACGGGAAATGGGTCACGCAGCGCCGGCTGAACGGCGATGACATCATGGGGAGGGGATACGACGTCTCCGCCGCGGCGGCCGACAACCACTCCGGCGCGCAGATCCCCCTGGGCAGCCGCGGCAGGGGCGCCGCCGCCGCGCCCGGGACGCAGCCCGCAACCGTCCTGCGCGTCACGTTCTACACCTACCGCTGAACGACGGGCGCTTCGGCGAGTCGGGCCCGTCGCAAATGCGGCTTGCCGCGCCGAGGCATCGAAGGTACCCCGTCAGGGATGGAGCTGCGCCACCTGCGCTATTTTCTGGCCGTGGCTGACGAGCTGAGCTTCAGCCGCGCCGCCGAAAGGCTCCGGGTGGGGCAGCCCGCGTTGAGCCGGCAGATCCACGACCTGGAGGAGCAGCTCGGATTCCGGTTGTTCGAGCGCTCGACGACGAAGGTGCGGTTGACCGAGGCGGGGCGCTTCCTTCAGCAGCAGGCGGGAAAACTGCTCATGCAGCTCGACATCGCCGTGACCGGCGCGCAGCAGGTCGCCAAGGGCATGACGGGCAGCTTCAAGATCGGCACCGATTGGAGCGCGGCCGGACTCTTCGTCACCGACGCTGCGCGCGAGCTCCACCGACGGCACCCTGGGCTCTCGATCGATTTCGTGGAGCTGCCGGGGCATGAGCACGTCCAGGCGGTGCGGGATCAAAGGATCAACGTGGGATTCGTCGGCGGAATTCTTCTGACTCCGCGGAAGGACATCGATTACAGCCTGATCTGCACATGCGCGGTGAAGGCCATTCTGCCGGCGGAGCACCCGCTGGCCAACCGGACCGAGGTCCGTTTGCGCGAGCTGAGAGAGGAACGCTGGATCACGATTGCGGACGCGGAGATACCGGGCTTCAAGGCCCTGGTGTCGCAAATCCTGAGGCCGGCCCAGTTCACGCCCAAGTTCGGGCGCACCGCGCGTTCGTTTGAGGGAATGCTGGCTTTCGTCGGCACGGGCGAGGGCATCGCCCTCCTGCCGGACATGTTTTTGCCCGCCGAACCGGCGGGGCTCAGATACGTTGGCACCGACTGCGCTCCCTTTGAGATTTTCGCCGTATGGTCGAGGGACCATGCCAACGCGCACGTGGCCGCCTACCTCGATATCGTGCGTGCAAAGATCGGGGCGGCGAAAGGGGTTAGGCCTTCCAGGAATAAGTCCCGGCCTTAGGAAGCATTTCCAGGCAGCGGCGGAGGACGGTATCCTGCCGCCATGGAAACGCTCATCAGGAAAAGCCCCCTTCCATCGCGGGGATCCGAGCCGGGAAGAACCGGCGCCAACGGGCACAAAGGCCCGGTCGATCCGACGAAGCGCGCTGTCGTCACCATGCATCCACGGCGGCTGTTGTTGGGTGCAGCCCGGCAATCCGGGATCGGCGACCCCGATAGCTGCAGGATAATCCTGTCCATCCTCTACGCCGGCCGGGCCGTCCGGCGCGCGTTGCGTTGCGATCTGGATCATCGGTTTGGCTTTCAGGACAGCTCGGGGGCCGGCTTCGCCACCCTCGTCACGCTCTATGCGCTCAGTCCATTGCCCGCCACGGCGGCGGACCTCGCCTATCACACCGACGTGAGCCGGGCCGCAATGGCGGACATCATCGAGGCGCTTGAGGAGCGCGGCCTGGTCATGCGCTATTCCGACGGCCGGGGCCGCATGTCCCTCGTTGACCTCACGGAGCGCGGCCAGAATGCCGCCGTCCTCGCCGTCCGCCGCTTTCTCGAGGTCGCCAGCGATCTTGCGGGAGGCATCGTCCCGCCGATCGGAGACGCGGTGGCCGGGACCTGCGAGCAGGTCGAGAGCCGTGCCGCCGATCCCGATTCGTGAACTGCGATCCACTCCATGCATGAACCTCGCCGTTTCCCCGCCAACCAACCCCAAATGCCCACCGCCGAACAAATTCCCACGATCATGAACCAAGACCAATCGACCACATTCGCCCCATCGCCCGACGCCGCTATGGATCGCAAGAACAGCGCAGCGTCTGAATCATCCGTCGAAGCCGCCTCATTTCATTACGCGATGCCCGAGCAGCCGAAGGTCTCCCGCTGGACTCTTCTCGGAATCGCCGCAATCCTGGCGGCTGGCTACTTTATCTATAAATTCGCGCCCATATTCGAGCGCGGGCGGATACTGCCGCCCTTTTGAGCGAAGGGCCGCGCTTCGGGCAAAAGCCGGAAGCCATCAAATAAAAACGGCGACCGCAACACCACGGTCGCCGTTTATCTGATTCTTTCCTGACAAAGAGGGCCGGGCGCCGCCTTTCCTAGAAGCTGAAGCGCGTCGTCAGCGACCACTGCCGCGGCGGAATGATGCGGTAGGTGTCGCCGACGCCGTCCAGGTTGAACTGGATCGGCAGGATATAGCCGTTCGAGGTTATATCCACGCAGTTGAGCTGCACCGTGGCCTTGATCCTGCCATCGTCCCACGGGAGCTTGAAGGAGTACGAGAGCCAGCCGTCGACGTGGAGCTCCGCCGGGGTGTAGATGGGCTTGCTGAGATCGTCCGCCGCAACCTGGCCCGAGGCGTTGAGGAGGGCCGCCTGGGTGGCGCCATAGTATCCTTCGAGGGTCGCGCTCATCCACCGGAGGCCGCCGCCGACGCCCAGATTCTTGAGCGGCCCGCTCGTGAAGGTATAGTTGGTGAGGAAATTCCAGGTGTACTTGGTGTCTTCCGGAACGTCGGTGCCCTGGGACGCCTCGTCAACGGCAAGCGGGATTCCCTCGGCGGATTGGTAGTAATCTCCAACGGTCGTCGGCCCGCCGTTGGGTCCCCCGCCATCGGAGGTGTTGCCGTCGTAGCCGTATGAATTCCAGAAGTTGCCGAGATAGGTGATGGCCGTCGAGCCCTTGCCCTGCCAATTTGTGTATACACCCTGGTATGCGGCGGGCGCGTTGGTCGACTGCCAGACCGGCAGCCGGACGGCCAGGTAGGCCTTCGCCTGGGAATCGACGGAGGAGAGCTTTGCGTCCTGCCGGGCGGCGGTGAACTTCATCGTCCAGTTCGGCAGGGGATTGTAGGTCAGCTCCAGATCGTAGCCGCCCGCCGTCGTCGTATTCGTGGCCTCATCGTTGATGTAGCCGCCGGTCAGGGGGTCCCCGCCGCTTGTGAGATAGTTGACGTTCAAACCCGTAAGCTGGGCCATGGTCGTGTACTGGGCCGGGGTGATGGGATAGATCGATTGATTGCCGAAGTTCGTCGATGTCGGATCCTCGCCGGATTCCAGCTCCACGATGTCCGTCGCCCAGTTTTTGAACTCGTTCTGGTCGACATAGAGCGCCCGTCCGATGTACGTCTGCGACACGCCGGTGATGTTGTTCTGGTTGCTGCTCTTGAACCAGGTCATGCGCAGGTACAGCTTCTTGTCCGGAGTCGCGACCTCCATGCCGTAATCCTTCTCCGTGCCCTGCGGCTTCCCGAGCGGGTTGCCGAACAGGTCGGTGTAGGTGCCGGTCGGGGGATTGAAGTTGTCCGATTTGTCGAACGTCATGCCGAGGGTGCGCAGGACGCCGGCAAAAATATTGCCGTTGTTGGCCGCCGAGTCGATCGCCGCCCAGTTTTCAAACGGCTTGACGACGAAGCCCTCGCTGTACGTGTTGCCGCCGACTTCCCCCAGGGTTTCCATCGCCAGTTGATTCGTGCCCGGCTGGTATTGGCCGGGAATCGAGGTGGGATTCCAGGGGCCCACGGCGTACTTGAGGTTGGGATTGAGAACGCCGTTCACGTACGTGACCAGGCCGGCATTGTTGGTCGTGGCCGTCGGCACGCCGTTGATGACCGCGTTATAGATGGTCGCGGCGGAACGATTCTTGACGACGTCGTCGTTGAGTCCGACCGAGCCGATGATGCGGTCATTCCAGAAGAAGCTCTGCCAGTAGTAGGTTTTCTGGTCCTGGACGTTTTCGGATATCGGATAGCTCCCGAACGCGGGCGAGGCCTGGGTCAAGCCGCTGTTCACCCACGCGCCCGTGTAGTAGTTGTACGTCGTGACGGTGAAATTCGTCGGCGAGCCATATCCCGGGACGCCCAGGAGGCTGACCCGCTGGCTGGCCTGGGTGCTCCCGGGCGAACTCATGTATTGCCAGCGAACCTCGTCCTGGCCTTCCGAATCGATGTTCCAGTTTCCGGGAATCAGCGGCTGGTTGTTCAACTGGTACAGCTCCGATGTGTACGAGCCGTCGCCGCCGTTGATGATCGTTCGCAGCCGGATATTCTGCTGTATGTCGTCGTGGGTGGAGGCTTCGGCCATGATCCGGTGGTGTCCGAGCCAGCTCAGCCAGCTCGGGACCTTATCCCGCAGGTCGATGCCGTAAGATAGCATCGCGCGCCAGTCCTGGTTGATTTCCGGGTGCTGGAAGCCGTCGCCCTGGTAGTCCTCGATGAAGTCCGAGCCGGCGTAGGGGTTCGGCGCCCCGTTAAGCAGGTAGGCATTCGTATCGACCAGCAGAGAGTTCATCGCGGACGTCCCGCCGTTGCTGTGCTGGTTGTCCGGATCCATCTCCAAGTCGTGGTATTCCTGCCGGAAGAACGCGACGTCCAGGTCAAGCGAACCGAACGTGCTGCTGGACAGGATGTTCTGCTGCAATTCAGCGTGATAGGTCCGCGCCCGGGACTGGGTGTAGTCGGTGCCGTCGATGTTCGGCCCGGTCTGCGCGTTGTAGATGCTCTGGTCGACCACGCCGGGTTGGAGGTAGGAGGAGTATCCGCCGTTTGGCACGCCGTTGATATTGACGATCGGCGTGCCGGGAGTGCCCACGCCCGGAATCGGTAGCTGCTGGGAGGCGGTCATGAATTCCGACCGGACGAGCGCCTGGGAGGCGGTGAGCGGCGATGTCGGCACCTGGGCCGGGATGAGTCCGCCGTAGTTCGATCCGATGGTTTGCTGCGGCTGGAAGGCCCAGAGAAAATTGCCATTGGCATACATTTCCGTGATATGGTTTCCAAACGCGGTCATGCCGGGCACAAATAGGGTCGAGGTGAGGCTTGTCACCGCGCCCGTGCCCGTCGGTTCTCCCGCGACATATCCGGGGCTGGTGGTCGAACTCACGTAGGGGCCCAACTGCTTTCCGGTGGCAAGAAAGGTGACCATTCCGGTGATTGGGTTCATCTCCGGCTTTCCAGCGGCGAGCCACGGCGTGACGAAATCGGTCGGCACCAGGGTATTCTCGTCGTTCGCGTAATTGTCATAGAACTCGGCGTACGCGGTGATCTTCGTCTTGTGCGACTTGAACGGGTCGATCGTGATCGTGGCGTACTGCCGGTGGGTGAGGTCGGAGGAGGGCTGGCGCTGCTCGCCCAGCGAGGTGAACTCCTGGGCCAGATAGAGGGCGACGTGGTTCCGAATCAGCGGGATGTTGACGTCGGCGGTTTCGCGGGTTCCGCCAAAACTGCTGGCCTGCAGGCTTACGTCGCCCGTAAGCTTGTCCAGTTCGGCTTCGGTGCTGCTTGCGTTGACGATGCCCGCCGCCGAGCCCGATCCGAACATCAGCGAATTGGGTCCGCGGTCGATTTCGATCGATTGGACATTGTAGGTGTCGAATGGAATCCGGTACATGCCCCAGAAGTCGTCCACTTCGTTGTCGGGCGCCCCCAGGCCGTTGACGCGGGTGCTCAGCGTATTGGGTCCGCCCTGGCTTGCCTGGACGTCGTTCGACCCCGCCAGCGCGTCGTCGATGCGGGTGGCCTCGGTGAAGCCGGCCACCGGCGTGTACGTGTGCGAGCCCTGCGTGCCCGCCTCGTACATCATGATGTCATTGATGTTGCTCGAGTTGGTGTTTACGATCTGCTGCTTGTCGATGACGGTGACCGAGTTGGGGATGTCGCCGATGTTGTTGGACAACCGCGTGCCGGTGGTCGTATTCGGGGTGAAGTACCCCTGGGCCTGCTGCGCGTTGACTTCAAACGGGCTCAGGACGACCGTCTCGCCGGTGCCCGCGGGCGCCGGGGTCGCAGCGACGGGAACGGGCGGCTGGTTGGCCGGCGCCATCGTCTGGTCCGGCGCGGCCGGCGGAGTGTTCGCCGTCTGGCCAAGAAGGGTTGCGGGGATCAGCGCCGCGGCGAGCAGCACGGCCAAGGCAGTCTGGGCCGCTGCGGGATTTCTCGGATGGGTTGATCGGAGACGGTTCATATGCTTAGTGTGGATTGCTTTGTGTGGGTTTTCGACTGAGCGCGCCCAACGGCGTGTGTGCCGTCGGACTGACTGAATTTCTGAGCATTGCAAAAGTCGTACTGTGTGCGGCGCCGGATCATTGACGCCAGTTTCCGGCGAATGGGGAATTCGGGGCATTGGGCTACATGCGGTCGAATCGTAACAGAACAGGGGGAAGAATTCTCCCCCCAGTTCTGGTAGTTTTCCTATGGATGCGGCAGCACAACCCGGATTCTTTCATCCGGGAGCCGGATCGAACGACCGGGTTCTCGCCCTAGAAGCTAAAGCGCGTCGTCAGGGACCACTGTCGCGGCGGGATGATGCGCCAGGTGTCGGGCGTGCCGTCCAGGTTGAACGCGAGCGGCAGGATATAACCGTTCGACGTAAGGTCCACGCAGTTGAGCTGCACGGTGCATTTGATCTTGCCGTCCTCCCACGGCAGCTTGAAGCCGTACGAGAGCCAGGCGTCGACGTGGAGCTCCGCCGGGGTGTAGATCGGCTTGGAGAGGTCGCCCGCCGCGATCTGACCGGACGCGTTGAGGAGGGAGGCCTGCGTCGCGCCGTAATAGCCCATGATGGTCGGACTGCTCCAGCGCAGGCCACCGCCGATGCCCAGGTTCTTGAGCGGCCCGCTCGTGAAGGTGTAGTCGGTGAGATAGCGCAGGTTGTATTCGGTTTCCTCCGGCACCGGGCTGCCTTGAGCCGCCTCTTCGACGGTGATCGGGATCGTGACGACCGAAGTGTAGTAGTATCCCACGGTCTGCGGCCCGCCGTTGGGTCCGCCGGTGTCGGTCGCATTGGAGCTGTACCCGTAGGAGTTCCAGAAGGATCCGAGGTAGGTGATCGCCGTCGAGCCCTTGCCCTGCCAATTCGTGTACACGCCCGAATACGCGGCGGGCGCGACAGCGGTCGTCCAGATGGGCATCCGAAGCGCCTGGTAGGCCTTCGCCTGGGAATCGACGGAGGAAAGCTCGGCCCACTGGCGGGACGCGGTGAATTTCATCGTCCAGTTCGGCAGGGGGTTGTAGGTCAGTTCGGCGTCGTAGCCGCCGGTGGTCGTCGTATTCGTGGCCTCCGGGTTGGAGTAACCGCCGGTTATGAGGTTTCCGCCCAGGCCCTGGAGGTAGTTGGCGTTCATTCCCGTGAGCGCGGACATGGCCTGGAATTGCGACGTGGACAGGGGGTAGAGCGTCTGGTTGTCGAAACCCGTGGACGTCGGGTTCTCGCCGGATTCCAGGTCCACGATCGATCTCGCCCAATTCTTCATCTCATTCTGGTCGATGTAGAGTTCCCGGTCGGTGTACGTCTGCGAAACGCCCACCGTGTTGTTTTCATTGCTGCTCCTGAACCAGGTCATGCGGAAATACAATTTCTTGTCGGGCGTGGCGATTTCCAGGCCGTAGTCCTTCTCCGTGCCCTCCGGCTTGCCGAGCGGATTGCCGAGGAGGTCGGTGTAGGTGCTGGTCGGCGGATTGAAGTTGTCCGCCTTGTTGAACGTCATCCCGAGCGTCCGCAGAAAACCGGCGAAAATGTTGCCGTTGTTCGCCGCCGCGTCGATCCCGGACCAGTTTTCGAACGGCTTGACCACGAATCCCTCGCTGTACGTGTTGCCGCCGACCTCGCCCAGGGTCTCCATTGCCAGCTGATTCGTGCCCGGCTGGTACACGCCCGCTATCGACGTGGGATTCCAGGGCCCAAGGTAGTACTTCGTGGCCGGGTTTACCTGCCCGTTGACGTAGGAGAACAGGCCGTTGTTGTTGGACGTGGCCGTGGGAACTCCGTTGATGATCGCGTTGTAGATGGTCCCTCCCGAGCGGTTCTTGACGACGTCGTCATTGAGTCCCACCGAGCCGATGATTCGGTCGTTCCAGAAGAAGCTCTGCCAGTAGTAGGTCTTCTGGTCCTGGACATTCTCGGCGATGGCCCAGCTGTTGAAGGGAGGCGACGATTGGGTCAGGGCGCTGGTCACCCACTGGCCCGTGTAGTAATTGTACGTGGTCGCCGAGACGTTTGTCGCCCCACCGAATGTGGGAATTCCCAGCTGCGAGACCTGCTGCGTGGCGGCGACGCTCCCGGGCGGGCTCATGTATTGCCAGCGGGTTTCCTCGACTCCTTCGCTCCCGATGTTCCAGTTTCCCGGGATCGCGGGCTGGTTGTTCAACTGGTACAGCTCCGAGGTGTAGGAGCCGTCGCCGCCGTCGATGACCGTGCGTAGGCGTTGCGTCTGCTGCACGTCGTCGTGGGTGGAGGCTTCGGCCATGAACCGGTGGTGTCCGATCCACTGCAGCCACTTCGGGAGCTTGTCCCGCAGGTCGATGCTGTAGGTCAGCATCGCCCGCCAGTTTTGGTTGTTCTCCGGGTGCTCAAAGCCGTCGCCCTGGTAGTCCTCGATGAAATCCGAGCCGGCGTAGGTATTCGGAGCCCCGTTCAGGAGGTAGGCATTCGTGTCCACCAGAAGGGAGTTCATCGCCGAGGTGCCGCCATTGGCGTGCTGGTTGTCCTCGTCCATTTCGACGTCGTGGTACTCCTGACGGAAGAAGCCGACGTCGAGGTCCAGCGTGCCAAACCGGCTGCTGGAAAGGATGTTTTGCTGAAAATCAACGTGGTATGTCCGGGCCTTCGATTTCGTGTAATCCGATCCGTCGATATTCGGCCCGGTTTGCGCATTGTAGATGTTCTGGTCGACGGCGCCCGGCTGCTGGTACGAGGCGTATCCGCCGTTCGGCAGGCCGTTGATCAGGGTGATCGGAGTGCCGGGGGTGCCGACTCCGGGAATCGGGAGCTGCTGGGAGTCGGTCAAAAACTCCGAGCGGACCAGGGCCTGGGAGGCGGTGAGCGGCGCCGTCGGCACCTGGACGGGGATGAGTCCGCCGTAGTTCGATCCGATGGTCTGCTGCGGCTGGAAACCATAGAGGAAATGCCCGTTGGCGTACATTTCGGTGAAGTGGTTTCCAAACGCGGTCATGCCGGGAACGAACAGGGGAGAGGTGATGCTCGTCAGCGCACCCGTCCCCGTCGGCTCGCCCGCGACGTAACCGGGGCTGGTCGTCGAGCTCACATAGGGCCCCAGCTGCTTTCCGGTGGCGAGGAACGTGACCATTCCGGTGATCGGGTTCATCTCCGGCTTGCCGGCCGCGAGCCACGGCGTGACGTAATCGACCGGCAGCAGGGTGTTCTGGTCGTTGGCGTAATTGTTATAGAATTCGGCGTAGGCCGTGAGCTTCGTCTTATGCGACTTGAACGGGTCGATCGTGATCGCGGCATACTGCCGGCGCGTCAGGTCGGAAGAGGGTTTGCGCTGCATGCCCAGCGAGGTGTACTCCTGGGCCAGATAGAGGGCGACATGGTTTCGGATCAGCGGGACGTTCAGGTCGGCGGTTTCGCGGAATCCGCCAAAGCTGCCGGCCTGGAGGCTCACGTCGCCCGTGAGCTTGTCGAGCTGGGCCTCGGCGCTCGAGGAATTGACGATGCCCGCCGCCGATCCCGAACCGAACATCAGCGAGTCCGGACCGCGGTCGATTTCGATCGACTGCACGTTGTACGTGTCGAAGGGAAGCCGGTACAGGCTGAAGAAGTTGTCCGTTTCGTTGTCGGGCGCCCCAAGCCCGTTGATCCGGGTGCTCAGCGTGTCCGGGCCGCCGATCGCGCCGGACGAGTCGTTCGAACCCGCAAGGGCGTCGTCGAGGCGGGTGACCTCGGTGAACCCGGTGTACGGCGTGTACGTGTGCGAGCCTTCCGTGCCCGCCTCGTACATCATGATGTCATTGATATTGGTCGAATTGGTGTTCTCGATCTGCTGCCGGTCGATGACCGTGACCGCGGAGGGAATGTCGCCGATATTGTTGGCCAGCCGCGTGCCCGTGGTCGTATTCGGTGTAAAATACCCCTTGGCTTGCTGGGCATTGACCTCGAACGGGCTGAGCGTGACGGTCTCGCCCTCGGCTGCCGGGGCGGGCGCTGCAGCGACCGGAACCGGCGGCTGGTTCGCGGGCGCGGGAGTTTGGTCCGGCGGCACAGGCGGAGCGCTGGCAGTCTGGCCCGGGAGGGTGGCCGGGATCAGTGCGATGGCCAGCAGCGCGGCTAAAGCCAGTCGTTCCGCTGAGGAATTTCTATTATAGGAGAATCGACGACGGTTCATGTGTGTATGTGTGGGATTTCCGACCGAGCGAGCCCAACAGCGGAATGCCGGATGGCCAGCTCAGCACCGGAACAGCAATGCGCAGGACAGAGGGGAGGGGTATTGGATTCCGTGAAGACACCAAGGGGCTAGAACCCTTGAAGCACCGATATTACCAGAATTGCCGTGGAGTTAATCCTACCAGTATTGGTAGTTTTTCAGCAAAACCGGACGTGAAGAGCGGTTTTCTTTGTTGGCTAATATCGCTCGAAACTGTATGCACGCCTGCCGGAGTCACACATGGCCGGCATCCCCTCCCTTTCCCTTGCGATGGTGCGTCTTCATGCCTCTTTCTAGGCACACCCGATCAGTGCTGGCATTTGCGGGCCTATGGTTCTCGGGAGCCTGGAACGTTCGAGCGGCGGGCGAAGTGGTTGCCTCGGGTTACTACGCGCGAACATGGACGACCGACGACGGGCTGCCCCACAACGATGTCACCCATATCCTCCAGGATCGTGCGGGGTACATCTGGCTGGCGACCCTCGGGGGCCTGACCCGGTTTGACGGGCGGGAATTCAAGACTTTCGACCTGCCGTGGGATTTGCAGCTCAGGGGATACAATATCCGCGGCCTGGCGGAGGAGGCGGACTCCACGCTGCTCCTGGTGATACCCAACGGCGACGTCGTCCGGTTGCATGACGGGGCATTTTCCGTTCACCCGATCACGGACAGCCTGAAGGGGTTGTCGCCCGTTGACGTTTATTGCGATGCCGAGGGCGCGGTTTGGGTGGGAACGGAGGAAGGTGTTCTCGTCCGCTGGCAGCACGGACAGACGGCGACATTTGGAAAGGGCGAGGGCATCGACAGGCGCTCGCCCGTATTTTCATTTGCAACCGACCGGCGCGGCCGGACCTGGATCGGGACCGGCGGCTTTCTCGGATGCTATTCGGGCGGGGCGCTCGTGCCGTTCGGGCGGCGCCTGGGGAGCGCGATCCTCATCGCGGCGGCGCGCGCGGGTGGAATCTGGATCCTCGCCGATTCGCGCCTGTTCCGGCTGGATGACGGAGGATTGACGGCGGTCCTCTCCGCTCCCGACCAGCTTTCGCCGGCGTCCCTTCCCCGCCACGTCTTCGAGGACCGCGATCATTCTGTCTGGATCTCCACCGGGCTCAAGGGCCTCTACCGATACGCGCAGGGAAAGCTCGATCGGGTCGCGGGCCTGGACGATTTCACGCGGGCGGTCGCCGAGGATCGCGAAGGCGACATTTGGGTGGGAACCGAGGGCGGCGGGGTCAGCATGCTGCGGCAGAACTTCTTTTCCCTCTATGATGATCGGGCCGGGCTCCCCGCGAAGACGAGCGGCGCGGTCTGCGTGGATCCGGCGGGCGACGTCTGGTTTGCCAACCGCCAGGGCGGCGTGGTCCGGCGCCACGGGAGCCTGCTTCAGGCTCCGCCGGGCACGGGGAAGCTCTTTGTCAACACGGTCTGCCCGGATCGCGAAGGCGGCCTTTGGGTGGGCTGCAGCCAGGGGCTCTACCGCCTCCCGGCCGACCCGGCCCTTCCGCCGCGGGAATTTCCGCTGCCTTCCATGGACATCCGGACGCTGTTCTGCGCGCGCAACGGCGACCTTTGGTTCGCCAGCAGCCTGGGCGCCGTCGGCCTCGTCCGGGGCGACCGCTGCCGGATGCTTTCCGCCGGGGACGGCTACGAGGCCGTGCGCGGCGGCACGGCGATAGCCGAGGACCGAACCGGCGCGATCTGGATCGGCACGGGGTCGGGCAGCCTCTGGAAGATCCTGGACGGGCGGCCCAGCCGCTTGGACCTCCCCGCGGAGATTCCGGTCGTGCCGATCCATACGCTCTACACGGACTCCTCCGGGCTCCTTTGGATTGGGACGGCCAACGGCCTCGTGCTGCACGACGGCGGCGGATTCAGGCGTTTCACCGAGGCCGAGGGCCTCTTTGACCGGATCATCTTCCAGATCGAGGAGGACAACCTGGGTTACCTGTGGCTCGGCAGCCGGCACGGGCTTTACCGGGTGAGCCGCGAGTCGCTGCTCGCCCTGGCAAGAGGCGCGGCCGACCATGTCAGCTCGATGGCCGTCGGGAAAGAGGACGGCCTGCCGGCCACCTCGATGATCGTGAACGGGCAGCCCCTCTCATGGAAGGATTCCGCGGGGATATTGTGGTTCGCGACGCTCCATGGCGTCCTGGCGGTGGATCCGACGAAGATTGCGGTTCCCTCCGCGCATCCCCCGGTGCTTGTCGAGCAAACCTTGCTCGACGGCCGCGCCCAGGACATGAGCCTGCCGATCCGGGTCCCGGGCGGGCGGCATCGCCTGGAGTTCCAGTTCGCCGTCTTGAGCTTTGCGGCCGCGGAAAAAATCCACCTCCGGCACCAGCTCGTGGGAATCGACCCGGGGTGGGTGGAGACCGGCGCCGCCCGGACGGCCAGCTATTCCAGCCTTCCGCCCGGGAAATACCGGTTGCGCGTGACGACGGACGGCGCCGGCGGCGGCCTCGATTTCCTGGTCGCGCCCGGCTGGTGGCAGACGATCTGGGCGCGGGCGGGAGCGGTCATCCTGCTGATCGGATGCGCGGGGTTGGCTTTCAGCCGCTACGCGCACTGGCGGCTGCAGCGGGAGCTCGAGCGCCTGAAGCGGGAACACGCCGTCGAGGACGAACGGGCCCGGATCGCGCGCGACCTGCACGACGAGCTGGGAGGCAGCCTCACCCGGATCGCCTTCGGAGCCGACCAGCTCAAGCGCAGGCTCATCGGATCGGAGGCGCATCCGCTGCTGGAGCAGCTCAACGACCGGATCCGGCGCCATGCGAGCGACCTGCAGCGCATCATCTGGGTCGAGAGCGCGAAGAACGACTCGCTCGACCGGCTCGCCTTCCTGATCGCCCGATTCGGCCAGGACTATTTTCACGACAGCCGCGTCGAGTGCATCGTGCGGATCGCCGATCCGATCCCCCCGGCGCGGATCCAGCCGGAGGTGCAGCACAACCTGATCGCGGTCGCCAAGGAGGCGTTCAACAACGTGCTCAAGCACGCGCACGCGACCGAGGTCGTGATCACCGCGCGATTCCATGAGTCCGCCTTTGAGCTGGCCATCAAGGACAACGGCATCGGATTCGTCTCCGTGGCGGGGGAGGATTACGAACACAACGGCTTTTCCAACATGCGCGCGCGAATCGCCGAGATAGGCGGCAAACTGGAGATACGCGGCGAGCCGGGGGCCGGGACCGCAGTCTCGGTCGTCTGGCCCCTCGGTTCGCGGCCGCGCAAGGCGCGAAGCTCCGAAATCGCGAAAACCGGCAAGGGCCCGGGCTGACCCGGCCCGCCGCGGAATGCCTCCCACAAGACCCGTGCCGACGAACATCGCAATCGTGGAGGATGATGCCGGGATCTGCGAGGACCTCGCCCAGATGATCCGCGAGACCGGCGACATGGCGTGCGCCTGCGTCTGCCGGAACGGACGGGCCGCCCTGCACAAGATTCCGAGGTGCCCCACCGACATCGTCATCATGGACATCCAGCTGCCCGACATTTCCGGGATCAAGTGCACGGCCAGGCTCAAGCAGATGCTGCCAAGCGTGCAGATCCTGATGTTCACGATCCGCGACGATGAGGAGCAGATCTTCCAGGCGCTGGAGGCGGGAGCAAGCGGCTACCTGCTGAAGAGCGCCGGGCCGTCGGAGGTGGTGAAGGCCCTGCGCGAGATCGCGGGCGGGGGCGCTCCCATGACCGGCATGGTCTCCCGGAAGGTGGTGGAAAGCTTCTACCGCGCCTCGCCGGAGCACGGCGCGACAAGCAGCCTCACGCCGCGCGAGCGGGAGGTGCTGGGCTTCCTGGTCAAGGGGTATGTCTCCAAGGAGGTTGCCGACAGGCTCTCCATCAGCATCGAAACGGTGAACTACCACCTGAAGCAGATCTACCGGAAGATGCGCGTGCGCTCGCGAACGGAGGCCGTCGTCAAGTATCTGCGGCAACTCCGATGAAACGGATCACCCGGCGCAGGTTCATCAAGATTGCGGCGCTGGCGGGCCAGGGCGTCGCCTCGGGCGGCCTGGCCGCGGGACTCGCAAGGCGGGCGCGGGCCGCGGCCCAAGCGCCAATTCCCCCTTCCGATGGCGCCCTGCCGCCGCCTGAGCCGATGCCCGCCCTCCCGCCGAAGCGCCCCCCCGGTTCGGTGCCCATGGGGGATCCGGCCGCGTTTCGGGAAGCGAGGTTGGATCTCCCGATCGCGCCCGGACCCTATGCCCCGACCTGGGAATCCATCGCGCGGGCTTATCCGGCAGGGGAAATGGCGTGGCTGCGCGAGGCGAAGTTCGGCATCTGGGTGCATTTCGGCCCGCAATCCGCGGGGCGGAGCGGCGACTGGTACGCGCGCCTGATTTACATGCAGGGCCAGCGCAGCAACACCAACGCCATCCCCTACGACAACCATGTCCGCGAGTTCGGCCACCCTTCCGAATCGGGCTACAAGGAGCTGTTGAGGGACTGGAACCCCGCGAAACTCGATCCGGCCGCATTGGTGAAGGCCTACAGGGGCGCCGGCGCCCGCTTTCTCACGATCCAGGGCGTGCACCACGACAACTTCGACAACTGGAACTCCTCCTATCAGCCGTGGAACTCCGTCAACCTGGGACCGGGGCGCGACCTGCTCGGCGAATGGTCGCGGGCCGCGCGCGAGGCCGGCATGCGCTTCGGCGTCTCCTTCCACCACGAATACACCTGGTGGTGGTGGCAGAAGGCCTTCGGAAGCGACCGGACCGGGCCGAAGGCCGGGGTGCCCTACGACGGAAACCTCACGCCGGCCGACGGGGCGGGAAGGTGGTGGGAGGGCCTGGACCCGCGGCTGCTCTACGGAGCGGACCTTCGCGAGTACGACGGCTTCGACCCGGACCACGCCCCCGTCCGGGGAATCCTGTCCGGCCACGGGGACTACTGCCGGTGGTACTCCAGGAGGTGGGCGCTTCGAATCATGGATGCGGTCCGGAAATACGACCCCGACTTCATCTACACGGACGGCAATTCAACGCAACCATTTTCCGGATACAAGACGGGGACCGGCTTCAAATGCGACGCGATCCAGAGCGTGGTCGCGGATTTCTACAACCGCGCGCTCATGACCCGCGGCCGGGTGGACACCTTCAGCATCGTGAAGTTTCATCCGGGCGGCAGGGGAATCGTCAACACGGCCGAGGGCCGGTGGCCGGAGGGAATCAAGACCGACCAGCCCTGGATCGGCGAGACGGCCTTCGGCGACTGGTTTTACTCGCCCGGCACCGTGTACGACGCTGGGGCGCTCATCCGCTACATGCTCGAATGCGTTTCCCGGGACGGCTGCTTCTGCGTCAATGTGCCGATGCGCCCGGACGGATCGCTGGAGGAGGGCGGGCTCAGGATGCTCTCGGAGGTGGGCGCCTGGATGAGGGTCAACGGCGAAGGCATCTACGGCAGCCGCGCCTGGATCAGGCTCGGGGAGGGCGCCGGCGGCCGGGTGCGGGAGTCGCCCGCGGGGAGCGGCCTGGGGCAGCGCCACAAGGACTTCGGGTTCGGCCCGCAGGATTTTCGATTCACCGTGGGGGCGGACGGCGCGGTGTACGCCTTCTGCATGTGCGTGCCCGATCCGGGCGCGTCGCTGAAGATCGCGTCAATGGGAACCGGCGCGGTGCCCGCGGTCCCGGCGGTCAGGTCCGTCAGCCTGCTCGGGTCCGCGGAGCCGGTTGATTGGAGGCAGTCCGCCGACGGGCTGGAACTCAGGTCCCCAGCGCGGACGCCCCTTCGCATCGCCCTCGCGTACAAGGTGAGTTTCGCCAGGGCCTGAAACCAAGTTCGTCAATAGACGCCGCGGATGTGGATCGACACCTCGCGGTCGTAAAACTTCCTCAGGCGGGCGTGGAGCGCCTCCGGGAGCGGAGGCTGGCTGGAGACCCGGGCGTTGGCGCGCGCCTGCTCGGGATTCCTGGCCCCCGGGATGACCGCGGTCACCGCGTCGAAATCCAGGCACCAGCGCAGGGACTTTTCCGCCAGGGTGAACCCCGGGGGGAAATAAGGCTTCAGGGCGTCGGCCAGCTCGACCCCCTTCTCAAATGGAAGTCCGGCGAAGGTCTCGCCCACGTTGAACTCCTTTCCGTCCCGGTTGTAGTTCCGGTGATCCTCGGGCGGAAACCGGGTCGCCTTGGTCATCTTTCCGCCGAGCAGCCCGCTCGCGAGGGGAAGGCGGACGAGGAGGGCGACGTTCCTCCTCTTCGCCTCGTCAAACAGGACGTCGATCGGCTTTTGGCGGAATATATTGAAGATGATCTGGAGCGAGGAGAGGCCCTCCTGCCTCATGCACACGAGGGCCTCGTCCATCGATTCGACGCTCGCCCCGAATGCGCGGATCTTGCCCTCGCGCTTGAGCTCGCGCAGGTGCTCGAAGATCTCGCCCTTCGCGAGCACCTCCGGCGGGAGGCAGTGAAGCTGCGTGAGGTCCAGCGCCTCCACCCCGAGCCGGCGCAGGGAGGCCTCCGCGTGGCTGCGCACGGCCTTTCGGCCGAAGTTTTCCGGCCAGCCGGGCGGGCTGAAGCGCCCGAACTTTGTCGCGACGAAAATGGGAACGCTCGTCTCCTTCAGGAAGCGGCCGATGAGCGTTTCGCTCCGGCCCATGCCATACACGTCCGCGGTGTCGAAAAGGGTCGTCCCCGACTCGACCGCCGCGCGCATCGTGGCGAACGCGGTTTCCTCCGTCACCACGCCCCAGTCGGCGCCGAGCTGCCAGGTGCCGAGGCCGATCTCGCCGACATAAACTCCGGTGTTCCCAAAAAGGCGTTTCTTCATCGCAGGGGATTGTGCCTCCCGGCGGCGCCGGCGCAAGCGGGCAAAAGGCTCCTCGCAAAGGACCTCAGACCTCCAGATTTGAAATCCTCAACGATTTCAAATCTGGAGGTCTGAGGTCCTTTGCGAGGAGGTCTTGCTTGAGAATATCGGATTTCGGGCATTTGTTGCCGGCCATGGTCAAAAAACTTCTGCATACCCGGATGCGCGTCAACGACCTCGAGCGCACGGTGAAATTCTACGAGGACGCGCTCGGGCTGAAGGTGGCCCGCCGGAGCATTTCGCCCCGCGGCGCCAAGGTGGCCTTCATGTCGACCCCCAATAGCGACGAGGAGATAGAAATCTGCCAGCTCCCGAACAGCCCCTCGGTCGAGGTGCAGCCGGACCTCATGCACCTGGCGTTCGCGGTCGACGATTTGGACGCCTTCGCCGCGGAGCTGGCCCGGAGGGGCTTCAAGCTGAGCGACGGCCCCACGAAGACGGGGAGCGGTGCGACGATCGCATTCATCGACGCCCCGGAAGGCTACGAGGTGGAGCTGGTCCAGGCCGCCCGCGCTTGACGCCTCCGCTCCGCCGGGAGCAGGCTCCACGGATGCCGCCCGCACTTTCCGCAGAGCGCAAGAAACTCCTGCTCAAGGTCGCGGCCGCCGCCGTCCTGCTGATCGTGGCGGGAGTCCTGGCCCTGAGGGGCTTCGACGTCATCGGATTTGCGGAGCGGGCGCTCGGCCGGGGGATCGGAATCCTCCAGGCCGCGGGTCCCTGGGCTTTCTTCATCGCGATGGCCCTTCTGCCGGCCGTGGGCGCGCCGCTCTCGGCCTTCACCCTCACCGCCGGCCGCGCGTTCGGCTCTCAAATGGGGATGGGATGGGTGATCGCCGCCGCATTCGCCGCCATCGCGGTCAACATCCTGCTGACCTACTGGCTCGCGCGCCGGATCCTCCGGCCATTGATATCCCGGATTGTGACCCGCCTCGGATACAGGCTGCCGGAGCTGGACAAGGCGGATCTGACCGACCTGATCGTCATCCTCCGGGTGACGCCCGGCCCCCCGTTCTGCGCCCAGAATTACCTCCTCGGCCTGGCGGACGCACCGTTCGTCCGGTACATGGCGATTTCCTGCGCCGTCATGTGGACATACGCGGCGGCCGCGATTGTCTTTGGAGACGCCCTTTTGAGCGGCCGGGCCAGGGTCGCGATCTTTGCGATCGGGATTCTCGCCGCGCTCGCGGCCGCCGCGCACCTCCTGCGCCACCATCTGGGGCGGCGCAGGGAATCCGCATGAGCGCCGAACTGCCGCTTTTTTCCAGGGAGGACCGGACGGATGCGGGCCGCGTCGAAAGCGTCACCGAATTCACCCGGCGGGTGAAGAAGCTGCTGGAGGGCGGCATCGCCCCCGGATGGGTGAGGGGCGAGGTTTCGAATCTGCGGGCCCAGGCGAGCGGGCACCTGTATTTTTCGCTCAAGGATGCGGGCGCGCAATTGAGCGCGGTCCTGTTCCGCGGCGATGCCGCGCGGCAGAAGGTGCCCCTGCGGGACGGACTCCAGGTGGTCGCCTACGGGGAGCTCAATGTGTACGAGGT
>JBEKAO010000054.1:0-19259 GCA_050015855.1 Opitutaceae bacterium | reverse complement strand
ATCATCTGCCGCAGCCTGAGCTGCGCGACCACATGCCGGCCGAGCGTGAACAGAGCCGACTTTTGCAGCGGGGTCAGCCGGCGGGGGACCGTATCGGCGACGCAGAGGGTGCCGACCGTGACGCCGGATCCGGCCAAAAGCGGGGCTCCTGCGTAGAATCTCAGGAAGGGCGCTTCGGTGACCAGCGGATTGTCGCTGAAGCGGGCGTCGCTCCTGGCGTCCTCGACTTCGAGAAGTTCGCCGCCCTGCTCGAGCGCATGCGCGCAGAACGCGACATCGCGCGGCGTCTCGCAGATATCCAGCCCCACGCGGGCTTTGAACCATTGGCGGTCGGAATCGACCAGGCTGACCATCGAAAATGGCACGCCGCAAATGCCCGCCGCCAGCTGCGCAATTTCGTCGAACGCCGGCTCGGGCGGCGTGTCGAGAATCCTGAGCCCGCGCAGGGCCTTCAGGCGCTGCATCTCATTGGCAGGCAAGGGGGCGATCATGGAAGAACGGGATTGTGAACCGCCGAAACCTGGAGATCGGACGGCCCATCAACATCTTATCGGCTCAATCGCGCAGGAGTTTCGCAATTTCGTTGAACGGGCCGGGTTGGAGACCTTTTGTCAGGCTTCAGCCTCAAGCCGCCTTCCAGGTGATGCGCATCACAATCAACGCCGTTCTCTGCCTTGGATCCATCCTGCCGGGAGCAGGCGCCGTTCGGGCCGCGGGCGGGCCCGAGCCCCTCTGGGCATATGGGTTTCTCGCGCCTCCGGCGCTGGGCGACAAGGCGGCGTCGCAGGCGGTGCGCCCTTCCTCGCGCCAGCTTCTGGCGACCGAGCCAGCCGGGGATCAGATCCGATTGAGGCATGTCGAAGGGAGTTCCGCGGCTTATTCGCGGGTCGACATCCGCGACGGCGGCAACGTGGCAGACTGGTTTCCCGGCGACCATCCGCCGATGTCGGAGTTGATGACTCACGGTCCCGCGGGGCTGGGCAAGACCTCATGGGGATGCGCCTATTGCCACCTGCCCACGGGGAAGGGCCGCCCGGAAAACGCCCCGGTGGCGGGACTGCCGGTGGCGTATTTTCTCCGCCAGCTCGAGGACTTCAGGAACGACGCGCGCACGTCGGCGGATCGGAGAAAGCCGAACACTCCCATGATGGCCGGGCTGGCGAAGGCCATGAGCGACGAGGAAATGAAGGCGGCGGCGGAGTATTTCTCGGCGATGAAATGGACTCCATGGACGCGGGTCGTCGAAACCGACTTGGTGCCAAAGACCAGGCTCGATGGGAACCTGTTCATTGCGACCGAAGCGGCCAGGACGGAGCCGATAGCGGGTCGAATCATTGAGGTGCCGGAAGACGAGGAACAGTCCGAGGTGCTGCGCAACCCCCGCTCGGGCTTCATCGCCTACGTGCCGGTCGGCAGCATCCGGAAGGGCGAGAGCCTGGTGACGACCGGCGGCCTGAGCGTCGCCGACGGCCAAATAGTGCCGGGCAGGACCATTGCTTGCGCAATATGCCATGGGCCCGATCTCATGGGATTGGCGGATGTGCCGGGAATCGCCGGACGCTCGCCAAGCTACCTGGTGCGGCAGCTCTACGACCTGCAGCAGGGGACGCGCAAGGGAAGGATGTCGCCGTTGATGCAGCCGGTCGTCGCCAACCTCACGTCCGAGGACATGGTGGACATTGCGGCATACGTCGCCTCGCGCACGCCGCCCGGCAGCGCGGCGCGGCAAAAGTAAGACCGCGCTTTGCCGGATCGTCGGGGAGCCCGCGGAACTCAGGGACTGCCCGCCTTGGCGACTTCGACCCCGAATACGTACGTGGCGCCAAACATGTTGGAGCGGAAAATTACGAGCTTCTGATCCCGCGTGAAGATGGGGTTCGGCTCAAGCTGGTAGTTGTGCCTGGACATGTTGACGAGACGCTCGACCCTGACCGTGCCGGTCTTGGTCAAGTTTGAGCCGAACGTGTCCCGGCCCGGATTGAATACCGGGCGGCAGAGGACGACCCAGGGGTTTGTCTTGTCGCCGTCGCCGCAAAAGAGGGTTCCGTCGGGGGAACTGTTGTGGTGGATGGACGCGGCGTCGGGCCCGTAGGAAATCCAAAGGCGTGCGCCCGTATTCACGTTTTCGCACGCCATGAAATTGACGCCCAGGGCGGCCGGATAATGGAGCTGGTACCAAACCGTCTCGCCGCCGGGGCCCCACCATTCGTGTCCCGCGATCTCCATCTCCATCGTCCGCTTGTGAACGAGATGGTTGTGCGTGCCATCGGTGCGGATGGTCCAGATCCGGTCCACCAGCTGCCAGGGACCCTCATGGCAATACATGAGAAGCGTTGGATCGGTCGGCGAAAACTGCAGGTGGTTCAGCCAGTCGGTGCTGCTCAGCAGGGTCTTGCTCCGCCCGGTGGCGAGATCGACCGTGTAAAGAACGATGGGCAGGCGGGCCGCGAAACGGTCGGCCATAAGCGTTCCCTTCTTGGGGTCCTGTTCCAGCGGATCGACCTGGGGACTGTCGGGAAACCCAAACCCGGCGCGCCCGCCGTATGTCGGCGGATCGCCCGGAACATACGTTCCGGCCGCCATCGTCTCGTCCGCATTGACCGTGTAGAGCGCCCCCTTGCCCGGGAGCACGGCCAGCCGGCGGGTGGCGCCGGAGTCCACGTTGGTGGAATACAGCACCTGCGCATCGTTCTCCATCCGGACGTAAAAGACGCTCGGAGTCTTCCGCCCCATGCAGATTGTCTTCACGGGCCCCTGCGCCACGAGGCGGGCCTGCCCCGTCCCGAGATCGAGGATCCGGGCGCTGCGGTCTTCGGTGGTGGTGAAGACGATTTCGCGCCCGTCGGGCGTTTCGCCGCAGTCGTTGAAATACAGCGTCGCGGACCCGGGGGCGTCTGTCAGGCGGATGACCCGATGGCCGGTGTCGGGATCGATCCACGATTTCGGCGGGCCCTGGGGCGCGGTCCCGCCCGCGACCTGCGCATATGCCCGGAGGAAGGGGAAGAAGGCGGCCGCCAGCGAAAGCAGGACAGGGACGGCCCGGGCACGGGCCCAAAGGAAAGTATCCATTTCCGTTTTCACTCCGTCGCCGGCGGCGATGGCGATCCGAAGCCGCCTCACTTGGCGACGGCGACGCTGTGCGCTGCGACCCACGCGTCATACTGCTTGCGGGGCATGAAGCGCAGCGAGGCGGAATTGATGCAATAGCGCAGGTGCGTGGGAGCGGGGCCGTCGTCGAAGACGTGGCCGAGGTGCGCTCCGTCCACGGGGCAGTGGACCTCGTCGCGCACCATTCCGTGGCTCGTGTCCCTGGACACTTCGACAAAGCCTGGCTCGATCGGTCTTGTAAAGCTCGGCCAGCCCGTGCCGCTCTCGAACTTATCCCGGCTGTCAAAAAGCGGAGTGTCGCTGCACACCGAGAAATACACGCCGTCCTCGTGATTGTCCCAGTATTCGTTCTGGAAGGGAGGCTCGGTTCCCTGGCGGCGGGCGACCGCGAACTGGGCCGGAGTCAGGAGCTTCCGCCACTCGGCATCCGAGTGCCTGACGGCTGCCTTTGACATGTCGATGACAACGCTCGACGGCAGCCCGCACGCCGACTTCGGTCCGTCGGTTGCGCAGGCGGGTCCGGTTGAAGAGGCCGCTGAATTCGGTTTGGTTTGCATGGCAGGATCGGCAAAAAGGCTCGTCTGGGCCGCGGCCAGGGCAAGTGCCAAAAGTGGGAGCGCGCGGCGCATACCCTCGAACGTATCCATTCTCGCCGATATTCCAAGCGAACCGGCGTCCTGGAGATTCGGCGCTCAGGGGCCCAGTTCGGCGCGGGCTTGCGGCATCGTGTCGTTCAGCACCTTCCGAATCCGTCCCCGTTCATCGCCGCCGAGGTAGGCGTATCTTCCGGAGGGATCCTCGCCCCGCAGGACCGCGCCCAGGCGCCTGAGCACCGGTACCTTGATGGCGGAGGGAAGGGCCGAAAAGGCATCGCTGTAGATCAGGAAGCTGCAGCGGTTTGCGAAGAGGCGCCCTTGCGCCGAAAAGTCCCGCAGCGAATCGCCCTCCTTGCTGCGGAGCGCCCGGGCGGCAAATGCCCTCCGAAAGGCCTCGCCGCCCCCGATGTTGTCCGGAATCGGCGCGGCGCCGCGGAATAGCAGATGGTCCAGGACGTCCTGCGCGGAGGCATCGACGATGGTCGCCAGGCGGGCCGCCGACCCCGCGTCGGTCGACGCCACGGCCTCCCGCATCCGCTGGGTGGCCCGCGTCAGGCTGTTGTGCATCGCCGTCTGGTGCTCGAGCACCATCAGGGCGAGAATGTCGCTCGTGCCCGCAAGGTACTGCGAGGTGTCGAAGAAACCCGACAGCTCCGCCGGCCGCGCGCCGGACGGTTGGAATTCGATACGGCCGTCCTTTTCGCTTCCAAACGCATTTCCCCGGTGATCCTCGCTTCCCGCGTACCCGGTGACGTACCAGCCGCCCCACCGGTGGTCGAAGGGCGTGGAGTCGTCCACCAGCTCCAATCCTTGGTCCGGAAGCGGTTCGCCGCTTTTTGCGGTGAGCAGGCTGCGAGTGAACAGGCCCGGGATGTCCGGCGACAGGGAGCCCCCGTGGCATCGCAGGCAGGTCCCTTCCCGCACGAACGTGCGCCGCTTGTCGCGCGCATCCTGGGGGTCGAAGGCATAGAAGACGGGCCCCAGTTCCGGATCGATGGCCGCCGCCTCCACAAGTGCGCCCGGCACCCAGCCGACGTAGTCGGAATCCGAAAAGTAGATCGCCCGCGGATGCGAAGGCTGGATCAGGCCGGCCTGAAGGCTCGTCTTCGAGAAGACGACAACCTGGCTCTCGACCGGAATGTCCAGTTCCCTAAGGACGGTGCGCAGGATTTCCGTGTCCGAACCCTCAAGCTTGACCTCGCCGTTCGCGACCCGCGATACCAGCCGCGCGACCGCGTCGCGGGGCCTGGCATGGGAGTACCGGATGGGAGGCCGCTCGTATTCCGGCAACGAATCCTGGCCCCGGATGGTTCCGGCCAGGGCTGCGGCGATGCCCAGAATCCCCGCTGCCGCCCGATTCCTAGCCGCAGCCCTCACGGCTTGGCAAGCGAGACGAGTTCGATCGAGGTGACCTGCTTGCACGAACGCGCCCCGCCCTTGTCGCCCGGGGCCACGATGCGATACGGCGCTGCGGAGGGCGGAAGAATGTCCCCATCTTCCTTATCGGCCAGGATGATAGTCCGGTTGGTGAATTTCGGGTCGAATTCCGCCAGGGAGAAAAGCACCGCATAGTTGTCCTTGCAGCGCACGATCACCCCCGACAGCAGCGCAGCCCCGCGCATTTTTTCTCCAAGAGGGGCGCCGACCCGCGTCAGGAGTTCCCGAATCGCGACGCCGGAATAGTGCTGCTCCTGCTGGTTGCCCTGCGCGGGGAGGTCCAGCGTGATATGGGGAAGCGCGGCGAAATCGGCGGCCGAGAGGGCGATGGTTTGCGAGGGCCCGATGACCTTGAGGACGGACTCCGCGGCGGCCGCCGCGAATGCGGGCGCGAGGAAGGCGAAGACGAGGAAGATAAGGCGGCGCATATGCATGACTGAATACTACCCTCGGTCGGTACCCCAGTCGAGCCGGCTTTGCCCGAAAGTGGCGGCTTGAGTGGCCGACGGCGCTTCGGCTCCTCCCCATATGCACTTGGACCGTTGGTCGGATCCCGGCGCCTGGCTCCAATCCAATGAATCAATATCGCCGGCGAACCGGCGGGCGGTAAGTCGAGTTCGCTTCCTTCAGCCTAAACGTAATCCGCGCCTTGTTCATGTCATAGGGGCTCATCTCCATTTTCACCATGTCGCTGGCGGCAATCTTGATGTAGTGCTTTCGCAGTTTGCCCGAGATGTGCGCAAGGACGATGTGGCCGTTCGCCAGCTGCACCCGGAACATGGTCCCCGGCAAGACCGCGACGACTCTGCCCTCCAATTCAATGGCGTCGCCCTCAGTGGCAGTGGAGACGGGAGCTTGGGTCGGCTTGGGTTCGGTCGGCTGGTATGTTTTCAGACCCGCAGTAAGACGACTATCTGGCGCCTGGCAACACTTGTAATGGGCTCCCAAGTGAACGGAGATGACCTCACAACCAACCGATTCGGCCTTTTTCAATACGGGCACATCCAAAGGAAGGTGGCGTGCGTCAGGCTCGGGCATGCGCTATCTCCATCAACCCCCAACCCTGCCGGCATGAAGAGCCGGCCGCAGCGAGCTACCATGCCAATATTCCAAAATCACGCACGGCGTCGCGCCTGCATCGCCCTGGCTTGCGGAGCGGCCATCACTTGGGTCGGAGGCTTTTCCGCGGTTGCGCGGGCGGAGTCTGGCGCCGCTCCCGCCCAGCCTGCGCCTGAGACGATCGGTTCGATCTGGCAGCAGCATTCGAACGACCCGGACCTGGCCTGGCGGGATCCGACCTCCCACACCCGGGTTCTCAACCTGACCAGCGGCTTCGACAGCTCCAGCGTGTTCTATTTCCATCAGAACATCTTCACTGCCGACGGCGACCTGATGCTCTTCAGCGGCAGGCGCGGCGGGGACCAGGGCTTCTTTGCCTTGAGCCTCCGGACCGGCGGGATCCGCCAGCTCACCCACGAGACGGGCCAGCACGTCGTCGTTCTGCCCCATCGGCGGAGCGCGGCGTTTGACCGGGGAGACGACGTCTTCCTCCTGAACCTGGACAGCGGGGAGACCCGCAAGATCGCGACCGTCCCGCACGGCCGGCTGGCGCAGGCCGCGGGTTTTGGCTTCACTGCGGATGAGAGCAAGCTGCTTTTCGCCTATTGCGATCAGCTTGCCGACGAGCATGCCAGGCTGGTGGCGGCCAAGCCCGTAATGGACGACCCTCATCTGCGGCGGGTCGACTGGGTTGCGGCGTATGAGCACATGCAGAGGCACAACGCCATCTATTCGATCGACCTTGATTCCGGCAAGGTCGCGCTGGTGTTCCAGGACAACGACAATAACTGGCTTGGACACGTGCAGGGCTCGCCCACGAATCCGAACCTGGCGCTGTTCATCCACGAGGGCTTCGTCACGGTGCACATCAAGAATCGCCTGCGCCTGCTCGACCTGGCGACGGGGCAGGTGACCATGCCGCGGACGGGGCCGCTGGAGAACGACGGCATCACGCATGAGTTCTGGGATCGCGATGGCGAATCGGTCTGGTACGACATCAGCAGCGCGGGGGCACTCGCCCACCTGGATGTGAAAACTCTCGTGGAGACGCGATATTCCTACGGAGGCGTGGCGGTGGCCCCCTCTTCCTATGGAGGAGTGACTGTTGCCGCCGCCAAACGATCCGACCATCGATCCATCCATTATGCCATCGGCCCGGACGCCAAGTGGGCGGTCGGGGATGGTTTTCAGCATACCAATCCGTGGCTTTGCATCTACCGGCTCGACCAGCGGAACCCGCAGACCCTGGAGGTGCCCGTCGTGCGCATCTGCGATTTCTCCGGGACCTACGAGAACCCGAAGGCCGAGTATATCGAGCCCAATCCCCATCTTACGCCCGATTTCCGCTGGGTGGTGTTGACCGCGCACCTCAAGGGCACCGCCAACGACGTGTACGCGGTGGAAATACCGGAGTCCGCGACGGCGGGAAAGTGACGGGCGGGGTTGCCCTCCTTCGCGCGCGCTTTTAGGCGAGCTACGGAGGGCAAAATTCTCCTTCAAAAAGTTTTGGAGGTGGCGGGAGTTGAACCCGCCAGCTCGGCCTTTTCTTATAGGAGATATTTGCTTTAAGAACTGGAAAGCGGACGGTCTACAGAGGGAATGTTCAGAAAAAATTCAGAACCGATTTTAACGGGGAAAGAGGCCAAAGCCCCGAGGGCTGCAACAGCTCCGCTTCTTGATTCAGTGGGCAGCGTTCGTTTTTGCTTTGAGCGGCAGCTATCTACGGGAATACTTCCTAAATTCACTGAGAGGTATGCTGAGATTCACGTTTAGACGAGCCACAGATACAGAGCGTCGCTCGTCGCTCCGCGGTTTGTGGCGGGTCAACATCATTGCAGCTATCCTGTTTGCTATCCTCTCCGTATGGGCCGGCAGACGAGGGAATGATGATGAGCGTGATCTTTGCTGGATTTTTTCGGGGGTTTGGGCGTTATTTGCACTGGTCGCCTGGCTTAGATTGCGCTCCCAAGATTCATCAGGTCTGAAGTGGGCCAAACACTCAAACCTCCGCAGTGGATCGTCTTCTGGCCCGCCAGGCACAAGATAGTAAGGGGGCGCAATCACCCACTCTGGCGCTTTTTTGCAGCGCTGGCCCCCCGCGCCCCCGGCGAGGTTGCCAATGGCTGCGACAGATTGCCAGGGCATCTTTAGGGGCTTGAAATATACGAGCAATATGACATATTGCTAATATCCAGAATGAACGCGCTCTACTTCGAGTGGGATCCAAAGAAGGCGCAGAGCAATGCGGCCAAGCATGGAACGGGACCAGGGAAAAGCAGCCCCACATGGAGAACCGAAAATGAGAAAAGCACACGATTTCACCGGCGCCAAGAAGAACCCCTACGCCAAGCGCCTGAAGAAGCCGGTCACCATTCGATTGGAGACCGAAATCATCGGATATTTTAAGGACTTGTCGCTGCAGACGGGAATTCCGTACCAAAACTTGATCAATCTGTACCTCCGCGACTGTGCGCAGACGCACAAGAAACTCGCATTCAATTGGCGCCCGGAGAAGGTGGCCTGAGGGGCGGGGTCATAGGCTGGGCACTAAGTCCTTCCTTGCTCCCACCCTCGGAGGATCCGGTCGATTTCGGAATGGGCGGACTGCCGAGCCAACTCCCGATCGCCGTATTGCATGAGGAGTTGGTCGTAGTGAGTATGGACGTGTCGGATGTGCGCGACGACGGCCAGTCTCAGGGCCTGAGAATCGAATTGCTTTGCCGCGGCCGACCGGCCGACGCGGCCTGAATATTTCCGACAGGTCCATTTCGCGATTTCTTCCGCCTCATCCTGCGGACAACCGGGATATTGTGCACGAATTGCCGCAGTCGTAACGGCCAGGTCCGTCGACTCGGCGGACTCACGGTATTGCGCGGCTCGTTGGCGCTGGCGTTCGCGGGCCTCGGCATCCGCCAGGCATTCCTTCTCCGCTTGTTCGATCGCCGCCGAGGTGACCAGGATGCCCTGGCGCTCATAGTGGTTGCGCGCCCGCGACCATTCGACAACTACGGCGCGCAGTGGGGAATGCTTTGTCGCCCGACGGGTCAACGCCGTGTCGCCGCGCGAAAGAAATTCGAGATGGTCGAGATCGGCACACTCGAGGCAAAGGGGCCGGTCATTCTCCACGCGAATCATGCTTCCTTTGAGGAAGTCGGCGCCGCATTCGGCGCACTTGCCGTCGTGGCGGGTGAGAAAGATAACGATGTCGCCGGCTTTCCTATGCTCTACCGCTGGGATATCGGCAGGAGGCGGGATCTGCGCTTTGAACGAAGGGAATTTCGAGCTCACCGTTGGCAAAGCATTGCTGACAACCGGGCGCGATTACAGTTCTGGGGTCTATAGATGTCTTCTTGAAAATGCGCGGCCGGAAGATGTCTTAAGGTAGCGCTCAAATCTGGCGGCGTTGATCGGGTCGGTAAAGGCTATAGCAGTCTTGAAGGACCAGGGGCGATGATTGGCCGTGTACGGAGTGCCGCCTTCGTTGTGCTTGGCGAGTCGGGCCTTAAGGTCTGTTGTTTGACCGACGTAGAAATGGGTGGGGCTGCCGTCGGACTGGAGGATGTAGACGTAGTGATAGCTCGCCATGTTGGGATATTGGCAAGGTGCCCGCCTTCGCTCGCGCCAGGGCGCGAGCTACGGCGCAATACGGCGTCCTGCTTCTCCACGTTGGCAGAAAAGGCTTCGAGGCTCATTCCGGCCAGGTACGCGTGGATCTGGCGGGCCGAATCCAGCATGTCGCGCAGCAATCCCTCTTGCTTCTCATCGGGCATACAACGTGACGGGACTGGCGAGAATCGCTCGGCGCCGATACGGATTGCGGCTTCGCTCGACCGCACGCCGGCTGAGCAAATCCACGCGGCAGCCGAGGCGGTCCTCCAGGTCTTCCTTCAATTCGCCCATCTCGAAGAGTCCGGCATGCGCGCCGGGCAGAAACTCAACGAGGAAATCGACGTCGCTGTCCTTTCCGGCCTCCCCTCGAGCGACCGAGCCGAATACCTCCATGCGCGCGATTGGCCGCTCCGCACACACCGCACCCAAGACGACACGCAATGTGTCGAAGGAAAGGGGCTGTTTCGATGTTTTCGGCATGGTCGGAATCTACGAGAAGTCCGCAGACTTGGCAACGCGACAATACAGGGCAGATTGATGCGGGAGACCAGGCCGCTTTAGGCTGGCTCGTCAGGGTCCGTGCTGCCACCCATGGAAAGCAATGTCCGGTTCCCCTTCCAACCCGGAGGACGCCGCGCCGCATCCCTAGGATGCTTTGAGGAGCTCTCCTAGGATCCCCAGGTGCGATTTTCTGTCCGATTTCCAGCATGACGGATGTAATAGGGGTGCGATGACCGATTCCGACCTGCTTCACAGGTATGCCACCGCCCGCGACGAGGCGGCGTTTGCCGAGCTGGTCAAGCGCCACCTTCCTCTCGTCTATGGAACCGCCCGACGGCAGTTGCGCGATGACCACCAGGCGCAGGATATCGCGCAGCAGGTCTTCGTCGACCTCGCCCGCCAGGCGAGCCGGCTCCGCCACCATCCCGCCCTGGCAAGCTGGCTGTACACCAGCACCCACTTCGCGGCGAAAAATTTCCTGCGCGGGCAGTGGCGACGGCAGGCCCGCGAACGCGCGGCGGCGATCATGAGTGAAACTCCGACCAACGAGCCCTCGCCCGCCGATTGGGAACGGCTGCGCCCGGTTCTCGACGAGGAAATGCACAAGCTCAAGGCGGCGGAACGGACGGCGTTGCTGGTGCGTTTTTTTGAGGAAAGACCGGTTGCCGCCGTTGCGGAGGCGCTCGGCATCAGCGAAGACGCCGCGCGCAAGCGCATCGACCGTGCGCTGGAGCGCCTGAGACGGCGACTGTCTCGCCACGGTGTCACATCGACGCAATCGGCCCTGGCCGTGATGTTGGCAGGGACCGGGCTGGCGGCGCCGGCCGACCTGTCCCGGCAGGTCGCCACCCGGGCCCTGGCTGCGCATTCCGCGGGAGCCGGCGGGGGCCTGTTTCATATTATGACCATCAAATCAGTTGTGGGCGGCACCGCCGCGGTCGCGGCGGCGGCGCTGCTAGGCTTGGCCGGAGCCGGCGCGGCGTTCTACGGAGTTCGGTCGGCACATGTGGCGGACGAGGCTTTGCAGCGAGCACAAAGGGGATTGGCCGCGCAGAAACGGGTTTTGGAGCGTCTGCCCGCCATGACGGCCGGCCGAACGGCCGAAATCAACGGAGCTCAGACTCCTCCGGCGGCCGCCGCCAATGACAACTCCGTGCGCGAGGCTCCCGCGACACTGGCGGTTGGGAGCCAGCCGCGCGGCGATCCTCATCGGGACGCGCAGATCTTCCTCACCCAGTACCCCGAGGCGAAAGCCATGCTGCTCAAGATCGCCAAGGCCCAGATTGCGTCCAATTACAGCCCGTATTTCGCGCAAGCGGGCCTTTCTGCGGCCCAGGTCGAAGATTTTGAGAATGCCACCGCCCAGCTTTGGGTGGACACCGAGCAACTCAGCCCGACCACTTTCGGGCCGTCTGTGACGAGCCTTCCTCCGGATCAGGCCCGGGCGATCCTCGGAGAGGACGGATACACGCAATTCCAGAACTTTCAGGCCAACAGCGGAGCAATGGGGCTCGCCGCGATGGTGGCGGCCCGGGTCGGCTACACGGCTCAACCGTTGAGCTCCGGCCAGACCGCCGCCTTGGAGGAGCTTTTCAAGAACGCGGGTGGCGCAAGCGACTGGAACGCCATTGCCGCACAGGCCCAGACAATCCTGAGCGCCGATCAATGGACGGCGGCGGAGGGTGTTTTTGCGGATCAGCAATTGGCGCAGGAGGTTGCGGGAGCGCCCAAGACGTACTGACCCATGCGCGCCTCACCCGGTTTAGCCGCAGGCATCCTGGCCTTCGCTTTCGGATTCGGGGTTCTGATCGTTGCGCGACAGCACGAGCGCCGCGCGAACGAGGCGCTGAGTCGCGTGAAGGCCGACGCGCGTGCCCTGGATGCCACGATTCTGAGCCGTCTTGACAAGCCGGCCGCCCCGCGCGTGGCCCGCGCAAATCGCCCGCCTCCCGCGGTCGCTATTCGCACGCCGCGCCAGCCCGGCTCCGACAACCAGGTTCTCTATGCCACGAACCCGGAAGTCCGCGCGGCGTACATCCGATCGTTCGTCGCCAATTTTCCGGTTCGCTATCTTCCGCTGATCGACCGACTGCACCTGACGCCTGGAATCTCGGCGGCGCTCGAGCAATTGCTGGCCGGGCATGAGGAGGACCGGCTCGATGCCGTCGCCATGGCCGCACTCGGGGCGCTTCCGCCGAACGATTCCGAAATCGCCGGCATTCAGGCCGCGGAGGACGCGCAATTGGCCCAATCCGAGCGCCAACTGCTGGGCGCCGAGGGTTACGCCGCCCTGCAGGCGTTCAATCAGGCGCAACCGCTCCAGCCGCTGATCGACCGGGTTGCGCTGGCCAGCGCATGGGGAACGTCGCCTTTGAGCGCATCGCAGATGGAGCAGCTTTTCGATTTCGCGATCCAAGCCACTCCCGCCCCGGCTGCCGGCACGCCTCTCAATCCGCTGACCCAGACCGATTGGTCCGCGGTTGCGGAGCGGGCGAAGGGCACGCTGACGCCGACTCAATTGTCCTCGGTCCAAATGGCCGCCGACCTGCGCCAGGTGATGAATCTGGTTCACCAGTACTATGCATCACCGGCGGCCCGGCCCTGATGAACGATCCGTTCGTCTATTGACACATACAATGTGTGGCGCATTGTGTGGATATGCCCACAAATCTTCAAATCGACGATCGACTGCTAAACAAGGCCAGGAAGATCGGCGGCTTCCGGACCAAGAAGGACACGGTTAACCAGGCTCTCCTTGAATTCCTTCGACATAGGGAACAGCGCGCCATCGGGGACCTGTTCGGGACGGTTGATTTCTTGACTGACTTCGATCACAAAAAGTTGAGGGCAAATCGGTGAGGGTCCTGCCCGATACCCCGATTTGGTCCGCGGCATTGAGGCGCGGGGACGGTGTCGCGGGACCTTACCGGGAGGAAATGCTGAAATTGGTGAATCAGGGCCTGGTGGAAATCATCGGCCCGATTCGCCAGGAGATTCTTTCGGGAATTCGAGACCGCTCGAAATTTGAGGGCGTGCGAGATCGCCTGCGCGCATTTCCCGACCTTGAAATCGAGACCGGCGACCACGAAGAAGCTGCCGCGTATTACAATCGCTGCCGGTCAAAGGGGATCCAGGGATCGTTCACCGACTTCGTCATTTGCGCGGTCGCGGCGCGGCATGAACTTGAAATTTTCACCGACGACAAGGACTTCTTGAGTTACAAGTCAGTCCTCCCGATCCGGCTTTACGGGATTCAAAGCAGCGACTGACTATCTGCCTGGTCCGGGCGGGCATGCGCTGACTATTGCAAGCGGCGGCCTGTTGTGCCCGTCTTCGTCCCGCCGGAGGCGGGACTACGACGCGGCAAAATTTTCCGCAGGAAAATTTTGGAGGTGGCGGGAGTTGAACCCGCGTGCCCCCGGCCTTTGGACGCCGCGTCTACCATGTATAGTGTCGCCTTAATCTCGCCAGGGGAACGCCGCGACGCGCGCTTAGCCCCCAGCCAGCTCCCGGGTGAAGGTACGGTATGCAGCCCGCGGGCGGCTCCGCATACTATGCCTGCTGTCGTCGCGAGCTTCGGCTAGCAGGTGTCGCCGGGCTCGCGTGGCCGCCTTAAGCGGCCATGGGCATTGCTTCGTTGTTGCCTCTTATTGGTTCGAAGGGAGATTTACGAGAGACCCCCGACTCTCGACAGGCAGCAGCGCACTCCAACCAAGGGTCGAATCCGGAACACCCCCATAAAGGGAGATCGGAAGAGTGCCAACCGATCAAAGAACGCGAAGGGTCATTCTGCCGCCGGAATTCGCCGAATGCAAGTGCCGCCGGTTCGCTGCACGGGATTTGGCAGAAATGGCCAACCCTTTGTCAGTTAACAACGTTTAATGGCCTTCCGGCCAGAAATGACCGGATGTTCGCGGCCGCGATGCCGACCAGGCTGGCGCGGGCTTCGCGGGTCGCCCATGCCATGTGCGGGGTCACGATGCAGTTTCGGGCGGACAGAAGCGGGCTTCCGGCCGGGGGCGGTTCGGTCGGAAGGACATCCAGGCCGGCTCCGGCGATCCGCCCGCTGTTGAGCGCCGCGGCGAGGTCGGCCTCGTTCACGAGGGCGCCCCGGCTTGTGTTGAGAAGAAGAGCGGTCGGCTTCATCCAGCCGATCGATTCCGCGTTGATGAGTTCGCGGGTGTCCGGCGTCAGGGGGCAGTGGAGGCTGATGACATCGCTTGTGCGGATCACCTTCTCGAGTTCGGCGCGGCCGCCCGCTCTCGTTGCGATGGCGACCGACATTCCGAAACCCCCGGCGATGCGGGCGACCGCCGAGCCGATCCGGCCGCCGCCGATGATGCCCAGGCGGAGGCCCGCGAGTTCCAGCAGCGGATGATCCCAGTAGCAAAAATCGGGCGAGGAGGACCAGCGGCCCGTCTGCACGGTTTCCGCGTGGTGGCCCGCATGATTGGTGAGTTCGAGGAGGAGGGCGACCGTGTGCTGCGCGACGGCGTTGGTCGCATATCCGGGCACGTTGGTCACCGGAATTCCGCGGGCTCGTGCGGCGGCGGAATCGACGACGTTGTGCCCCGTCGCCAGGACCCCGATGTACCGGAGCCGGGGCAGTTCGGCCAGGGTCGCGGCGCTGAGCGGAGTCTTGTTTGTGAGCAGGAAGTCGGCGGGTGCGGAGCGGCTGACGATATCTTCAGCCCGGGTGCGGGGATAACAAACCAGGGGGCCCAGCGCCTCGAGCGCCGACCAGGACAGGTCTCCCGGATTCAACGCGTGGCCGTCGAGGATTACGATGGAGGCGTTAAATGGGTTCGTACTGGCCATCGGGGATGCTATAAGCGCGATCGGGTCTTATGGCCAAAGTGGTACTCGAAAACCTCGTCAAGACTTTCCGGGAGAAAAATGGCCCGGAGGTGAGGGCCGTGAACGGCATAAGCCTCGCGGTCGAGGACCGCGAATTCATGGTGCTGGTCGGTCCGTCGGGCTGCGGGAAGTCGACCACGCTGCGGCTGATCGCGGGCCTGGAGGAAATCTCCGCCGGCACCGTCTCGATCGACGGACGGGTCGTCAACGGCGTGCCTCCGAAGGACCGGGACATCGCGATGGTCTTCCAGAATTACGCGCTGTACCCGCACATGTCGGTCTACGAAAACATGGCCTTCGGCCTCAAGCTGCGGAAATTGCCGAAGGCGGAGATCGAGGGGCGCGTTCGCGAGGCGGCCTCCCTCCTGGGGCTCGAACCGTGCCTCGACCGCAAGCCGAAGGCGCTGTCGGGCGGGCAGCGGCAGCGGGTGGCGGTCGGCCGGGCGATCGTGCGCAAGCCGAAGGTGTTCCTCTTCGACGAGCCGCTCTCCAACCTCGACGCAAAGATGCGGGTCGCGATGCGGATGGAGCTTTCGCGCCTGCACCGGCGCCTCGGGGCCACGATGATCTACGTCACTCACGACCAGGTCGAGGCGATGACGATGGGCGGCCGGATCTGCGTCATGAGGGACGGAAACCTGATGCAGGTCGATCCGCCGCTCGCCCTCTACAACCGTCCCCGGAACCTGTTCGTCGCGGGATTCATCGGCAGCCCGCCGATGAATTTCTTCCGGGGCCGGATCGGCCGCGCGGGAGACCGGTTCGTGTTCGCCGAGGACGGCGGGACTCCGGGATCGCTGAGGCTTGATTTGCCGGCAAAGGCGTCGCGGGCCGCGGAAGGAAAGGTTGACAGGCCGGTTGTCCTCGGAATCCGGCCCGAGGATCTGACCGAAGCGGCGGGAGTGACCGCGCCAGGCGCCCAGTTTGAGGCGAGGGTCGAACTTTGCGAGCCGATGGGCGCCGAGATCTACCTGCACTTCCGCGGCGGTCCGGCGGGTTTCGTGGCCCGGGTGCGACCCGGCCTGACGTACGCGGTCAATCAATCCGTCCGGCTGTCGATCGACCCGGAGCGGGTGCACCTTTTCGACCCGGAGACCGGGGAGGCACTGACCGGCTAGGTCGAAACGCCGAGAAGGCCGCGGGTAATCTGGAAATCGGTGTTTCCCCGGGCGATGGCCGACGGGTTCCGGCTCCCGCCCGCGGCGGCCAGCAGGGCATCGAGGATCGCGGCGGAATCCTGCTCGGCGTCTCCGGCGAGAAACCCGTCGATTTCATCTGCCGGAACGACGCCGCGGAGGGCAGCCTCGGCGAACTGCAGGACGGGTATGAAGGGATGGCCCGGCTGCGCGCCCCGGTTGACGATGGACAGGAAGGACTGGACCCCGCAGGCGCCGAGCCCGGACATGTTTTCGACCCGGTGGTCCGTCTCGGTGGCCACGACGTGGAAACCGGGGAGCGTGATCGGCTGCCCGTAGGCCAGGGTGGGGTGGGGCGGCGCGGCGCCGATCGTGCGCGAGAGAAACTCCGGGGCCTCCAGAAGCCGGCTCCCCTCGGGGAGGAGAATGCTGCCGCCGGCCCCGGCGATCCACTGGGCGATTTCGCCGAGAGCGGCGGCCGTCGGGGCTGCCGTCGACCCGTCGGCCAGGATGCCGACGGAGAGTCTCCCGATTCCGGCCGGCTCGCGCATGGCAGGCGGCGCCTCCGCCAGCCGCTCGGAGAACCACGCCTCGATCCTGGCGATCACTTTCTCGATCCCGCCGTCGAGCTGGACGCTTGCCCAGCCAAAGCGGTCGGGATCCGCGCCCGCGTTGGCGAGGTGGCGGCGCATGACGTCATTGGGAATCTTCTCGCATCCATGCTCCAGAAAGAGCGCGGCGGCGACGCACGGATGCACCGCGTACCCGCCATAGGTGCGGCGGAGGCGCGCATACATCGACTCGCCCGCGAAGCCGCAGCCCTCCGTGTGGGCGAGCGCCGCAAACCGCGAGACGCCTTGCGCAAGGCCGATTTTGGCCGCGTTGAGGCGCCCGGCCGCCAGAAGCGCAATCTGGCTCGAGCACATGCTGTTCGAAACGACGAGTCCGACCCGGTCGCAGGCCCAGCGCCCGTCGCCCGCGCGAAACCCAGGAAAGGTCCGGTCGGGCGGCGGCGCCGCCGCCCGCGCCAGGGCGAGCGGCTGTCCGTCCGGGGCGGGGTGGGTTCGCAGCGTCTCGAGCCGGGAGGCGTCCGACTGGCGCCAGTCCCGCCATATCGAAACCTGGGAATGCCCGGCGTTCTCGCCCTTCGTGCGCCGCCCGGAGGCGACTTCCTGCAAAAGCGCGAAGGTTTGCGCGCAGAGATCCTTCATCGGGGTCCCGTCGAGATAGGCGCCCGCGTTCACATCCATCTCATTGGCGAGGAGCTCATGCCGCCGGGTCGTGGAGGTGATCTTGATCGTCGGAACGAACGGAAAGTTGGTGATCGACCCGTTGCCCGTCGTGAAGCCGATGAGCGTGCAGCCGGCCGCTACCTGCCCGGCCACGCTCTCGAGGTCGTTCCCCGGGCTGTTCATGAAATAGAACCCGGGATGCCGCATGGGCTCGGCGTAGTCGATGACGTGGTCCATCCGCAATTCGGGGTCCTTCTTCATCGCGGCGCCGAGCGACTTCAGGTAGATGTTGTACAATCCGCGCAGCCGGTTGCCCCCCGAGGGGTTTCCTTCGACCGTGGCGCCGTGCCAGCCCAGCCGCTCCTTGAAACGGGCCTGTTTTTCAAGAAAACTTCGGACGGTCGCGGCGTCCTTCACGTTGGCCAGGACGTAATTCTCCGCACCGACGAGTTCGTCCGTTTCCGCGAGATTCACTCCGCCGCCATGACGGATGACTTCGCGGCCCACCGCGCCGAGCAGCGGGTTTGCGGAAATCCCCGAGAACGCGTCGGATCCGCCGCACTGGAGGCCCAGGCGCAAACTGGAAAGGGGCGCTGGCTTTCGTCTGTGGCCTGAGACCTCGGGCATCCAGGCCCGGACGATCGCCTCGCCCGCGTCGAGGGCCCCGGCGAGCCCTTCCTTCACCGTGAAGAATCGGTGGGTCAGCGAATCAAGCGGGTATCCCGCCCCGAGCATGTAGTCGCGCAGGACGGAATTGTTGACGGGTTCGCCGCCGCAATCCACCGCGAGCACCGCGCCGACATTGGGGTGGACCATGAACCCGGCAAGCGTGCGCAAAAGCAGGGCCCGGTTGTTCGGAACCCCGGATCCGCCGCCCTCGGTGTGAGCGACGGCGACAATGCCGTCGAGATCCGGATGGGCCTTTGCAAGCGGCGCCAGGCGCACGGCAAGCTGGCGGGCGAAACTGCCTGCCAGGGAGGTCGTGCCCAGGATGGCGATCGTGTTCCGCGTGCCGATTCCCCGGCCGCCCGGCCGGTGGTATCCCTCGAATGTCCGCCCTGCGGCGTCCGGCGCCGGATCGACCTGGCGCCCCGGCCGGAACGTGGCCTCGGAAAAGGAATACGGGGCGACCTTGCTCTCGAAATTCGCCTCGCGGGGCAGCACGGCCCCGCCGAGGTCGCGCTGGGAAAGGATTTCAAGGGTCAGCGGATTGCAAATGGCGTCGCCGGGTTCGATGTCGATCAGCGCGGAACCGAACGGAAGGCCCCACGACAGCAGGTCGGACCCGCGCGGGATCGGACGAACGGCAAATCGATGCCCCTCGAGGACGGTGTGGCGGATTTTTCTTGGAACGCCTCCGATCGCGATCACCGCGCCCGCTTCTATCCGGCGTATCGCGATCGCCGCGTTGTCGTCCGGGGCCGGCAGGCGGCTGACGGCGGACATTTCCAAGGCGTTGGGCATGATCCGAGAAAAGATGCGTAATCGGCTCCAAAATGCCATCCCGCAGAAATTATGGTTGAGGGATGAGAAACACCTCTGGCCTCCAAAATGAGAAACACCTCAGACCTCCAGAATTGAAATCCTTCAAGGATTTCAATTCTGGAGGTCTTGTAGCTCTGCTGGCCAAGAGTAGCGGCCCATAGCAAGCTACTCTTGGTCAGCGGAGCAGGGCGAAGCGGCGTTGCAAACCGCTTCGCCCTCCCTAGCACCAGATCGATGTA
>JBEKAO010000053.1:0-21997 GCA_050015855.1 Opitutaceae bacterium | reverse complement strand
CGGATAAACCCCAGTAGGGTCCGCAACTTTCGTAAATAATTATATAATAATAATTAGCAAGTCTATCTCATCCCAAGATTCATCTGTGAGACGGCATGGAGCTACAGATCTCAGGACCTGATTTTTTTCCGCATTCCGCTGCCAGCTATTTAACCGCGAGATAACTTCTCGCTTTTCGCAAGCGCCGGCCTGTGGCCACGGCCTTCTTCGAAAGCTTTGGAATCGGCATATAACCGGCCTCGTAGGGATTTTCCACGATCGTGCTGTATCGTTTCCCGGCCGCTGGATAACGACGTTCGATTCGATCGAGAGCCTTGGCGAGCTTTTGCAATTCGGCGGTCATATCTCCTGTAAGACATGATACGGGATGTACCCCAGTTGTCCATCGCGACCCACGCGGGGAAAGGACCGCCCGTCTGCGGGGATACTTGCGCTTGACGCAAGTAAAAATCCGGCCATTGTGTTCCCATGATCAAGGGCTTCGCCGACAGGGCGACTGAGGCCATTTGGCGCGGTCACAGAACTCCAGAACTTCCCGCCAACATTCACTCCGTCGCTTTGCGCAAGCTCCGCCAACTGGATGCCGCCGTTGAACTCAACTTCTTAAAAGTCCCTCCCGGAAATAAACTTCACCGATTGACCAAAGATCGCGAAGGGCAACATGCAATCTGGATCAATTCGCAATATCGACTCTGCTTCCGCTGGGACGGCAAGGATGCCCATGAGGTCGAGATAACCGATTACCACTAACCATGAAGGCCACGCTCATCCCTAATCCGCATCCCGGCGAGATCCTCGCCGAAGATTTCCTCAAGCCGCTGGGTGTCTCCCAGTACCGTCTAGCGAAGGCGATCGGTATTCCTCAGTCGCGTCTCAGCCGGCTGGTCAAGGGGCAGGTAGCGGTCACCGCAGACACCGCCTTCCGCCTAGGCTTGTACTTTGGGGTTTCGCCCCAGAATTGGCTCAACCTGCAGAACGCCTATGATTTGATGGAGTTTGAGCGTCATTCGGCGGCGAGCATACGGCGGCAAGTAAAGCCGCTCTCCCATGCAGCAGCGTAGAACGTGGCCACCGCACCAGGGCTGGTCGGGAGTTTCATGGCGTTACAAATTCTTGCGATCCAAACGCGATCCGGATTGAATTCTCCTATGAAGGGATAAACCCCAGTAGGGTCCACCATTTCAGAGGAGGACAGCGCCATGTTCGCGTTGTGTTCGTGTTTGTAAAAGATGGACCCGCGGAGCGCAACATCGGACTTCAGGATTTCGGCCCGGGAGACCCCGGAAGCCCTGGAAAGCTCGGCCAGGGCTCCCAACGTGGCTTATCGGGGGTGGTGGTCGGGAGCCCAGTATGACGCGAATTCGCCTCGTCGTCAGGTGTGCAGTGCGGTGCAGTGTCAGCAGAGGAAGCTGCAATGATGGTTGAAATCCAAGGACTCGAGATACTCCTACGAAACTGGCGTCGGGCTCCAGATGCCCCGCCGTCGGAGATAAGCCCATGGTTTCATCACCAGCAGCGGCATCACCCATTCAGCCCGCGAGAGATCGCGGGAATGCGAATTACTCTTCGGGACCTGTCCCCCGCTGCACATGCGAGGGTCTTCCCTGAGGGGACGCCGAGGCACTGCGGCCCAACATAGTTTCAAAACTGGATCGGGGCGCCTGGGGTGGAGGCCCCGTTCGCTTGCGGCTCCGCCCGGTTCGCCTGGCGGGGTTTTTTGTTGGCGCCGCTGACGTGTAGTTTACGATTGCCCAAGCAAATGAGTGAACGGAAAGCCGAAGACTCCCAGGTGCAGGTGATGCTTCGCGGCTATCCCGGCGACGGCAACGTTCGGCCTGTTGTCAGAAACTGGACCGTGGCAGACTTCGACGCTGCGCTTGGTTGGATCAATTCGTACAGTTTGACGGACTACCGCTCTGGGTGGTTCGACCTTCTGCGGAGATTGAGGGATGAGCGGCGAGCCGAGGATATTCACGCCGAAACCGAGCGAGCCAGTGACCGCCGGCACGCCGAGGCTGAAGCAGCAAGCGCGATACGCCAAGCCGAGGCGGAGGCGGCCAACGAACGACGGCATAAGGAACTCGCGCGCCGGTTAGATGAATTAAAAAAGCCGCACTGGTCTGTGGTCCCGAATTTTTGGATTACCGCGCTTAGCGCCGCTGGCGCCCTCGCCGCCGCTTACTTCGCTTGGCTTGCGCTGAAGCGGTAATGAAATCCTTGCCGGCGGTCAGGCCGCAGCCGGTGTTTTCGGGCCGGCACTCATGCCGGGATTGTGGACCCACCGCCAACCAAGCGGCTTGACCTCGGCGCCGAAACCCCACCAAAGGGCGCCCGTCCATGTGGCGTAGGTGGTGCCGCCGTTGGCGAGCAAAACTTCAGTGGTGAAGGCGAATTCGGGCGGGGGCTCTGCGGCCGGCATCCAAGGACCGCGGGTGGGGAAACGGTCAGCCGCCAGCTTCCGCAGCTTGAGATCATACGACAACAGAAGCTTGTTGGCTTCGTTCAAAGGGTTGTTGGGTGCTTCAACAGAAGCTTGTTGGCTTCGTTCAAAGGGTTGTTGGGTGCTTTGGAGGCGGAGTTTGTCGGCATTGCGGCGTTGATCTCAATGTAGTGTTCCCATGCTTGCTTGAACTTCTGAGGACAACCCATCGTATTGATGGCTCGGAGACGAGCGGCGATCGTCTTGAAATCCAGCTGTTGACCGCTCTTGGACTTGGCTTCGGCAGCCTTGAGCACGTCGTGAGCGGTTGGATTGGAATTGGTGATTCCAAAGACGTTCAACATCACCATCCGCCTTTCGTTGAGCACGTGCGTCATGGCCGTTATCTCGACGTATCTGTTGAACTTGGAACAGGAGCTGGAAACCACCGCCACGACGCCAAGAAGTATCGTGAGTACAAGAAGCTTTCGCATTTTAGCGGGACTCTAAAGCTGCGGTTGAAGCAAATCGGTAACTTGATTATCATCCGCGCCTGCGGCTGGCGCAACGGCTGCGATTATGCGGTTCAGCGGTTTGATTTCAAATCCCAACTGAAGCGGCTTCAGCGCTCAGATTCGCTAGTCGGCTGGCGCGGCGGCTGCTACCGGTGGCGGCGCTTCAGCAGGATCACCACAACCACAGCGGCAAGAACAACGATGATGAGCGGCGGTGTAGAGAAGACGAAAAAGAAGGCCATAACTGGCGGACTGACCCTGCGGAAGTAGTTTTGTGGTGGGGCAGAGCCTTGGCAGATGAAATCCTCCACTACGGCTGGCTCAATAGCCCGCCCTGCACTGCTCCCTGTCAAAAACGGCTACCATTGCTGGGCATGTCGTATGACCTCTTGAATACTTCCAACGGAGAAAGAGGCTCCACATAGTACGGCTCGGAAGTGAACGATCCGTTGCCGTTGATACCTGTACGCAGCGGAAAAGCCTGCTGTAAGTCGCCGTCGGTGGAGACTTCGAGCCCGATCCGATGGCGTCCGAGCCATTGCATCCACTTCGGGAGTTTGTAATTCTCCATGCGCGTCAACCGTTGGTCTTGAATTTGAGCGATTTGCACCTTCAGACCCTCGTTTGAACTTTGCAGGCGTCGAACTTGGGCTTTGAGGCTACTATTCTGTTGGTGATAGTAAGCGGCTTCACCGATGAAAAAAGCGAAGAGAGAGCACACGACAATCAACAGCATGTTTTTCATGGCGGTGTTCGATTAGTGCGAAGGTAGGCTTAATTGGGAAAATGGTCAATCCAGACGGATGAAGTTAGCCGCGTACATTGAATGCTCCATGGTAAGTGACTTCGCCAATTGGACGCGAGGCACCAAAATACAACGCCATAAAATGCTCGGGCGGGGGCTCTACAAAGGTGAGTCCTCGCGTAGCCGCGAAACCGAACCGTTGATAGTATTTTGGTGGCCCGAACACTACGCAGCCTTTTGCACCACGGTCACGTAGGATAGCGAGGCCTTCACGAACCATTGCCTGACCGATGCCACGTCGTTGGAGCGCAGGCGCAACTGAAATCGGCCCAAGTCCATACCATTCTGTGGAACCGTCGCTAATCGTGACCTGCGAGAAGGCAATATGGCCAACCACCTGACCCCCAATCTCTGCAACGAGCGACAGAGAAAGCGCGCTGCTCCGACGGAGGCTGGCAATGATAAGCTGTTCAGTATGGCTGCTGTACGGGTTTGTCAGGAAAGCCGACGTTGTAATGTCAGAAACTGTCTGCACGTCCGAGGGAGATTCGTTTCGAACTGTGAACCGTTTGCTCATGGACGCCCAATTGCGGCTAACAGTGATTATGCCGAACGGCTAATTGCGGGACGGCAAGCACGATTCAATTGATGGGCGGGGTACAAGCTGTCTTTTCGAGTCACGCGCTACTTAACGACGGGCTTTATCCCGGCCTGCTCGATCTGCAGTGCGATCGCTGCGGCACTATAATCTCGTGCTTTCAGGACATAACTTTCCGCGAGGGCGCTCACGATTTCATCGACCCTCAAATGGGTGGGGTTAATCCAGACTCCTTGGAAACTGCCTGCCGCGAGCGAAGAGATCATTAGCCGGGTGTCACCCTGCGGGTATGTGAAGACCAGAACACCAACCCCATCCTTCTCAAACACTCGCACATCGCTGGCGCTGCCGACGCAGAGCATTTTCGATTCCAGCAGGACAAATCCCAACCTTGTTCCCTTCAATCCCTGCCGGATGGCGTCCCAAAGCGTAAGCGGCCGCTGCGTTAGAACTAACTTCTGGTATTCGTACCAGTTCATCGGCGAATTTCCGCTCGCGGTGGCAACCATGCCAAAGAACTTGCGGAACGGCTCGCTCCTTCCGTCGGCCGGACAGAAGAAGTTCATCAGATACGGAGGCTTGGGCGCCGAGCCGAAGCTAACAATCCCCTTGCCGGCATGGTCATAGAATTCACCGGCCACGGAGCTTGGCAGCGAGAAGGTGGCATAACCCAAGTCGAACTTCCGTACTTCGCCAACCCGAACAGGAACGAAGGCATGAGGCATGACCTTGAGTTCCGCTCTAGCCATCAGCGGCGCCACCTTATAATGCCAATATCCCCCAAGACCGGCGGCGCTCAACGCTAGAGCCACAACAATGCTTAAGCCGGCTATGATTGCGCTACGCATATATTACTGCGTTCGATTCCAGCCAAGATCGATATGGACCGAAACTGCGGTAGACCACAGAAATCGCCAGCTATCCCCACTCTTTAAGCCCGGCCTCGAAGTCGTCCACACACTCAATCGGCGCTGCCGGCCAAACTGCCCAAAAATGACTTACAATCCAGGCTATCGGGAGGATGCGAGGGCTACTGTGCCATTCTCATCCAGCTCGAGGCGCAGGTAGTCGTAGCAGACGCCGGTTGTGAGGTCGCCGGCGGGTACGGTGAGCGTCATTGCGTTTTCGCCCGGCTTCAGGAGCGCGGCATCGAACGGCTGGGCGTATTCGCGCCAGACGCCCCGGTCGGTGTTATACCGGAGTGCATTGGTGGCGACGGGCTTGATGATGCCCACCTGCTTGCCGTTGACTCCGATGGCGAGACCGCCCTGGCCGTCGGCGCCACCCAGGGCGACCCGCAGGGTCGCCTTGCCCTGAACGGCCTTGTCCATGTTGAATTTTATGGTCCAGGTGGTCGCCCGGCCCCGGCCGATGGTGCGCCACATGTCCTGCCCCGGGGTTCCCAATTTCATCCAGCCGTAGCGCTGGTTGGCTGGATCCTTTGCCTCGGGATTCAGCCAGGAGGTGTTCAACGCATGGGGCACTTCCTCGAAGAACCAGTCCTTGTGATAGTCGCTCTTGCCGATGGTGTAGGTGATGTCATTGGGGAACAGCAGTGCGTAGCGCAGGCACCAGCCCCAGTACGAATAGTCGTCGCCCTTGAAGAACTCGCCGCCATTGCGGTTGGGGTAGCCGATTTCCCAGACCTGCCTGCCGTAGCGCACCGGCTTCCAGGCGATGGAACCCAGGTCCAGGTTCTCGCCCGCTTTCACCGTGATATCGGCCCGCTCGAATTCGCCGAGGACACCGTCGGCAAACGCATGGAGCGTATAGGTGCCGGGCCGGATGTTGGGAATGGTGAACTTGCCGTCGTCCGTGCCGTCGGTCCAGAACTGGTAATAATTCCCCTCGTGCGGCCATTTGACCATGTTGCCATCGCCCGATCGCTGCATGAATCCCCGGGCGCCGGTGGCGTAATCGGGGTGGGCCAGGCCGACCGTCAGGCCGGGCAGCCTGGTCGTCGCCGCCTGAGGGTCGTCGAGCACGAACTGGCCGGTGACGGTGCCGCGTTCGCTCTTGTGCGGATAGTCCACGCCGTTGACCCAGTCGAAGGGCCAGGCGGACTTGATCACTTTGGCCTCGGCCTGCGCGTCATTCCAAAGCGCATAGGCATTGTCATGCCACGACGCGGGCATTACGGGATCTCCCTGCGAGGCCGCCAGCGCGTCCAGCTCGGCCTTGGTCGTCACCTTGGGATTCTCCAGGGCGTTGAAATAGACGAAGATCGGCCCGATCACCTTCTTCCACTCCTGACCGGCGGCGGGGCGGGCCTGGGCGCCGCCGCCATAGTGGCCTGACATCCAATAATCCTGGATGGAGTTGTTCGAACCGAACGACCAGGGACCGATTATATCCATCTTCTCGGCGCCGCCGCCGATATACTCGTTGCTGGGATTGATGACGTACACGCCGATGTGATTTTTCGTGCTGGAGAAACCCCATGCGGTGAGCCGGTACATGATGGCGCAGTAGCTGTATTTGTGCTCGACCGAATTCCGAAAGAGGCCGGAACTCAGGATCTTTTGCTCCTTGGCGTGTATGACCACGCCGGTTCGCAGGTCCGCGAGAGTCGGAATGAGCTCGTTGCGGTCGGCATCCACCGAGAACCAGTCGAAGCTCGGATCGGCGTGGAAAACGAACTGGCTTTCGGGCATGGACGCGGCGCCGTACGAGGCGGGGTGGGAAAACTCGGCGTAGGCGTAGAATCCGCTGACGCCCCGCTCGAGCGTGTAGCGCAATTCGATGTCCAGGTTGATCGTGCTCTTGCCCTTGACGGAAACCTCCGCGCGTTCGCCGCCGTTTTTAGACGGATCGATGGTCATCGATGTGGTCACGGCGCCGGCGGGCCCCTCCTGCCAGGTCGGGTACTGGCTGCCGGCCTTGGTCGCCGGCCAGTGGAGCGTATCCGGCGACACCCCGATCGGGGGACTCAGCGTTTCGATGTTTCGGTAAAGGACCTCCAGGATGCTGCCGGTCTCCTTGTTGACCAGGACCGTGAGAATGCCATTTTTCAGAACCCAGGCCACGCCATTGTCCTCGACGGTGACCGGATCGTTGACCACAGTTTTGACAACCGTCGGCGCGTCATCGGCGGCGCGCAATGCGGGTGCCGCCAGGGCCATGGACAGGACGGCAGATGCAAGAAGCCTGCCCAAATCGACTAACAGGTGGGTTTTCATGTGATTCCGGTTTTTACTTCGCCACGGTCCCCTGGGGTATTGGGGTGCAAGACGTAAAAAAGAGGCTCGGGGATTCTCTATTTGTCTTTCGTATTGTCCCTCCATTCTCCCTCGGCAAGCTTTCGTTGCGATGCCGGCTCAAGGTCCTGTCCCTGGAAACTCGACCTCGAAATCTATCCATGTGCGGCGCGTGGATTGGACTCAGCTGGCTGCGTGGGCCATTCTCGCGATCGGGACCATCGCGATCTACAGCCGGACCCTGCACGATCCGTTGCTGCTCGATGACTTCAACTCGATCGGAGGCAACCCGTCCATTCGCCGGCTGTGGCCCCTCTGGCAGGCATTATCTCCTCCAAACGGAGCAGGGGTTGGAGGGAGGCCCTTGCTCAATCTTTCGTACGCATTGAATTACGCATTCGGTGGCACCGGGGTCTTCGGCTACCATCTTGTAAATCTGATCGTTCACGTGCTGGCCGCCCTGACCCTGTTTGGCCTCGTGCGGCGCACGCTGCTGCGTCCCGCTCTCGCTGAGCGCTTCGGTTCGTCCGCCACATTCCTGGCGCTCGCCGCCAGTGCGATCTGGGCATGGCACCCCTTGCAAACCGAATCGGTGACTTATCTTTCCCAGCGCGCGGAATCGCTAATGGGGTTGTTCTACCTGCTGACGGTCTATTGCTTCGTGCGGGGCGTGGAGCCGGATTGCAAACTAGGTCGCCGAGGCTGGTTTTCGCTCTCGGTTCTGGCCTGCCTGGCCGGCGTTGGCACCAAGGAGGTTATCGTCACCGCCCCCCTCTTGGTATTGATTTACGATCGCACGTTTGTCTCCGCCAGCTTTTCCCGTGCTTGGCTGCGGCATTGGCCGCTCTATTTGGCGCTGACCGCCACCTGGGTTCCTCTCGGCTGCCTCATGGCGGACCTGCGCGGCCGCTTCGTGGGTTTTGGCTTCGGAATCCACTGGTGGGCCTACGCATTCACGGAGTGCCGCGTTATCGTGAGGTACATCTTACTCGCCGTTTGGCCGCATCCGCTGCTGTTTGATTACGGGCCGTATGCAGCGACCCCGCTATCGGAGCTTTGGCCATATGCGTTGATCCTCGCCTCCCTGGTGACGGCGACAGTGTTCGCCTTGCGGCGTTGGCCCGCGGCGAGTTTCGCCGCCAGCTGGTTTGTTCTAATCCTGGCCCCGACTTCCAGCATCGTTCCGATAATGGGCCAGCCGATGGCGGAGAATCGCCTTTATCTGCCATTGGCGGGTGTCGCGGGGTTGGTGGCGCTCGGAGCCTTTCGCTTGGTCGGGCGCCGGGCCTTGCCCGCGCTTGCGGTAGTTGCGGTGGCCCTGGGCCTGGCCTCCGTCCAGCGCAATCAAGACTACGTGAGCGAGCAAGCGATCTGGAGGGACACCGTCGCCAAAGACCCGGACAACGCTCGAGCCCATAATAATCTGGCTGGCGCCATCCTGAGGAATCAGGGGCGCCTAGATGACGCTGTCGCCCAGTGCGAGGAAGCGCTTCGCCTGAAGCCGGATTTGGCTGAGGCGCACGGCAATCTGGGCGATGTCCTTATAAGGATGCCAGGGCGCTTGAATGACGCAATCGTTCAGTACGAGGAAGCGCTTCGCTTGAAGCCGGATTTAGCCGAAGCGCACAACAACCTGGGCTACGCCCTTGTGAGGGTTCCAGGGCGATTGGATGACGCGATCGCCCAGTACAGGGAGGCGCTGCGCCTGAACCCGGATTACGCCAAGGCGCATGATAATCTCGGGGCCGCTCTGGAAAGGGTGCCAGGGCGGTTGGGTGAGGCAGCCGCCCAGATCGAGGAGGGGTTGCGCCAGGATCCGAATTATGCCGAGGCCCATAACGACCTGGGAGCCGCCCTTGCAGGGATGCCGGGTCGATTGACCGACGCGATCGCCCAATACAAGGAGGCGCTGCGCCTGGAGCCCGGCCTGGCCGAAGCGCATTACAATCTGGGGAATGCGCTGAGCGCCGAGGGGAAGACACTGGAGGCAATCGACCAGTACGAGGAAGCACTGCGAGAAGAACCCGGATTTGCCGAGGCGCATAGCAATCTCGGGGCCGCCCTGGAAAAAATGCCGGGGCGGTTGGAAGAGGCGATTGCCCAGTATAAGGAAGCGCTGCGACTGAAACCGGATTATGCCGCAATTCATCTCAACCTGGCGCTCGCCCTGATCCGCCTGACCGGACACAATGAGGAGGCCCGGGCGAATCTCGATGAGGTGTTGCGGCTCCAGCCCGACAATGACCGGGCACGGCAAATCCTGGCCGCGATTCCGGCAACACACCCGTAAACAGGATGGGCCGGCCCGTGGGTATGGATCAATTCCCCGGCGTGGGGACCAGCCGCTGTTGCAGGGCGGCGACCGCCGCACCGAGCGCGACCCCGGCGAGGGCGTCAAGCGAGACGTGCTGGCGGGTGGCGACCGTGGAATAGACAATGCCGATGCACCACAGCCAGTTGAACGCGCGGACGGCGCGTCCGGCGCCCAGCTGCCGCAGAAGGCGCTCGAGCCAGATCGCGGTGAATACGGCAAATGCCGCGTGGAGCGAGGGACAGGCGTTGCCCGAGGCATCGACCGACTCGAGAAAGGCGAATGCGGAAGACTGCGGCCAGTCGGCGACGGGGTGCGGCACGATGGTCGGCCAAACGAGGAATATCCCAAAACCGATGGCGCTTAGGCATATGGCGGCGATGCAGTAGGAAACGAGCTCGCGGCGGTTAATCAGCAGCGCTGGCGCCAGCGACACATAAAGCCACAACGACAAATAAAGGGGCAATGCTCCGGGCTGGAAGCCGACCCATCGGTCGACAGCGGTGAGCGGCATGGTGGCGGGAGGATAAAGCGGGTGCCGGAGGAGCAAGAAGTAAACGGTGAAAAAGGCGGTCATCCCGAGGGCTATTCCGATCACCTTGACCGGCCAAAGCGTCAACCCGCGGGCGCCGGCCTGCCGGAGCCAGCCGGTATCTGGGGAGCCCTTGCGCACATTAAAATTTGATAGCGACAAGCCATCCTTTTGCCAGTCAACCTCTCCGCCGTCCATGCTTCATTCCTCCCTCTCCGGCGTTTTCGTCCTTGCCGCCATCCTTGCCGCGGGAGGCGCCGGGCCCGTGTCGGCGCAAACCCAGGCAGATTCCTCCAGCCTGGCCGATACCGGGTCGCTTGAAGCGAGCTCCAGCTACCTGTGGCTGAAGACCCCAAATCCATTCACGTCCTGGCTGCCAAACTACCACAAGAATCCCCTGCCCTACATCTTTGTCACCACGACCATCACTTGGACGGATCCGTTGACCGCTCCCGCGGGGAACGGGATTTTGCGCGGGAATTGGGAGGGTTTGCTGAGCGGGGTCGCCACCGCGATTACCGACGGCCCCGAGCACCATTGGTTCGGCGGGGCGGCCGGTTTGCGATACAACTTCGTGCCAAAGGATCCCTCCCGCTGGACCCCGTTCATCGACTTCCGCGGAGGCGTTGGGGGGCTGGACGCGAGCAACGTCAAATACGGGCAGGAGCGCGACCTGACCTTCACTTTTCTGATAGGGGTTGGGGTGCGGTACAGCTTGACCAAGGATACCTCCGTCATTGTCCAGTCTCTCACCCAGCACATCTCGAACGGATGGCAGACACACCCGAGCGAGGGGGTCGACCTGACGGGGCTCGCAATCGGGTGCCGTTCCCGCTTTTGAACGGCGGTGTTTTTCCTCGCGACCGCGCCCGCGATGAGATGGAGTGGGCGTTGCAAATCTGGTTTAGGCAGCGGCCGGACGATTGTCCGGACCCCACAGAAGGATTATTATGAAAATGCTATCCTGCGCAGTTACCGGGCTGGGAACGCTGGCCCTGATCTTGGCGGCTTTGGACCATTTCGCCGGCCACACCGTGATCGTGAACGTGAGCCCCGCAGGATTGATCCGGGGCGCATCCGCGCTGTTTCTGCTCGCCCTCGTGATCCTGGCTGGCGGCGGCTGCTCTTCCTGCAAGACGCCGCCTGAGAAATCGTAGGGAGGAGACCGGGCGCCCTCCTGCGGCGGCCGGGCTTGGGTGCAGAGCTAAGCCCGCACGCTTTCGAGATACCGCCCGATTGCGGCCGCGGCCCGGCGGCCATCCCGTACCGCGTGGACGACAAGGCTCGGACCGCGGGTGGAATCGCCCCCGGCGAACACCCCGGGCACGCTCGTCATCTGGTCCGAGTCGACGATGATTCCGCCCCACTCATTGAGCGCCAATCGGCAAAAATCGCTTCCCGCCGGGAAGGGCGCGGGATCGAATCCGTAGGCGACCAGCACAAGGTCCGCCGGCACCGAGAATTCCGAGTCGGCAACCGGACTCGGGCGGCGCCGGCCCTTCGCATCGGGCTCCCCCAGTTCCATGCGCTCGCACCGCACCCGGGCAACCGCGCCGGCCGGTGTGCCCTCCAAGGCGACGGGATTGGTGAGAAATTCGAACCGGGCCCCCTCATCCAGGGCGTTGGCATACTCCGCCATGCTGCCCGGCATATTTGCCAAGTCGCGGCGGTACAGGCACAACGCATCCCGGGCTCCGCCGCGAATGGCCAGTCGCAGGCAATCCATGGCGGTGTCTCCTCCGCCGAGAACGACCACCCGCTTGTCCTTCACGGGCACCGGCAGCTCCCGCGCGGGCGGGCCCATGTCCGCCCCGATGAGAAAGGGCAGCGCCTGGATGACTCCGTCCAGATCGGCGCCCGGAATATTGAGCGGCTTGGCCCGCTGGGCGCCAAATGCAAGGAACACCGCGTCGAATTGCTCCTGCAGTTCGCGCAGCGAGAGGTCCTGGCCGACCCGGACGCCAAGCCGGAATTCCACCCCCCGGCCCTTCAGCATCTCGATTCGGCGCTCCACCAGGGCCCGGTCCAGCTTGAACTCCGGAATTCCGCTGGCCAGGAGTCCGCCGGGCCGGGCTTGCGAATCGAAAACGGTCACCGCAAACCCCTGTCCGGCCAACTGGTCCGCGCATGCGAGCCCGCCTGGCCCCGATCCGACGACCGCGGCCTTCAGGCCGTTCGGATATCCCGGCACGGCTGGGACGGCCCCGTGGTTCAGCGCGTAATCGTTGATGAAGCGCTCGATCGCGCCTATCGCGACGGGTTCGGACGGCCCGCATAAAATGCACCCGCTTTCGCAAAGCCGCTCCTGCGGGCATATGCGCGAGCAGATCTCCGGCAGGTTGCTGGTCGAACGGGAGATCTCGGCTGCTCCCAAAAAGTCGCCCGCGGCCGCCAGCGCGAGCCACTCGGGAATCCGGTTGCCGAGCGGGCAGGCCTGAACGCAGCCGGGATAGGGGCACTGGATGCACCGGCTGGCCTGCGCCCGCACCGCCTCCTCGTCATAGGTGAGATAAATCTCCCGGGTGTCGTTGATTCGCTCGGACGGAGCCCTTTTTGGAGGGGCCTCCCGCGCGATCAATGACCAGGCGTACTTGGAATTCCAGATGCTGATTGGGTCTGCACCCATCGGTGACCAACTTACCCCACGGCCCCCTTTCTGGCTCTGCATATCTTGTCCAGAAATCGTCATTTTCAGACTGCCGGAATGCGCCGGCAGGGTCTCCCGCCGGCGGTGCCTGTCCCCTACGGCGCGGGCCGCGCGAGGCGGATGGCGCGGGTGCTGATCCTGCAGGCGGCCTCCTCCACGGCCCGCTTTGCATCGGGCGAAAGCGCCTCGCAGACGGTGTACGCGGCCCTCACCTCGATCGCGAAGATCCGGACGTCGCGCGGCATCGCCAGGCCGAGCACCCGGCCCAAGGCGAGAGTCTCGGCAATGCCGACGAAATGGGGGGTGGCGGTCCGAAGCGGGCTGAGGGAGGCTGCGTCAAATTCATGGACATGGCCCGGCGCCGCGCCGGTTTCAATGGAGTCGGCAAGGAGCAGGTGCTCGCATCCGGCGACTTCGTCGAGGAGGGAGAGCCCCATTTCGATCGTCTCGCGCACCGCGCAGCCGGCGATTCCCGCGAGCCGATCGCGCACGGCGCGCGCAACGTGGAGCCCGACGGCGTCATCGCCCAGAAGGTCGTTGCCCAGCCCGAGGACCAGGACGGCCGCGCGGCGGCCGGTCATGGGCGGGGACATCGTGGCGCTCATTCCTGGACGAGTTCGCGCCTGAGGGCGCCTGCGCGGTCGTATATGCGCACCCGCAGCGGGAGGTGTCCGGGCAGCGAGTGCGTCGCGCATCCGAAGCAGGGATCGTACGCGCGGAAGGCCATTTCCACCATGTTCAGGAGACCTTCGGACACCTCGTGCCTGTGGATCAGCCCCTTCGCGGCCTTCTCGACGCTCATCGCGATCCGCGCGGCGTTGTTCTGGGTGGCGACGATCAGATTCGCCTTCGTGATCAATCCGCGCTCGTCCGTCTCATAGTGATGGAACAGGGTTCCCCGCGGCGCCTCGACGACGCCGATTCCGACCGAAGGCTTTTGCGTGGGCAGGGTCCGAAGGTCGGTGCCGGTCAGCCCGGGATCGGACGCGAGGGCGACCATCGTTTCGGCGGCCTGGATCATTTCGACCACGCGCGCCCAGTGATTCGCGAGGGTGTGGTGCACCGGCTTGCCGCCGAGCGTGCCGAAGTATTCGTCAAAAGCCTTCTGCGCGAGGGGCGTCGCCATACCGTCGGCGACATTGAGCCGCGCGAGCGGGGCGACCGCGTAGATGCTCGTCTGCGGGCCGTCGGTGAAACCGTTCCAGCCGAGCGGGCGCAGGTAGCAGAAATTCATGTAGCTCCACGGCTCGGTGCGCTCCGCTATGAACTCCCGGTAGCGCGAAGCCGGGAAGCTTGCGTACTCGCGCCCCGCCGGATCGACCACGCGGATCTTCCCGTCGTAGAAATTCACGCGGTTTTGCGGGTCGACCAGCCCCATGTAATACGTACGGTGCGTGTACGCATCGGATGTGATGAGCTTCACGTAGTCCGGATTCTTGAGGACGAGGTCGTGGAAGACCTGGTTCGTGAACAGGGCGAAATCGAGGGCGTCGCGCGCCAGGGCTTGCAACCGCGGCAACTCGGCGGGATCGAGGCCCTTGGCGACTCCACCGGGCAGTCCCAGCACGGGATGGATCACCTTGCCGCCGAAATACGCAATGAGCTCGCGCACGCGGCGGCGCATTTCAATGACCTTCTTTCCGACCTCGAGCCCGACCTTGCCGATGACCCCGGCCAGGTTCCGTTCGGCCGCGGGCGCCTGGGGTCCGACGATGAAGTCGGGGCCCCCGAGCACATAGACGTGCAGGGCATGGTCCTCGAGCATGAACGCGTTGTAGACGAGCTCCCGGATCATCCGCGCGGTCGGCGTGGGCTGGACCTGGTACAGATCGTCCAGCGCCTTGGTCGCGGCCATGTGGTGCGCCGTGGGGCAGACGCCGCAAATGCGGCTGGTGATCTGCGGCATGTCCTCGGCCGGGCGGCCGCGGCTGAAGACCTCGAAGCCGCGAAGCTCCGGAATCTGCAGGTACGCGTGCTCCACATCGCCGGCCTCGTCGAGGAAGATCTCGATCCTGCCGTGGCCCTCGAGGCGGGTGATGGGTTCGATGGTCAGGCGGCGGCGCTCGGGGCCCGTCCCGGCCGCGGGCGCGTCGGAGGCCGTCCGCTGGGGTGAGGTGACCGTGTTCATGGGGGAGAAACCTCCGCGGTCGCACCCGCGGCCGCGTTGCGGCGCAGGATCGAGCGCGGGAGGGCGTAGCGGTAAAAGGTGCCGAGCGGATCCGGGATGCCATCGAGCGTGCGGTTGATCGCAGGCTCGTCCTTCGCGGACACATTGGCGCAGAGCGAGGAAAGCAGCTTTGCGCCCTGGTCCCGGACCCGGGACGTGGGCCCGAAGCAGCCGGTGCACGGCATGTTGCCGGCGATGCAAAGGGCGCCGCAGCCGCCCCGCGTCGCCGGGCCGCAGCACACCAGGCCCTGGGCGAGGAGGCATTTCTGCGCATCGATCAAAATCTCGTGTGGCCTCCTGAATTCGGAAAAGCCCAGGTCCTTCGGCTTCGTGGCCTTGCGCGGGCACTCGTCGCAAAGGGCGATGTCCGGGGCGAGCACCGCGCCGCGGGACGGCAGGTTGCCCGAGAGCAGCGCGTTGAGCGCCGCCCGCGTGAGCTCGGGCGTGGGTGGGCAGCCGGGCAGGTAGTAGTCGACCGCGACCACCTGGTCCAGGGCGCGCACGGTCTCGTGCAGCTGCGCGAGCCCGAGCGCGTGGCCGTTGTTCCGAGATTCGACGGCGGGGCGGGTCTTCCCGCCGGATCCGATCGTCGGCGCCTCGTCGTAGACGAAGCGCAGCATCTCCTCGCGCGAAAACTGGTTGGCCAGGCCCGGGACGCCGCCCATGCAGGCGCATGCCCCGTAGGCCACGAGGTGGCGGCTCTTCCGCCGCAACAGGAGCGCCATCTCCTCCTGCTCCGAGGTGCGGATCGCCCCGTTCAGGAATGTGGCGAAAAGGGCCTGGTCCGGGAGCGCCTCGATGTCCCGCTTCTTGAAGTCCATTGCCACCGGCCAGAACACGATGTCGATTGCGTCGAGCACGCCGAGCAGGTCCCCGGCCAGATCGACCACGGCCTCCTCGCAGCCGCCGCACGCGGCGCACCAGTAAAATGCGACCTTTGGCTTAGGCATGGGCGGCCTCCGGTTCCCCCTCGATCGCGGCGGGCTCAGCCGCCAAAGCCCGCGCGCCGGACCGCTCGCTCCAGGCGAGGGGCCCGAGCGGGCGCAATTGCCCGACCATGTCGTTGATGACGGTGCGCACCTTGTCGCCCTCGGCGGCTGAGATCCACTCGAGCCGGACCCGCCCCTCCTCGATCCCGAAGCCGGCGAGCATCCGCTTGAGAAGCTGGAAGCGCCTCAGCGTCTTCAGGTTGCCCTCGGCGTAGTGGCAGTCGCCGATGTGGCACCCGCCGATCAGGACTCCGTCGGCGCCGCCGGCGAGTGCGGCCAGGATGAACTGCGGGTCGACGCGGCCGGAGCACATGAGGCGCACGATGCGCACGTTCGGCGCATACTTCAGCCGCGAGACGCCGGCCAAGTCGGCGGCGGTGTAGGTGCACCAGTTGCAGAAAAACGCCACGATGCGGGGCTCCCAATTCGGGTCATGCATGGGTCAGGACTCCTTCGATTTCGCTGAAGATTTCGTCGTCCTCGAACAGGTGCTGCCGGATCGACCCCGACGGGCACGCCGCGACGCAGGTGCCGCAGCCCTTGCACAGGGTCGCGTTGACGCGCGCCTTCTGCGAAGCCTCGTCGAAGCCGATCGCCGTGTACGGGCAAAGCGGCAGGCAGGACTTGCACCCCGAGCAGTCGGCCTCGGAGATGTAGGCGGTGTTCGGCTCCTGCTCGATGTAGCCGCGGTCGATCAGCGCCATCGCCTCCGCGGCTGCGGCGCCCGCCTGGGCGATGCTGTCGGGAATGTCCTTCGGCCCCTGGCAGCAGCCCGCGATGAAGACTCCGTCGGTGAAGGTGCTCACCGGCGCGAGCTTCGGATGCTTTTCCAGGAACCAGCCCTCGGTCCCGCAGCTCATGTTGAGGAGGCGCCGCACGTTCTGCGCGTCCGCCTGCGGCTCCATGCCCACCGCGAGCACGATCATGTCGACCGGAATGCGCCGGACGACGCCGGCCAGGGTGTCCTCGGCGCGGATGACGAGCCTGCCCACCTCCTCCTCCCGGAGGGCCCAGTCGGTCACCTCCGCGACGCGGCCGCGCACGAACCGGATCCCCTCCTTCAGGGACTTGTCATAGAACTCCTCGCAACCCTTTCCGGGCGCCCGGATGTCGAGGTAGAAGACGGTCACCTCCGCGTCGGTGTGCTCCCGGACGAGCTGCGCGAGCTTCATCGAGTGCATGCAGCACGTCCGCGAACACCAGCGGTTGGTCTTGAAATCGCGGGAGCCGACGCACAGGACGAAGGCGACCGACTGCGGCTTGCGCCCGTCGCGCATCAGGACCTCGCCGCCCGTGGGCCCCGAACTCGTCACCAGCCGCTCGAGCTCGATCGAGGTGATGACGTTCGGGTAGCGCCCGTAGCCGTATTGCGGAATCCGCCTGGCGTCGAAGAGCTGGAAGCCGGTCGCCACGATGATGTTGCCCACCTTGATCTCGACCAGCTCCTCCTTCTGCGTGAAGTCGATCGCATGCCGGTCGGCGCACGCCTCGACGCAAGTCCGCTTGCACTTGCCGGTCTTGAAGTGCAGGCAGCGCTCCCGGTCGATCAGGACGACCTGCGGCACGGCCTGCGGGAACGGGATGTAGATCGGCTTGCGCTTGCTCAGGCCCACGTTGAATTCGTCCGGGAACTTGCCCTCCCTGAAGACGCACGCCTCGATGCACTCCTGGCAGCCCACGCACAGCTCCTCGTTCACGTAGCGCGGCCTCCGCCTCACCGTGACGGTGTAGTTGCCGACGTAGCCGTCGACCTTCACGATCTCGGAATAGGTCCACAGCGTGATGTTCTCGTTCCCGCGGACGGCGGACATCTTCGGTGTGAGGATGCACGCGGCGCAATCCAGGGTCGGGAACGTCTTGTCGAACTGCGCCATGTGCCCGCCGATGCTCGGCTCGCGCTCGACGAGAAAGACCTTCTTGCCTCCGTTCGCCAGCGTGAGCGCGGCGTGAATGCCCGCAATGCCGCCGCCGACCACGAGAACGGCCGGATTGATCGGGACCCGCACGGTCTCGAGGGCCTGATGGTGCCGGACCCGGCGCACCGCCGCGCGCGCCAGCGCGATCGCCTTCGCCGTGGCCGCCGCCCGGTCGGTGTGCACCCACGAGTCGTGCTCGCGGATGTTGACCATCTGGAAAAAATAGCGGTTCAGCCCGCCGGCCTCGACCGCGTTGCGAAACGTCTGCTCATGCAAAAGCGGCGAGCACGAGGCGACGACGACGCGGTTGAGCGCATGCTCCTTGATGTCGCCTTGGATCAGCTCCTGCCCCGGCTCGGAGCACATGTACTTGTAGTCGCGCGAGACGACCACCCCGGGGAGGCCCGAGATGTCGCGCGCCACGGCGGCGCAATCGACGATCCCCGCGATATTGTGGCCGCAGTGGCATATGTAGAAGCCGATGCGGGCATCGCCATTGGTGCTGTTCGTATTCATGGACCGGGGTTTTCTGGCCTAGGCCGGTGCGTGCGCCGCCGGCAGCGGCTTCATGGGGACGAAATTGCGGTGCAGGCCGAGCTGCCTGGCGGGAAGCCCGAAGGCGAGGCCCATGAGCTGCGTGAAGTAGACCGTCGGCACGGGCACGGGCCCCCAGCGGCGCTCCACCTGGTCGTGGTAGGCGTCGAGGTTGAAATGGCACAGCGGGCAGGTCGTCGCGATGACGTCCGCGCCCCGCCGGGCCGCCTCCCTCAGCAGGATGTAGGTCAGCCGCAGGCCGACCTTGGGCAGGGTTCCCGTGAGGCTGGCGCCGCAGCACTTCGTCTTCAGCGGAAAAGGCAGCACCTCCGCGCCGAGCGTCGCGAGCAGCCGGTCCATCGTCGTGGGATTCCATGCGTCGTCGAACGTCGCATAGGGCCGCACGAGCTGGCACCCGTAGTAGGGGGCGACCTTCAGGCCGGTGAGCGGCCGCACGACCTTCTCCTTGATGACATCGAGCCCGACGTCGTTCACGAGGATGTCGAGCGGGTGGCGCACCGGCGTGCCTCCGCTGTAGCGCAATCCCGCCCCCTCGAGCGAGCGCTGCACGACCGCGCGGATCTCGGGCGAATCCCGGAGGTAGTGCTTCATCTTGTTGAGCACGAGGTAGCACGCGCTGCACGGCGTGATCAGGTCGTACGGCCCCGTCTTCTCCGCAAGCGCCAGGTTTCGGGCGGCGAGCGCGCACGCCTGCTTCTCGTCGATCGACATGTAGGCCGTCGCGCCGCAGCAGTTCCAGTCGTCGAGCTCGACCATCTCGACGCCCAGCTTCGCCATCACCGGCAGGAGCGACTCCTCGTAGGCGCGGCCGAGGCCCTTGAGCGAGCAGCCGGGAAAATACGCGTATTTCATTGGACCTCCTTCGCGGCCTCGCGCGCGTCGTCGGCCTCCACCGAGCTGAGCATCTTCTCCAGCTCGGCGCGCCGCTCGATTCGCTCGTGCCGGATGACGAAACGACCCGTGCGGACGAGCCCGATGCCCTGCCGCCACGCGCCGAAAACGGCGCGCCAGTTGGCCTTCAGGAACAGGCGCATCACGAGAAGCGTCTCGGTGATGCGGCCCTTTCTGCGGACCATCCGGGAGAACTCCTTGGCCAGGATCGGAATCGGGAAGCGCTTCGGGTAGGCGCCCTCGCGGATGGCCCGCAGCTTCAGGGCATACATGATGTCGGTGATGCGGATCTCGCGGGGGCACTCGACCGTGCACGCGTAGCACGAGGCGCAAAGCCAGATGCTGTTGCTCTGCAGGACCTCGTCCTTGAAATCGGCGCGGACGAGCGCCATGATCTGGCGCGGCGAATGCGCCATGTAAACGCTGAGCGGGCAGGTGCCGGAGCAGGTGCCGCACTGGATGCAGCTCGCAAGCTGTTCGCAGCCCGGCACGCCCATGATTTCCCGCCCAAATCCCTTCACGCGCTCGGCTTCGTACTTAACCGTCCGCAGTACTTGGATCATCGGAGTTTGTCTCCAGCGCGCCGCTGCCGGCGCCATTTGAATGCTTCAGGGGGTCAAATGCCGGAACAAGGCGACCGGCGGGCCCTACCTAACCAATTGCCAGCCAAACGGCGAGCGGTATATGACCCCCGGCGTCGTTCTAACGGCCGCCTAATGGGCCCCATAATTTCGCCAAAAGCGCCGCCGCCTTCGGCGGCGCAACTCACGGGACCGGGGCGCCGGGCAGGACGAAGGCGAGCGACCGGCCGATCGCGCCGATGATCGTTTCGGGAAAAGCCCCGAAAAGAACGATGCCGGCGATGAGCGCCGCGCAGAGAAGCCGGGTGGACGGCGACAGCCGGATCGCGGACAGGGCGCCGGACGGCTCCCCGAAGACGGCCTGCCGGATCACCTGGAGGTAGTAGTAGATCGCGACCGCGGAATTGACGACGACCACGATGACGAGCCAGAGATGGCCCCGGGCGAGCACGGCCGTCAGCAGCCCGAGCTTGCCCATGAAGCCGACGAAGGGCGGAAGCCCGGCCAGGGCGAAAATGCCCGTGAACAGGGTGGCCGCAAGGAGCGGCGAGCGGCGGTGCAGCCCGGCGAGACCCTCGATCGCGACATTGGATCCGTCCGGCGAGACCCGGCAGGCCGCCGTGAAGCAGGCCAGGATCATGAGGATGTAGCCAATGATGTAATACATGGCCGCGGTGTAGCCGGCGGGATTGAGCGCGACCAGGCCCACCAGCGCGTACCCGGATTGCGCGATGCCGGAGAAGCCGAGCATGCGCTTCAGGTCCTTTTGCACCAAAGCGACAAGGTTTCCGTAGGACATCGAAGCCGCCGCAAGGATGGCCAGCAAAAGCGCGATCGCCGGGTTGTCCGGGGTGGCCAGGGAGACGAACCGGATCAGGACCGCGACGGCGCCGAGTTTCGGCAGCGACGCGATGAGGGCGGCGGTCTCATTGGAGGCGCCCTGGTATACGTCGGGCGTCCAAAAGTGGAACGGGAAGATCGCGAGCTTGTAGAGCAGCCCGCAGAAGGCCATGGCGAGGCCGGCGGTCGCCAGCGGCGAGCTGGAGGCCGCGCCCAGGACCGCGGCCATTCCCGCCAGGTGGGTCGTGCCGGTGAGCCCGAAGAGGTAGCTCAGGCCGAAGAGCATGATCCCGTTCGCGGCCACGCCGAACATGACGTACTTGATCGCCGACTCCATCTGGCTGCGCTGGCCCTCGCGCTCGCGGCGCATCGGGACGAGCAGATAGAGGGGGAACGAGGAGAGCTCCAGGGCGACGATGAGGGAGATGATGTCGACGCAGCTGACCAGCATCGTCAGCCCGGCCACGCTCAGCGTCACGAAAAGGTAGTACTCGGACTTGATGTCGTCGCGGATCCCGGGCAGGTCCCCGCCCAGAAGGACGACCGCGGCCAGGCCGCAGGCGAAGACCGTCTTGAGGAGCTGGGAGAACGCGTCGACCCGGTAGGCGCCGCTGAAAAGGTCAGCCCGGGAGCCCTGCGCCAGGACGGAGGCGAGGATCGCGGCAAGCGCGACCAGGAGCGCCGTGTTCCGCGCGATCCGGCCGCGGCAGTCGCCCAGGGCGACCGCAAACAGGCCGAGCGCCCCGGCCAGCAGCACAAGCTCGGGAAGGAAGGCCGGGAGAAAGGCGGAGTTCATGGCGTCAGGGGATCCGTCCGGCCTGCTCGAGGATATGCGCGGCGCTCGCGTGCATCACCCGGATGAACGGGGCCGGATGGAGCCCGATCCAGAAGACAAACAGGAGAAGCGGCGCAAGGGTGAGGATCTCGCGGAAATTGATGTCGCGAAGGCCGGCGTGGTCCGGATTGTGCGTCCCCCCCCAGGCGAGGCGCTGCAGCATCCGCAGCATGTAGGCGGCGCAAATGACGACGCCGGGGATGATGCAGGCGGCCAGGATCTTCGAGTGCGCAAAGCCGCCGCAAAGGACCAGGAATTC
>JBEKAO010000052.1:0-19491 GCA_050015855.1 Opitutaceae bacterium | reverse complement strand
ATCTACCGGAGAAGTCCCCGCCGGCAGCAGCCGTTCATCAAGGTGAACTGCGCGGCCATCCAGGGAAACCTGATCGAGAGCGAGTTCTTCGGCCACGAGCGCGGCGCCTTCACGGGCGCCACCGAGCGGCGCGAGGGCCGGTTCGAACTGGCGCACAATGGGACGCTCCTGCTGGACGAGGTGAGCGAGATTTCGGCCCCCCTTCAGGCGAAGCTCCTGCGCGTGCTGCAGGAGCGCGAATTCGAAAGGGTGGGGGGCAACCGCACGATCAAGGTCAATGTGCGCATCCTTGCCACTTCGAACCGGGATCTGCTGCGCATCGTGGAGCAGGGACAGTTTCGCCAGGACCTCTACTACCGGCTGAATGTGTTCCCGGTGTCCGTGCCGCCTCTTCGGGAGAGGCCGGAGGACATCCAGCTCCTGGCCGATTACTTCCTTCGGAAGTTTTCGCGCAAGCACGGAGTCGCGGTCCCGGGATTTGCCGATTCGGCTCTCCAGTCCATGATGCTTTATCGATGGCCGGGCAATGTGCGGGAGCTTGAGAATTCGATCGAACGGGCGGTGATCCTGTCCGAAAGCGGCCGGGCCATCACCGCGGCCGCCCTCGGGCTGCCCTCCCCGCAAGGCCAGGCGGAACTGCCCTTTGTCTCCGACGAGGTGGTTCATGCGATCCCGGGGGCGGACCTGGCGGGCGCTTCCGCGACCCCGGGGTCCCCGGTCCCGGCCGCGGCGAGCGACGGGTCGATACTGTCGATCGCCGAACTTGAGAAGCAGGCGATCCGCACCGCTCTTTTGAGGACCGAGGGAAATCGAACCCAGGCCGCGCTGCTCCTTGGGATCAGCATCCGGACCCTCCGCAACAAGCTCCAGGAGTACCGGGAGGCGGGAACACCCGTCGAATCGGCCGCCGGCGAGGCCTAAAGTCGGGTTTCCAGGGGGCGGCGGTAAACTGCGGGCGCCACGGGTTGCAATTCGTGCGCCACGTTGAGGAGGCGTTCCGAATGGCCGACGACAAGGTAGCCGCCGGGGACGAGCTGGCGGGCCAGCTTGTCGACGAGTTCCTCCTGCGTCGCCCGGTCGAAGTAGATCATGACGTTTCGGCAGAAGATCACGTGCATGGCCTCCTGGAAAGGGGGCGGTCCCTCCAGCAGGTTGAGCTGGCGGAAGTTCACCCGGGCGCGGAGGGAGGGCTTGATCCGATAGCTGTCTTTTTGCGCGCCGCTTCCCCGTTGAAAGAAGGGCAATGCCCACTCCGGCGCCCTTCCGATGACCGACTCGCCCGCGTACGCGCCATTTTGCGCGACCTCGAGCATCCGCGTGGATACATCCGTGGCTTCGACCCGCCAGGGCCAGTTCGACGGGCCCATGGAGTCGGAGAGAGCCATTGCGAGGGAGTAGGGCTCCTCGCCTGAGGAGCAAGCCGCGCTCCATGCGGCCAGGCGCTTCCATCCCTCCTTTTCCCTGCGCTCGAGCATTTCGGGGACGATCCGGCATCGGACGAATTCGAAATGCGATCCCTCGCGGAAGAAGCACGTGTGGTTGGTCGATATCGCGTCGATCAGCCGGGAGCGCTCCTCCTCCTGGCGGGGCGAGCGGAGGAGTTCGCAGTAATCGTCGACGGAAGCTATCCGTGTCGCGCGCAGGCGCCTGGCCAGGCGCACGGCGACCAACCCGCGCTTGCGATTGTCGAGTTTGATGCGGCTTCGCTCGTAGACCAGGGTCCGGATGAATTCAAAGTCGCTTTGTCGCATGGGGCTTCGCCGCTTCCCCATGGGTATCGGCACAACGGCACCGTCATGAAGCGATGGGCGGATCCGGCGCGGGCGGCATAGGCAAATATTGCCCCGGGAAGGACCGTTGCCGCGGCAAATCCGGCAGGCCCGAAATTTGGGGATTTTAGACCAGTATATTTAATTACCAACAAATGAGTTATGGATGTCGCGGCATCTCTGGCACGCGCTCTGCCATATGAGGGCATTCATCGCGCGGCAATCGTAGCCGCAGCGGCCGAATCCAACTCCAAACTTCAACTCCACCCCCACGCTTCTGATCCAGCCGTGAAGCCATGAAAACCGCCGTTGCCCGCCGTTGTCCCGAAAGCCTTCCCTCAGCCGCTGTCTGGCGCCCCTGCGATGGCGTCCCTTCTGGCGTCATCGATGAGAAGGACATGATCGAGCGCTATCTGCCGCTGGTTCGCAGCGTGGTCGATCGAATCAAGCTGACCCTGCCCTCGCACATCGATGCAGACGACCTGAACAGCGTCGGGATCACCGGCCTCATGGCGGCGGTCAGCCGCTTCGATCCGAACCAAGGCAGCACGTTTGCGAGTTATGCCGCCACCCGCATCCGGGGCGCCATCCTCGACGAACTGAGGAGAATGGACTGGTGCCCGCGGCGCGCGCGCGCCCGCGCCCGCAAGCTAAAGGAGGCCGTCAACGCCCTCGAGCAGCGCCTGGGCCGCGCGGCGACCGAAGCTGAGGTTTGCAAGGAACTGGGGCTCGAGCCCCGCGAATTCGCCAAATGGATCGAGGCATCGCGGCCGGTCACTTTTGTCGCCATAGACCATGCCCTCGAGGATGACGATCCGGACGGAGCCTCGCTCCATGAGTTGCTGGCCGACCCCTCCGACAGGACGGGCCCCGAGAAGATGGAGAAAAAGGAACTGGTGCAAATCATGACTCAAAGAATCGCCGAACTGCCCGATATACCGAGGAAGATCCTCGCCATGTATTACTTCGAGAACATGCGTCTGGTTGAGATCGCGCAGGTCTTCGGCCTGACAGAGTCGCGCATCTGCCAGATCCATTCACAAACCATTCTGGGCCTCAGGGCCTTCATCGGTCGCGCGCAGAATCGCTAGCCAGCGGCGCCAGGCGCCGCGGAAAAGAATATTCATGAATCACGCATGGGAACCCGTTGCGGAGACGCTCCGCACAGAAATTGCCGAATACGGCCGGCTCATCCAGCTGTTCGAAGAGCAGCGGAACCTGATCCGCGAAGCCGATCCGGAAGGCGTGCTCGGGGCGAGCGACGCCATCCGGGGCCAGCTCGGCGTTCTGGAGAAATGCCGCCGCGACCGCGAGCGGGAGGTCGAGGCCTATGCGGTGGCGCTCGCCAGGCCCGCCCCGGCCACGCTTCGATCGCTTCTTCCCCTGATGGCGCCGGAGGCCCGGCCCCTGTTCGAGGCGCTTGTCGCCGAATTGAACAGCCTGGTCCACCGCGTCCGCAAGGACGGGCGGAGGGACCGCCGGTTGCAGGCATGCGCGGTCGAACGCCATCCGGAGGCTGCGCGCCGCCCGCGCCCCGAAGCCTTCGCGAAAACCCATGCCGCCGAAGGAAGGGCGGCCGTCGCCGCCCTGCGGCCGGCATCCCTGACTTCGGCCGTGGGCTGAGCCCGCGCACGGCAAAAGGCCCGCAATGCTAGTCCTCTCACGAAAGGTCAATGAGGCCATTGTCATCGGGAACAACATTGAGATTCGGATCAATGGCATCGACGGCGACGTGGTGAGGCTGGGCATCAGCGCCCCGCGCGAGATCCCCATTCTCCGAAAGGAAGTCCATGCCGATGCTGCCGGACTCAGGGCGTCCGCCCATCAAGGATCCCCGAGCCGCCCGCATGACGTGGCGGAGAAGGGATGCGCCTCCTCCGGATGACGCGGTGAAGCCATTGCGCGAGCCCCTTGAGGGCGTCCTGCGCAGGAAATATTTCGCTTAATTTGGGCAAGGTTGGGCCGAATAGATCCTATAATTTTGGGGTAACAGTGTGTGTGTGTGTTGAATCCGGCAAGGGTCAGTCGCGGCCCTTGCCGGAACTGTTTTTGGCCGAATCCCCGATGGAGCTCACCATCGGACGGAATGCCCGCGGGAAACGGGAAAGGGGGCCGACTACGCAGCCGCTCCCGGCCGGCCGGTCCTTGCCGGCCGACAGTCGGGCCTAGCGTCCGCCTACCGAGCGGCCGTTGCCAAACGACTGCACAGGGAAGGGCAGTGGATCGGCCTCCAACTGCGGATTCGGCAGCTCCGGCGGCCGGAACACCGGCTTCCCCCATCGGATTTCCTCGAAAACCCGGCGCTCACGCTTCTCGGCTTTCGCCGAGCGAATGACATCGGGCTTGGAAGGGCGGGGGGGCATATGGATTCAAGGAGTTTTATCGGCCAAACCGCGGCGTTCTTTAGCGAACATCCGGCTTGCGTGCGGGTTGGGTGGCGTCCCAAATCGGCGGAGGTGCGTCCCCACGGGGGTGCTGCCGCCCCTCCCGACGCCGTAACTGAAGACTCCGCCATCGATCGCGCCACGCCATGAACCTTCAAATGCTCCTCGACGCCACCCGGCAGGAATCGGAGGGCCGCAAGGAAAAGGACTCAATCAAGTCGTTGAAGGCGAGGATAAAAGACTTGCCGCCCACCCGCGGCTTCATCCGGCATATCGCCTCGCGACCGTTCAGCCTGATCGCCGAAATCAAGCTGAAATCGCCAAGCATGGGGCGCATGAGCATCATGGAGTCCGAGGAAATCGCCCATGTCCACAGGCTGTACGACCGGCACCCGGTTGTGTCGTCAATATCGGTGCTTACCCAGAATGCGCATTTCGGGGGTTCCCCGGCGGCCCTCAGGCAGGTGCATCGCGAGACGCGAAAACCCGTCCTCAGGAAGGATTTCATCTCCGATGAGTACGAGGTCTATTACTCAAGGGCCATTGAGGCCGACGCCATGCTCCTCATGGCCAGCGTCGTCACGGACAAGGCGCGGTTTCAGGCGCTCCACGATCTGGCGGTGGAATTGGGAATGGACGTCCTCTGCGAGGTGCATGACGAAAAGGAAATGGAGCTTCTGCCCCAGGGCGTGAAACTCTGCGGGATCAACGCCCGGAACTTCCAGAGCGGAGCGCGCTTCAGCCTGTCCAAGATCACCCGCCTGGTGGGCCGGGACTTCACAACCGATCTCGGCGTTTTCGAACTGGCGGCCCGGCTCCCCGCCGCGTGCGTCAAGATCGCCGAAAGCGGCATCACCTCGGGAAACATCGGCGAGGTTCTGGAGCGCCGGGCTTTCAACGCCGCGCTGGTGGGGACCTCGCTTTTGAGGGGCGGCGAGAAGCACACGATCGCGGAACTCGACCGCTTCGGCGCGGCGATTGCTTCGTTCTCCGGTCAGCCGGCTCCCGCCTAGCAAATCGCTCAGTTTTCGAAACTGACCGCTCCGCTGTGCAAGGTCGGCGGCGGAAACCCACCCGGCTGAATGCGCGGGCTGTCCATGGGGGCCGGTGACGCCGCAGGTTTTCCGGCACCGGGCAGATTCCGCGAGACCGTCGTGTAAAGTTGGGACAACTCGAACGGCTTTGGCATCACCTCCAGGGCGCCGGCATTGATCGCATTGGAAACAATGTCGCGGGTCGGGCAGGAGGTCATCATGACCACCGGAATATGGCTGAGCGCCGGATTGGATTTGAGCGCCTTGCAAACCGCTAATCCGTTCATCTGGGGCATATTTACGTCGAGGATGATCAGGTCGATCTGCTTCTCCGCGGCGACTCGGAGGGCCGCCGGGCCGTCCCCCGCCAAAATCACGGAATATCCGGCGTCCTGCAGGCAAAACTCCAACGTAAGTTGCACAGACAGATCATCATCGACTATGAGAACGCAGGGCATGGTTCGTGTTTGGGCGCGGCCAATCTGCACGGCTTGCGCCATGGAGGCCACGGTATTTATATAGGTAAGAATACCAACCGCTTATAAGTAGGATTACGCAATCGTCGTACAGGCAGGATTACTCGGGAGCGCGGGATTATCGCAGGTTGGGCGTGGTGCTCTACGGAGAGCGGACAATGCCGCCCAGCGGGCGAAGACCTGCCGCATATTTCCTGCCAATAGGCCGGAGATTCTCACGCAGGTCGAAATCAATTACGCAAGTCATTATTCTTAAATTTGAAACGTGAGTGAGAAAATGATGGTCCGCGAAAAGACCGACCGCGGGACTCTGCGGAATTGTAAGCATATTCGACAATTTGCACAGGGCGGCATGTGCATTCTGCACATTTGGAGGCGGGATGCCGACTTGGTTTGTCTTGCGCATGGAACTTCTCCAATGCTTTTCAGACAATGCACATCCCCGACGGTTTCCTCGACGGAAGGACGATGGTCGCGACTGCAGCGCTGTCGGCGGGGGGCCTGGCGCTGGCGCTGCGGCAGCTTAAGCGCCGGTTGCCGCGCCGGCGCGTTCCGTTGATGGGGCTTGCGGCGGCGTTCGTCTTTGCCGCGCAGATCCTCAATTTTCCGATAGCCGGCGGCACCTCCGGCCATCTGCTCGGTTCCGTCCTGATCGCGGTCCTGCTCGGGCCAAGCGCTGCGGTCCTGGTCCTCGCGACCGTCCTGATTGTCCAGTGCCTCATGTTCGCCGACGGAGGCCTGCTGGCGCTGGGCGCGAACATTTTCAACATGGGCATCGTGGGCGGGGTCGGCGGTTATGCGATTTACCGCTGCGTGCAGCGGCTCGCCCGGGGGCCGCGCGGCGTCATCATGGGGGCGGCCTTCGCGGCCTGGTGTTCGGCTGTTATGGCGGCGGTGCTGGTTGCGGGCGAACTGGCGATCTCGGGCACGGCGCAATGGGCGGTCGTCTTCCCCGCGATGGTCAATGTGCATCTGCTGATCGGCCTCGGCGAAGCGGCGATCACCGTCCTTGTCATCGTCGCGATCCAGCACACGCAACCCGAATTGATCGATCCGTCGGCGCCCGCCGGGGGCGCGCTGAGCCGCCGGCAGATCCTGGGCTACGGCCTGCTGATTTCGCTCGGGCTGGCATTGTTCGTTTCGCCGTTCGCCTGCACCTGGCCGGACGGCCTCGAGAAGGTCGCCGGAGCCCTCGGGTTTGCCAACCGCGCGGTGAGAGCGCCGGCGCCGTTGGCGAACTACAGGCTCTCCTGGATCAAATCGGCCCCCTTGGGAACGTCGCTCGCCGGCGCCGCGGGAACCGTCCTCGTGTTCATCCTCGCCTTCTTTGTCGCCAGGGTGGTAACACCCAGGAGGGCCAACGATTCCCGCTGATGGAGCGCCTTTCCAAGACTTCGCACGGTACTTTCCGGAAACGGGGAGGGATCCATGGCATTTAGTCTGGATCCCCACAGCCGGATCGACAGCCCGGTCCATCGGATTCCCGCCGCGGCCAAGTTGATCGCAGCCCTGGGCATTCTCGTGGCGACGGTCAGCACTCCCCGGGCTTTCGTGCCCGTGGCCTGCGTGCTCCTGGCGACCGCCGCCCTGAGCCGGATACCTCCGCTTTTCCTTCTGAGGAGGCTCATCATCCTCGAGCCCCTTGCGCTCGGCGTGGCGATCCTCGCGCTCTTTCAGCCCGACGGCGGGAGGATCTTCGCCCGGATCGTCGTCCGGGCGACCCTGTGCCTGCTGACGGTGATCCTGCTCTCAAATACGACTCCGTTTGCCGAACTGTTGCGTGTTTTCAGGCGTGCGCGCGTGCCGGCGCTTCTGGTCACGACACTCGCCCTGATGTACCGATACCTCGCCGTCCTGGTCGAGGAATCCGAGCGGATGCGGCGCGCGCGCGCCTGCCGCACGTTTTCGGGCGGGAGCGGCCGGGCTTGGAAATCGCTGGCCGCGGTCGTCGGACGGCTTTTTGTCCGCGCCACGGAGCGCGCGGACAGAATCCATGCGGCCATGTGCGCCCGGGGATGGAAATGAGCCCCGCCGCCGCAATTGAGGTGCGCGGCCTGCGCTACCGTTATCCGGACGGGGCGGAGGCCCTGAGCGGGATCAGCTTCAATGTCGCCGAGGGCGAGTGCGTCGGATTGATCGGGCCCAACGGCGCCGGGAAATCCACCCTGCTCCTGCACCTGAACGGAATCCTGCCGGACCCTCCGCCGCCGGAGCCCTCGGTGTTCGTGTTCGGCCGCCCGGTGACGGAGGAGAATCTGCCGGACATCCGGCGCGAGGTCGGGTTGCTTTTCCAGGACGCCGATGACCAGTTGTTTTGCCCCACGGTGTACGAGGACGTCGCCTTCGGCCCGCAGCAGTTTGGGGACGATCTCGCCCTGCCCCGGACGGTGGCCACCGCCCTGGGGCTGGTGGGTCTGGGCGGATTCGAGAAGCGCGCGCCGCATCACCTGAGCGGAGGGGAGAAGCGGCGGGTCTGCCTGGCCGGCATCCTCGCGTGCGCGCCCCGGGTTCTCGTGCTGGACGAGCCGACGAGCGACCTGGACCCCCGCGGCAAGCGGGAACTGAAGGCCTTGCTGCGCGACATCCCCACAACGAAGATCATCGCCACGCACGACCTAGAACTCGTCGTGGAGCTGTGCTCGCGGGCGATCCTGCTCGACGGCGGATCCGTGGTTGCCGACGGCCCGACCGGCGCCCTTTTGGGCGACGAGGAGCTGATGCTGGCCCACGGTTTGGAGCGCCCGCATATCCTGCAGCACCGCCACCCGCACTGACACCCCCGGGCCGCGGGTCCCGGCCGGACAGGGAAGCCCGCCGCACCCGCCATGGAACCGGGTGCCCGCCCGTCCCGGCAACTTGCGCGACTTGGCGAATCCGCGTACGTTCCCGGCCTTATGAATCCCGATTCCACCGACCATTCCCTCACGCGCCGCGATGCCGTAAAGATCCTCGGCGCCGGCGCCGCCATGATCAGCCTGGGCGCAACGATTTCAAGAGCCGCCGGCGCAGACGCGCCCGCGGGAACCCCGCAGCCCTTCGTCCTTCCGCCGCTCGGCTACGCTTACGACGCCCTGGAGCCGCATATCGACGCCCGCACGATGGAGATTCATTACACGAAGCACCATCAGGCGTATGTCACCAACGCCAACAAGGCCCTGGCCGACCATCCGGAGCTGCGATCCATGACGGCCGAGGCGATCCTGGCCAACCTGGACGGCGTGCCCGAGTCGATCCGCACCACCCTTCGCAACAACGTCGGCGGCCACATGAATCACTCGTTTTTCTGGAAGATCATCGCCCCGTCCGCGGCGACGGGCGGGGGGATGGGGGAGCTCTCCGCCGCCATTGGGAAGACCTTCGGCTCGTCCGATGCCTTCAAGACGCAGTTTGCCGCCGCGGCGATGAAGGTGTTCGGCAGCGGCTGGGCCTGGCTGAGCGTGAAGAACGGGGCCCTGGTCCTGCAATCGACTCCCAACCAGGATTCGCCCCTGAGCGGGGGCGCCAAGCCGGTGATCGGCCTGGATGTGTGGGAGCATGCGTACTACCTGAAGCACCAGAACGTGCGCGCCGACTATGTGGCCGCCTTTTGGGACGTCCTGAATTGGCAGCAGGCGGAGGCCAATTACGCCGCGGCGATGGCGGGCTGAGCGGAGCGCGCGGTCCTTGGCGGCGGGGAGGGCGGAAGCGCCCTCACCACGTCTCGCGGTGCACGTAGGCGGGATTGAACCGCGTCCGAGGGTCCTTGCTCTCGCCGGGGAGCCCGATTGCCACCGCCGATACGGGGACGACCCGTTGAGGCAGGGAGAAGATTTCCTTCAGTCTTGCCACGCGGTCCTCGCGCGGGTGCACGCCCAGCCAGCAGCCGCCGAGGCCGAGCGCATGGGCGCACAAGAGAAGATTCTCGATCGCGGCCGAGCAGTCCTGGAGGAGATAGCTGAGCTGGTGGTCGTGGGCCGCATCCAGGTCTCCGCAAATGACGAAACCGACGGAGGCCTGCGTCAGCATCTTGCCGAAGGGCAGGGCGGCCGCGAGCTTCTCGAGGGTCTCCCGCTTCCGGACGACGATGAAGCGCCAGGGGTCCGAGGCGGCGGCCGATGGCGCGGCCATGGCCGCCTGCAACAGCCTGCTGATGGCGGCCTCGCCGACATCTTCCGGCGTGAATTTTCGGATGCTCCGGCGGCCGAAGATGAAATGCAGTTCGGGATCGATGATTTCATTCATGGGGCGGTTCCTTGCGGGCAATGTCGGTCTTCCAGTTTATGAATGCGGATATTCCTCTTTGACGTAGTCTTAAGGCGGGCTACTGAAGGAGGCGATCCCTCATTTTCGGCGGCGGCGCCCCCCTTGCTTGATTTCTCGCACGCTTACGCCTACTGTAAACGATGGCCGTAACGAAGTCGTCCGCTGTTGAGAGGGAAATACTGCGCCCCCTGTGGAAGGTCCACATCCTTCACCATGCGAGCGAAGCCCCCGTCCTCGGTAACTGGATGCTGGAGGAGCTGAGGGAGCACGGTTACCGCGTCAGCCCGGGGACGCTCTATCCCCTCCTGGGGCGCATGGTGGGGCTTGGCTGGCTGAACCGGGATAGGGAGGGGCGCCACCGCATTTGTCCAGCCGGGCGGCGGGTCCTCGCCGAAGTGCGCAGGCGGCTGCGCGAGTTGCAGCGCGAGGTCTTCGCCGGGGCGTAATCCATCACCCTGCGTTCATTTCCCGGCGAGGTTGAATATATCCCCATGTCCCGCCCCCGTTGTTTCCGAAAACTGGCGGCGATGTTCATCGCCGTGGGCTCAACGTTCGGATTGCGCGCGGGCCCGCCGTTCCTCACCGACGATCCCGATCCCGTGGAACTGAACCACTGGGAATTCTACACCTTTGGCATCGGCGACCGAACGCCGGATTACGACCTGGTCTGGGGTCCCGCATTTGAATTCAACTACGGGTTGGCGCCCGACACTCAGTTCCATCTGATCGCCCCCGTCGCCGATTTTTCCTCGCCAGGCACCGGATGGGCGTCGGGCTATGGTGACACCGAAATCGGCATCAAGTACCGCTTTGTCCACGAGACCGACTGGCGTCCGGAGATTGCCATCTTTCCGTTTGTGGAGCTGCCGACGGGCAATGGCGCCCGCGGCCTCGGCAATGGGAAAACCTGGTACGAGTTGCCCGTCTGGGCGCAGAAGAGCCTGGGGCCCTGGACGATAGACGGCGGCGGTGGCGTCGGGCTCAATTCCGCGGCCGGCCAGCGCAGCTTCGGTTATGGCGGCCTCCTCCTTCAGCGGGATCTCGGCCGATACCTTACGCTTGGTGCGGAGATTTTCCAGGAGGGTGCGGAAACAACCGACGGGCGCGCTTCGACGATCGCGAATGCCGGCGGCTACCTCAAGTTTACGGACAGCTTCAATCTGCTCCTCTCGGCCGGGCACTCCGTGGCCGGCGAGCGGCAGACCGTGTGGTACCTCGCGCTCTACTGGACCGGCGGTCCAAAAGAGCCGGAGAAAAAACTGCCTTCGCAAGACCGATGAGTGCCGAAATCATGCTAATGTCGCATGTTCTTTTCGGAATGGCGTGCGTCCTATGTGCGCTTTGGGTTTTCGTGGACACCCTTCACGCCGCGGACGCGAACCTGTGGCGCATCCGCGCCGTGAGCCGCGGCGCCGCGGCTGCAATGTGGACCGCCTTTCTGATCGCGGGCTACTGGTATATCGCCTTCTATCCGGCAGACAAGGCCACCATCCTCAAGGGGCCATGGCCTTTTGCCCACAGCTTCTTCATGGAGTCGAAGGAGCACTTCGTAATCATGCTCCTGCTGCTTGTCACATACCTGCCTATTGCGGCTGCCGGCGATCTCGCTGCGAACCGGGATGCGCGCAAGGTGGTTCTTTGGGTGTCCGGGATCGTCGTTGCACTTGCGCTGGCCGCGGACCTTTTCGGGGCCATCATTGCATTGGGAGTCAAGGTGGCGCTGATGCCGGGTTGATTGTCCGGAGGAAAAGTCATGAATGACACAGCCGTTCCGGTTTCTGCGGTCACGCTTTCGAAGTACACGGTGTCGTTTGGGATTTCGTTCGCGGCCACAAGCGTCGTCAACGCGCTGATTGTCGTCGCAAAGGAGACGCACCCGACTACGGTGATGGCCTGGATGCAGCGCGCAACGGGCCATCACTGGGCGACGCACAGCCTGATATCCCTCCTTCTGTTTTTCGCCTTGGGGACGGCACTTGCCCGCGGACGGGGGCTTAGAATGACCGCTGCGAGCCTGGTCGGAATCATCTTGTCCGGAGCCGCGGCCGGCGGCCTCATCATCCTGGGATTCTATTTATTTTTCGATTGAGGCGCCTCGCCACCGGCCTGGTGCGCCCGGCGCGGGGTGGCGCCTTTTTTGACACGGCGGGATTGATCCGTAACCTGCCGGGGCCCATTCCGCGCTTCCCCTGGGCCCTTTGCCCAACCGACCCATGATCGCTTTTGACGCCGCGCATGAGGCAGTCCACCACCCGGCCGACCGCCGGTTCCGGATCTGGATCCGGCCGTCCATCCTGGCGGGGGTCGCCGTTGTCATTCTGTCGCTGGTCGCAGCGTCGTGGATCGAGGTTGCCGTGGCCGGACTGCCCCGCATCCCGGCGCTCCCCCAGACATATCCCAGCGACTTCTCGGGTCCGCACGGCTTTCCGCTTTGGGTGCGGTACTGCCACTTTTTCAATTTCCTTTTTGTCACGATGCTGATCCGCAGCGGCCTCTCCATCCTGATGGATCATCCGCGGCTGTATTTCAACGACGGCTGCGCGCCGGGAAGCGAATGGATCCGGCTTACGCCCTTCGAGGTTCCCCGCGACCGGATCTGGACGGCGAAGGACGACGCCCGTTACCTCTCGCCCCTGGTAGGCACGCCCGGCTACCGCCACACGATCGGCATCGCGCGGGCCTGGCATTTCATCAACGTCCACGGGTTCATCATCACGGGCGTTCTCTTCGTCGTCATGCTTTTTGACACCGAGCAGTGGCGTCGGCTCGTGCCCACTTCATCGCTGGCCCTCATTCAGGCCTGGGACACCTGGGTGCATTATTCGACGTTTCACATGCCGGCGGAGCTCAATGGCTTCTACGGCTACAACGCGCTGCAGCAGATCGCCTATTTCACCGTCGTGTTCGTGTTCGGCCCCCTGGCCATCCTGACCGGCATCGCCATGTCGCCCGCCGTCGTGAACCGCTTCCCGTGGTATGCGCGGATCTTCGGCGGGCGGCAGTCCGCGCGCTCGATCCATTTTCTCACGATGCTGAGCTTCTTCGCGTTCATCGTGGTGCACCTGACCCTGATCGCGATGACCGGGCTTGCGCGCAACATGAACCACATCGTGCTGGGCACCGACGATCAGGGCCGCTTGGGCCTGGTCCTGGGATTGGCCGGAATCGCGCTTGTCGTCCTCTGCTGGATCGCGGCGCACCGAATCTCCTGGAACCATCCGCGCGCCCTCCAGCACGCGCAGAAGTTCGTCACCTATCCGATGCAGCTCGCGACGCTCAACCGGCTTGTCCCGCAGCCGAACTACTCCGAAGGCGACATCTCGCCGTACTTCTGGCCCAACGGAAAGGCTCCCCTGCGAAGCGATTGGAAGCGGCTTGCAGAGGGCGGGTTCCGGGATTTTCGGCTGAAGGTCGGCGGCCTGGTCGAAAGGCCGCTCGAGCTCTCCCTGGCCGACATCGAGGCGCTGGGAAAGACCGAGAATATCACCATGCACCACTGCATCCAGGGCTGGAGCGGCATCGCAAAGTGGGGAGGCATTCCGATGAAAACCATTGTCGATCTGGTGCGGCCGAAGCCGGAGGCCAGGACGGTCGCCTTCTTCTCCTTCGGCGAGGCGCTCTACGGCGGCGTCTATTACGACACGCAGCGCATCGAGAACGTGCTGAAATCGCAGTGCCTTCTCGCCTCCCACATGAACGGGCGGCCGCTCACGGAGATGTATGGCGCCCCGCTGCGGCTGCGGGTGGAGAATCAGCTCGGATACAAGATGGTGAAATGGATCGAGCGCATCGAGTTCATCGAATCCGAGAAGCAGCTGGGCGAGGGGGAGGGCGGGAAGAACGAAGACGACGAGTACTTCGACCTGCTTCCCAACATCTAACGTTGCGGGACGCACCCCTTGCGACAGCAGGCTTCAGGCAACAACAGCGGAGGATTCGAGCACGTCGCGGTGCTGCTCGGCCACTTGAGGCTGGAGTGGCTGCTCCGCCGCTTTTCGCCCCGCCTGGTGTGGTCGCTGTATGTCCTGGTCAACGGCTTCATCACGATCGCCCTGCTGGCGATGCTGGCGCTGGCCACCAACAGCCCGTTCGTCTTCCCATCCCTGGGGCCGACGGCATACCTCCTGTTCTTCTCGCCGCTCGCGGAGGCCTCCAGCCCGCGAAACACGATTCTTGGCCACGCCATCGGGCTCGCCTGCGGCTACGCCGCATTTTCGCTGACGGGCGCGGCAAGCCTGCCGCCCTTCGGCCTCCATGCGGGCATCTTCTGGCCGAGAATCCTCTCCGCTGCGCTTTCGCTTTCGACGACGGGCGCATTCATGGTCCTCCTGCGGGCCAGCCATCCGCCCGCGGGCGCGACGACCCTGATCGTCTCGCTCGGCATCATCTCGAAGCCCAAGGAACTGGTCATCATCGAAATCGCGGTGTTCCTCCTTGTGGCGCAGGCCCTGGCAATCAACCGGCTGGCGGGGCTGCGCTACCCTCTGTGGAGGTCCCAAGGGACGGGCTTGACGCAGCCGTGAGAGGCGGGCGCGGATGATGCCGCCGGCCGGGAAAGGCCTGGCTTCTGCCGGAAAACTGGGCAACTTGCCCTACAACCCTATCCCACCCATGAATGACCTGCTGCCGAAAGTTGCGCAATTCCTCGCCGACCAGCCGCTCAAGATGCACATCGGAGGGCGCTGGACGGCCGCCGCGGACGGAAAGACCTTTGTCACCGTCGATCCCGGAAACGGCCGCAAGATCGCGGACATCGCCGCCGGCGACGAAACCGACGTCAACAACGCCGTGACGGCCGCCCGCGGGGCCTTCAATCGGAGCGGCTGGGCCACGATGCCCCCAAACGACCGCGCGGTGAAATTGCACCGTCTCGCCGACCTGATCGACCGGGATATTGAGATCATCAGCCAGATCGAGTCGCTCGACGTCGGCAAGCCCGTCGGCCAGGCGCGCGCCTTCGACGTTCCCCATCACGCGAAAACCCTGCGGTACTACGCCGATCTCTCGGTTCACACCCGGCGGAGGGAGCCGATCGCCGTCTCCGGGCTCGAGGCGCGCTCGGTGCGGCTCCCCTACGGCGTTTGCGGCTTCATATTCCCCTGGAACTTCCCGTTCCTTCTCGTCGGCTGGGGCGTCGCCCCGGCGCTGGCCGCGGGCAACACGGTCGTGATCAAGCCGGCCGAGGACACGCCGCTTTCGACCCTTTATTTCTGCAGGCTTGTCGAGGAAGCCGGGATTCCGGCCGGCGTGGTCAACGTCGTCACCGGATTGGGCGAGACGGCCGGCGCGGCACTCTCGCGGCATCCGGGATTGAACCGGATGTCGTTCACGGGGTCCCCGGAGGTGGGGCGGATGGTCGGCGAGGCCTGCGGCCGCAACCTGGTTCCGGCGAAGCTCGAACTGGGCGGCAAGGGAGCCGCGGTCCTGTTTGACGACGTCGATGTCAAGCGATCGGCGGAAGCCCTGGCCGGCGCCGTCACCTTGAATGCCGGCCAGGTTTGCTGCACGGCGACGCGCTGGCTCGTCCACCAGAGGATCCGGGACGAGTTTGTCGCCCACGCGACGTCCGTCCTCCGCGGGATGAAGATCGGTTATGGAGGCGACCCGGCCACCCAGATCGGCCCGGTGGTCAGCGAGAAGCAGCGGCAGCGGGTTCTCGGTTACCTCGCCAAGGGGGCCAGGGAGGGCGCGCAGGCGCTTCTCGAGGGCGGGCCCGTGAAAGTCAGCGGCCACGCCGATGGATTCTATGTCAGCCCGGCCCTGCTCGGCGGAACGCCGGACAACGTGTGCGCCAGGGAGGAGATCTTCGGGCCGGTCGCCTACGTGATGACCTTCCGCGACGAGGATGAGGCGGTGAACCTTGTCAATCGAAGCAGCTACGGGCTGGCGAACAGCGTGTGGAGCGGCGATCTTGAGCGGGCGAACCGGGTTGCCGAGCGGTTGGTCGCGGGCAACTCGTGGATCAACGCCCATAACCTGTTCGCGCACGGGGTGCCCTATGGCGGATGCAATCTGAGCGGATGCGGCGGGGGTGTCCTGGGTCCCGACACCCTCGAGGATTACCTGCGCAAGCAGTCGGTCGTGCGGCCGCTCGCCTGATCTCCCGACTGGCGCGAATGCATGGATAAAACCAAGGTTTCGAAATGAATGTCTCCTTCCTGGGCTTGGGAATCATCGGAAGCGCGTGGGCGAGGAATCTGATCGCCGACGGCCATGCGGTGCGGTGCTGGAACCGCACCCCGAAGGAGTTTCCCAACTTTTATCCGTCCATCCTGGACGCCGTGGACAAGGCGGAGGTCATCTTCATCGTCGTCTCCGACCCGCCGGCGGTGGAGTCGGTCCTTCGGCAGATCCATTCCAAGCTCGGCCCCGGGCAGCTGGTCATCCAATCCAGCACGATCTCCGCCAAATGGACCCGGCAATTCGCAGGGGAGGTGCAGAAAACCGGGGCGTTGTTTCTGGAGGCGCCATTCACGGGGAGCAGGCCCGCCGCCGAAAAACGCCAGACGGTGTATTACCTGGGCGGCGACGCCAGGACGGTCGAAAAGGCGCGCCCGATACTCGAGCCGATATCGGCCGCGCTTCTCCATATCGGACCGCTGGGCTCCGCCTCCTCGCTCAAGCTCGCCATGAATCTCAACATCGCCGGGGTCGCCCAGGCCCTGTGCGAGAGCCTGAGCCTTTGCCGGAAGGCCGGGATTCCGGACGACATTTATTTCAAGGCTTTGGCGCGCAACGTTTCGCACTCCGGGGTGGCCGACCTCAAGGAGCCCAAGCTGCGCCAGCGCGACTACAGCCCCCAGTTTTCCGTAAAGCATCTGGAGAAGGACCTCCGTCTGACGCTGGAGACCGCCGCGGAACTCTCGCTGCCGCTGGAGATGGCCGGGCTCCTGAGGAGTATTTACGCCAAGGGGGCAGCCGCCGGATGGTCGGACGACGATTACATCGGTCTCGTGCGCTTCCTGGACAAGGGGCCATGAACGTCAAACTCGCCTACGGATCGGGCGCGCTGGCCGTGGAGTTGCCCGACGGGCGGGCGACCGTGATCGAGCCGGGGCACGTGACGCCGATTGAGGACGAGCGCGCGGCCGTGATCGCCGCTTTGGAAAATCCGATCGCCGCGAAGCCCCTGCGGGAGTGGATCCGGCCCGGGGCGAAGGTGTGCATCAGCTTCAGCGACATCACCCGGGCGACCCCGAACGAGCGGATCATCCCGTGGCTACTCGATCACCTGTCGCATGTCGCGCGGGAGGACATCACCCTTGTCAACCAGACCGGCAGCCACCGGCCCAACACCCGCCCGGAGCTCGAGCAAATGCTCACGCCCGGGGTCGTGGACAGCTACCGGGTCCTCAACCACGAGGCGGACAATCCGGAGGAGCTCCTGCGCTTCGGCTCCACTCGTGATGGAACCCCCGCCCTGATCAACCGCCACGTGGCCGGGGCGGACGTGCGGATCATCACGGGATTCATCGAGCCTCATTTTTTCGCCGGATTCAGCGGCGGACCCAAGGGGATCATGCCCGGAACGGCCGGCCTGCAGACGCTGATGAGCAATCATGGCGCGAAAAACATCGGGAATTCCAAGGCGTCGTTCGGAATCACCGAGGGAAACCCGATCTGGGAGGAAATGCGCGATATCGCCCTTCGGGTCGGCCCGAGCTTCGTCCTCAACGTCACCCTCGACACCCGCCGCCGGATCACCGGGGTTTTCGCTGGCGACCTGATCCGCGCGCACAAGGCCGGATGCGAGTTCGTCCGCAGGACGGCGATGCAGCGCGTGTGGAACCCGTTCGACATCGTCGTCACGACGAACAGCGGCTATCCGCTCGACCAGAATCTCTACCAGGCGATCAAGGGCCTGAGCGCGGGCCTGCGAATCCTCAAGGCCGGCGGCACGCTCATCATCGCCGCCGAGTGCCGCGAGGGCGTCCCCGCGGGCAGCCCGTACGACAGGCTGCTGAAGAGCGCTTCGAAGCCGGAGGAGCTTCTTGCCCGGATTGATTCGCCGGGATTTTCGCATCCGGAACAGTGGCAGGCGCAGATCCAGGCGCGGATCCAGGGGCAGGCGGAGGTCCTGGTCCACAGCTCGATCCCCGACGAAACGCTGCGCGCCGCCCATCTCAACCCGTGCCGTGACATCGGGGCCGCGGTCCGGCAACGGCTGGATGCGCTGGGGCCCGCGGCGCGCGTGGCGGTGCTGCCCCAGGGCCCGCTGACGATTCCGTATCTGCAGGGAGACTGATTCCGGGGACCCGACGCGGCATTCTTCGCAAAGCCGCTCTCACGCCCCTAGGACCCCCGCAATCTTCAGCGCGACGGCGTGTTCGCTCGGCAATTGCTCCGGCAGCCTCACGGCCAGCCCCTGGGCGGTTTGCGACCACGGAAGCGTTCCTCCGTGGCCGAGCAGCGAGACGTCGGCGACCCTGCGACCGGCGAGCAGGGGCGAGCCCGTGGAAAGGCTCGCCACAAGGGCTCCCGACTCGGGCGGCCGCCCGAGCAGAAAGGCAAAGAGGAATCCGTCCTTGGTCGTAAATCGGACGTCTTTTGCGGTCAATGGGTTGCGGCTGTCCCGGGCGCCCGCGGATCGAGTTGCGCCAGGCGACGTGTCGGGTATGGGCGGCAGCAGCTTGAACACGCTCGTGTCCCTCACGGTACCTTCCACGCTGGGGCCCTCGCCGCAGATCTTCCAGGGGCGGGTGCCGTAAATCCCCTCGCTGTTGGCCGCCATCCAGGCGGTGATTTCGGAGATGATCCCCATTTCCGTCGAGTCGAGCGTCCCGTCCGATTTCAGCGGAAAGTTCAGCAGAAGGGTTCCATTCCTGCTGACGACATCGACCAGGAGGTCGATGCACTGCTTCGGCGTCCGGTACCTGGCTTCCCGATCATAGTGCCAGCCTGCGACGCAGGTGTCGGTCTGAAACGGGTTGGGCCAGATGCCCTCCGCGATTCCCCGCTCAAAATCGAGGACGGCCGTGCCTTCCTGGCAGTCCTCCATGCCCTTGCTCGTGTAGACGGCCTCCACCCTGCCTTCGTGCCACCGCGCGCTCTGGTTGTACAGATGGGCCACCAGCTTCAGTCCGTAGCGCTCGAATCGGATGACGCCGTCGTGATACATGAGATCCGGCTGGAGCTGGTCAATGGCGTCCTGGAGCCGCAGCAGATACTGCTGCTTCCAGGATTCGGGCACCTGGCTGACGTCGCCCGGCTGCGCCGGCGGCACGTGCCTGGGGTGATAGAGGTCGGCGTACCGCGGATCGTTCCCGTCGTAGGGCACGCCGGCAAGCGGGCCCGTCTTGTCGCTGCCAAAGCAGGTCGACATCCACTCGTAGCTGGCGTGCAGGTGCTGGCTCACCCCAAAGCGCAGGCCCTGCTTCACCGCCGCATCCTTGAACAATTGCGCGATGTTTTTCCGGGGCCCGGTCGCGACCGCATTCCACCTCGGTTGGTGCCGCGAATTCCACAGGTCGAAATTGTCGTGATGCACTCCCATGCTGACGAAAAACTTCGCCCCGGCCTTTCGGTAAAGCCCCAGCAGGTAGTCCGGATCGAAGTTCTCGGCCTTCCAGGTCGGGATTACGTCCTT
>JBEKAO010000051.1:0-20776 GCA_050015855.1 Opitutaceae bacterium | reverse complement strand
GAAGGCCCCCGCGACCACGTTAGAGGTCCGCTGATTGGCCCGCCCGGCATAGGTGTTCGCCTGCCGGGCCGCGAACCGCTCCAATTCGCCAAAGGCGAGCGCGACGGCCGCATCGTGCGCCGCCAGGAGGCGGGTGTCGCCCATCGTGACCGCCATGATCGAAACCGACTTTTGGGCGCTGCACTGGAAGTCGAAAAACCTCACCCGGCCCTCTCCATCCCTCGGCGTCAGTTTTTCTGAGGAACCCGGGCGGCGGTTCTGCCTCAACGCCTCAAACGCCGGATCGCCCGCCGCAATTTCGCCGCGAAGGCCCAGATGCTCGGCACCCCTGCCGACCCATTGGCCAATCACCGTCTCCTTTTCAGAGTAATAGTCATTCGCCGTAAGATGCCGGCTCAAATACGTCCCTCCGTCCTTGATCTTTGCCATCGTGAACATGCGTGAATCCTCCTACGAGGAATGCGCCGTCAAACCGCTGTCTGCGGTTTCGCTGAGAGCGGTGCTTTTTTCCTACGTCCTGATTTTTCGTGCATCCATTTTTTTGAGTAAAGACGCAATATGTCTTGCGATGAATCGCACGAGCCGAACAAGCCCGAACAAAGCCGAACGCGGTTCGGGTAAATTCGGGTCCATTCGGACTTCACGGCAGAAAGCCGCCGAACATGCCCGAATTTCCACGAATATCCGGCGAATAAGCCCGAACAAAGCCGAACGGTTGACGCGCTTACCGGGGCATGAGCCTCGATGACCAGATCGCTAAATTCCTCGCCGACGCCGATGCCCGGCCCGCCCGCAGCAAGCTTGAACCCTACGCGGATTTGATCCGCGAGCTGCGCCAGCGGCGCTGGACATTCAGGAAGATTGCCGACGCCTTGCGCGAGCGGTTCGCCGCAACGGACCCAACCCGAGCACGCACATCCCGGTATTGCCGCACCAGCGTCCAGCAAACCACCACGGTTCCACGTCAAAATGTAGACCGGCCGGAGTCACTTCGGATCGTCAAAATCCATTTCCGCGCCGTAGACCCCGCCGCTGGCGTTCTTTCGCCAAGCGCCATTCCGCACGGCTGGTCCGGTGAGAGTGAACTTATGGCCGGTGTCAGTCTTCTCGATTTGCATCGAAAGCCCCGCATGGGTGAACTGATCACAAAATCCCTTTGCCTGTTGGGCGTCTTGATAACTGCCCCAGAAGACCCATACGGGGACGGCTACGCCGCATGCAAAGGCGAGAACCACCAGAAAGACTGCCAAGCCGCTGCTGACTCCCTCGTCGAGCTTTGCCGCAGCTCGTCTCAATTGTTCCAGGAGTTCATTTTGCCGCTCGATACCGGCCGCGATTTGCCGCACCGGAAGAGACTCCACCAGGCGTACCGTTTCGGCGGTGATGGTGTTCTTGAACGCTGCCTCCCGGCGGACTTCCGCTCCGACTAGGCGAGAGGCGATGTCCTCCATATTCCGGACGACTTTGGCGCCTGCATCCGTCATTCCCTTCGGGATCATTTTTGCATAGGCGCCGTTCGCCTCCAGCACCGCTAAAAGCTTGCTCAGGTAGGTGTCATCGCCCGTCTCGGAGATTTCTTCAAACGCGTGCCGCGCGGCCTCCCGCTTTTCCGGCGGGAGGGCCGCGATGCACTGCTCTAAATAAGAATCGGGATCGCCCAGCATCATGTGATATTGCTCCGATTGATCTTGGCACCCCGCCGGATTGACACAGCCGGAGGCAGCGATGGCAGCTCGGAGCCCAGGCCGGCGGCCAGGTCCGCCGGCAGGAGCTTGCCCGCTATCCGGTCGAATTTCCTGAAAATCCCTTTGATCCAATCCTCGATCACCATCCGCACGAGGGAATCGAGGGGAAGCTCGAGATTCATGACGGCCTCGGCGTGGCACACCCCGCGCCCGAGATCGGCTTCCAGGGCCGCCAAGTGGTTGCGGGCTATGGACAATAACCCAGGAAACTCCAGCACGTCGGCGCCAAGCGCCTGAAGCTCCCCTTCAAGCTCCGACCCGTCGAACATCCGTGTTCGCGGTGCCCGGGCCCGGTTCTTGACGACGACATAATCGACCGCGCCGCCCAGCCGGCTTACCGTCTGGTCGATGTCGGTCATGACTTCCAGATCGTCCGCCGGGAACAGAAGAACCGTTATCCGTCCGTCCGCCTGGGCAAAGGTCTCGGGAAACCGGATCAGTTCGAAACCCCGAATCAGGATTTCGCTCAGATGCGCCCTTGGGTCGATGATAGTGACGGGCAGGCCCGCGCAGCCTCGCAGGAGCTTGATGAGATCGCCCTCGGGCTCGTCACCCAGCGGAGCGAGTGCGACCTTTTCCGGGAAAAGTCGCGCAAAGCTGCGGTGATCGGGATCGAGGTCGAAACCTCGCCATTTGATGGCGTGCTGTTCGAGCCAGCCGCCGAGTGCGCCCAGTGTCGTGCTTTTGCCCACGTTCCCCCGGGCCTGCATGGGAACGATAAGACGATGATGGATGGATTTCATGGGATTTGGTTGCAAGGCGATGCGCCTTATTGCCCCTCCAGGGTTGTCAACCGGCCATCCGCAAATTCGCCCGCTGCTCCTTCCGGGCTCTGATCTCCGCGATGAAATCGACGATGGGCTGCATCTCCGAGAGTGCCAATTCGCACGTCGCCGGAGACCATTCCCGCCATACCTCGGGATGATTCTCGACAAATCGACCCACCGCTCGCAGCTCTCTCAGAAGGGCGAAGGGTGCCGCCGCCCCGGCCGGCGCCGGGCCGCCATCGGGCTTTGTTGGGCCGGCGAGGTGCTGCCGGATGCGTTTCCGCAGCTCGCGGACCGACAGGCCCTCTCGGGCGGCGGTAGCCAGCCAGGTTTTGATTTCGTCCGGCGTTTTGAACGCTTTCCCCACTTCGCAGTGGTGCGACCAGGACAAAGTGTTGTGACGACACAACAGAGGGATTCGCGAACAGACGAGCTTAGCCGAGCGCAGCGTTCCGGGGTCGAGCCCCGCCGCTTTGGCGTATTCCGTGATTTGCCCGCGATACTTCCCGCCGCCAAAAGCAAGGAGATCGCCAATCCAGGCGGTCAGCGTGTCCCGCCTACGGCTCGCGTGGCCAGCCATATGGACCACGGTCGCGATAAGTCGGGACCAGTTCTCAAGGCTCAGGCCCGGCTTGAGGGTTAGGCCAAGCCCCGAAGCCGTCTCGATGTGCTCCTGGGGTAGCGCGGCCAGCAACTTGGAGGGCGCGGTAGCAACCTCCGACCCCGATTTAGAGGCCACAGAGGTTCCGGCATCCGCCGGAGAGAAAGTCAGGATGATCTCAGGCGGCATCGTTTCTTCGATTGACGAGCCGGTGTTCGACCCGGATCGCTTCGTCCTTTTGCGAAGGCAGAAGCGGCAGATCGAGTCGCTTTCTCATTTCTTCCGCTTTACGGCGGAACCACTCGTGGGTGCAGCCATGCTTGCGTCCATAATCCCGGAGGCTGGCCGGCCCAAATTCGGCGATGCCCGTGACGTGGATAAAAACATCGACCGCGAAATCACGGTCCTTCTCCCCGGCGAATTCATAGGCTATGTCGCGGGCGATCCGAAGTTTGTCGGCTCCGCTGTCCCCGTTCTCCATACCCAGCAGCTTCCGCAGATCGTCGAGCAAGCCGAATTTAGCCGCATCACGGAGCATGTCCGCAGCGGAATCGAGCCCGGAAAAGTCCGGTTCCACTCTGCCCAGGAGGGCACAGTCGGTGAGCTGATCGGAGTTGGAATTAGGGTTCGCCATCGCTTGGATCGTAGCAACCCATGTTAACGAAGCGGGGTTGGTTAAATAGGGGGAAAACGGGGGTATATCGTCCCCCAATTTCAGGCATGAAAGTCTCCGAAACCGACGCCATTGCGGACTTCGGAGCGGAGGCGCCTGAAACTCCGGCGGCACGTACGATGGCGGCGACGGGGCCAACACCAAAATGGGCCGGCACACCGGATCGTTCTAGGTCGGATGGAAAATGAAGATTGGAATTTATTTTCGGCATCTGCGCGTGTTTTTCTGGCGCGGAGGATAGCGCGTCGGCCGGTTTTGAAATAGGACCTCCGTGGACGCTCCAGATTGTCCTATTTAATGGCACAATTCGTGCTGATGCACCCTGAGGCGTATTCGATGGCACCTTTGGAGACATCCGCCGACTGGAGGACCTTCGCATTGTATAGCTTATCCAATGACCCACCTTCGGCATTATATGCTGGCCTGTGAGGTGGACTCGCCCTGCCGCCCTACCTTTTTATCTGTCGCGCCGTGCCCACGGGCCAGGATGCGATTTGCACAATCAAAATCGGAGGCGCGATTGCCGACGTGTTCGGGTCCTCCGCCCGAGCCCTGTCGTAGACGGTTTCGGCTATCGCCGTCTGCCAAGACGCAGCTTTGCGGCTATGCCGGCTATTCGGCTTTTTCCTGCCGTCGTAAGATTTGAATATCCAATCGAAGGGAAAAGCCTCCCTAAGCGGCTCAAAAATCTTCCTTAACTTTCTCTGAAAGGCTCTTGGCGGGTGGAGGTTGGACTGTCGCTGGGGTTGGCGCTGCCGGTGTTTCCTGCTTCGGGCGAACGATGTTTCCCACCGTGATCCCGTTATCCTCGGATACCTCGCCGTAACTCAGCTTTGGTGTTACACGAGTTATCGTGATTGCGCCGATTTCGGCTTCATTGCGGCCGAGCTTTTCCCCGGTGTCGGGATCTGTGATTTCATCACCCAGGGCAAACACAGTCCAGACTTGCCCTAATTTGACACCCGCACCTTCGCCCCGGTTGATGGTTATCTGCGTGCCCAACTTGGCCGCTACTTTTGCCGGATAGATCACGTCTACGAGACGCGTGAGTATATCCGCAGCAAGACGGTCGGTGATTTTGGTCAACGACACTCCATCGGCGGTGACACTACTATCTCGACTAACATTAGCGTCCTCGCCGCGAAACCTTGCCGACTCGATGAGCTTTCCGGTTGTGGTATCGTAGATTTGAATGCTGCAATTGACGCGGACGGCCTCGCGGCTGGCCGAAGCGCCGATTCCGTCAAAGTTCAGTGCTTCTTTCCCCATCACAAAATCGGTGATAGTTGTGAGCATGAGGTATTGTGCCCCGGCTAATTTGAAAGCCTGAGCCGCCGTGGCAGGGTCGATATTGCCGGATGCGCCAAAATCCTGTTCGTTTAGGAGAGATTTCAAAGCGTCCTTGCGTGCAACCACGTCGAACTTCCGGCTGCTGTTAGCTTGGTCAATAAGGGTGGTATCCAGCGTTTCGATAGTTTGCTGCAAGGTGTCACTTTGTCCGGCCTTGAGGGCTTTTTGAGCGGCGGATTTGATGGCGACAATCGGACCGATACACAGTCGTTTCTTTTCTGGAACCGGACCGTTCTGGGCGACGACGGATCGGGCAACAGCAGCGAAAATAAGGCACGACAACGCGATGAAGCGTATCCAGGAACCGATGCGAAGGAATCTGAGAGTACGAAGTTGAATTTTCATAGGATTTACTACTTACGAATCATCTCGGTCCCGTTATTTCCAACCGTGACGATCAGGCCAGCCTGGCGCATGGCATCGGCCTTTGCCTGCATCTGCTTGACTTCCGCATCAGTCAGCTTGGTCATGCGAGATAGATCGGAGAGGAAGCCGATGACTTCCTTCCATTTATCGTAGCTTTCAGGAGTCATTTCCATCATCACGTCGAACCTTTGTCCTTCGCTTACATTTACAAAGCGCCTCCACGGCTTGAATCCAGCGGATTGAACAGAAATCTGATGTAGACCCGTGGTGATATGTACTCCGCCGGGAACCGATCCGACCGACACTCCATCCATCAAAACATCGGCTGTCACGGTGGCACTGACTGGCAATTGAACATTACCATTTTCGTAAGTCGGAAGCAGCAAAGGCGCGCCACCGGGAAGGACGAGCTTGACGTTAAACTGCACATCGGTGCTTTGGACCTTCGGAACGTCTTTCACCTGTAAATTAGCAGCGGAGATTTTCTTTGCGAGATCTCCGGCGACTTCATCAAACATCCCGTTCAGGAGATCATCGGTTTCACGGCTCAAGCCGTCGGTCTCGCGCCAAGATCGGGTAACCCGTATGGCATCCCCGGCAACCGAACCGCCAGTGGCCGCGAAGGCAAGCCGGTAGGAAACGAGAAGATTGTTGGAGATCACAGTTGTGGCGACAGGCGCGAGGTCATTGCCTTTAAACGTCCTCTTTTCCGTGCCGAAGGATTCGACAACGGAAATTACAATGAGGTTGGCGCCGATAGTCTGGGCGAGGCGCACCACTGAGCTTTGTTCGTCGAGTTGGTCCTCAACCGACTTTTCAAGCGGAGCCGGGGTGGTAAGGGCCGTAGTCAGCTGGGAAAGAAATTGCTTCTCATTTTCTGATATGCCGGGCCCAGGTTGCTGCATCGACTTAGAAATCGAATCCACAATCGTGTCCCGGGTCAGCGCTTGAAATCCTTGACTTGAAACCCGAGCGGCAATGAGGTCCTCGAGCATTTTCACCTGCTGATTTCCAACCTTGGGCTCGCGGCTGAATACGAAAATGGCCGCTTTCCGATCAGAATGTTCGTCAGGATTCGCAACAGCGGTCGTCTGACCTGAACTATTCACGACGGTTGCGACGAGGACAAAAACGGCGAGTAGAATCATCTTCATGGTACGAGGCTCGGAAAGCTGCGGTTGGCTCTGGTGCGGGCGCTAGGCCCAGCACCAACGTTCATAGATTTTTAGAGATCGCCTAAACTCGCCGTGGCCTTGTCCGAGTTTGGAATATTCGTAATGTTTTGAGTTTTACAGAATTTCATCATTTTGCCGAGCGTTGTGGTTCCCTCCGCTACGTCTCCGGGGACCAAAATCGCAAGCGCGCTGATGGGCCTGACTAGTTTGATAACCTTGAGTTTCTCAAATGGGCTTGCGGAAGCGGAAACCGATTTTCCCTGTGCGACAAGGTTCTGAATCGCAGGGACCTGCTCCTTCTCTAAAATAACTCCTTCAATGAATCTGCCAGTTCCCTCCGCGAACTTGACCTTTGCCTCGTCGGAAAGCTGGTTGGACTGTGCGATCGACGCATCAACCTGTTTATCCGCGTCTGCCGACACCTTCGTGGAATCCTTTAGCGCCGAAACCTGATCATCTGTGCTCGATGTCGCGCCCTCTTTGGCCCGGAGGGCCTCGGAGGCTTTGATCACCGAGTCGTTCTTCAAGCCGAGCGCTTCCATAAGTTTCGCTTGGGCATCCAGAAATTTGATTCGGGCTGCGAGCACCTTCGCAGTGACGTTTGCGGTTGCCTTGGCCAACGCATCCCTATCGGCGCCAGATGAACCGCTACTTTGGCCCAGGCCAAAACCGCCGAATTGAGCTTGGGCAGCGGGCAGGATCGCTAACGCCAACGAGTACGTGGCGAAGAATAGGAGGACCTTCTTGTTGAAGCTGAGTTTCATGATGACGTTGATGGTTGATGTGGCGTTATCGATTGCTGGAAGAAGAGCGGTGGGCTATTTCACATTTTTCATTCGCAACTGATCCACTAGTTCGGCGGCGGAATTTACGGCGGCCTCGTTTAAGGCGTTTTGCCTTGCCACCTGTGGGTCTGGCCCGAGGCCGGCATACGGTTTGCCGGCTATTGATGCGACTGTCTTGGGAAACCTCGGCGTCAGATCGGTCACCTTTGCTGTGACGGTCACATATACACGAATCATTCCGGAAACGTCGTCCTTCTGAGGCAGACCGACATCCATATTAGCAATAGCGAGATAGCTAATTTGATTGGCTTTCAGGGCCTTGATGGCCGCACGCCGGGTTTCGGGGGATATATCGTTACCTGAGCTAAAATCGCTTTTGAAAGCATTTACATCGAGGCCGGCATCGACGGGGTCTACCGTTTCGTAGCGGGCCTTGGTAAGAACAGAGTTCACAGCATTATCAACGTCGGTCACGGTGGTGACCCGGTAGGTGAGAGCATCTGCTTTAGTCTCGGTACTGCCTCCGGTTGTATTTTCGGTAACGCTGTTTTTATCGACGGAACGCGCGGCAGATTGGCCGTCCTCAGCAACTGCATTCTTTTCCGCGCCGGAATTGCTATCACTGCTTACGTTGACGACCGTGCGTTTGTCGTCGAAGACCTTGCGGGCTCCGAGTTCGCGAGCGACAAAGATAAAGGTGAGATACGAAGTTCCAGCCGATGGCTGGGAAACTGCCGGCCCCGCTGACGCCTGAATGGCGGTTTCGATTTGGGCGGGATTGATCGAAGCCTCAATGAGGACGGTGTAGTGTTTCGTGGACTTGTCGGTTTGCTGGTCCAACTGCGTGTAATCGCTCACGTATTGGTCAATGTTCGCAAATAGCATCGGCTCAATTTTTTTATAGAGTTCGAATCGTGCCGAATCAAATGTCGCCGCATAGCGTGTGAGAGCATTTTTTTTCGCTTCTGTTATGGCGGCGCGCGCCTCACCCGTGCTCTGCCCAAAAACGCCGCCGTAAGTAATCTCGCCTTTGCCTTTGACCTTCACGACTTGCCCGTAGCCGGCAACCGTGAGTGTAAAAAGGAATATGAGGGCAAATATGGCTCTTTTCATAGCTGGCATTTTTGGAGGACTTTTTCGTTGGCTGATTGATTTTTACGCATCTCGTCGATTGCCGAGAGGAAGGCGCCTGTTAGCGCCTCGGATATCACGGGAAACTCATCTACATTCATTTGGGAAGCCGGAACAATCTTGGAGACGCCATACTTAATGGGAGCGTCAAAGAACACCACATTGAACTCCGGTTCATAAACGCGGACGTTTAGGAACGCCCCATAAATCCAAAGCGACTCGGCATCAGTCTTCTTGCTGAGGACCTTTTTGAATCCGCGGACATCCACGTCCATGGCGAATGTGGGGGGCGGTATTTTAAACTGGAGGACAGATGAATCCGAGAATCGGAGCGCCATTTTGCTGTTCAAGCCGTCCTTTGAATAGGGCAGCATTGCAAGACCACCTTGGGATGTCAGCAAGGCGCCGAATTGCTGGGCAACCGCTTGAGCATATGTAGCCTTCGCGTTGCGGTAGGCGTCGGGAAGAAATGGAATGGATTTGTCCCCAATGGAAACGGCATGGATTTGCAATGTGCATTGATTTTTTCCGCCTATGCGAACGGAGCCGATCTTAGACAGGATCGCGACGAATAGTTGGGAATTGGCACCCGCAATCATAGTCCGCATCCGCGCGACCACTTCATCTTCCGAGAATTCATTTTTGCCTGCGTCAATATATTCGATACAGATAGGCCGCGACGACACGACCTCCATGGTATCGAAATCGAGGATCAGCAACTCGAAGCCAAGTTGGATGACGAGCTTGTGAAAGTCGCTCAGTTCCTCATGAAGAATTTTTTCGCTGGAGAGAGCGAGCGCGAGCACCAGCGGCGAGTCATGAGGCCGCACAAGATCAAACGTCACGCTGACATTCCGAAATTGCCCCGCATGCTTTACGAAGAATTCCCGGGATTGAGTTTCGAAGAAATGCCCATTTCCGCCGTCGAGAGCGTCGAGTTTACTGGCGATTGGATAATTCTTCGCGATCTCACCGGCATTTCCGGCAAATGCAAAACCACCATAAAAAATTTTCGGCGGGCCGTCTAATTCGCTAGCTGTCAGCCAAATTGCGGTGGCGAAAAATATTAGCACCCCAATCGCGCATCTACGGCGCAACCACTCAGCGAGTGAGTTCATTTCGGGGTAGTTGAAGCAATGAATCTACGGCAGCAGATTCAGGACAGAAGCGGGAAGGTTGGTAAGAAACTAGAAATTGAATGGTCAGTGGCAAGACTCGGATGCCGACGTTTCGGAGGGGGAATAGAGCGTCCCTGGCCATGCTGTGATATGGAGTGAAGTTGCAGCGAGGGGTGTTTTAGCTCATGGGTGGCTGACGTAACACTCTCAGTCCTGCGGGTGTTAACGGGCAAGTTAAAACCGTAAGTTGTTAGGGTGAAATCCCTGCCCGTCCTTCGCGAGAACATCCGACGAGCTCGGCTGATTCTCGGACTGAGTCAGGAAGCGGCGGCAGAGCTGGCGGGGTTAGGGGCGCAGCATTATCAGGACATCGAGGCAGGACGCCGCAAGGGCCTGCGATTGGTCACCATTGAGAAAATCGCTGCTGCTCTTGATGTGGAGATTTGGCAGCTCTTCAAGAAGGGCGAGTTGCCGACTCCAGACCGCCAACGTGGTCGGTCCGGCCATCGGATCTTGCGTTGATCGAGAACTTCGGAACCGCGCAGCCAGAAAAAGGGCGCAGCCAATCTTGGTTACTCCCGGTACAGTCCGACCGGACATCCCGTGGGACGATTTGCGTTCCAGGCAGCAATCAGCCGTGGTTTGTTGACTCTATGCCACGCCCGGATGTTTTTGAAATAGCGGGCCAAGGCGTTCCCGTTGAGCGCCAAGCAATCTCTGATCGTGAAATTGTTGGATTCCCCCTCAAAAATGACTCGGAAATGCGGGGGCGGATGTTCGTCAGCAAAGACTTGAATTTTAAGCCCCAGAACTCGATCAATCGTTTTCTCGTCCAGTCGTCGTAAGCCGGCATCGTTCAACATCGGCCCTTGGTAAAGGGACACTTCCAGGTCCGCCGCTATTGGCCCCGAAATCTCAATAGTCCATTCGGCCATGTTGACCTCGCAACAACACGATCAGGCGCTCGCAAGTTCGACCGTCGCGGCGAGTTTGTGCTTGCCAGGATGACGACCCGTGCTGGGAAAAATCCTCAACGAAAGAGGCCTGCCCGTCGCTTCGACGTAACGGGTGATTGTGGAGAGACGCACGTCCTCGCCGTGGTTTTCGAGCCGAGAAAGCGCCGTCTTCTGCATTTTGATCCGTTTCGCCAATTGCGAAAGGGTCATGCCGGCGTTCTCGCGGTGTTCGGCCAGGAGCATTCCGATGGCATACTTGTGGTATTTCTCCTCAAACTTGGCCCAGGCTTTCGGACTGCGTGCCTTGCGCTCACTGATAAATTTTTCGATGTCGCTCATGGTGATTCTTTCTTCTGAAGCTGTTTTTGCTTAACGTAAATTTTTCGGCGTTCTTCGGCCAGTTCGAGATCCTGCTTTTTTAGGTCCATCGACTTCTTGGCGATGCCGTGGACGGCGATGATGATGGCGTCGTTTTCGATGAAGGACAGCAGGCGGTATTGCTCCTTGCCGTAATGGACTTTGATTTCCCAGATGTGGTCGGTGACTTTCTCAAAGAATTTCTTGGGGACGACCGGGTTGGGGTATTCCTCGAAAAACCTCACGCCCATCGCGACTGCCTGGGCGCGCTCATCATCGAGCGTGTGCAGCCATTCGGCGACCGGCTTTCTTCCATCGGCGGTTTTGTAGAATTGAACGATACGGTATTTTTTCCGGATCAAACATGAGTTAACATATTTGTTAACGAGGGTCGGTCAAGTGGGAATTGACGAGTGGACGGGCCTGCGTGCGCCAGGCGTCTATCAGACGCACGCGGTCGGAGATTTGCCCGGCGATTTGTCGGAAAAACTGGCTCCATGCCTCATTTGATGGCAATGGGCGGGCGCCGATCCCGTCCAAAAGCATTTGCCCAAAGTGTGCCCAAAATCGTGTTTTTCAATTGCTCTGGCTGCACTTCGGTGCATTTTTCTGCACGTTCTAAACCACTCATAAACAACTCAAAGCACGCTCAGCTAAGCTTTTCCGTTGTTGTCTCCAGGATGGTTCGATTCCCGTCCATCCCGCCAGTTTCTTACAAACCCGATTCCGGGACTCGAACCCGCGCCCACGCTCCGCTGTCGCGGGTGCAAGGCCAAGCCGCTTCGCGGCTTAGTCGATTCCCGTCCATCCCGCCAGTTTTTTTCCAAGCCCGAATCCGGGACTCGAACCCGCGCCCACGCTCCGCTGTCGCGGGTGTCAAGCCAGGCCGCTTCGCGGCCTAGTCGATTCCCGTCCATCCCGCCATTTTCTAGGAAGTCCGATTTTGAGGCTCGACTAAGGCGCTTCGCCGCTTAGTCGATTCCCGTTCCCCCCGCCAGTTTCTGGCTCAACCTTTCCAAGTCTGACTGGGTCCATTTCAAAATGAATAACCTCACCCCTCGCATGCCAAGCATTTCGCGCCGGACGTTTATTCGCGGCGTCGGCGTCACGATGACCCTGCCATGGCTTGAATCGCTCTCGGCCCTGGGCGCGAACTCCTCCGGAGCCTCGGAACCGGCCTATTCCGCTGCGGTCGGCGCCGTTCGGGCGAAAGTCGGCGACGCGGCCTTTCAGGAGCTGCTCGTCCGCCTGCGAAAGACCAACTCGGACATCAGGCTCAAGGGCCTCAAGACGATCGATGGCGTCCCGGGCGTCGGAGGGAACCTTCTCACCGGCTATCCCTACACCGAGTTCTACGACTGGGACCTCTATTTTGAGAACCTATACCTCGCCTACTACGGCGTCTTCCCCTATTGTTACACCAACCTCACGGAGTTTCTCCGCCGCCAGACGGCGGACGGCTACATCAACCGCTCGCTCCACCGGCAACGCGACCGCCAGCATTTCAAGCCGTTCATGGCGCAACTGGTCGTGCTCGGGGGCCGGCAGGACCACGACAATTACGACTGGCTCATGACCTCGCCGACCGGAGCCGCGGTCACGGCCCCGGCCAACGGCACGTATTACAACCGGCTCAAACTTTACATCGACAAGTGGTTCTCCTACGACGGCGACGGGAACGGCCTGCCGACCTGGAACTCCGCGGACGCAGCCGGCACGGATAACCAATGGTCGCGCGCCGGGCGCATCGGCGCCTTTGAAGTGGAGGGCGCGGATCTGGCCGCTTATCTCGTGCGAGAGCTGCAGGCAATGGCGGTGATTGCCGGGCGTTTGGGCCACAAGCAGGACCAACAAGCCTTCCTCGATCATTCGGCCAAGGTGAATCGGCTCATCAATGAGGTGTTCTGGGACGAGCGGCAGGGACTTTACTTCGACCGCAACGAGAAGAAGAACCAGCAGGTTCCGGTCAAATCCGCCACGAATTTCATGCCCATTTTTTGCGGAGCGCCAAGCGAGGCCCAGGTGAAGCGCATGGTCGAGGAACACCTGACCAACGAAAAGGAATTCTGGGTGAGCTACCCTGTGGCCAGCTATGCAAAGACCGAGCCCGACTATTACCAAGGGACGCATCGGCTTCCCAACGGCTCGAACGAATGCAACTGGCGGGGCAGCACCTGGGCGCCGACCAATTACATGATTTTCCAGGGGCTGATGCGCTACGGCCAGGTCGACACCGCCAGGGAATTGGCAAGCCGCCTGTTTGAGATGGCTGTCGTCAAGAACCCTAGGCTCCGCGAGTATTACAATGCCGAGACCGGGGAGGGCCTGGGCCAGACGGATTTCTGGGGTTTCACGGCGCTTTACTACGTGATGCTGCTGGAATGCGAATTGAAGTACGACGCCTCGGCCCTGGAGGGCGGATTCCGGCCGATCATTCCCGAGGAGCTGGGGATCAAGTACGAGGCGTGAGAAGCGGCCGCATTGCGCCGGCCTGGAAACGGAGTGCTTAGGGCGGATCGAATCGGAAACGCGCCATCCTGGGTTCCCAATCAGGCCTCAGTCTCAACGCCGCCTTGAATTGGGCCCGGGCGTCCTGGCTGCGGCCGCCGGCCTTCAGCAGTGCGACGCCCAGGTTAAAGTGCGCTTCAGCAAGGTCGGGGTCGATCTGTAGCGCGGCCTCAAATTGGGCAATCGCATCCGGCAGGTGGCCGGGAACCCCCGACCAGGCCAGCCCAAGGTTGTAATGGGCCTTCGCGTCGTCGGGGTTGATCTTCAGCGCTGCGTCAAACTGGGCAATCGCGTCGGGCAGGCGGCCTGGCGTCCGTGCGTAGGCTTCCCCCAGGTCGTTGCGGGCTTCGGCATAGTCGGGGTTGATCTTCAGCGCTGCGTTAAATTGGGCGATCGCGTCGGGCAGGCGGCCGGGCAGCCTCGCGTAGGCCACGCCCAGGTCGTAATGGGCTTCGGCATATTCGGGGTGGATACGGAGGGCGGCCTCAAACCGGGCAATCGCGTCGGGCAGGCGGTTCGGAAGCTCGGCGAGGGCAGCCCCCAGGCTCAATTGCGCCCGGTAATTTCCGGGGACCTTGGCGACCGTGTCGCTCCAGATGGCCAGCTCGCTGGAGTAGGCCTGGTTGCGCCGTGCCGTGGCCAGCCCCAGGCCCGCGGCCAGAACGAGGCAAACGGGGAGGGCTGCGCGCCCCAGCCACCGATGGATTGCAAGCACCACCAGCGCGACGACCGGAATCAGGGGCAGATACATCCGATGCTCGGCCACGGTCTCGGTGGCAATCGGGATGATGCTCGAGCTCGGCGCCAGGATCGCGAAAAAAAAGGCGCCGAGGAATCCCAGGACAGGCCGCTCGATAAGCGCCCATGCGGTTCCTGCAACAAGGCCGATGATCGCGAGGGCGCAGGGAATCAGCTGAAAGGGCGGGGTAGCAAGAGCGCTGCCGTAGTCGAAAACCAGCGGGTGTGGCCAAAATGAAAGGCGAAGGTAATGAGCGATCGCCGGGAATTGCGCCAGCGCGTAGGCCGGCACGGAAACGCCGCTGCCAAATCCGGCCGTGCCGGCCCGGCCGCGGGTGGAGAGGACCAAAAATGGAAGCACGAGCCACGTCGCCGCGAGCCCGGCGTACACTTTCGCGCGCCTTCTCCAGGCTTCGGAATAGGAGCCTGCAAGAAAAGTCCGGTCGTAAAGAAGGACGATCAGCGGCGCTGAAACCATCACCTCCTTCGTTCCCATGCCCAGAAGGCACGCGGCGATGGATGCGGCATTCCATGCGCGAGCTTGGGGGCCGGCGGCTCCGGCCCCGCGAATGAAGCAGTACAAGGTGAGCAGGTAAAAGAGCCCCATGAGCGACTCCGCGCGCTGGACAATGTAGGTGACCGATTCGGTCTGCAGGGGGTGAAGCGTCCACAGAAGCGCGGCGGCGAAGGCGATGGGGGAAGCGGCCGGGTTCCGCGGCGCGAGCGTGCGCCGGATGATTCCGAAAACCGTCAGGCCTGCAAAAACATGGATTGCCAGATTGACGGCGTGATAGCTCCAAACAGCCGTGCCGCTGATGGCGTAGTTGATGGCGAAGGACAGATTCAGAATGGGCCGGCCGCCCACGGTCGCACCGGCCGAAGGCCAGAGAGCGGTGGACAGGTGCCGGATCGTCGGATTCGCCGCAATGGACGACCGGTCGTCGTAGAGCAGGGGAACGGAAAATGAATTCCGGTAGGCCGCAAGGGCCGCCGCGCAGATTGCGAGCGCAGCCGGCCAAACTTCCGCAGTTCCGGCAAGACGACGCGCAAAACGATTCACGCAGCCGACTTTCCGCCGCCGCGCGCCGAAGATCAAGCCGGCTCTGTTGCGCTGGCCCGGCGGCAAGCCTCGTGCGGTGCGCCTAATGAGCCAGTGCTACGGGCGCGCTGGCGGGCTTGTAATCCTTGTCGACTTCGAGGCGGAGATAATCGTAGACGACGCCGGTTGTCAGGTCGCCGGCGGGGACGGTGAGCTGGATTTCGTTCTCTCCCTGCTTCAACAACGCGGCGTCGAACATCTGGACGTACTCCCGCCAGATTCCCTTGTCGGTGTTGTAGCGCAGGGCGTTTGTGGCGACGGTCTCAATCGTTCCGACGTTCTTGCCGTTGACAGCCACCGCGAGTCCGCCGCGGCCGTCGGCGCCGGCCAATGCGACGCGCAATGCAGCCCGGCCCTGGCCGTCATGGTCGTAGTTGAATTTGATGGTCCAAGTCGTCGCCCGTCCATGGCCGTAAATGCGCCAGGGCCCGGTCTGGTCGGTGCGGGGGTAGGTGGCCTGGGACTCCGCCTTCACCCAGCCGAAGCGCTGGTTGGCGGGATCCTTGGCCTCCGGATTGATCCAGGCGGTGCTTTCCCCGTGCGGCACCTCCTCGAAGAACCAATCCTTGTGGTAATCGCTCTTGCCGATCGTATAGGTGATGTCATTCGGGAAGAGCAGGGGATAGCGCAGGCACCAGCCCCAGAGCCAGTAGTTCGCGCCGTCGCCCTTGAAAAACTTGCCGCCGGTGCGGTCGGGGTAGCCGATTTCCCAAACCTGCTGTCCGTAGCGCACGGGCTTCCAATCAAGATTGCCGAGGTCGACAGAGGAGCCCGCGGTGACTGTGATGTCGGTTTTGGCGAACTCTCCGAGCACGCCGTCGGCAAACGCGTGCAGTGTGTACGTGCCGGGACGGACATTGCCGATGGTGAATTGGCCATCTTCGCTGCCCTCGTTCCAGAATTGGTAGTAATCCGCGTCGTGATCCCAGGTGACGAGGGTGCCGTTGCCCGAGCGCCGGGCAAATGCGCCGCCGGCGCCGTTGAAATCCGGGTGGGTCAGGCCGACCCACAAATGGGGCAATTTAGTCGAGGCCGCCTGCGGGTCGTTGAGCACAAGCTTGCCGACGACGGTTGCCCGCCCGTCTTTTTGCGGGTAATCCACGCCCTGCACCCAGGCATAGGGCCATTGGGCCTTTACGGTCTTTGCCTGGTCGAGGGCATCCTGAAACAAGGCATTCGCGTTGGCCGTCCAGGCAGGCGGGATTGTGGGATTGCCCTCGGTGGCCTTTAGCGTGTCGAGATCGGCCTGGGAGGGCGTCTGGGCGTTCTGCAGCGAATTGAAGTAAACGAAAATCGGGCCGACTACCTTGTTCCAGACCTGCCCGGCCGCGATGTTGCATCCCGCGCCGCCGGCGTAATGGCCCGAAGTCCAGTAGTCGAGCATCGTCGCCCCCATGTGGCAAACCAGGTCAATCCGGGTGGGGCCGCCGCCCAGGTACTCGTTCGAAGGGTTGATGAACCAGATGCCGACGTGATTTTTGATGCTGGACCAGCCGTAGGCGGGCAGCTTGTACATCTCGGCGCAGTAGCTGTACTTGTGCTCGACCGAGTTCTTGTAGATTCCGGTGCTGATGATGCTCTGCTCCTTGGCGTGAATGACGACTCCGGAGCGCTGGTCCGCGTTGCTGATCATGGGCATGTTGCGGTCCGCATCGACCGAGAGCCAGTCGAAGTCCGGGGTCATCTGGTTTATGAACCGGCTCTCGCCTTCGCCCGCGGCGGGATAGCCCGCCTCGTGGGAGTAGATGGCGTAGGTGTAAAAGCCGCTGACGCCGCGCTCCAGGGTGTAGCGCACCTCAATGTCCATGCGCCCGGTGACCCCCTTCACGTCGACCTCGGCCCGCTCGCCGCCGTTGGTCGCCGGGTCGATCGTCACCGACTGGGTAACCTTGCCCGACGGCAATTGCTCCCAGCTCTCCGAATGCCCGTTCAGCACCTCGCGGCCCTGGTAAACGATGGACGTCAGTTTGCCCGAGCTTTTCAGGACCGTCGCCTTGACGATTCCATTATCGAGGGTCCAGGTGCTGCCTTGGTCGGCAAGGACCACGGCGGAATCAACCGAGGGCTTGGCGATGGACGGCGCGCCGTCCTGGGCTCGCACGGCCGGCGCGGCAAGGGTCGCGGAGACCAAGGCGGCCAAAATAGGGCGGCGAAGGCGGGTGGAAAAGGATGTTTTCATGGGAGGGTCCTCTGAGGTGCGGGGGTATTCAAAACCTGGGCGGCCTGCGGGAAGGCATGACGCGGAAGCAGGGGATGACGTTGCGCTTCGATTGGGATTAAAATGGGAATGGCGGTCTGGCCGTGCAGTCATTTTATTGGAAGCAGCATGATCCCGCAAATAAGCACCCGTTACCTTGCCGGTCGCGTCGCCCTGGTGACCGGCGGTTCCCGCGGAATCGGGAGGGCCATCTGTCTCCGGCTGGCGGCCCATGGCGCAAAGGTGGCTATCCATTATCGGGAGCGGGAAAAGGAGGCCAGGGCGGTCGAGGCCGCCATATCAGCCTCGGGATCGAGCGCCCTATCGGTGCGCAAGAAGCTGGACGGCGAGCCCGCCTGCCGCGAGCTGATCGCCGAGGTGGCCGGCGGCCTCGGGCCGATTGACATCCTGGTCAATAACGCGGGGATTTTCACGGGCGCCGCAATCGAGGACCTGGATTCGGCCATGTGGAACGAGACCCTGACCTTGAATCTTTCCGTGCCGTTCCACTGCATCCGGGCCTGCCTGCCCGCGATGCGCAAGCGGGGCTGGGGACGGATCATATCCATTTCGTCGCAGGCGGGATTGTTGGGCTCGGCGGGCCATGCGCACTACGCCGCCGCGAAGGCGGGGCTGCTCGGGCTCACGTTCTCCCTCGTGCGGGAATTGGGAGCCTCGGGAATCACCGCAAACGTGGTCTCGCCGGGCCGCGTTGAGACGGAAATGATCGCCGATCATCTCAAGACGCGGCGAAAGGAGTGGCTTTCCCAAACCCCGCTCGGCCGATTCGGCCGGGCCGAGGAAATCGCCGCGACGGTGGCATTCTTGTGCTCCGACGACGCGGGATTTGTCACCGGAGCAAACCTGAACATCAATGGCGGAACCGCCATGGGTTGAAATCTTCCCGGCGATCCGCCCCTGGATGAAGGTCTATTCACAATGAGCGGTTCGAACGGGCTGGGGCGCTTTTGCGGGCCGGTTGCCGCGGGATTGGTATTGCTCGGGTTCTGGGTCGTGATGCTGGCGAGCCTTCGGGACAAGAGCCTTACCGCGGACGAGCCGGGGCACGTGGCCGCGGGCCTTTCCTACTGGCGGTTCAACGACTACCGGATGAACCCCGAGAACGGCAACCTGCCGCAGCGGTGGATGGCGCTTCCGCTCCTGTTCGGCGGTCATTCGCTTCCGCCGTTGGATTCGGAAGCGTGGCGCGGATCGGACGCGGCGAATCTTTCCGACCAGTTGTTTTATCATCCCGGCAACGATCTTCCGGGCATGCTGTCCCGCGGGAGGGCTATGAGCGGTTTGTTGGCCGTTGTTTTGGGGGCCATCGTTTGGTGGTGGTCGCGACGGCTGTTCGGGCCGGCCGGCGGCATGCTCTCGCTTCTTCTCTTTGTACTCGACCCCACGGTGCTCGCCAACGGGGCCCTGATGACCTCGGACACCGCGAGTGCGCTCTTCCTCGTGGCCTCCCTCCTCGGGATCTGGACCGTCCTTCACCGCATCACGCCGGGCCGGGTTTTGCTGAGCGCCCTGATCATGGGCGGCCTGTTCGTTTCGAAGATGTCGGCCTTCCTCATCGTGCCGGTAGCCGTGGCGCTTGGAATGATCCGCCTGTTCGCCGGGCCTCCGCCGTCCGTGGAATTCCGCGGCGGCCGCAAGCTTGCGACGCCAGGCTCGCGCGCCGCGGCATTCGCGGCCGTGGCCGCCGTGCATGTGGCGGTTGTCGCCATCGTAATCTGGGGCTCCTACGGCTTTCGCTACCGGGCGTTCGCCGATGGGGCGCCCGCAGGCGCGGCGTTTCAGGTGCCCTGGGCTGGGGTCCTGGGGAGCCCGCCTGCGTCCGGACAGGCGGACGGGCGCCCTGCGGCCGCGCGGGTATTTGAATCGCTCCGGACCCATAGGATACTCCCCGAGGCATACCTCTACGGCGCCGCCTATGTCTGGAAGTTTTCCCGGTTCCGCAGCGGATTTCTCAACGGGCAGGTCGGTCTCACAGGCTCGTGGACGTTTTTTCCGTACACTTTTCTCGTAAAGACCCCCCTGCCGATTTTCGGAGTGATCCTTCTTGCCCTGGCAGCATTGAGGAGGCGTCCGGCATACGAAACTCTTCCTCTATGGATCCTCTTCGTTGTTTACTGGGCGGCAGCCCTCGGCAGCCACCTGAACATCGGGCACCGCCACATTCTGCCGACCTACCCGCTGCTATTCATCCTGTGCGGCGCGGCGGGAACCTGGTTCGGCGCGCCATCACCCGCCGCCGGTGCGAAAAATGCCCCTGGGGTGCTGCGCTGGCTGATTTGCGGGCTTGTGGCGGCATTGGCGCTAGAGTCCGCTGTCTGCTTTCCGAACTATCTGACTTATTTTAATGTCGTTGCGGGGGGACCGGCCAACGCCTACCGGCATCTTGTGGACAGTTCGCTCGACTGGGGACAGGACCTTCCGTCGCTGAAACGGTACATCGGCCGGCATCGTTCCGAAGGGCCCGCGTATCTCTCCTATTTTGGTTCCGCCAGTCCCGATTATTATCAAATCCCGGCAAAGTACCTTTACGCCGTGCGCGGCAGGGATGTCCCTCCCGAGGTTCAATTGGTTGAGTTTCCAGCCGATCGCGCGAAAGCGGAGGTGGGCCAATGGCTTCAACGGCATCCCCTATACGAGGCCGTCGGCGGAGCCAAGTCGAACGACGGCGAGGTCGCCGTCATGTTTCTGGAGAAGCCCGAGGCGGTCAAACTGGGCCCAGGCACCTATTTTATCAGCGCCACGATGCTCCAGCCGATCATGTACGATCTTAAGGGTCCGCTCGGACCCTGGAACGAACGTTACGAGCAAAGTTACCAGCTGCTTTACACGGCGGTTAAGCAGCTTTTCGATGGGGATCCCGCCGTGCGCAGGAGGACTCTGACTTCGTTTGAGCCGTCCGTGTGGAAGCAGGAGCTGGCCTACTATGACATGTATCGCTTTGCCCGGCTCACCGCCTACCTTCGGCACCTGGAGCCGGTCGACAACATAAACCACTCGATCCTCGTCTATCGGCTGACGGAGGCCGACATCGGCCTTGCCTTTGATGGTCCCCCGCCGGAATTGGGCGAAGACCTGTCAGCCGAGTCTGCGGCCGCCGCCGCTGGAATGGGCGGTTCGCAACCGGAGAGCGGGACAGAGTAACATATTGGCAAATGGATGTTTACGTGAGGCGATTTCTAAGTTGCGCCC
>JBEKAO010000050.1:0-20020 GCA_050015855.1 Opitutaceae bacterium | reverse complement strand
CCCGATCGAATCGAACATGTCGAGCCGCGCATGCGCGTTGCTGGACAGGAAATAGCCGTGCGTGCGCGAGGCCTTGCGGAAGATGACCCGCTTCAGGCGAAGGTCGCCGATCCGCATCAGGACCTCGGTGTGCTCGAGCAGATCCGGGAAAAAGTCGACCAGAAGCGTGTCGGCGTTGTCCGGGGCCGCCTCCAGCGCCTGGAAGACCGTCCGGTGCCCGCAGGGCGCCGGCGGCGAGCCGCGCGGGGCTTCGGCCTCGCCCGCCGCGGCGAAGTTCTTCAACTCGTCGCTCGCCTTGAAGCAGATCGCCCGGTTTTCCATCAACGGGCTCTGGCCGCGGACGGCGATGCGGATCGTCGGCTGCACCTCCGGCATGTCCTTCGGGGGGGCCTGTTCGAGGCTTGTGAAGACATCCTTGGTCGTGGAGAGCAGCCGCTGCCTGCGCTTCGCAAGGGTCTTGAACTCGGGGTCGGTGAAGGCAGGGGCGTGGAAAATCTCGAGGGAGACAAGCGGATTCACGACCGGCTGGTCGCCCGTGTTGTAGATCTCGAGCATGATGTTCGTGCCGAAGGTCTTGATCGGGTCGAGCAGGACGGCGCCGGTGTGGATGCCGAAATTGCCCTCGCCCTGGTTCAGGACGACATAGTGCTCCCTCAGGTACATGGAGCAGCTCGTCAGGATGCCCGAACGCGGCGGGATTGTGAGCGGCGTGCTGTCGTGGCGGATCTGGACCTTGTCGAGAAAGTTTCGCGCCGCGCCGCCGCTCACGATGAGCTCGAAGTTCACCCGCTGGAGCTTCGGATTGAGGGTGTAAGCCACCTGGTGGGGGGTCAGGAAGACCCGGCCGCGGTCGTCGATGCTGATCGTGTTCGGCAGCTTGATCCGGTTCTCCTTGATCGCCGTCCAGATGTCCTGGGTCGAAAGCTTGGCGGCCGCCGGGGCGAAAAACAGGCGCCCGACCGGGGTTCCCGGCCGAAGCAGCTTCTTCCAGTACGGGGCGTTGGGAAAGCTCGTGTCGTAGATGAAGGCGTCGGCCTCCATCTGCACGCGATGGCCGTCCACGACCGGCGGCCCCTGGACCTGCATCTCGATCCCGATCCGCGCGAGCGAGCTTCGCTCCGTGAACTTGAAGGCGCCCAGATGCTCCTTCATGAACGCGAACTCGGCCGGATGGCGGGGCCAAAAGGCGAGATTCAGGGCGACCGTGCGCTCATCCTTGCTGCGAATGGACAGGATCTGGCCGTCCTGGCTGGACCAGAATTGATCGGGATTCATTTTGGAAAGGGATCAGTATTGAGTCCCCCGGGGGCCGTAGACAAGTCGCGAAGCCACCATAATTGTTTGCATTCGGCCCCCGCCGCCGGCACGTTCGCCAGCTCATCAAATGAAAATGGAAACACCCCTTGCATGCGCCGTTTTGCTGGCGCTTTCCGGCGCGCTCGCGCGCGGCGCCGACGCTCCCGCCATGGCCGCCCCTGCCGACCAGGCGCAGCCGGCTCCCGCATCCAGCTTCACGGACGCGCAAAAAATCGAGGAGGTGGGCTGGATCATCGCCAAGCGAAGCCAGCTGGCCGAGCTCAAGTTCACGCCGGAGGAGATCGCGGCCATGCTCAAGGGCTTCTCCGCGGCGTTGGAAGGCAAGCCGGCGCCCTACGATGCCGCCAAGATCGGGCCCGATCTCGATGATCTGATGCAAAAGAGGCAGGCGGCCTACTTCAACGAGCTGAAGCAGCAGGGCGCGGCTTTCTTCACGAAACTCAAGGAGAACAAGAACGTTGTCGAGACCCCGTCCGGCCTTTGCTACGAGATCGTGAGCCCGGGCCAGGGCCCCGCCCCGAAGCCAAGCGACACGGTCGATGTGAACTATACGGGCACGCTGGTCGACGGAACGGTTTTCGACAGCTCGGCCGACAAGCCGGCCGAATTCGCGCTTTCCGGGGTGATCCCCGGGTGGACCGAGGGCATCCAAAAGATAAGCAAGGGGGGGAAGATAAAGCTCTACATCCCCGCCTCGCTCGGTTACGGCGACCAGGGCAGCCAGGGAATCCCCCCGGGCTCCGCGCTCATCTTCGACGTCGAGCTGCTGGACGTCAAGGCGACCCCGCCCGCGCCCGCCACGCCCGCCGCCCCCCCGTCCGGCGGCTGAGCCCGGCCAGGGGCCTCGGTGCGGAAACATGAACGCATCGGACGTCAACCTGTACCTCGTCGGATTCATGGGGACCGGGAAGACGACGGTCGGCCGCCTTGCCGCGCAGCGCCTGGGGTTTGAGTGCGTCGACAGCGATCGCGAGATCGAGCGGCGCAGCGGGAAGACGATCCCGGAGATATTCGCGGGCCCCGGCGAGGCGGAATTCAGGAGGATGGAGTTCGAATTCATCGAATCGGGCCATCCGGCGAGCCGCGCGGTCGTGGCGTGCGGCGGAGGCCTGATCGTCCAGCCGGGCGCCGCGGAAATGCTCAAGAAACGCGGCGTCGTGATATGCCTTCACGCCTCGATCGAGACGATTCTCGAGAGGACGGGCCGCCACAGCAACCGGCCGCTCCTGGATTGCGCCGACCGGGCCGCCCGGATCCGGGCGCTATTCGCCGAACGCGAGCCGATCTACCGGAGTTCGGGCACGGTCATCCTCACCGATGAGCGCCCGCTGCGCGAAGTCGTTGCGCACGTGGTGCGCGTCTGGACCCGCGAGTCCGCCGACTTCGCACGGGCGCACTGACGGGGCGGGCCCATGGACCGCCCCGAGGAACTTCGCAGGCGGATCGCCGCGCTCGGCTTTGACGAGGTGCGCTACGCCGCGGCCGGCCCCATCCTTGCGAGGGGGCTGCGGGACTGGCTCGACGCGGGCTTCCAGGCCGACATGCGCTGGATGGACCGGACCGCGGCGAAGCGCCTGGCGCCGGAGCTCGTCCTGCCCGGGGTCCGCTCCGTCATCGCGCTCGGGGTCAATTACTGGACGGGCGGCGGCGACGACGCCGCCGGCCGCCCGCAGTTCGCCCGCTACGCCCAGTACTCGGACTATCACGACACGATCAAGCCCGGCCTCGAATCGGCGGGACGGGCCCTGGAGGAGGTTTACGGGGCCGGGCGCGCCGACTACCGCGCCTACGTCGACACCGGCCCCGTCCTCGAGCGCGGCTGGGCCGCCCGCGCCGGGATGGGGTTTGTCGGCAAGAATGCGATGCTGATTTCGCGCGGCCACGGGAACGCCCTTCTGCTGGCCGCGATCCTGACGCGCGTGGAGCTCCCGCCGGACCCCCCGTTCCTCAGTGCCAAGGGAGCCCGCGATGCGGTCGGCCTTTTTTGCGGCAAATGCACCCGCTGCCTGGACGCCTGCCCCACGCGGGCGTTTCCGGCCCCCGGAGTCGTGGATGCGCGACGATGCATCTCCTATCAGACGATCGAAAACCGGGGCGTCATCCCGAGGGGGCTTCGCCCCGGCATCGGGACGCGCGTCTTCGGCTGCGATGTCTGCCTGGAGGTGTGCCCGTGGAACCGTTTTGCGCGCGCCGGCCGCCGGTTGCTCCTGTCCGCCCGGTCCGGCATGGGCTCCCTCTCCTTGGCCGAACTCCTGGAAATGACCCCCGAATCCTTTTCCGCGCAGTTCCGCGGAACGCCCGTCAAGCGCCTCAAGTACGCCGGCTTCATGCGCAACGCCTGCGTCGCCGCCGGCAATGCGGGCGACCCTTCGCTTCTTTCCCGGCTCACCCGTCTGGCCGCCCACGGGCTTCCGCTCGTCCGCGTCCACGCCGTCTGGGCCGTGCGCCGCCTCGCGGGAGCCGCATCGGCGGATCTGCTCCGCCAGGCGCGCACGGCCGAGACCGACCCGGCCGTGCTGGAAGAGTACGATTCTCCTACGCCTGCGCTTTGAACGCGGCGTCGAGCTTCTCGGTGACCCAGGCCGGCGGCCTCACCGGGCGGCCCTCGCGGTCGATGAAAGCATGGGAGCTGGCGCCAGTGGCCAGGAGCTCCGCGCCGCGCAACACTTCGTACTCGAGGCAGAGCCGGAGAAGCGGCTTCTCGCGCAGCACCGTCGCGATCGAAAGCGCGTCGTCGTAAAGGGCCGGGCGCAGGTACCGGGCCGAAACTTCCAGGACCGGCAGGCGGTAGCCCTCGGACTCGAGCTGGCGGTACGAAATGCCGATCTCCTTGAAAAGCTGCGTGCGCCCGATCTCGAACCACGGAAGGTAATTCGCGTGATAGACGAACCCCATCATGTCGGTCTCGGCGTATCGGACCGCGACCTGCGTGACCGAACGGATCATGCGGCTCACCCGGCCTCGCGGAAAAGGGCCTCGGCCGACTGCCTCCAGCAGTTTCGCCCGGCCCATTGACGCCCGGCGGATCCCAGCTGCGTGCGCAGAGACTCGTCGTGAATCAGCTTCTCGAACGCCGCCGCGAGCTGCGCGGGCCGCTCCGGCGGCACCAGGAGCCCCGTCACCCCGTCGAGGACGGCCTCGGACACGCCGCCGATATCGTGGGCCACGACCGGCAGGCCGTGCGCAGCCGCCTCCAGATACACGAGGCCGAAGCCCTCGATGCTGTTGCCATGGCTGACGCTCGTCATCGCGAAGATGTCGGCCTGTTCATACACCTGGGCGAGCTCGTCGTCCGGAAGATTGTCGAAAAAGCGGACCGTGAGATCCGGCGTCGCCTCCGCGGCCGCCCTGACCCGCCGCTCGTAGTCCGGCTTGCTCTTCCCGCTGACCAGCCAGTACTCGAGGCGCCCCCGCACCGGGGCGGGCAGCATTTGCAGCGCCTGCAGCGTAAGAAGCTGGCCTTTGCGCGGATGCAGCCGGCCGACCGTGAGGATCACGATCTTGCTCTTCTTCGCGGCGGGCACGGCCGGCACGACCACAAAATCGGACCGCGACGAGCCCGGGGTCAGGAATATCTTGTCCGCAGCCTCCGGAAAATGGGTGAGCAGGAGCTCCCGGGTGTAGTTGCTCAGGGTGCTGATCCGGGTGGCCTTCCGGATGAGCCGCCTGCCGAGCCATCGCCGATAAGGGGTGCCTGCGAACCGGAGGATCTCGGACCCATGGAAGGTCAGAACCAGGCGCCGCGGCCGGAACGCCCGGGCGAATTGAAGCAGCATCATCGTCAGCATCGGCCCCGGCTCCGGAAGGTACACGGTCGCGTGGCGAAGCTGGCGGCGGCTTGAAACGAGCTCGCGGGCCAGCCGAAGCTGGCACAGGAGGCCGTGGCTGCCCTTGAGCGGCAGCCGCCGGAGCCTGAAGGGCCAGTCCTTTTCCGCGTCGGTCGGCGCCGATTGCGCCCACACCTCAACGTCGTATCCAAGGCTCGCGCTCGCCCGTGCAATCTCCTCGGTGAATGTGGCGATTCCTCCCCGCACTGGATAAAACTCGTGGGTGATCAGATAGACCGACCCGGATGGCCCGATCGGAACGGGGGCGCTCATGCGGCAAGATCACGGAACTGGGTCTGCGTCATCGGTGGGAAAGTGATATACTATGAAGCGCGAGTCCGGCTGGCAAGCCTGCAAAGTGCCGCGGACCATCCCTCCCTTGGAACCAGTTCGCGAAAATGCGTTCCAAGGCGATTTTTGCGGGTCTTTGGGGGATTCGCGCGCCAAGAATGAGATTTACTTTGCAAAGGCCTGTAACATACAAGGACCCGAACAATGCCAGAAGCAGTCCAATTCAGCCCGGGCTCCGGTTCTCCGTTTGTGGCGCTGGCCAAGCCTTTTACGCCCGAGGATGAAGCGGCGCTCCGCGAGGCGTTGAAGCGGTGCTCGCCGTCTGCCTTTGAGGCGGCCGTCCAGTTCCGGAAGACCGGCAATCCGGAGCATATTCCCGCGATCGTGATCGGCGTCATCGAGCGCTATGTCGAGCCCGACCTGCGCACGAAGCTGAAGGACGCCGATGACGACCTGCGGCTGATCGACGACCTTGGCATCGACTCCCTGACGATGATGGAAATCGTTATCCTGGTGGAAGATGTGATGCAGATGACCATCAACAACGACGAACTGCGGAACCTTCGCACCGTCGGAGACGTCAAGACCTTCATAGACTGCAAAATCCGGGGCTTACCCCTGCCCAAACCCACAAAGTTTCTCCCGATCGAGCACATCGGCGCGGTCATGCCGATGCAGCCGCCTTTTCTGTTCCTGAACGAGGCCTCGGTCAGTTCGACCGGGGCCAACGGCAAGTACAAGATCACGGGGCAGGAGTTTTTTCTCCAGGGGCATTTCAAGGACAATCCGGTTATGCCCGCCTCGATCATGCTCGAGGCATTGGGCCAGCTCGCGGTTCTTTACCTTCTCGAGGGGGCCGTCGCCGAGCCGGGAAAGGCCGTCGGCGCGAATACGATCTTTTTCACGGGTTGCGAAGGCGTGAGGGCGCACCGGATGTGCAAGCCTGGCGACATCCTGACCCTGTCGGTCAAGCCCAAGCGGATGAAGATGCCGCTGGCGACCTTCGAGGGCGCGATTCGGGTCGGCCAGGAAAAGGCGGTAATTGTGGAAGAAATCACGCTCACCTATGCCTTCATCGAAGCCGTGAATCCCGTGACCGCCGAGCCTGCGCCGGCCGTTCCGGCCGCCGCCGCGGGTGCGGAGCCGGCCCATTCCTCTCCTCCGCTGCGCGTGGCCGCCAACGCCTGAACGGGCGCCGCGCGACGTCGATGACCCAGCCGAGCTAGCCGCCGGCCATGTCCAGAGTATTCATCACAGGCCTCGGTTTTGTCACCAGCATCGGCAATGACAGCGCCTCCGTGGAGCGAAGCCTCCGGGAGTTGCGCCACGGGTTCGAGCTCTACCCGCCCTTCCAGAAGCCGGACTCTCCGTGCAAGGTCGTCGGCACGGTGAAGGGATTCAACACGGAGTCGGCCGACTGCGAGGACTGGGCCTGGCCCGAAGCATATCCGATCAAGCGCGAGACCCTGCGAACGCTGGCCCCGCACGGACTCTACGCGCACTGCGCAATGCTCCAGGCGATCGCCGACGCCCGCCTGGATGCGGCGGATGTTTCAAACGTGCAGACGGGGCTGAACGCCGCCTCGGGCGGCTCGCCGTTCCTCACGCATTATCATTACGAGCGCATGCAAAGGCTGGGGGTCATGCGCTGTTCCCCGTTTGGCATCGTTTCCTCGATCGTCGGGACGCTCAATTTCAACCTGGTCGCCGCCTTCCGGATCCGGGGTTCCTCCTGCGGATTCTCCTCGGCGTGCGCCTCCTCCGCCCATGCGCTCGGGTACGCCTTCGACGACATCGCGCTCGGCCGCCAGAAGCGGATGTTCGTCGTGGGCGCCGAGGACGGCAATTCGGACGCGATCCTGCCGTTTGCGGGCATGCGCACCCTTTCGCTCCAAAGCGATCCCGCGCTCGCCTCGCGCCCGTTCGACGCGGCGCGGGACGGATTTGTGGGAACGGGAGGGGCCGGCGTCCTCGTCATCGAGAGCGAGGACGAGGTCGCGCGCCGGGGAGCGGCCCCCTACTGCGAGATGCTCGGGTGGGCCCAGGCCTCCGACGGCTACAACGTCGCGATTTCGCACCCGGACGGAAGCGGCCTGCGGGTCGCGATGACCGACGCGCTGAGGCGCAGCGGCCTCGCCCCGGAGGACGTGGACTACGTCAACGCCCACGCCACCTCGACCCTGATTGGGGACGTCTCCGAGGCGCGGGCCCTTCGCGCCGTCTTTCCCGCGGCCACGGCGCGGCCCGAAGTCAGCAGCACCAAGGCCCTTACCGGGCACGGCCTGTCGCTTGCGGGCGCGATGGAATGCGGATTCTGCGCGCTCGCGATGCGCTCGGGCTTCATCCCGGGTTCGGCGCACATCTCGCGGGTCGACCCGGAGTGCGAGGGGATCCGCATCCCGAGGGCGACGCTTCCGAATGCGCCGAAGGTGGTGATGAAAAACAGCAGCGGCTTTGGCGGGGCCAATGTCGCCGTGCTCCTGAGGAGGAACTGAGGGCCCTGCCATGGCACGCCGCGTCTCGGACAGGCACCGCACAGCGTTCGTGACCGGGGCCGCCTCGGGGCTTGGGAAGGCCTTCGCCGGGATGCTCGCGGCGGAGGGGGTGCGGGTGTGGGGAACATCGCGCGACCCGGGCCGGATGGGCCGGCAGCCCCGCATCGCGCCCGTGGCCCTGGACCTCTCCGATGGCGCCGCCGCCGGCGCCGCGTTCGATCGCGCCGCCCGGGAGGCCGGGGAGGGCTTTGACATCGTGGTCAACAACGCCGGCTACGGCGTCTTCGGCGAATTTGCCGCGGTCGGGTTCGCCGAGTGGCAGGCGCAGATGGAGGCCATGCTCGTCGCGACCCTGCGGATCGCGCACTCGGCATGGAGGTCCATGGTCGCGCGTAACCACGGAGTCCTCGTCAACGTCTCATCGATCGGGGTCGATTTTCCACTGCCGTACATGAGCGGATACAACGTTTGCAAGGCGGGCCTGTCGGCCCTCAGCGAAGCCCTGCTCTTTGAGTCCCGGAAAACCGCCGTCCGGGTGATCGATTTCCGGCCCGGCGACTACCGCACGGCATTCAACGGGAACATGAGGAGGGCGCCCGGCCTCCCCGCGGGCGCGCCGGGGACCGCGGCGGCATGGCGCGCCCTCGAATCCCATCTCAATTCGGCGCCGCCGGCCGCGCGCGCGGCCGCGGACCTTCGCCGCGCGATTCTCCGGGACAGAGGCGGCGTCGTCCGTTCCGGATCGTTTTTCCAGGCGCGCCTCGCCCCGTTCTTCTCCCGCCTCGCCCCCGCGGGGGTTGTCCGCGCCCTGAGCGCGCGCTATTTCGGGTCGGCCTGACGCCCGCCGCCAGAATCGTGTCTAAAATCCGGATCCTCGTCCTAACGTCCAGCACCGGCGGCGGCCACGATGCGCGCGCCGAGGCCTTCGCGGAATGGTGCTTTCAGCTTTACCGGCACGATGTCGACGTGCGCATCGAGCAGATGCTCGAGAAGTCCTCGGTGGTGAACCGCGCCGGCGTGAACCTGTACAACCGGATCCAGAAGGGCGCCCCCTGGGCCCACAAGCTCTTCTACGCGGTGGTCGAGGGCCTCAGCGTCCTCAACCGGCGCACGGTGACGTTCGGGCGGGCGTACTTTCTAAAGGTGGTGCGCGAATACAAGCCCCACCTGATCTTCAGCGTCCACGACTGCCTGAACCGCGGGTACTTCCAGCTCGCGCGCGGCGAGCTGGGCGCGGACAGGGTGCGCTGCGCGACGTACTGCGGCGAATTTTCCGGCGGATGGGGCTACTCGCGCAACTGGATCGAGCCGACCGTGGATCTCTACGTCTCGCGGACGCCCACGGCCGGCGACTACGCGGTGAAAAAAGGCATTCCGCGCGAGCGGGCGATCGTGCGCGGCACGCTCATGGTGCCGCGCGCCCACCTGGAGATCATCCCCGCCGCGGAGCGCGGAACATTCCGGGAGAAGCGCCTGGGCCTGCGCCCGGACCTGTTCACGGTCTTTCTCGCAACCGGCGGCAACGGCGCGAACAACCACTTCGAGCTGCTCCCGGTGCTCGCCTCCCGCGCCGACCGGTGCCAGGCGATCGTCATCTGCGGGCGAAACAAGGAGACCTACAACGAACTGTTCCACTGGCGCGCCAACCACCCGGAATTCAACTGCTACATCGAGGGCTTTTCCGAGATCGTGCACCTGCTCATGCAGGCGAGCGACGTCATCGTGACCCGAGGGGGGACGACAACATGCTCGAAGGCCCTGCATCTTCGCTGCCCGGTGATCTTCAACGCGTTTGGCGGGATCATGCCGCAGGAGCAATTGACCTGGAAGTTCTTCCGCAACGGGGCGTCGTCGCGGAAGATCGAGCGGGCCGACGAGTTTGCCGCCATCATCGGGGAGTGGCTCGATGATCCGGCATCCTACGCGCAGGCGCGCGCCAGTTTCCTCGGCCTGAGGTACGAGGAGGATCCGACGATGCTGATCGACGAGCTGGTGTCCCTCGCAAACGAGGTCGCCCGGACGAAGCTCCGCCGCCGCGCGTTTCCCCCCAACGGGAACGGGGTGCCGAAGCCGGTCTCCGCCGCCGCGCCGAAGTGAGCGGGCGGACCGGCCCTCAGGCACCGGCGCCGCCGCTTCCAATCGAGCGGAATTTGGCGATCAGCGATTCGCGGTCGAAGGGCTTCGGCACGAAGCCGGCGAGCTCCCGGCCCCCGAAACGGTCGAGCGAGTCCTCCTCGCTGAAGCCGCTCATGAGCACGACCGGCACTTCCGGCCTGATCTTGCGCAGCTCCTGGAAGGTCTCCTCGCCGTTCATGTGGGGCATCGTCAGGTCGAGAAGCACCGCGCTGAACTCCTGCGGGCGGCTCTTGAAGATTTCCAGCGCCCTTCTCCCGTCCTCGGCGAGCACGACGCCGAACCCGGCGCTCTCCAGGAGGCGCGACGCCACCGTTCGCACCGTCTCCTCGTCGTCCACGACGAGGATCGTGGCGCGAATATGCGGTTTCGCGGGCCGGGCGGAGGCGGGCTCCGGCGCGGCGTCCGCCGGCCCGTCGGAGGCGGGAAGCAGGATGCGGAATGTGCTTCCCCGGCCCGGCTCGGACTGGACGGTGATCGCCCCGCGGTGGGCGCGGACGATGCCCAGAGCGGCCGGCAGGCCCAGGCCGCGTCCGGCGAACTTGGTCGTGAAAAACGGCTCGAAGATGCGCGCCGCGACACCCGGCTCCATTCCGCCGCCGTTGTCCGAGACCTCCAGGAGGACGTAGTCGCCCGGCGGGAGATCGGGCGAGAAAAGGGTCTTCGCAAGCTGGGCCGAATCCTGCCGGGTGAGGCCGGTGGAAATTCGGATCAGCCCGCTTTGCTCGCCGATCGCGTCCGATGCGTTGATCGCCAGGTTCACGAGCACCTGCCGGATCTGGCCCTCGTCGACCTCCACCGGCGGAAGGCCGCGGGGCAGGTCGTAGGCGAGGACGCATCTTTTGGTGATGGACGCATTCAGGAGCTGCTTGGTGTTCTCGACGATGGCGCTCAGGTCGGCCCTGGACGGGGTGAAGTAGCCGCGCCCGGAATAGGCGAGCATCTGCTTGCACAACTCGGCCGCCCGCAGCGCGGCCGTCCGGATCTGCCCGACGGAGGACAGGATCGGCGAGCCCTCCGGAAGGTCCATCTCCACGAGGCTTGCATTGCCGAGCATCGCGGTCAGCAGGTTGTTGAAATCGTGGGCTATCCCGCCCGCCATTACGCCGAGGCTCTCGAGCTTCTGTGCCTGGAGCATCTTCCGCTCCGTGGCCAGCCGCACGGCCTCCACCTCCTTCTGCCGCGAGATGTCGCGCGCGATCGTCGAATACGCCGCGGGCTGCCCGTCGTCGTCGCGGTGAAGGAGGATGAGCTGCGACACCGGCACTTCGCGCCCCTGGGCGTCCAAAAGCGCGCTTTCGCCGACCCAAACGCCCTTTGCATGGACCGCCGGGAGGGCCTCCTCCATGATGATCTTCATCGCCCATTTCGGGTGGCCGTCGGAGAGCCGGGGACCGCCCGCGGGTGAAAGGTCGCCAACGCCGACCAGGCGCCGGAAGGCGGGATTCAGGTACAGCGGCCGGAATTCCAGGTCGGAGGTCGCGATGAAATCCGAGGAGGCCTCGATGATGTTGAGGAGGCGGTTCTTCTCCACTTCGGCGGTCTTGCGCTCCGTCAGGTCGAGATGCGTGCCCGCGATTCGCAGCGGGGCCCCGTCCGGCGTGCGCTCGATCACCGCGCCGCGCGCATGGATCCACTTCCATCCGCCCTGCCGCATCCGGATCCGGTAATCGGCCTCGTAATGGGGGCTGCTTCCCTCCAGATGGCCGTCGAGGAGGGCGGTCACCCGCGGCTTGTCATCCGGGTGAATTCGCCCCTCCCACGATTTCCGGTCGGAGGCGATTTCCTCCAGGCGGTACCCGAGCATCTCCGCGTAGGATTCGTCGTACTGGGTCCGGTCCGCCTTCAGGTCCACGTTCCAGAGCCCGAGCCTTGCGCCGGAGAGCACCTGCGCCAGGTACAGCTGGTTTTGCGCGAGCGTCCGCTCGGCCTGCTCCCGGAGCGAGACCATCGTCCCGAGCCCCAATCCGACGGCGGCGACGGCGATCGACAGCAGAAGGGTGTTTGCGGCGACGCCCGGCGACGCCCCGCCGATGCACATTCCGAGATAGGTGCCGAGGTTGATTCCCAAAACCGCCACGGCGGCGCCCGGAAGGCCGTGGCTAAGGACAATCCAGGCCAGTGGAACAAAAAAGAGCGGGTAAAGATCGAGCCTGTGCACGGGCTCCCAGGCTACAACCGCGTACAGGACGGCCAGAAAAGCCGCGGCCTGCGCCAGCGTCTCCCATTTCGAAGGACGGTCCCCCGTCCCTTCCGGGCGCCGGCGCCCGGGGACGATCCATGGTCCGATGAAAATCACGGCGCACGGAACGATCGCGAGGATGCTTCCCACGGCGCCTGCCCACCGGAAGGCGACCTCCGCCAATACCTGCGTCGAGACCGGCCACGGACCCGTTTTGGCGGCCAGCATCTCGACGATCACCGCGGGAAGCGGCGCGGCGATCGAGACGGCCAATAGGAGGATTCCCTCGCGGCGCCTCTTCGGAAGGGGGGCCGGCCCGAGCCTTTCGCGGACGAGCCATGCCATGCCGGCATAGCCTCCGGCCGCAATCAACGAGTAGGCGGCGGACAGGAAAAAACCCGGATTTGACGGGTCGATCGCGAGGAAGGTGATCAGCTGGGCTGCGACGATCACGAGCGCCATCCGGGGCCGGCAAAGGACGAGAAAGGCGAATGCGAATCCGGACGCTTCGCGAAGCCCCGCCTGCGGTCCGGCGGGAAAGCGCTGCGAAAGCAATTCCGAACCCAGGTGGAGCAGGAGATAAGCCGCGCTGACGAGCGCCAGCCGCGCCCCCTGGCGAAGCTTCATGACGGGCACCGCGCGCAGCGCAAGCCTGCGCCCGCCGGGCTGGCGGGAACAAGAGAATCGGCCGGCTTGGACGTCGGGGCGCGGAACATCGCAAACTGCTGGGACAAGGAGCGGATCGAAACTCGAAAACCCCTTGTCAGAGAGGCGTCAATTTAAAAACAGAAGTGAAATTGCGCGGGTCATCCAGGATCAGGGCGTCCACGCCCCATTTGGAAAGCCTGCGAATCGCCCGGCGGCCGTTGACGGTCCAGCACCACAGGCTGAGGCCCCGGTCCTGGATTGCCGCGACAAGCGAGTCCGAAACGACGGAGCGATGATTCAGGCTGATCCCTGCGGCCCCCAGGGACATGGCCGCCCGGGCCCAGCGAAGGCCCGCTTCCGCCGGCCGGGCGGAGGGCGGTTCCGGATCGGCTATGAGCATTCGCGGAATCGAGGGGGCAAGCGCCCCGGCTTCGCGAAGAATGGCGTGCTCAAAGGAGGCGAGGATCACGTTTCGGGCCGTCCGGGTGCTCCGAATTGCGCGCAGGACCGGCGCCACCTCCGCGCCTTTCTTGATCTCGACCTGCACGAGCATCCCGCCGCGCGCCAGCGCGAGCGCCTCCCGGAGGCTTGGTATCGGCTCTCCCCCGACGCGCATCGCCCGCAGTTCGCTCCATGAGCAGTCAGCCAGCCTTCCGGGCCTCCCCGTCAGCCTCCGGAGTTCCAGGTCGTGGAAGACCACCGCAACTCCGTCGCGGGTCGTCTGGGCATCCAGCTCGATCCCGTCCGCCCCGAGCGCGCGTGCGCGCTCGAATGCGCGCAGCGTGTTTTCGGGCGCCTGGGCCGAGGCGCCCCGGTGGGCGATGCATAAGGGGGGCATCGATGGCTGCGGTTTAGGATTGGTCGGAAGCCGGCTTTGGTCTACTTCCACGTGATCTTGTGGCCTGGTGGCATTCGCAGACGAGACTGATCTTTCCCGGGGCGGCGACGCAGGGGACGCCGGAGGCTGCCCTCCCGCCGGGCGGGGATTTCGAAATCGTGCGGCTGCGGGCCCGGGACGGCACGGAAATCGCCGGCCGATTCGGGGGCGCATCCGCGCCGGCCGGCATCGGAGCCGCCGCCCCGCTGACGGTCGTGTTTTTTTGCGGCAACGGCTCGTGCATCGCGCAAAACGACGACGAGTTCACCCGCTTTCGGCGCCTGGGCTGCAATGCCATGATGGCGGACTACGAAGGCTACGGGTTGAGCGGCGGAAAACCGAGCGAGGCCGGTTGCTACGCGACGGCGGATGCCGTCCATGAGGAACTGACGGGGCGCCGCGGCATCGATCCGAATCGCATTGTCCTGGCCGGACGCTCGCTCGGCGCAGCGGTGGCGATCGACCTCGCCAGCCGGCGACCGGCCGCCGGGCTCATCGCCATCAGCCCGTTCACGAGCATGCGCGCGATGGCGCGCCGCGCGCGTCCATGGCGGCCCGCCGGCCTGTTCCTGCGGCACCATTTTGACAATCTTTCGAAAATGCCGTCGGTCGCCTGCCCGAGCCTGTTCATTCATGGAACCGAGGACGATTTCGTCCTGCCGGGAATGGCGGACGCGCTGGCCGCGTCCGCAAGGTCGAGGGTGGAGCGGCTCGCCATCCCGAGCGGAAACCATCGCAACGTGATGCAGGCGGATGCGGACCGGCTCTGGGGCGGAATTGCCGGGTTTCTCGCCAGCCTGCCGTAGGGCGTCAATCAGCCGACGATCGTCAGGAGGATGCCGAGCAGAATTCCGGCGACCGCCAGCAATTTCGCGGCGCCGGACCTTTCGCCAAAAAATACTATGCCGCCTCCGTATGCGACGAGGCTGCTGCCGCGGCGCAGTCCCGACACGAGCGACACCAGGGCCTTCGGATCTCGCAGCGCCCCGAAATAGAGGAAGTCCGCCACCAGCAGGGAGACCGCTAGAAACGGGATGCTCCACCGCCAGTGGAACTCATGCCTGGGCCACCACCTCAGTTTCCAGCCGATCGCCAGCGGCAGGAAGAGGATTGCGATATAAATGGAGAACCAAGCCTGGACCGTGGCGGGTTGAAACCCGGCCCGGCCGAAAAGGATCTTGTCATATAGGGCGCTGACCGCGTTCAGGGTCGTCCCGGCCACCAGCCAGCCGATCCAGGGATTCCGAAGGAAATGAACGCCCTCCTGCCGGCCGGCGAACGAAAGCGCCAGGAACGAGGCCAGGGTGACGACCACGCCAATCATCGCAAGCCCGTCCGGGCGCTCCCCGAGGAAAAGGACGGCCCCGAAGAGGGTGCCCATCGGCCCGGCCGCCCGGATCGGGGAGGAGATGGATACGGGCAGGTGCTTGACCGCGAAGTACGTGCAACCCCACGCCCCGCCGACGATCACCGACTTCAGAAGGATCTGGGCGTGCTGGAAAAGCCCGATCCGGGCGACCGCAAAAACGGCGGGCAGGATGCCCGGATGCGCCGCTTGCGCGGCCATCAGGAGAATCCACAGTCCGGCGCCGAAGACGTTGCCGATGAACAGCACAGGCAGGACGGCGTTCCCGTTCACGGCGTGCTTGGTGCCCAGTTCGTAGCAGCCCAGAAAGAGGGCGGAGAGCACGGTTGCGATGATCCATGGCATGGCTCGACCGAGACTCACGTGTAAGTGGTTGACTGTCCAGCCGCAGACCGCGGTTTAACCAATTTTTGCGCAGCAAACCCCAAGGCATGCGGGGCGCCGTATTCAGCCAAATGATAGGGTTGATGCATGGCCGCCTTATCCGACCGCAACCCCGACAACGCGCCGGGCCGATATTACATTGATTCCAGCTGCATCGACTGCGACCAGTGCCGCACGACTGCGCCGGAACTGTTCGCCCGCAACGCCGAAACCGGCTTTTCGTCCGTCCAAAGGCAACCCCTGACCGCCGAGGAGGTGGCCCTCGCCGAAGAGGTGCTGGCCGCCTGCCCGACCCAGTCGATCGGGAACGATGCCGCGTAATCGCTTCATTATCGCCCTGGCCGCCATCCTCGCGCCGCTGGCGGCGGCTGCGGCCGGGGCCGGAAAGGCCGCGCCCGTCACCGATCAGATCTGCCTCGACTGCCACAGCGACAACACCCTCACGATGGAGAAGAGCCATCGCCAGGTGTCGCTCTTCGCCGATCCGGCAGTCATCGCCAAGTCCGCCCATGCGGCCCTGAAATGCATCGACTGCCACGACGGCTTCAATCCGACGGCCATCCCGCACAAGAAGACGATCACACCGGTCGATTGCGCATCCTGCCACGATGACATCGGCGCCAGGCACGCCTTCCACCGCCGCCTGGCCCTGAATCCGATTCCCGCCGGCGCCGACACGGCGTGCACCGATTGTCACGGCACCCACGCGATCACCGCCTCGAACTCGCCCGATTTTCCGTTTGTCCGGGCGCATCAGACCGAGGCGTGCGGCCGATGCCATAAACCGGCCCAGGAGGAATTCGCGGCATCGGCCCACGGCAAGGCGTTCGGCGCCGCGGATGCTCCCAGCTGCCTGGTCTGCCATGAGAAGGCGATCGTAAGCCCGGTCCGCGGCAGGCCGGATCTCTCCGTCAAGCTGGCCCAGGCCGCCCTTTGCGAATCCTGCCACGTCGACAAGCCTTCCGTCGCAAGCCAGGCGCTGCGCGGAACCCACTTTGTGGCGGCATTCGACCAAAGCGTCCATGGCGCCGCGCTCCACCGCGGCAACGCGGAGGCGGCAAACTGCGTCGATTGCCACGGGGCCCACGAGATGAACCGCGCCATGGCCGCCAGCGCCCGGATGGGCAAGCTGCGGGCCGCGGAGACCTGCGCAAAGTGCCATGCGGCCGTCGCAGCGGTCTACCAGGGCAGCGTGCACGCAGCGGCCCTGCGCCGCGGGAGCCTCGATTCGCCGACCTGCACGGACTGCCACGGCGAGCACGACATTCGCTCCCATACGGACCCGACCTCGCCCGTTTATGCGTCGAACGTGGCCCGGCAGGTGTGCGCGACCTGCCACGCCTCGGTGCCCCTCACGAAGAAGTACGGCCTCGCCTCAAACGCGTTCCAGACATTCTCGGACAGCTATCACGGGCTCGCCGAACGCGAGGGCTCGCTGACGGTCGCCAACTGCGCCAGCTGCCACACCTCACACGATATCAAATCGCCGCTCGATCCGACATCGAGCGTGAACAAGGCCAATCTCGTCAAGACCTGCGGACAGTGCCATCCGGGAGCCAATACGCGCTTCGCGCTCGGTTCGGTGCACGTGAGCCTGTCCGCCCCCGACGGCAAGGATGAGGGCGCCCACATTCTCCACCTGATCGCGAGCCTTTACGTGATCCTGATCGTGGTGGTCGTGGGCGGGATGCTCCTGCACAATGCGCTCGATTTCCTGAAGAAGATCCGGCGCAAGCTGGCGATCCAGAAGGGGCTCATCGAGGAGGAGCACGTGGCGCACCGGCTCTACCTGCGGATGACCGCCCACGAACGGATGCAGCACGCGACGCTCGTTCTCAGCTTCCTCGTCCTCGTCGTGACCGGTTTCATGCTCCATTACCCGGACGCCTGGTGGGTCGCCGGCATCCGCCGGGCGAGCCAGCGCGTGTTTGAACTGCGCGGGCTGATCCACAGGATCGCCGGGGCGGTCATGCTCGCCGCGGCGGCCTGGCACATCGCCTACCTCGGATTCACCAAGCCCGGCAGGGGCCTGTTCCGGGATCTCCTGCCGCGCATGCGCGACCTGACCGACCCGTTCAAGGTCCTGAAATACAACATCGGCCTGGCGCCGGACAAGCCGCGGTTCGGCCGGTTCAGCTACATCGAGAAGGCCGAATACTGGGCGCTGGTCTGGGGCACGATTCTCATGGGTGTCACCGGAGCCGTCCTGTGGTTCGAAAACTTCTCGATCGGGCACCTGACCAAGCTCGGATTCGACATCTCCCACACCGTTCACTTCTACGAGGCGATCCTGGCGACGCTCGCCATCATCGTCTGGCACTTCTATTTCGTCATCTTCAACCCGGACATCTATCCGATGAACCTGTCCTGGCTGACCGGGCGGATGTCCGAGCGCGAAATGCTGGAGGAGCACCCGGCCGAGCTCGAGCGCCTGAAGGCCGAAGAAGCGAAGCCAAAGGATCCTCCCGAGGCCAAGGCCTGACTGGATTCAGGGCCCTTTGGGGCCTGTTCTTCTTGCGTGGAGGAGCGGGGAAACTTGAGTGGCTTTGATGAGTCCGAAGCAAGCGCTCCTGAGAAGCCTGGCGTGGGCGGCCGCGGCGGCCGCATTTTCCATGCTGGTCCGGGGCTGGCGGGGAGGGGAGGCGTCGAATCAATTCCTTGCAGGCTACCTCGTGGAACTGAGCCTGAGCGCCGACAACGTCTTTGTCTTCGCGTTGATATTCGGCTATTTTTCCGTCGGTCCGGAAGATCAGCGGCGGGTCCTCCAATGGGGAATCGCCGGGGCGGCGCTCTTTCGGGGACTTTTCATTCTCGCGGGAACGGGGGCGATCCGGCGCTTTCATTGGGTGCTGTACGGATTCGGGGCTCTCTTGTTTCTCACGGCCCTTCGGATTGCGAGGTCCCGGCGCCCCGGAAGCGGGGCGGACCCGGAACGGATTCCCGGCGTCCGGTGGATCGCAAAGTTTGCGAAGCTCGCACCGTCCGGCGCGGAGGGCCGCTTCATCGAGCGGGTGAACGGGAGGTGGACTCCGACGCGCCTTCTGCTCGTCCTTGCCGCCATCGAGGTGGCGGACGTCATCTTCGCCTTCGACTCGCTTCCGGCCGTCCTGTCGGTCACCCGCAGCGCCGGGATCGCATTTGCGTCCAATCTCTTCGCCGTGGCGAGCCTGCGGTCGCTCTATTTCGCGCTGGCGGGGATCCGTCTCAGGCACCTGGAGACGGGTCTGGTCGTCATTCTCCTGTTCATCGGGGCGAAGATCCTCGTCTCGCCCTGGCTTGCCATCAGCACGGGCGCGTCGCTCGCGGTCGTGGGAATCGTGCTCGCAGTCGCGGTCATCTCGAGTTTGCGCCCCCGGTGACCTTGGGAGCCTAAGAAAGGCCCAAAAAGGGCCCCCGGAACAACTCCCGCCGCAACCGGATTTGGCCGATCACCCGCGCTTATAAGCACGTTTGGCATTCGCTTCCACGGCGCCTATTATGTAAGCGGTGGGCGGCTTTGATGCTGCCTTGAGGGAAGGCGCATGTCAGAAAAAGCCTTGATTAGAAACGCCCCCCTTTCCCCGCAGAATCAAAGGACCCCCATGAAAACCCAAAACGACCGCGCAGCCTGGCTCAAGGGCGGAGATGCCCTGTGCTCCGTCGCGCCGCCGGAGGTGGAGCGCCCCCTTCGCCTCATTCTGCTCGGAGCCCCGGGCGTCGGAAAGGGCACGCAGGCGGAGCTGCTTTCCTCAGGCTTCGCATGCTGCCAGTTGTCCACCGGCGACGTGTTTCGCGCGGCCAATGCGGCCGATCGCGGCGGATGCGCGGATTCGGCGCCGAGTCCCGCGATGGCGGCGGCAGTCGGATTCATGCGCCGGGGCGAGCTCGTGCCGGACCAGACGGTGCTGGATCTTGTCACCGAGCGGATGAATTGCCTGCGCTGCCGCGGCGGATTCCTCCTCGACGGGTTTCCGCGCACGGTCGCCCAGGCGGAGGCGCTGGACAGGATCCTGGATCGCGAGAAGATCAGGCTCGATGGGGTGGTGAGCTACGATCTTCCGATAGAGGAGGTGGTCGCCCGTGCGAGCGGACGGCGGACCTGCAGCAAGTGCAAGGCCGACTATCACCTCACGGCCCATCCGCCGGCGAGGGAGGGAATCTGCGACAAATGCGGCGGCGCCCTTTATCAGCGGGAGGACGACAAGCCGGAGACGATCCGCGTGCGCCAGGAAACGTACGCCCGCAGCACGGCGCCGCTCATCGAATATTATCGAAGGAAGGGCCTGCTCATCTCGATTTCGGCCGAGGGCGTCCCCGGCGCCATATTCGCCCGAACGCTGGACGCGCTCGCGGAGCGGATTCTTCCTCCCGAAAAGCCGGCGGCTTGATTAGAGGCTATTTCTCCCTGCCCAGGTGATCTGGCGGCGGGTCTGTTGGCTCGCCTTGGCGCCCGGTCGCAGCCAATTTGGCCGGCGTGATTCGCACCCTGCGATCCGCAGCTTCCAGCACCTCCGCCTGGCT
>JBEKAO010000049.1:0-22040 GCA_050015855.1 Opitutaceae bacterium | reverse complement strand
GTGGCCCTGGTTGCTGTCGCGCTGGGCGCCGCGACCGCGCAGCGCAACTGGCTTTATCGCAGCGATCTGGCGCTATGGGGCGACTCGGTCGCGAAGCGGCCGGCGAGTGCGAAGGCGCAAGCCAACCTGGGCATGGCTCTTTCCACCCGCGGCCGCACGGAGGAGGCCATTGCGCACTACCTGACCGCGCTTCGACTGAATTCCGGATTGGCGGAGACCCATTACGATCTCGGCCTGGCCTATGAGACCGAGAAACGCCCGGAGGAGGCGCTCCCTGAATTCCTGACCGCGGCGCGCCTGGATCCGACGCTCGCCTATGCCGAAGCCGAGGCCGGCCGGCTCCTTGACCGCTTCGGCCGTCCGTCGGAGGCCGAGCCCCTGCTGCGCCGGGCGCTGGCGAGAGACCCGAAGCTGTCCGTTGCGCACGGCAGCCTGGGCGTCGCGCTTGCGGCCCTGGGACGGACCGGGGAGGCGATCCCCGAATTCCAGGCCTCCCTCAGCCTGGATCCCGCGCAGGCCGACGTGGAGTTCGACCTGGGAATTGCGCTGGCCGCCGAAGGGCGGCTCGAGGAGGCCGCCTCGCACTATTCGAACGCGGCCCGGTTGCAGCCGGAAAACGCGGATGCCCAGCTTAATCTGGGCGTGACGCTGCTCGAACTCGGGCGCGCGGAGTCGGCGCTTCCCCCGCTGCGCGAGGCCGCGCGGCTGCGGCCCGACTCGGCGGTCGTCCACGGGAGTCTGGCGACGGCGCTGGACACGGCCGGCCACGGCGACGAAGCGTTGCGGGAATTCCGCGAGGCGCTGCGGCTTCGCCCAGAGTACCCTCAAGCTCACTACAACCTGGGCAACGCGCTTCTGCGCGCGCACGACCTGGCGGGGGCGAAGGCCGAATTTGCCGAGGCCCTGCGTCTCGACCCGAATCTTGCATCCGCGCGGGAAATGCTCGGGCGGCTTTCCCGGCTCCCGGACGCGCAATAGAGTACAACATGCAGTCGAATAGAAAGTTACGCACGCCTGCCGGAGTCGCGCTGATCGTTCTCGCCACTTGCGCGGCATACGCGCCCGTCTTCCGGGCCGGCTTCATTTGGAATGACAGCGACTACGTGACGGCGCCGGCGCTTCGCTCCCTGTCCGGACTGGCCCGGATTTGGTTCAAGATCGGGGCCACCGAGCAGTATTATCCGCTGCTTCATAGCGCCTTCTGGGCCGAGCACCGGCTGTGGGGAGACGCGCCGATCGGCTACCACCTGCTCAACGTGGCCCTGCACGCCATCTCGGCTGTCCTGGTGCTCTTGGTGCTGCGCCGCCTCGCGATTCCGGGCGCCTGGCTGGCGTCGTTCGTGTTCGCCCTTCATCCGGTGTGCGTCGAGTCGGTTGCCTGGGTTTCGGAGCAGAAGAACACGCTTTCCACGGTGTTTTACCTGCTGGCGGCGCTCAGCTATTTGCGGTTTGACGACCGGCGGAGTCCGGGCCGTTATGCGCTCGCGTCGGTTTTTTTTGTCCTGGCGCTCCTTAGCAAGACCGTGACGGCGACGCTTCCGGCGGCCCTTCTCGTGTTGGCCTGGTGGCGGAGGGGGACGCTCTCCTGGCGCCGCGATGTCGCGCCCCTTCTGCCCTGGCTCGTATTCGGCGGCGCTGCGGGCCTGTTTTCCGGCTGGGTCGAAAAGCATGTCGGCGGCGCCGAGGGCTCCGCCTTTGCGCTGAACGGGCTTGAGCGCCTGCTCCTGGCGAGCCGGGCAGCCTGGTTCTACGCCGGCAAGCTGGTCTGGCCGGCGAATCTGATCTTCATCTATCCGCGCTGGGCGGTCACCGGCGCCAGCCTGGGTGCCTGGGGGTTTCTGATCGCGGTCGCCGCGGCTTTTGCCGTCCTGGCGGCGCTGCGCGGCCGCAACCGGGCCCCGCTGGCCGGCGCCCTTTTCTTTGTCGGGACGCTTTTCCCGACCCTCGGGTTCTTCAACGTCTATGCCTTCATCTATTCGTACGTGGCCGATCACTGGCAGTACCTCGCCTCCCTCGGGCTGATCGTGCCGGTTTGCGCGGGGCTGGCATGGGCGGCCCGCGGCCTCGCGCCTCCGGTGCGCGTGGCCGCCGGGGCGGGGCTCGCCGCCTGCCTCGCATTTCTCACCTGGCGGCAGGCTGGCATGTACGGCGACATGGAAACATTCTACCGGACGACCCTTGAAAGAAACCCGGCCGCCTGGATGGCGGACAATAATCTGGCGATGCTCCTGCAGGCCCGGGGCCGCACTGCGGAAGCGATCAGCCGTTTCGAGGCGGCGCTTCGCTCCAATCCGGACTCTGCGGAAATTCATAATAACTATGGCACGGCGCTCGCAGCCGCGGGCCGCTTCGGCGATGCGGATCGGGAATATCGAACCGCGCTGCGCTTGAATCCGCGCTACTCCACGGCCTGGAACAATCTCGGGCTTCTGCTGTATCAGACCGGGCGCCGTCCGGAGGCGCTGGCGGCTTATGCGGAATCGATCCGGCTGAAGCCCGACTATACGCCGGCCCATTACAACCTTGGCGTCGCATTGCTGGATTCCGGCCAGCCGGAGAAGGCGGTGGGGGAGTTTGAGAAGGCGCTGGGCGCGGAACAGCACCGGGGGGAGGTTCACCTTTACCTCGGCGACGCCCTGGCGGACTTGAAACGCAACCGCGAAGCCGCGGAGCAATACGCCGTGGCCGCGAGGCTCCTGGAGCCGGGAGATTGCACCGGCTGGCTCGGGCTCGGCGACAGCCTGGTCCGCCAGGGGCAATTCGCGCCGGCCGCCGCGGCTTTTTCCGAAGCCGCGAAAGCCGAGCCGAACAATCCCAAGCCGATGTTCGACCTGGGCAACGCGTTCGCGGCCCAGGAACAGTATGCCGCGGCCGCGCAAGCCTACCGCCGGGCGATTGCACTGGCACCCGATCTTGCCGATGCGCACAACAATCTGGGCAATGTCCTGCTTTTGACCGGACAGGTTGCGGCAGCGGTGGCCGAGTACCGCGAAGCCCTGAGGGAGCGGCCGGGCGATGCGGCCCTTCAGGAGAGCCTCCGGCGCGCGTTGGAAATGCAAGATGGCGGCGCCCGGACGCCCTGACCGATCGAAGCCATGATCCGCTTCCCAAGCGCCCTCTCGACGCCGGATTCTTATCCGCCGGCGCCCCCGTCCTTTCGCCGATGGGAGGGGCCCGGGCCGGCGGCCATGGCAATCGGCGCCCTCGTGCTGGCGGGCGTGGTCGCCTACCACAATAGCTTTTCGGTCCCATTCCTTTTCGACGACAACGCCTCGATCGCCAAAAACGAAACGATCCGGCATCTTTGGCCGCCTTGGGGAATGCTGAACCCGCCTTCCGGCGGACAGGCGGTGGCGCATCGTCCCGTCGCGAATGCCTCGCTCGCCCTCAACTACGCCCTGGGCGGCCTGCGGGTGGAAGGCTACCACGCATTCAATCTTGCGATGCATCTGCTCGCGGCGCTTGCCCTATACGGGATCGTCCGGCGCACGCTGCTCCAGCCGGTCCTGCGCGGGGCGTACGGCGCCGCCGCCCGGCCGCTGGCGTGGCTGTCCGCGCTTTTGTGGCTCGTCCATCCGCTGCTGACCGAGTCCGTCACTTTCGTCGTTCAGCGCACGGAGGTGCTCATGGGGCTTTTTTATCTGGCCACCCTCTATGCCGCCATCCGTGCCATGGGATCCGCAAGGCCCGGACCATGGAAGACCGCGGCGACCCTGGCATGCCTGGCTGGAATGGGCGCGAAGGAGGTCATGGTGAGCGCGCCGCTCATGACGCTGCTGTACGACCGGACTTTTGTGTCCGGCAGTTTCCGCGCGGCGTGGAGGGAGCGGAAGGGGTTTTATCTCTCGCTGGCGGCGACCTGGGGGCTGCTCGCATGGCTTGTTCTGGGCGGCGGCACCAGCCGGGGCGGGACGGCCGGCTTCAGCGACCGGATCCCGTGGTGGCAGTACCTTTATACCCAATTCTATGCCATTGTCCGGTACCTCAAGCTAAGCGTCTGGCCGCACCCGCTGGTCTTCGACTATGGCACTTATCTGGTCAAAAGCCCCGCCATCATCATCCCCTGCGGCCTTCTGGTTGCCGGATTGGGGACAGCCACGGCGATGGCGATTTGGCGCCGGCCGGTTTGGGGTTTTGCCGGGGCCTGGTTTTTTGCGATTCTCGCGCCGAGTTCCAGCTTCGTGCCCATCATCACGGAGACGATGGCGGAAAAGCGGATGTATCTGGCTCTTCCCGCATTGATCGTGCCGGCGGTGCTCTTGCTCTATCGCTGGCTGCGCGGGTGGCTCATGCCGGCCGGCCTGGCGTTCGCGGTCGCCGGGATAGCCCTGACTGTCGCGCGCAACGGCGATTATCGCAGCGCCCGGTCGATATGGGCCGATACCGTGGCCCATTGGCCGGGCGATCCCCGTCCGCACCTCAATCTCGGGACCGAGTTGATCGCCGATCCGGCAACGCGTGATGAGGCGGTCAGGCAAATCGAGGAGGCGATCCGGCTTCTCAAGCCGGAGTCCGGCGTGGCGTACGCCTACTGCGCAGCGCTTTTGGCCGATATTCCGGGGCACGAGGCGGAAGCGGATTCCCTCTTTCGAAAGGGGCTCCAGTCGCGGCCGGATTTTGCGCTGGGGCATTTGAACTACGGGAAGCTTCTCGGCAAGCTCCCCGGCCGTGAGCGGGACGCGATCGGGGAATTGAAGGCCGCACTGTTTTTACAGCGCGACGATATTTCGGTGCAGGCCGAGGCGCACACCGCGTTGGGCTCATTATACCTCAGGCTTCCCGGGCGGCGCGCGGAAGGGATCGCCGAATTGCGCGAGGCGATCCGGATCGAACCCGATCTGCCCGCGGCACACGCCGACTTGGGAGCGGCGTTGGCGGATGAGGCGGGCGGCCTGGCCGAGGCTGTCTCCCAGCTGGAGATCGCCAGGAATCTGCAGCCGGACTCCGCGGAAGTGTGGAACAACCTCGGACTCATGCTTTACCGGGCCCGGCGCCTGCCGGAGGCGCTTGACGCATACTCGGCGGCGATCCGGCTGCAGCCGGACTACGCGCTGGCGCATTACAATCTGGGAGTCACATGGCTGGATACCGGCCAGCCGGAAAAAGCGGTGGCGGAATTTGAGCAGGCGCTGGGCGCCGGGCAGCACAAGGGGGAGGTTCACCTCTACCTCGGCGACGCATTTGCGGAATTGAAGCGCGACCATGAAGCCGCGGAACAGTATGCCGCCGCAGCCCGGCTCCTGGAGCCGGGCGATGCCACCGGCTGGCTCGGCCTCGGCGACAGCCTGGTCCGGCTGGGTCAATATGCGCAGGCGGCCGCCGCATATACCGCAGCTTCGAAAGCCGACCCGGCCGGCGCCAAGCCGGAATTCGCGCTGGGCAACGCGCTCGCCGCCCAGGAGGAGTATCCCGCGGCCGCGGCGGCATACCGCCGGGCCATTGCCCTTGCGCCCGATATGGTCGAAGCGCGCAACAATCTCGGGAACGTTTTGCTCCTGAGCGGACAGGTTGCCGCCGCCGTGGCCGAATACCGCGAAGCCTTGCGCCGGCGTCCCGGCGACCCGGCCATCGCGGAAAGCCTACGCCGGGCGCTGGAGATGCAGCGCGGCGCCGCCGCGCCGTAGTCCGGAAGACGCCTAACGCAGCCTGGGAGGCAGCATCTCGGCGGCCAGCCGGCGAATGGCGGGATCGGGAAATGCGACCTGGAGATGATCGCACAGGGTGAGGAGATCGGACAGGGTGCCGGCGGTGAGCCGGCGGAGGTTTTTTTCATCCATCCGCGCCAGGCAGTTCTCCAGCACGTGCCTGGCCGGCTCGAGCCTCCCGCCGATCGCGAGCGCAACGGCCAGGCGAACCTGGTCCTCGGCTGCGAGATCATTGGGCGGAGTCCCGAGCGCTTCGATGCGTTCCATCGTCCTCTCCACCCCGGCCGCGTCCGAGCGCTGACCTTCGATCCGCGCCAGCTCAGCCAACGCGGGGAAATAGGAATCCAGCGCGCGCAGGGCGGGCTGGAGTCCGGCCGCTTCGTCGAAGCGCCCCATTTCCATCAGGAAGGCCGCATTTCGTACCAGGATGTCCTCCGGCCGCTGGGGGTCGACGACCTCAAGGATCCGGATCTGCTGGCCCTTGAGGCTGGGGTTTGGCGGAAGCGGGTAGGGGATGGGCCGCAGCCAGGTCGGAAGAGGGGCTCCCCCCTGCAGGATGCCGGCGAATGAACCCGGAGGCCAGCCGGCGCCGATTGGCAGGCCGCGCGCGAGTTCGACATAGGGCCCGACAAACGGATCCCAGGAGACGAGGACGATGAGCGTCACATGGCGGCGCAGGATCAGCGCGCGGGCCTCGTCCGGCGTGGCTGCGGCGAAGATGCCGGCCGCCGCCTCCAGCCCGTCCCGATTCTCCCAGTAGAGCGTCCCGAGGCCGCGCAGGCTTCCGTGATAGATCAGCGAGGTCGTGGTGTCGGGCGTGCTCAATACGACGACCGGATCGTTGCCGGCCCTCAGGCGAAGCCATTGGGCGACATCGCGAACGGCGATTGCGCGGAGATTCGCCGTGAAGTTGGCGGATTCGCGCGGGATGAAAGTGACCGCGTTGACGGCGCCCGGAGCCAGCAGCAGGGCGCAGGCCAGCCGCCAATGACGGGAGGGGCGGCCCGGCCATTGCTTTTCCAGGAACTCAAAAAACGGGAGGAGAGTCGCCAGCGCGATTCCCGTGGCCAGGCCCCACCAGCGGATCTGCTGGACGGCAAGCGCAAGCTCGATTCCCGCGGGCACAAGGGCCAGGGCCAGCTGGGCCTTCCAGAATCCGCCCGTGCCGCGGCGCAGGAGTAACACGAACGGCGGAATGCTCAGGAGCAGCGGCAGAACCCGGGCGATCGCGGCAAAGTTCCACCCGCTCTGGGTCAGATCCCAGAACATGCCATGGAATTCGGCGATGTATCCGGTGTGCAGGCGCCACAGAAACGGATCAGCCACCCAGAATGTCCGGCTGCGGGCGATCAGCGCGGCCGCCGGCAACAGCCCAATGAGAATTGCGGCGCCAACGGCCAATCGGCGGTCGCTTCGGCCGGAAACCGCCCCCGGCACCCAACGGCGGCCGAGCTGGCAGATCAGTTCGCCGCCGCCAAGCCACGCGAGGCCGTACAGCGGGTGGTTTACCTCGAGCCGCCAGCCCATTTGGGCGGGAAAGTATTCGATCGCGTAGGCCGCGAAACTTGCGGCGCAGCCCGCAATGCCCCAAAAACGCCACAATTCAGGATGAAAGAATCCGCCTTCCGGCCCGGCCCGCCGGCGGATCACCGCAAGGGATGCGATCGCGCCGAGGCCTGCGCCGGCGAGGACCGGGGCCTCGCTGGCGGCGCTGATCCAAAGCCCGATGCCGCCGGCAACGGCCGAAGCGAGAAACCACCTCCTTGCCTGCTGCGGTGTGGGCAGCTCCCCGGGCCTTGGTCGCTCCGCGCGGGAGGGGCCGATCCAGCCGCCCGCTCCGCCGAGGAGACAAGCCACCGTCAGCAGGGCGCAGACGGCCGCGACGCCCTGGTGTTCGGCGTTGCCTGCGATGAAATTCAGGTAAAACGGATGGCTCGCGACCGTTCCGATCGCCATCAGCGCCGCGCCCGCGGGCCCAAAGCGGCGCGCGATGCGCGGGATGATGCACAGGAGGAAGATTACCAGGAGGATTGGATTTGCGTAGAGCGCGGCCTGCTCGGCGGCCGCGCCGAGCGAACGGCCCGTGACGCCGTGGTTCAGGCAGGCCAGCAATGCGAGCCACCAGCGCGGCGGCGAGGCCCAATGCATTTCCCGGCCGCCGGGCGCATTGTCGTAATCGACATGATGCAGCCGCCAGGATCCGCTGGCGAGCATCGCCTGGGTTTGAATCACCAGGTGATAGGTGTCGGCGCTGTTTCCCGGCTCGATCAGGTTCCGGCGGCCGAGGGAAAAGCCCGTCGGGGAGGCGGGATCCGGCCGCGGCGCCGCGACCTGCACGCCGTAAAGGCCTTCCATCTGAAGCAAGTGCCGGATGCGGGCAGTGTCATCGACAACGACATAGGCAAGGGTGCCCGCCAGGGCGGCGATCAGCCAGACCGAGCGGCGGCCCCGGGTCGCGTTGGAAGGTGCGGAATTCAAGGTGTCCAATTCGTTGCCGGCGGCCCTCAGTGGCCGCCTCCCTCCTGGAGCCGCTCCGCATTTCGCCGGTGAGTCTCGGCCGCTTCCGCCTGGCCGAGGGCCTGCAGGCACCGGCTCAGATTCAGCTCAGCCGCGGCAAACGAGGGCCGGATCTCCAGGGCGGCTTCGAATTCGCTTCTGGCCTTCTCAATCTCGCCCTTGGACGCCAGGCAGACGCCGAGATGATTGTGCGCGTCCGCATTTCGCGGATCCAGGCGAATCACGGCGGCAAACTGCTCCATGGCCCGGTCAATCTGCTTATCCTCGTAGAGCGCGTTTCCGAGGGCGCTTCTCGCCGCCGAATTCGCCGGCGCCAGATCGGCGGCCCTTTGAAGGACGCTTATCGCATCGGAGGCCCGACCCAGGCTCGAGAGGGCGAAGCCGAGGTTTAGTTGCGCTTCAAGATAGGCGGGGTTGATCCGGATCGCCTCCTCGTAATGCGGCAGCGCCTCTTCGACCCGGCCGGCTTTGCAGAGCGCGACGGCAAGATTATTGTGGGCGACGTCATATTCCGGCCGGATTGCAAGCGCCCGCTCGTAGCTGGCGATTGCATCGGAGGTGCGATTGGCCTGCTCGAGCGCGACCCCCAGATAGAAGGCGGCTTCGGCAAAGTGCGGATCCAATTGCAGCGCGATCTGGTATTCGGAAATCGCCCGGGAACCCTGTCCCGCCGCCGCAAGCACAAGCCCGAGATCGAGATGGCCCTTGGCGCGGTCGGGCTTGAGCCTGACCGCAGCCTCATACTCGGAGACCGCCTCCGGCAAGCGGCCGACCTTGTTGTAAAAAGTGCCGAGCCTCGTATGCACTTCCTCCATGTCGAGGCCGAGGCGCAGCGCCTCTTCAACCTGGGCGATAGCCTCCTGAGTCCGGCCAACGGCATCCAGTGCGATGCCCAGATTATTATGCGCCTCGGCATAGTCGGGCTTCAGGCGGAGCGCCCGTTCGTAGTGCGCGATGGCATCGGGCATGCGGCCGGGGATCTTCGCAAGCTCGACGGCCAGATTATTGTGCGCCATCCAGCAGTCCTCGTTTGCATCCACCGTCGCCTGATAGAGCGTGAGGGCGTCCCGGTACAGCAGGCATTGGCGCCAGGTGGAAATTCCCAAAGCCAGAATTACTGCGGCCGCCGCCGACGCCACCGGAATCCTCCAACGAATTCTCGCCGCAGGAGCCGCCCGCTGCCAGGCCAGGGTGCCCATCGCCGCCATCCAGGAAACGACTCCGATCAGGGCCAGATGGGCGTAGTGATCGGCGACCAGCGAATACAGCATGAAGTAAACGTCCGTGAAACCGAGCACGGGGGCCAACATCGCGCAAAAGTATCCCCAAGCGTACAACGTGGACCGGCTCCACCGCCGGCGCTCCCCCCAAAGAATGACCGTTAAGCCGACGGCCGCCGCCAAGGGCAGCCACCAGAGGACGTTCGTGGAAACGATCCGCCACTGGGGATAGACGAAGATCAGCTTGGCCGGCCAGAGCGCCTTATAGAGGTAGAACCACACCACGGCGCCCGCTCCCAGAAGCCGCTCCGTGAATCCGGCGGAGCGTACGACCTGAAGCGAGGCGACCCGCTGGGTCCACACATCGACGGCGGCCACGGCCACGGCTGCCGCGAAAAAGGGCGCCAGACGCAGGAGGTCCCGAAGCGAGGGCCGGCGGTGCCAGGCGATCAGCCCCAATAGCACAAGCGGCAGGGGCGCCACGGATCCTTTGCTGAGCATCGCAAGAACAAAGGCGAGCAGGCTCAGGCAATACCATCGGCCGCCCGCCCGGGTCGACGGCCCTCCGGCAAGGCTTCCGGGAGCCGTGGCCTGTGGCGGCGATGCGAGGCCTGTCTGAAGGAAAAAACGGATGGACAATAGGAAAAACAGCATCGCCGCCAGGTTTTTCCGCTGGGTAACCCACGCCACCGTTTCCACGTTGAGGGGGTGCACCGCGAAAAGAAGGGCCGCCAGCCAGGCGCCGGGCACCCGCAGTCGGCGCAGGATCCCCCAGAGAAGCAGCACCTCCGCGCAATGGAGGGCGAGATTGGTCGCATGGTAGCCGGCGGGGTTCAGGCCCCACAACCGCCATTCGATCCAAAGGGACGACGCCGTGACCGGGCCGAAAAAATTCGTCGGTTGAGCCGTGTACCAAAACCGGCGGATGCCGTCCGCAGCGGCGATCAGCGGATTGTCGGTCAGCATCGCATTGTCGTCCATGATGAACCCCGCGCGCAGGCTGGGGAGGTAGACGATCACCGTTGCGATCAGCAGCGATGCCGGCTGCCACCACGCGGCGACGAACGCCCTCCACCGCCAGGGCGGCCGGACGGATGGGGTGGACGGCATGCCTTGCACGGTCCCAGATGCGGCCGAGATTTTCAAGCGCTTGAAACGCCGGGTTGATCCGGCCACGATCCGCGCATCCCAACCGTTGCGACATCCGTCATCCCCGAAACCAAGCCGGCAGGTTCTGGCGGGTATTGGCTGCCTCTGGTCATCGCGTTGGCGGGAGGGGCCGCCTATGCCGGCACCTTTGCCGTCCCGATGCTGTTCGATGACGCCGCATCAATAGCGGATAACCCGACCATCCGGCATTTATGGCCCATCTGGCCCGCCTTGAAGCCTCCGTCCGGCGGGATCACCGTCGCCGGACGGCCGTTGTTGAATCTCTCCCTGGCGCTGAACACTGCCGTCAGCGGCACCGCGGCCTGGAGTTATCATGCCATGAATCTGGCCATTCATATTTTGGCCGGATTGACTCTTTACGGAATCGTCCGGCGGACGCTCTCCCGGCGGATGGGCGATTCGGCCTCCCCGATCGCTTTCTCGGTCGCGCTTCTTTGGATCGTGCATCCCCTGCAAACCGAATCGGTCACCTACATCATCCAGCGCGCCGAATCCCTGATGGGGCTCTTCTACCTGCTCACCCTGTATTGCTTCATCCGCGGGGTCGAGGCGGGCGATCGAACCGGAAACCGCTGGTTCAATCTCTCGATTCTGGCCTGCCTTTTCGGCATGGCGGTCAAGGAGGTCATGATCACCGCACCGCTGGTGGTGCTGCTTTACGATCGCACGTTTCTCGCCGGCAGTTTTCGGGAGGCCCTGCGGCGGCGCTGGCCGCAATACTCCGGTCTCGGGGCCACGTGGATCCTGCTGCTGTTGCTCGTTCTCTCCACCCACGGCCGGGGCGGGACGGCGGGATTCGGGAGCCGGATTTCTCCCGCGAACTATGCGCTGACCCAGTTCCCGGCGATCGTCCATTATTTGCGCCTGTGTTTCTGGCCGCATCCCCTGGTTTTCTCCTATGGCAGCACCCTTGCGCTTGGATTGGGGAGGGTCATCCCATCCGCCTTGCTGGTCGTCGTTCTCCTGACGGCCAGCGTGTGGGCACTGATCAAGCGGCCGCCCTTGGGATTCCTCGGCATGAGTTTCTTCGCGATCCTGGCGCCCACCTCGAGCTTCTACCCAATCGCGACCGAGACGATGGCCGAGCAGCGGATGTACCTGCCACTGGCTTCCGTGATTGTCCTCGCGGTCCTCGCAATCCACCGGTGGCTGGGCCGCGGGGCCATGCTCTGCGTTCTTATTCTTGCGGTGGCGCTTTTCGGGGCCACCTGGAGCCGCAACCGGGAATACGGCAATCCATTGAATCTTTGGGCCGACACGGTCGCCAACAGCCCGGACAATTTCTTTGCCCACTACAATTATGGCTCCGAACTTGAGAAAGTCCCCGGCCGATCGAGAGACGCGATCGCCCAGTTTCAAGAGGCGCTGCGGCTGAATCCGCAGTTGGTCGAAGCCCATTTCTATCTGGGTTGCGCGCTCCAGAATGAGCCCGGCCGCCTGCCGGACGCGGTCGCGCAGTATGAGGAGGCCCTCAGAATCGCCCCGGGCTATTACCAGGCGCACACGAATCTGGGAAACGCGCTGGCCGCCGAAGGCAAGCTTCAGGAGGCGATCGCCCATTATGAAGCGGCGCTGCGCCTGAGGCCGGATATCGCGGAAATCCACTTCAACCTGGCCCTGATCCTATCGGGGATTCCCGGCCGGACCGGGGAAGCGGTCGAACACCTCAGGGCCGGGCTGAAGCTTCATCCCGACGACCCCCAGGCCCGCCAGCTTCTAGCAAGGATCACCGGACCCCAACCATAAGGGACTATCGCTGCTTTTGGCTGGTGGTGTTCAAGACTGGCGAAGGTATGTCCTCCCTCGTCGGGTGCTGCCAAGGCCCAGATCCTCCGTCAAGGCCGGCCGCCAAGATCCGCTGGCAATAATTGCCAGCCGGATGGCGGCCAAGAGACTCCGGAGGAGGCAGCAACTCCTTGGGACGACATACCTTCGCCAGTCTTGAACACCAACTATGGCTCATCGGGACATCGCCCGTAGCTGCTCCAGCAGCTCGCGCGCCTGGCGGTTGGAAGGGTCAAGTTCAAGGACGCGCTCCAGATGGCGGGCGGCGTCGTCCATGCGCCCCGACCTCGCGTACGCGACGGCGATATTGTAATGGGCCTCGGCAAAATCCGGGCGGATCCGAAGGGCCTGTTCATAGTGCGCGACCGCATCCGGCAAACGGTCGGGGATCTTCGCCAATTGATTCGCCAGATTGTATTGGAGATCCGCGTCATTGGGATCGATTCGCAGGGCCGCGTCGAAGTGAGCGAGGGCTTCCGGCATCCGCCCGGGGATCTTCGCCAGCGCCACCGCCAGATTGTTCTGTACGTCGGCGTCGTCGGGGTTGGTCCGCAGCGCCTGCTCGTAGTGGGTCACAGCCTCGGGCAGGCGCCCGGGCAGTTTCGCGAGTTCGTCGGCCAGGTTGACGTGGGCCGCGGCAAAATCCGGCCGGATCCGCAGCGCCTGCTCGTATTGATCCAGGGCCTCCGGCAGGCGGCCGGGAATTTGGGCAAGCGCCAGGCCCAGGTTGAAATGCGCCTCCGCATAATTCGGGTTGATTTGAAGCGCCTGCTCATAGTGGGCCACAGCCTCGGGCAGGCGCCCCGGAATCCTTGCCAGCGCCGCCGCCAGATTGTTGTGCGCATCGGCGAAATTCGGGTTGATCCGGATCGCCTGCTCATAGTGCGCCACCGCCTCGGGCATTCGCCCGGGGAGCTTTGCCAGCTCGTTGGCCAGGTTGTTGTGGGCAGCCGCATAGTCGGGCTTGATTTGAATCGCCCGGTCGTATTGGGCGATCGCATCGGACTGGCGGCCGGGGGTTTTCGCGAGCTCCAGACCCAGGTTGTTGTGGGCGTCGGCGTAGTCCGGCTTGATCCGGATGGCCGCTTCGAACTCGGCGCGCGCTTCCGGCCCATGATCTGGCTGCGCGGAAAGCAGGAGGCCCAGGTTGTTGTGAGCCAGCCAGCAATCGGGGTTTAGCGCGAGCGTCGTGCGGTACAGGACGAGGCTGTCGCGGTACATCAGGTTCTGCCGCCACGAAAGGCCGGCCATCGAACAGACCGCGACGGCGACGAGGACGGCGAGCCCCGCCCGGGCGGCCGGGCCTGAGCGCTGATAAAGGCTGTGCGCGGCGAATCCAATCCAGGCTGCGACCCCGATGAGCGCCACGTGGGCGTAGTGGTCGGCCACGAGCGAGAACTTCATGAAGTACACGTCCGTGAGGCCGAGCACCGGCACGAGCGAGAGGCAAAAATAGCCCCAGGCATAAAGCGCTGCCCGGCCCCAGTCTTCGCAGGGGGCGCCGGGCGCCGATCCGTCCCGCGGGCGAAGGCGCTCCCGTCTTGCCAGCCCCCACAGGAGCGCCGTGAAACCAAGAACCCCGAGGAGCGGGAGCCACCAGAGGAAGCTCTCCGGCAGGATCCGCCACTGCGGATAGACGAACATCAGATGGACCGGCCAAATCGACTTGGACAGGTAAAACCAAATGACGCCGCCGGCTCCTAGCAGGCGTTCCGTGAATCCGGCCTGCCGGATGACTTCCGGCGCCCCGTGCCGTTGAAACCAGACATCGACCGCCGCCAGGGCTCCGGCGACGACAAGAAAGGGGACGAGGCGAAGCAGGTCGGAAAGCGCCAGGCGGCGACGCCACGCGATGATCCCCGCCAGGGCCAGCGGCAGCGTCGCCACCGAACCCTTGCTCAACATCGCCAGGATGAACGCGATCAGGCTCAGCCAGTACCATCGATTGCAGGGCGCGGGAGGATCCGCGCCCGCCGCGGGATCGGATGGCCCTTCCGCGATCCCGGCCTTGAGAAACCAGAGGATCGAAATCAGGTAAAACAGGAGCGCCAGGAGGTTCTTCCGCTCGGCGATCCAGGTCACAGACTCCACATTGACCGGATGCACGGCGAAGATCAGCGCGGCCAGCCAGGCGCCGGGCACCCTCAAGCGGCGCAAGACCGACCAAAGCAGCGCCACTCCGGCCAGATGCAGCGCCAGATTCGTCAAATGGTAGCCGAGCGGGTTCAATCCCCAAAGCCGCCATTCGAGCCAGAGGGTGCTTGACGTCACGGGCCAGTAGTCGAGGGCGTTTTTCGTGAACCAGAATTGAATCAACCCGTCGCGCGCACGGATCATCGGGTTGGCGGTCAGCATGCTGTCGTCATCCCAAATGAAGCCGGCATGCCAAATGGGTCCGTACGCGATCAGCGCAAGCGCGATCAGAACCGCGATCTGCCAGAAAGCCCGGCCGTGCGGCAGGGCGGCGGAGAACGCACTGCCGGGATCCGGCGCGCCCGGGACCGCCGCCTTCGAATTTGACCTGGGCTTTGACATCGGTCGCCAGCCGACATTTCAAGGCGGGGCCGCCGAAGTCAATGGTCTGGCGCCCCGCGCATCCGCTCCAAAAGCTGCCGGGCGTTGCGAAGGTTGGCCCGCGCCCCGGCCATTCCCGGATCGATGCGAACGGCCGCCTCGAAATGGGCGATGGCCTCGGGGAGACGGCCCGGGCTGCTGGCCAGGGCTATGCCGAGCTCGTTCTCGGCATCCGCGAAGTCCGGCTTGAGGCGAAGCGCCGCCTTGAACTGGGCCTCGGCGTCGGCGAGCCGGTTCGGATCCAGCATGAGGGCGAGGCCAAAGGCATAGTGGACGATCGGGTCGTTCGGATCCATCCGCAGCGAGACCTGGTATTCCCCGATGGCCTCGGGCAGACGCCCGGGGATGCCGGCCAGGGCGTAGGCAAGCTTGTCGTGCGCCGATTTTCTGTCGGGCCGGAGGCGGCACGCGGTTTCGAGGTGAGCCACGGCTTCCGTGATGCGCGCCGGATCGCGAAGCAGCGCGGTGCCGAGATTCTCGTGGATTTCGGCGAAATTCGGGCTTAGTCGCAACGCGGCTTCGAACTGATCGATCGCCTCGGGCATGCGCCCGGGCAGAACGGCCAGCGCCGCTCCAAAATGGTTGTGAGCCACCGCTGAATCCGGGCTGAGCTCCGCCGCGGTGCGGTAAAAGGTCACCGGATCCCGGTAGCGGCCGCACTGCCGCCAGGTCAGCGCCCCCAGCGTTGCCAACAGGATGCAAGCGGCGACCGGGGCCAGACGGCGGCCGGCGGCCGGCAGGCGCCCGGCGCCCTTGGTCAGGACGGCGGCCAGCGGGATTATCAGGCCCAGGCTCGCAAGGTACTGGAAATGGTCGGCGACGAACGAGAAGCCAAACCATTCCACGTCAAAAAAACCCAGGATCGGAAAGAGCGCCGCGACATAGCACAGGAGAGCGGCCAGGGGCCCTTTCCGCCACCGCGCCAGAAGCCCGAGCGCGACCGCCAGCGCGCCTGCCGCCAAAGGATACAGGGCCTGCCAACCGGCCGCGGTGCTCACCGCCCACCTCGGGTAGAAGAATGTCAGATTTGCCGGCCAGACGAGTTTGCCGGCATAAAACCAGAACGCCCGGCCGGCCAGCAGAACGCGCTGGCCGGGAGTCAGGGTGAAATCCGCGTGTATCCCGGCAAGGAGCCTCCGTTCGACACCAAGAGTGATCAGGCCGATCGCGCCGCCGAGGACGGACCAGAGCAGAAGCGGCCGCACGTCCCGGCGCCAGCCGAGCCGCGGACGCCGCCACCAGGCCGCGACGAGCAGGATGGCGGGCAGGGTGACGACGGCGGTCTTGCCGAGCAGGGCAAGCGCAAACAATCCCAAGGCGATCCAGAACTGGGGACGATTGCGCTCCTCGTCGAAGCGCAGATAGGCGAGCGTAGCGCCGAGGGCGAGAAGGGTCGAGAGGGTGTTCTTTTGTTCGGCGATCCAGGCGACGGATTCAACGCACACCGGATGCAGGGCGAACAGGAATGCCGCCAGCCACCCTCCGGGGAGGCGGAGGCGCCGCATGAGCAGGACGACCAGCCCGGCGGCGCACGCGTGAAAGAGGATATTGACCAGGTGATATCCGGCCACCGAATCGCCCCAGAGCCGGTGTTCCAGCCAGAATGCGGTGTGGACCACCGGATAATACTGCTGGGTGGCGCCGACATCGAACCAGATGCGCCCGAGTCCGCCAACGGACTGCAGGGCCGGCCGGGTGATGTGGAGATCGTCGTCGAGCAGCAGGCCGCCGTGAATGGCCGGAAGATAGGCGAGGAACGCAGCCGCGAGAAGCAACCCCGCCAGCAAAAGGTCCCGCCGGGGGTCCGTCCGGTTTGGTGTGCCATCAGCCCGAAGCGCAGGCGCCATGAGCAGAAAAGCAATGGGAGCGGCCGGTCTTTGCGCAAATCTTAAAAACGGGCCCCGCCTTCGCCGGACCGGATCCGATCGCGGGAATATCTGTTGACCAATGGCAATCCGCCGGGGAACTTTGGCCGCCATAAACCTGCAGGTCATGGATCGGTCCATTCGGAAGCTCGCCCGCGATCGGCTCGACCCCGGAGCGCCGCGCTGGGCAAGTCCGGCGGCGGCGGCGATTCTGATCGCGGCCTTTTATGTTCTCATGCTGGCGAGCGCGGCGGACAAGAGCCTGACGGCAGACGAGACCCGCCATTCAACCGCCGGATACACCTACTGGCGGTTCAACGATTACCGGCTCAATCCCGGAAACGGAACCCTGGCCCAGAGGATCATGGCGATTCCCCTTCTGAGCGGCCGGTTTCGGTTTCCCTCCCTGGACAGCGACGGTTGGCGCCGTTCCGACGAGCTGGCGGTCGGCGATGCCTGGTTCAACCAGCTCGGAAATGACACCGGATCGATGCTTGCGCGGGGCCGCGCGGCCTGTGCCCTGATCGCGGCGTCGCTGGCCGCGCTTGTCTGGTGGTGCGCCCGGCGAATCTTCGGGCCGGTGGGGGCCATGCTGTCGCTGCTCCTGTTCATTCTCAATCCCACGGTCCTGGCGAACGGGCCGCTCATGACCTCGGACACGGCCTGCGCCCTGTTTCTTCTCGCGGCGACCCTGGGCCTCTGGAGCATGCTCCAGCGATTGACCCCGGGACGCGTCCTTGCGAGCGCCGTGCTCATGGGTGCCCTGTTTGTGACCAAGATGTCGGCCATTCTGATTCTTCCGATCGCCCTGATTCTGGTGGCGGTCCGGCTCATCGACGGGAGGCCGCTGCCGGCGGGGTGGGGCGGGCGCCGGAGGGATCTCCGGCGCGGCGGAATGGCGCTCGGTTTCGCCGGCGCCGCGGCGGCTCACCTCGGCGTCGTGATTCTGATCGTATGGGCTTCGTTTGGATTTCGCTACTCGGCGTTCAACGGCGCCCGCCCGGACGTGGATCGTTTAAACGACGCCTGGGAGAGCCTGGCGGGCAGGCCGATGGCGTCCGCGGCCTCGCCACCCCGTGCCGAAACCCTGGCGCTCCGGGTCTTGGCGTTTGCGGACAGGCATCGCCTCCTGCCCCAAGCCTATACCTACGGCTGGGCCGTCATCCGCAAGCTGACGCTTCATCGCGGCGCGTTTCTCAACGGGCGGTTCAGCCTTGACGGCTGGCGATCTTTTTTTCCGTACACGGCGCTGGTCAAAACGCCCCTGCCGGTATTTGGCGTGATTCTTCTCGCGATGGCGGCCATCGCGAGTCGCTGGCGGATCCGGCGCCGGGAGGGGACCCCGCTCATCCGTTCGGCGCTGCGCTCGCTTCACATGGGGCTGCCGCTCCTGGCCCTTTTTTGTGTCTATTGGGTCGCCGCAATTTCGAGCCATTTGAACATCGGACACCGGCATCTCCTTCCGACTTACCCGCCGCTTTTTATTTTCTGCGGGGCGGCGGCGGCCTGGTGGAGCCGGGCTTCCGACAGTCCCGCGGCCGGTTTCGGGCGCGGATGGATGGCTGCGGCCCCTGGTCTCGCGCTGGGCGGGCTTGCCGCGCTGTTGGCGGTCGAAACCGCCTGCCGGTTTCCAAACTACCTGTCTTATTTCAATGTTCTCGCGGGCGGCCCGGATCACGCCTATCGGCATCTCGTCGACAGTTCGCTCGATTGGGGGCAGGACCTTCCGGGGGTGAAGCGCTATATTGCCGCGCACCCGCAGGAGGGGCCATTCTATCTTTCCTACTTCGGAACGGCGAGCCCTGCCACCTATGGAATCAAGGCCCAGTCGTTGAATCCACTGCCTGCGCCCATCCAGCTCCTCCCGGTGCCGGCTGACCGGGTCGATGCCGGAATCGCGGATTTGTTGCGCGACCACCCCGGCTTCGACGTCGCGGCCGTCAGCCGCGAAGGAGGGCACGAAGCGGTCCTGCTGTTGGAACGTCCGGACGCTCTCCGGCTCCAGCCCGGGACCTATCTCATAAGCGCAACCCTGCTGCAATGGGGGCCGTGGTACGCGCACTATGAAAAGGAATACCAAAGACTTTACCGGGAGGCATTGCCATTCCTTCGCGACGATTGGAACGGGCGGATGACGGCCTTGAAGATGAGGAGCCCCGCCATCTGGAACAAGCAATTGAATGACTTTAACTTATATCGAGTTTCGAGATTGGCTGTGTACCTGCGGACCCGGGAGGCCGACGGCGCGATCAACGGTTCGATCCTTATATACCACGTCAGCGCAGAGGAACTGCGCCGCGCATTTGACGGGCCCGCGCCGCAGAGGGTTCCGGATCCAGGGGTTTCGGAAGAGATGGCAGGGCCGAAGGGCGAACTGGCGCCGCCAATCCGATGATTGAGGCACTGAACATGGAATCAGATGCCCGCCCGATTCATGGGAGGCACATTTTAAGCGCTTCAGTGTCCAGCACGGCTTCTGCGGCGTCATAGTCCCAAGCAGGAATTCAATGATTACCCGGCCAAAAGTCAGCGTTCTCATCCCCACATTCGAATACGGCCGGTTTTTGCCCGAGGCGATTGACTCTGTTCTGGCGCAGGACCTTGGGGATTTTGAATTGATCATAAGCGATGACGCATCCCGGGACGATTCCGGCGAGGTGATCCGCCGCTATGCGGCGCGGGATTCCCGGATTCGGTACAAGCTTCACGAGCGCAACATCGGAATGGTGGACAATTGGAATTGGTGCCTGAAGGAGGCGCGCGGGGAGTACGTCAAGTTTGTCTTTGGCGACGATTGCCTGCCCTCCACCCAAGCGCTGAGCAAAATGGCGGCCATGCTGGACCGGGAACCGCGGGCGATCATTGCTGCGAGCGCCCGATTGATTCTCGATGAATCCTCCCAGGTCATGGAGGTTTGGAACGAGCTGGGCGCTCCGGGCTACCAGGAGGGGGCGGATGTGATCATTCGCTGCATGCAGCAGGACCGAAACCTGGTCGGTGAACCCTCGAGCCTGCTCTTCCGGCGGATTCCGGCCGCCCGGGGTTTCGATCCCACTTTTCGCCAGGTTGTGGACCAGGAGATGTGGTTCTATCTCCTTCAGTCGGCCGGTTTGGTATACACCTCAGAACCTCTCTGTGCATTCCGCCGCCACCCGGCGCAGCAAACCGTGGTCAATGAAAAGCATCAAGTGGCCTCGGGTGAGGTGATGCGGATCGTCGCGCGCTATTTCGATTTGTTCGCCGCCTCGGTCGACCTGCGGCCGGATTCCTTTGCCATGCGCCGGCGCCTTTTCCGGCATCTTTACTACGCGCGCAAGGACAACCCCCATACGTCTCTGTCCGCGATCGCCGAATCGACTCTCATGCCGCATGTGACCCGGCGATGGTATTTCATCTGCTGGATGATTCACCGGGCGACAAAGCCCTTTATCAATCTCCACCGATTCTTCTTCCAACGCCCGCGAATCGCCCCGCTGCCCAAGCCGGGGGTACTCGGGGTACCGGCGGCTCCCGCCACGGCCGGGCGAATGAGCGCAGGGGGCATATTCCCCGCGCGGAATCCGGACTGAAACCGCTGCTTGTCTGCATGCGCCCAGGAATGGGTGGCGGGCGCGACCCTAAATATCTAACTGTTCGGCAATTGTTTTCTTGCGACGGGCAAACTATTTACTAGTAGGTAGTCTGCTTTTAATTGGAGAAGAGCAGTAACTTGCCTTCTACGCTTACTTACCCACTGATTACCTGGCGGCTTTGAGTGCGCCAGTCGGCCTGTCTGCAACTGGGCCCAGACGGCAAATACGCCGCCGGCCGCTCCCGACCAAACCCAGGCTCCGGCCAACCAACCGCCGGTTCCGGTCACGACGACCGCGGCCCCCGTAGCCACGGGCGAGACCGTCACGCTGAGCCCGTTCGAAGTGAACGCGGCGCAGGCGCAAGGGTACTTCACCCCGAACACGACGACCGGCACCCGGCTGGCCAATAACATCGGAGACATTCCCTCGGCTGTCACGGTCATCGACAAGCAGCAGATCGAGAATACCAATGCGCAGAACATCAATGACATCATGATGTACGAGGCGGGCACGGAAGGCTCGCACACGTACACGCCGTACACGGGATTCACGGAATCGACCCGCGTCGACGACGCCCTGGCGGGCTCGAACGACAATTCCGCCAGTATTGGCGGTCTCAATACAGCTAGCACCCGGGTCAACGGCCTGGGGGTGCCCGACAACGAGGTGGACGATTTCTACGGCCTGTACCGGATTCCGTTCGACACGTACAACGTGCAGTCGATCGAAATCGACCGCGGCCCGAATTCGCTGATGTTCGGATCGGGCTCGGCGGCGGGCATTGTCAACGCGAGCAGCAGCGAGGCCCAGCTCGACAAGCTCACGGGAGACGTGAGCTTCCAGGGCAGCAGCTTCGGCGGATTCCGCCAGACGGCCGACCTCAATATCCCGCTTATCCGGAACAAGGTCGCCCTCTATCTGGCCGAGGAATACAACTCGGTTGGTTTTCAGCGCCAGCCCTCCTCCGATTTGACGCGCCGGCAGTATGCCACGATCACGATCGATCCGTTCAAGTCGCACAAGACGAAGATCACGGCGTACGCCGAGTTCTACAACAATTACGCTAATGATGAAAATTCGCTTCTTCCCGAGGACTTGATCACCCCGTGGCTCGCGGCCGGCAAGCCGGAGATGAACCCGGTCACGGGCATGGTCACGGATCTCGCCACCGGAAAGGTGCTCGGGCCCTACGTCAGTTCGACCACCAGCCCCAATTATGTGGCGGGCGAGGTGACCGGCTCGGGCGGATTGACGAGCATCACTCCAGCCGCAGCAGACGATCGGATCCAACTACGGCGGCTTAATCGCGGCCCAAGTGCCGACCTCGCCGCTGACCGCCTCCCAGGCGCTGGTTCGGTCGGAGTTCATGACCGAGTCCGCCCAGCTGCCGATTCCCGGAGTCGGGACTCCCGGCACTCCGGTGACCATTGTCAACGGCGTGGCAAACGGAGGATACTCGAGCTACTTTCAGCCCGAAATCGTCAATCAGGCCCTCTACAATGCGCAGACCGGCCCGAATTATGACGCGACGGACTACACCCGGTCCCAGGCCCGGACCTATCATGCCGATTTTCAGCAGAACATCCTGTCCAGCAGCACCTGGGGTTCGCTTGACCTGGATATCGCCTATTTCCGGCAAGAGTACCACGATTTGGAGGTCGACCCGGACAATCAGCACAGCAACGGCACGCC
>JBEKAO010000048.1:0-23436 GCA_050015855.1 Opitutaceae bacterium | reverse complement strand
AGCCGGCGGAATCGCCGGGCGTCGTGGATGATCGAAAGGATCTCCTGCATGCGCCCGAGGGCGAAAACGGGGATCAGAAAGGAGCCGCCGCGCTGGATCGTTTCGTTGATGCTGGCGATGAGGCGCGCCATCTCGGCGCCCCGGGTCTTGTCCGGGGGTCGCTCGGTGTCGCCGCGGGTCGACTCGGTGACCAGCGTGTCGAAACGGCCCGCCGGGAACTTGGCCCCAGGCACCGTGCGCTGGTCGTCGAAAAGCACGTCGCCGGTGAAGAAAATGCCCCTGTGCTTGTGATGGATTTCCAGGCCCGCGGCGCCTGCGACGTGGCCGGCGGGATGAAATACGATCTCAATTTCGTCCCGCTCGCCGCGTATTGGGTGAAAAGGGGGTAATCGGCGATTTGCTCCTCCTCCTTTTGCCTCATCATCACGTTGACCGAATTGTGCAACATGCGCTCGATTATGATCTTGCTCGACGTCGTCATCACGACGGGCGTTCCCGGATGTTCGCGCATCGCGATCGGCAGGCTGCCGATATGGTCCAGGTGGCAGTGCGTGATGACGATCAGGTCGAGATTGCGGCCTCGAAGCGGGGAAAGGTCCGGGGTCGCGCGGCGCCCCGTCTTCTTTGGATGAAGCCCGCAATCGACCATGAGGTTAAGGTCGCCGATTTGGACGAACAGCGAATTGGCGCCGATGCCACCGTCGCGGTTCAGGTCGATTAACTTCATAAAGGGTCCAAGGAAACCGAGAGTTCAGCCGATCACAACCGCGAACTCTTGACACGCGATCCAATGAGGGCGCTCTCTTTCCCTGCGTAAAACATGGGAATTCGCGGAAACGCCCTGGCAAAATGATCCCCCTCATCGGCGTCCTGAACATCTCCGATCGCGCGAGCGCGGGCGTCTATCCGGACACGCCGGGCCAAACCTGCGTCGCCCTTCTTCGCGAATGGCTCGCGACCCCGTTCGAGGCCGACTACAAGGTGATCCCGGATGAGCGGCCATTGATCGAGGGCGAACTGCGCCGTATGGCGGACGCGGCCGGGTGCTGCCTTGTCGTCACGACGGGCGGCACGGGTCCGGCCCCAAGGGACGTCACCCCGGAGGCGACCGCGGCGGTCTGCGAAAAGATGCTGCCGGGCTTCGGCGAACTCATGCGATCGGAGTCGCTCAAATACGTGCCGACGGCGATTCTCTCCCGCCAGACGGCCGGTGTCCGCGGCCGCACGCTGATAGTGAATCTCCCCGGCCGCCCCAAGGCGATCCGTGAGAATCTGGCAGCCGTGTTTCCGGCCATTCCCTACTGCATAGACTTGATAGGCGGGCCGCGCCTCGAGGCGGGGCCCGCCGCGCCGAAAGTGTTCAGACCCGCTTCCTGACCGTTCAGAGGTCGGTGTATTTCTCGGCGCGGCCCCGCGCCTTCTCGACCGGATATTTCCGCGCGTTGGCCGCCATCTTCTCCTCGATCGCCCCGGCAACATCAAGTCCGGTCGAGTTGGCGAACTCGAGGGCGTAAATGACGACATCCGCGAGTTCTTCGGCGATCCTTGGGCGCTTGGATGGGTCGTTGGCGACCTCCATCGATTTTTCCGGGCTGGCCCAAAGGAAATGCTCCATGAGTTCGGCGGCTTCGGCAGCGAGCGCCATGCTGAGGTTCTTGGGGGCGTGAAACTGCTCCCAATCTCTTTCCCGTGCAAAGGCGAGAATCCGGCCTTTAAGTTCGGCTATGGTAACGGTGGAATCGGTTAGCGCGGCCATGGGGTGAATCTGGAGAAGGGCAGCCCGTCACGCAATCTTCACTGTCGCCGGAGAGAAATTACTTGGCACGGGTCCTGCAATGTGTACGTTCAATTTCGTTCCAATGAACCGGACCCAACAGCAGCAGCGCATCCTCGCAGGCGCCTCGATTTCGATGGCCTGCGTCCGCCATGCTTGCGCCGCGAAGCGTCCGGACTTTTGCCGTTGGATCAAACAGTCCGGCACGGGCTCTCAGGGCTGAACCTCCACTCCTAGCGGAATAGTTCAGAAACCCGATGAAGCCCGGCGGCCCCAGCCCCGAGGATCCTCCTCCTTTTCTCCACTCACTCCATTTTTCCTTTCCTCCCATGCATGCGATCATCAATCCGAAAGCCTCCGAGCGTCGAATCCGCCCTGCCGATCCGGTTGAAGCCGATTACCGCAAACCGGTCTACGACTGCGAGGCGCAGGGCGACGCCATAAAACTCGTCGTCTATGTGCCCGGCGTGGACGCCGCGGGCGTGTGCATCGAGGCTTCGGGTTCCGACCTGACGGTGACGGCGCGAAAGACCCGGTTCGTGCGGGTGAATTTCCAGCCGTTGAATCTCGAGGGATCGCAGCGCGATTACCGCCTGCGATTGCGGCTCGGCCGCGCCTTTGCCTACGAGGCGATGCAGGCGGACATGCACGAAGGCGTGCTGGTCGTTCGCCTGCCGCGCCGCCAGGACAACCTTTTGAGGGCGCAATCGCGATTCCGACACGTCGCGTGAGAGGACGCCCTGCGATTTCGACGGGCGGGCAGCCACTTCGGGGAGCTTAAGGCTCGGAAACGGGCCGGCTTGCCGGAGATCGCTGCCCGTCCATCGATTTCGCACCAGGTCGCTGGCGCTTGCGGGCACTCCGTGATAATTTCGCCAAGTTTTTTGGCACTCAGACCCCTGATTAGGGTCAAACCTACCACCATGACACTTCCCATTCCGTTCTTCCGTTCTCAATCTCCACCGGAGCAGCCGCCTGCCATTGTGCGGGCCGTCTCCCAGCCGGGCGTCCAGTGGGATCGCCCCCAGTTCAAGGCTCCGCCGCTCGAACTCGAACCTCGGGCGCCTGTGGCTGAAGATTTCGACTTGGACGATTCCGACGCCAGCGCTCAGCGGTAGGTCTTGCAGCTGAAGCCGCTTGCAGGGCATTGAACCGCTGCGAAATTCGCCGGGCTTGGCCGCCCGAGTCCCGTCAGGTGTCAGGCGCGAGCCAGCGGACCTGCCAGGCGGCGCCTGACGAACGGCCCATCATCTCGGTGAGTTCGGCAAGGACCGGCTTCGCATCTTCTTCGAAACGCCACGGCGGATTCAATATGAGGAGTCCGCAGCCTTTAAGGCCAGCCGCGCCGGGCTCGACGACAAGTTCAAGCGCCAGGGCTGGCGGCAAGGAAAGGCCGGAGACTTCCCGAAGGAAATCCCGCGGCAAGATCCGCTCAGTGATCGGGTACCAGATGGCGTACAACCCGCTCGGGAACCGCCGGAGGGCCTCGGCAAGGGCGCTGACGACGAGGGAGGTTTCATCCTGCGCCTCATAGGAGGGGTCGATGAGGACAAGCGCGCGTCTTTCAGGCGGAGGCAGCATTGCGCGAAGAGCCGTGTACCCGTCCATTTCGTGAACGGACACGCGCCGGGCGAATTCAAACTCGCTTCGAAGCGCCTGGAAGTCCTCGGGATGCGTTTCGCAAAGGGCGAGCCTGTCTGAGTCCCTCGCCAGGAGTTTCAAGAGCCGGGGAGATCCCGGATAGTAGCGGGGCTCGAGCGCGCCGGATTGAACGGAGCCGCCGGGTTTCCCCTTGTCGCGGGCGCCCCTGTCAAAGTCACGAACGAGGGTGAGGTACTCGACGAGGGCGGGGGAGGATCCAGGCCCGGGCCAGATCCGCCCTATGCCGGCCGGATGCTCGGGTTCGCGCGCGAGGCTGTCCCCCTTCCGGGCGAGCTCCAGATCGTAGGAACCCCGGCCAGCGTGGGTGTCCAGAAAAAGGACGCCCTTCGGTTTTCGCTGGAGAGAGCGCGCCAATTGGACAACGAAAACGTGCTTCATGACGTCCGCGAAGTTTCCGGCGTGAAAATGATGGCGGTAATTCAAAGGGCCCGCTTGCCAAGAAAGCCCCGAACCCCACACCTTTCAATCCTGCATGCCGGCCGAATCCACACGCATTTTCTCGGATGTGCACTATGGCGACCGGGCAAGCAGCGTTCTATCGATCCGCCAGCTGCGCGGCCTGACGGAGGGTGTGGATTCCATCATTCTGAACGGCGACACGCTCGACACTCGCGCGGGGCCGCACCCCGGACGAACTGCGGAGCGGAAAGCCGAGATTCTGGAGTTTTTTTCGGGCACCGGGGCCGGGATCACCTATGTCACAGGCAATCACGATCCGGATATTTCGGGGTGCCACGCCTGCGAGTTTGCGGGAGGGGAAGTCCTGATCACCCACGGCGACGTTGTTTTTGACGACATCGTCCCCTGGGGACGCGACGCTGGCACCATTCGCCGGCGGTTATTGGAGGCCTGGCCGGGGCCTGCGCGCGACACGTCCACGCTCGAGGAGCAATTCGCGGTTTGGCGCCGCGTTGCTGCGACGATTCCCCAGCGGCACCAGTCCGAGCGGAATGCGCTCAAATACGCGCTTCTTTTTGCGGCCGATACGGTGTGGCCTCCCTGGAGGATACCGCGCATTTTCAAGGCGTGGCGGGTCCAGCCTCCGCGGATCGCCGCCCTGGTCCGCAGGCATCGGCCCTCGGCGCGATTCGTGATCGTCGGCCACACCCATTTCCCCGGGTGGCGGACGGTGGCCGGCGTGACGGTCATCAACACGGGCTCGTTTTGCGGGCCGCTGGGAGGCCTGGCCGTCGATCTCGAACCCGGCCGCCTCACCCTGCGGCGGATCCGCCGGGTCCGGGGAGAATACCGGCTGGGGGAAGAACTCAACGAGTTCGTGCTGGCGGGCGCAGCCGGGGCCGTTCATTGACGATGCCATGGAATTCGGCTGGTGGAATAACGATCCGGAGCAGGGTAAGTTCCAGGTGCACGCCGTCTTTCATGGAGGCAACATCGATTGGCTGCGCAAACAGGGGCACTTCTCCTCATGGGAGCCCCACACCCCGACCGGGGAGGACTGGAGCCGGCTGATCGCCGAGGCGGACAAGCGCCTGGCCAGGCGGCTGATGTCGCCCAAACAGTCCGCCACCCTCCGATCGCTCAAGCAACGGGCCGAATTGTGACCTCAAGCGTATCGTCAGGCCGGGTCCATCGAGCGGATGACCTCCTCCGGCGTCATTCCCCGGGCGCGCAATGCCCTTAGGCTCAGCGCGTCGTGGCGTTTGGCCAGCCGCTCTCCCTTTTCATCGTTCATCAACGGGCAATGGAAAAAGCCAGGCGCCGCAATTCCCAGGGCCCGGTAGATCAGGAGCTGGCGGAATGTCGATCGGACCAGATCGGCTCCCCGCACGACCTCGGTGACGTCCATTTCCGCGTCATCGACGGCGCACGCCAATTGGTAGCTTGGGCAGTCGTCTTTCCTCCAGACGAGAAAGTCCCCGAAGTCCCTCCCTGAAACGGAGCGCTGCGGGCCGAGATTTCCGTCGGTGTATCGGAGTTCCTCCCCATCGGGGACCCGCATCCGCCAATTTACGGAAACCTTCTCGCCGAGGGGCGGCAGCGGGGCATCCGCCGGCGGACGCAATTCCATGGGGAAGACCGGCTCGTCGTTCGCCCCGCCTTCGTGCGGGGCCCGGGTGGCCTCGTGCACATCCCGCCGGGTGCGGGTGCACGGATAGATGAGCCCGGCGGAATGAAGGGTTTCAAGGGCTCTCCTGTAAAAAGCTCCCCTTTCGCTCTGATTGTAGGGCGCGTGGGGCCCGCCCACGTCGGGTCCCTCGTCCCAGCTCAGGCCCAGCCAGCGAAGGTCCTCGATCATCGCCCTTGCAAAATCCATGCGAAAGCGCACGGCATCCAAGTCCTCGTTGCGCAGGATCAGCGCTCCGCCTGCGGCTCTGGCGCGTTGAGCGGCCGTCCAAAACGTGCGGGCGTGGCCGACGTGCAGGTAGCCTGTCGGCGACGGGGCGAGGCGGCCCCGGTAACGCGTTGGACTGGGAGTCATAATCAGCCGTAAACTCCAGAAGAACGGGCTCCCCCACAATCCCGAACCGATCCAGCCATTGTTGATGGGAATCGACAATTCGCACCTTCACGGTTGAACGCCGGAGCCTCTTCGGAAAATACTTCGGACGGCCGCCCTTGCGCGGTCAAACCCGATGACCAAGCTTCTCTGCGTTTATTGCTCCTCGAGCCGCGAACTCGCGCCAGAATACCACGATGAGGCCCGGGCTGTCGGGCTCTCGATCGTGGAGCATGGCTGGGGGCTCGTCTATGGCGGCGGCGGCATCGGTCTCATGGGCACCCTGGCCCGCAGCGTGAAGGCGGCCGGCGGGACGGTGGTCGGCGTGATACCGGAATTCATGGTTGAGCGGGAACTCGAGTTCCGCGAGGCGGATGAACTCCTGACCGTGAAAACGATGGCCGAGCGGAAGCAGGCGATGATCGCCCGCGCCGATGCGTTTCTTGCGCTCCCCGGCGGGATAGGGACCCTGGAGGAGATCTCCGAGGTCCTGGCTCTCCGCGTTCTCGCCCAGCTGCAACAACCCGCCGTCTTCTACAACCAAGGTGGATTTTACAACGAGCTGCTTTCCTTCCTCGATCGAATGACGCGCGAGCGGTTCCGATCGACCGGGATCGACGGCCTTTATTTCGTCGCAAATTCGATCGACGAGATATGGCCGTGCCTCGAGAAATCCGCGGGCTACACGACCGCCTGGCAGGCGAAGGCTTAAGCGATGAAACCGATCGGCGCCCGCGCCCATCTTGTCGCCCACGCAGCGCGGCCCCTCGATCCGCACGAGGCCGCAATGACGGCCGAAGCATTGCGCTTCATCGACGAGCATCCGGACTGCCTCTGGCGGACGTGCCTCCGCGGCCACCTCACAGGCTCGGCATGGATCGTCAGCTCCGACCGCTCCCGGGTGCTTCTGACCCATCACCACCAGCTCGACAAATGGCTGCAGCTCGGGGGCCACGCCGACGGGGATCCGGACTTGGTCGCCGTCGCTTTTCGGGAGGCCGGCGAGGAAAGCGGGCTGACAAGGCTGCGGGTTGTTACGGGCGAGCTTTTCGACTTCGACCGTCATGAGATTCCCGCGCGCGGCGATGTGCCGGCTCACTGGCATTTCGACTTTCGCTTCCTCATCGAAGCCGATCCGGCCGAGCCCTTGCGGATTTCCAGCGAGTCCAAGGATCTCGCCTGGGTGGACATCGGCCGTGTGACTGGCCTAAATCGCGAGGAATCCATGGCGCGGATGGTGCGGAAGACGGTCGCGTTGCCCCGTCCGGCAATTTGATGGATTTCCCGGAAAAATTCCGCGCCTCCTTCGACATATCCTCAGGCGATTGACTTTGTGTCGGTATTACCCATGATACCAAGCGTGCCATGCATCGTCGATACCAACGTCCTTTTCTCGGGCCTTCGCACCCGCTCGGGATGTTCGTTCCGGCTCATTCGGGCCGTCGCGGAGGGCACAGTGTCGCCTTCCGTCACCGTTCCACTCGTCTTGGAGTACGAGAATGTGCTGGGACGACCCGGCGCGCTCGCGCATTTCTCCCGCAGAGAGATCCGCGATTTTATCGATTGGTGGGTTTCGCGATCTTCAACCCACAGCGTTCATTTTCTGTGGCGGCCCTTTCTTCCCGACCCGAGGGACGACATGCTTTTGGAGGCCGCCATCGCTGCGGGAGCGAAGCACATCGTTTCTTACAATCTGCGGCGCCTTGAACCATGCCTGAAACTCGGCATCAAAGCCGTGACCCCCGCCGAATATCTTAAACTAATGAAATCATGAGCACCCTCAGCATTCGTCTTCCCAATTCAATCCACGAGCACACTAAGAAACTTGCTCTTGAGGAGGGCATATCCATCAACCAATTCGTTGCAAGCGCAGTGGCCGAGAAGCTCGCTGCGCTCGACACCGAGCGCTACCTAGGCGAGAGAGCGACCCGCGGCCGGAAGGTGAATATCGCGCGTATCCTGGCGAAGGTGCCTGACGTTCCGCCCTCTGAAGAAGATCGGGTCGGCTGACTTCTGCGTCCTGAACGCGACCGAGCGCGTCGGGGCGCAATTTTGGAGGCGCGGGCCGGAATCGACCCCGCGACACCCTAGGGGCCCATGGGGTGCGGCTGTATGATTGGAGCGGCCCTAAGTATCGCCAATCGGTACGCAGAACTGCGCCCTCAGGGCAGTTTTCGGTCAAACTCCTTCAGCATTCTTCCTGATAGTTTCGCTGGCAGTGATCTCAAGGCCGAAACTTTCCCCTTGCCTTTGTCGCCATTATGGCGACATTGGGCCCACCTGACTCCCTTGTGCGAATAATCACCGTCAAACGCCTCCGCGACTATGCCCGCCTTCATCCCACGACCGCCTCGACCCTCGATCACTGGGAGGAGCTCATCTCCTGCGGACGCTTCGTCAACCTGGTCGAACTCCGCCGGGTTCTGCCATCGGCCGATCAAGTCGAGGCAGACAGCGGCAGGACTGTGACAGTTTTCAACATCAAGAACCACTGTCGGCTGATCACCGCCATCCATTACAACCATCAGATCATCTATATCCTGCGTCTTTTGACCCACAACGAATACGACCAGGCCCACTGGAAAAGCCACCTATGAAAGCAGCGACCCAACTCTCCTTCGACAAGCTTCCCACGACCTTCGGCGGCCTAATCCGATTCCACGTTCCTCGCCCCATCCACGACGAGGTCGGGTACGCCAGCACGGTCGAATTCGTCGACGCGATGGCCGGCCACGAGCTCAATTCCGACCAGGAAGACTATCTTCTCCTGCTCTCCGGCCTCGTTGAGCGCTACGAAAAGGACACCCTACCGAAGCGCCATCCGATTTCCAGGCTATCCATGCTCAAGTACGTCCTTGAGGAAAACAGCCTTTCCGGCGATGACTTGGCCAAGATCATCGGCGTGGACCGGTCGGTCGCCTATCGCATCCTCAAGGGTGAGCGCGGCCTCACCACAGCCCATATCAGGGCGCTGCGAAAACGATTCGGGGTAAGCGCGGATATTTTCGTGTAATCTGGAGGTGCGGGCCGGAATCGAACCGGCGCCGCATCCGCCGTCAAGAATTGAACCAGACACATCCGCGGGCCTCATTGCGCCCCCTTGCCAGACACGCAGCCAACCGGCCCGCGGATTGAATCCCACCGCCTACTGCCAGAGCCAGACGACCTCCTCTTTCCTCACCCAGCCGGTCTGGCCGTTGTCGAAGGTGAGCCGCACCCACCCGAGAAAGCGCCTGTCGGTCTTTGCGATGCTGCCGGCCGGGAGCGGAGTCGTTTTCTGCGCCGTGTCGGCTTCCGTCGGAATCGACCGTAGCGAGCTGTTCCGCCAGACGATCCCGGCCGAAGGATCGGCGGCCGTTCCATAGGCCTTCCAGCCCACCGCGGAGGAGACCCCTCCGATGGCGGCGACGGCTAGTAGGCCTATGCCGATGGCGATGGTCCGGCGCTTGTGCCGGTCCCCGGCGCCGAACGCGGCGGCGAGCCCGGCGGCCAATCCGGCCGCCGCAAGCCAGGCCGATGCCAGCGCATAGTGCTGCCACTCCGTCGGCGAGGCGAGGCAGGCTAGCCATTGAAGCATCCCGGGCGAAATGAACTCGGCAAGCGAATCGGGGACGAAGCCGGCCTTCTCGCATGCGAGGGCAAACTGCCAGCGAACGGCGGGATCTTCGGGCTTTTGCACAAATGCCGCGACCGCCTGCGCGGCCGCCTCGTCCCAGTGGTCCTGCTGGGCCAAGGCGAGCGAGAGATTGTGCCGGGCGGTCCAGGAATCCGGCTCACGGACGAGTTCGGCCCTCCAGCCCTTTTCGGCTGCGGCAAAGTCCCCAAGCCGGTAGGAGCTTTCGGGGGAGAGTTGAGCCGGGCTGTCCGACGCGGCGCCAAGTCGACCCGGAAGCACCCCAAAGACGAGCGCGAGAAAAGCAAAAAGGAACGGGAGGAGATTGCGGGGCTTGAAGAGCTGCGCGGGCGTGAATCCTGGGACGGGATTCACGGAAAGGGCGGCTTGCGCGCGGGACATCCAGTCCGTTGGGAGGGAGGAATCGGGGCCGTAAACCGCTCGCTCGGCCTCTGCCCACAGGGCGCTCCAGGCCGGATCGGCTATCAAGCTGGGAGTCGGGGCCGCGTGCATGAGCCGCCACATGACGGCGGAATCGCGCTGCCAGGAAAGCAGAAGGGGACGCATGGCCTCGCCCGAGCCATTTTTTCGAAGCATTTCAAGAACAACGGCCAAGCGAGCGCGGGCTTCCCGCCGTTTGCGCTCTGGATCCGTGCGCCGGGCGAGCCGGCCGGCAAACCAGAGCCAAAGCGCGAAAAAGACGAGAAAGGGGGCCGCCAGAAGCAAAACGAATGGCGTAGCCCGCATCGGGCGGGAGGCGGGCGAGTTGGCTGCCAGGGGATCGCGGGGAAGCCCGGATGGGGCGATGGCGACGGCGGGGGAGGGGGCCGGCGCCGACAGCCCCGCCGATATTTCAGTCGAAATCGATGCGGGGCTGCCCGCTCGCGGGCTGCCGGCATTCGCAGAAGTCTCCGCCGCCACCTCAACCGTCGAGCCGGGTGCCGTGATGGTTTCATAGGAGCCGCTCTTCGGGTCGAAATAGGTGAAACGAACCGGTTCGAGCGCATAGGTGCCCGGCTTTGTCGGCACCAGGACGACGTCTTCTGAAAGGGTGCTGTCGAAAAGCTTGCCCTCCGCGGGTGTGCGTTTCGCTTTCGGCTGGATCACCTGGAAATCGCGCGACACCTCCCTCGGCCGAAGCCCCGTGATGTCCGGCCAGTTGCCCGTGCCGGTCAGCTGGATGGTCCAGGTGACCGGATCGCCGACGGACAGGTCTTTGGGAACGATTTTCGAGCTGATCTTGAAAGTGCCCACCGCTCCGGTGAAATCCGCCGGGGCAGGCGGAAGCGGGCGCACATCGATTGTCGGCGACGTTGCCGATACGGAGAACTGCTGGTACTGGCGCTGCTGGAAGAAGCCGAATCCGGTGACCCCGACGCTCAGATTGACGATCTGGTTGATCGGATTGAGCCGGTGGCTGCCCGGCTGGTGGGCAATCGCGCGCGTTCGCCGGACAAGCCCGCTCTCCGGCTCGGCGCCGGACCGGCTCTCGAACGTTTCCGGCGCCGACCAATCCTCGACCACGAGGGGCTCCGAGTTCCAGTCGAACACGCCGCGCCCGAAGTCAGGATAATAGCTGCGCGCCGCCTGGATCGTGTATTCCAGGGTGAATACTTCGCCGGCCCAGACGGTCGCCGGCTCCGCCTCGAGGCGCGAGTGGGCCGCCGACTCCAGCGATTGCCCGCCTCCGACGACCGCGCCGACCGGCTCGAAACGAGCGGCCGCCACCTTGACCCGGCCTTTGCTCGTCTCCACGTCAAAGGACGGGATTTCCACGGCTTGCTTGCGGCTTAGGATGGCTGAGTAGGAGCAGGAGACGCTGTGGGAATAGGCTCCGTTGATGATGGAGACGCTGGTGCTCTGCCCCCCGTAGCTTAGGGTGAGGCCGGGCACCTGTGGAGGCGCCGGCGTGTCCTTTGGGTCGCAATCCTCAAAGACCAGTTGCAGCGTGGAGGCCTCGCCGACCGCGAGCGTCCCTCCGGGCGGATCCCAGTGGACCGATTGGGCGCGTGCCAGGCACGCAGCCCACGGAAGGCAGAAAAGAGCCCGAAGGAGGATTGCGCGCATCCGGTTCACCAGTTCTTGCCCGTTGTGTCCGGCGGGTGCGGTTCGTTGTTCTCGAGCATTTGGAAAAGATCGGCTGGCGCGTCCTCGTCGCGAAGCTGGTCGAGCTTCTGCAATGGATTGGCCAATGTCGGATCGTTTTGAGCGGGATCCGGGCGCTTGTTTTCCTGGCTCCCCCCGACCTGCTGGTTTCCGCTCTGGGGCGGCTGAGGCTGGGCGTCCGAGTCACCGAACGCGGATTGCCGCTGGGGAGAGGAGCCCTGCGGATTCGACTGCTTCTGGTTCTGCTGCTGCTGTTTCTGCTCCTTGTTCTGCTGCTGATTCTGCTGTTTCTGGTCCTCCGATTTCTTTAGCAGATTTTCGAGCTGCGCACGCAACTGCGCCCAGTCCGCGGCCTTCGCGTCCATGGCCGAACCCGTGTCGACCGCCGCAAGTCCGTCGCGGACGGGCCCCTCCGGAACGGATTCCTTCGAGGACTGAAGCTGCTGTCCCCAGGTGACTGTCTGCCCCGCGAGTTCCGACCAATCTACAGCGCTCGGCTGATCCTGGCTGGACAGGCGTCCGACCATCCGGCCGAGAATGACCCCGGGAGCCGGAGTTGGCGCGGACGGCTCCGCCTGGACCGCGCCGGCGCGGATTTCGCGCACGGAGCCAAGAAGAAGGAGGCAAAGCAGAGCGGAGGCTGCCTCTGACACAACCGCGGGTTTGGCTCCGGCCCGGGAGTCTTGCCTGGGGCGAAGATCGCGCGGCTTTGGGCGCACCGGAAATTCCCGCCAAAAACCAACCAATAGGCAGAAAAGGGCCGGCGCCAGCGCCCACTGGAAGCGCTCGGCGTAGCGCACGGCGTTTTGCTCGACGAACTTTCCCTTGCGGCCGGCCTCGACCGTCGCCTTGAGCAGTTGCGCCAAGTCGACCCATTGGCTCCCGTCCCGGTAGGTGCCGCCGGTCTTCGCGGTGAGTTCACGCAGGGTGCCGCTTTCCAGTTTCGACAGGACGACGGCCCCGCGCTCGTCCTTTAGAAATCCGCCTGCCCCGTCCGGAATCAAGGCGCCCTTCTCGGTGCCGATCCCAAGGCCGATCACGCGAATCCCGCGCTTGGTCAGCTCCGGAAGATGGCTGCGCCAATCGTCGTCGGTGGCGCCGCCGTCGCTCAGGATGATCAGATACCGGTCGGACCCTGGTCCGCTGCTGAATGCGGCAGCGGCCGTGTCGATCAATGCGCCGTAGTTCGTTCCCCCCACCGGCATGAAGTCCGGTCCGAGCGATGGGAGGAATTCGCGCAGGATCTCATAATCGGCGCTGAGCGGCGACTGCAGGAACGCCGTGCCGGAAAAAATGACAAGGCCCACCCGCTCGCCCGCGAGGCGGTCCAGAAGCGATTCGACGAGGAGCTTCGAGCGCTCGAGCCGCGAGGGCGTCACGTCCGGAGTCAGCATGGAGCGGGAGAGGTCCATGGCGATCAGGACCTCGCGCGATTGGTCGAACACCGGCTCGTCGACTCGGCCCCACTGGGGCCGGGCCAGGGCGACGATCGCCAGGCAAAGCCCCGCCGCGAGCCAGAACCGCGGCCCCGAGCGGCCCGCCGACAAGGACGGCGACTCGGAGGCGACGGCAAGCCTGACCGAATGCGCGCCCGCGTCGGCTCGGAGGATATTTGGACGAATGCCGCGTCCGGAAGCGCGCCCGCGCGCGACTTCCCAGGCAAGCCAGGCTGCGGGGATGGCGAGCAAGAGGAGAAACTGGGGCCAGACAAAGTTCATCTTTTGTCGGGGCGAATCGTCACAAAGGCGGTGGCGATCGCAAGGAGTCCCAAGCCGGGAACCGCCAGCCATGGGAAAAGTTCGGTCGTGATGAGATAGCTCTTCGCTTGAAACTCGATTTTCTGCGCCTGGTCGATGTCCCTGAATGCAGATTCGACCGTGCCCGTTTCGGCTGCCCGGAAGAAATGACCGCCGGTTGTATCCGCGATATCGCGAAGGGCATTCTCGTCCAGGTCGGCGAGGATCCGCCGGTACCCTATCTTGTTTCCCTTTTCATCGAAAACCGGGAAGGGCACGATTCCGTCCTTGCCGGCTCCAATCGTGTAGATCGGAATTCCCCTGGCCTTCGCTATAGAGGCCGCCTGCATCGGCGTGAGGGCTCCCCGGTTATTGGCGCCGTCCGTCAGGAGCACGATGAAAGCGCCGAGCCGTCTTCCCTCCGAATCCCGGCGCGCCTGTTCCAAACGGGTGAGAGCGATCCCGAGTCCGTCGCCGATCGCGGTTCCATCCTCGATCAGGCCGATCTTGATGCGCGCAAGCTGCTGGGCCAGCCAGGCGTGATCGGTTGTAAGCGGAGCCAGGGTATAGGCCTTGCCCGAGAAAAGAACGACACCGATGCGATCCGTGGGCCGCTGTTCGATGAACGCCTGGATGACAGGCCTGATCGCCTGGAGGCGATTCATGCGCTCTCCGTCCGCCTTCAGGTAATCTTCGCTCAGCATCGAGGAGGATAAATCGATGCAGAGGACGATGTCGTATCCGCGCATTCGCGCCTCGCGCCTGTTCTCGGTCCGCTGCGGGCGGGCGAGGCCTCCCACGACAAGTGCCAGTCCGCAAAGGACGAAGGCAACCGGCCAGCGTGAAGCCGAGAAAAGCGAAGGGCGGTGCCAGTCGGCGGCAAACGGGACGAGCCACACCGGCACCTTCGCCCGCTGCCTGAGCCAAACGACAAGGGGGAGCAGGGCCAGCGCGAGGAGCCAGTACGGGCTCGCCAGGCGCATGTTCCAAAGGGCGAGTGTTCCGATGTTCAAGGTTTTGCCTCAGTTTCGGGTTCCACCGGCGGCCCGCATCCGCGCACGGAAGAATCGCACCAGGGCTTCAAGACGGTTCTCCGCGGTCGTGACGACGAGCCTGCTGAGCGGGTTTGGGAAGAGATTCTGCCAATCGGCCTCGCGCCGCGCGGACCACTCCGCTTGCGCGGCTCGCTCGGCCGAACCCCCTTCCAGCGTGACGAGCCGGCCGGCGGCCGGATCGTAGGCAGCGAATGCTTCCTGCGCGGGAAGCCCGCGCTCCCAGGGGTCGTCGACCCGGAACCCCATGGTCTGGTACCGGCGCCGCAGGAGGGACCAGCCATCCGGCCCCTCGCGCGGCGGAAAATCACCCAGCCACAGAAGGATGCTGTGCTTGGGCGCCGCCCGCGAAAGAAAGGTCCAGGGCAGGGAGGGGAAGGCGCTCGTCGCGCCGTCAATTGGGGGAGCGGGCAGGCTCAGCAGGGTCGCGGCGGAGTGAAGGATCGACCGCCGTCCGCGGACCGGCTCGCTGAAAAGGTGCCCGGACGGCGAGGCGTGAACGAATCCCACCCGGTCGCGGTTAATGGCGCCAAGCAGCATTACAAGGCCGGCCAGCTCAAGGAGGGCCTCGCGTTTCGATTCGGCGCCGGAACCGAAGCGAAGCGTGAGCGAGTCCTCGAAGACGAGCAGAAGCGTCACTTCCCGCTCCTCCACGAATTTTTTCCTATAGGGTTCGCCCAGCCGCGCCGTCACGTTCCAGTCTATGTCGCGGACATCGTCGCCGAACTCGTATCGGACCACCTGGTCAAACTCCATGCCCTTTCCGCGCACGGTGGATCGGTACTCCCCGCTCAGGACGTTCTCCACCGCATGGCGGACTCGCCACTCGAGTTGCCGCAGGACCGAGAGCGCGGACGATTGGGTGGTCGCTTGTGCAACGGCGGAAGGCATGGAAGTGGAGCCCGAGTCTCCGTGCTCAGAGCGCCGGCACCGGGATCCTTTCGATGACCTGCGCGACGATCTTGTCCGCGGTAAGCTCCTCGGCTTCCGCCTCATACGTGAGACCCACTCGATGGCGGAGGACGTCGGGGGCGATTTCCTGGACGAGTGCCGGCCCGACGAAATCCTGGCCGCGCAGCCACGCGAGAGCCCGGCCCGCCTGGTAAAGCGCCAGCGAGGCGCGCGGCGAAGCGCCATAATTAAGCCGCCGTTTCGCGCCCGATGCCGCGGGCGTCGTGCCGTCGGCCAGCGCCCGCGTCGCCCGGACAAGCGCGAGGATGTAGTTTTGCATCGGCTGGGCCACGTGGACCTTGTCGACCTCGCTCCGCAGGGCGAGGAGTTCCTCCCCGCTCGAGACGGGGTTGAGCCCCGGCTGCCGCGTGACCTGCCCCCAGCGAAGGATCATCGCCGCCTCTTCCTCGGCCTTGGGATAATCGACGATCAATTTGAAAAGAAATCGGTCGGTCTGCGCCTCTGGAAGCGGGTAGGTCCCCTCCTGCTCGATTGGATTTTGCGTCGCCATCACAAAGAAGGGCTTCGGCAGTGGATTGGTCTGGCCGCCGACCGTCACCTGGCGCTCCTGCATGGCCTCTAGGAGCGCGCTTTGGACCTTGGCCGGCGCCCGGTTGATCTCATCGGCAAGGACGATATTCGCAAAAATGGGACCCAGATGAGGCCGGAATTCCCCCGTCTTTGGCTGGAAAATCATGGTCCCCACGACGTCGCTCGGCAAAAGGTCGGGGGTAAACTGAATGCGCTCGAACTTGACGCCCAGGGCCGTGCCCAGGGACCGCACAAGAAGCGTTTTCGCAAGTCCCGGCATGCCTTCCAGAAGCACGTGACCGTTGGACAAAAGGGCCACGAGCAGGCGCTCGACGACTGTATCCTGGCCGATGACAGCCTGGGCGATTTCATCTCGGAGTTTCTTGGACCAACCTGGGCCGTTGAGCATTTGTCGGAAATATGGACTGGGAGGCGGTTATTTGTTGAAGGCAGAAACTGAACGGCGCGCGGCCGGTCGGTCAATAAGCCAAAAGACGGGATGTTACTCGATAACCATCAAGGGATAATAAACGGCTGTATGCGCACCAATCATCCTTTGACTCGGAGATTGCAAAAGAGTTTCGCGGATCGCCGCCCAGCAAACCATGCCGCCGGGGAGTAACCAACCCTAAAAAGGTCGCGCGAGACCGGACATTGCGGCTCCATTGGGCTTACAAGACAATGAACCTGCCCCCTGCCATCATGGCCAGTCTGGCTGCGCTGGGCGTCCGGCCCGATGACGTCGACGAGCGCTTTATTCGCGGTGCTGGGCCGGGCGGCCAGAAGATCAACAAAACCTCGTCGACCGTATGGATTCGCCATCGGCCGAGCGGAATCGAGGTGCGGTGCCAGCGCGAGCGCTCCCAGGCTGCCAACCGAGAAACGGCCTGGATGGAACTGTGCGCGAAACTGGAGGAACGGCGCCGTGCTTTGGCGGCGATGCTGCAAGACGAGCGGCAGAGGAATATCCGGCGCACTCGGCAAAAAAGCAGGGGCCAGAAAATGCGGATGATTGAGGGAAAGAAGCGGCGCGCAGCCCAAAAAGCCCGTCGCGGCCGTGTCCGGGGCGAGGAATAGACGCCAGAAAAAGTCATTCACCGATCCCGGCCGCTGGGTTCCCAACGAGTCAATCCAGGACCTCAACCTGGTCGCCGATGGAAAGCGTGCCCAACTTGATCTCGTGAATCAGATTCTGGCCAAAGTTCACCTTGGCCGGTTGCGCCGGGTCGCGACGATAATTGGAAAGCGTGCGCAGCGGCTCCACTCCGCGATCGCCCGTCACTTGGTCGGTGGTCGTTACGACGCAACGGGCGCACGGGCCTCCGACGGAAAAGACGAGTTTTCCAATTCGAATGCGCTTCCACTCATCCTCAGCGTACGGTGCGCTGCCGGCAATCACCAGGTTCGGCCGAAAGCGGTTCATCGGGAGGGCTCGTTCACCGATTGAATCCAGCCGCCGATTGAGGTCGTCGAGCGACGCCTCGCCCAGAAGGAGAAAAGGGAATGCGTCCGCAAAACTCATGAAATGGGAGTTCCTTGCGCCCGAAATCGGATTGCCGGGCATTCCGGGCAACTTGTGAGGGGGAATTGGCCTGGAAAACTCCACGCCTATCCGAGCCAGGCGGCACTTGATGCCCAAGACCTGAGAAAGCCATGCTGCCGGCTCATCCCCGCAGTCTTCCGCCGCGAGATTCTCGTCACTCCAGATCGTTACCTTTCTCAATGAGCGGCCGTAGGCACCGGAAGCGGCAAGTTCCACCCGTACGCCGGCAAGACGATCTGTCGACAACTCCAACCCAAACCGTCCGATTGATGCCTTTACAGTCGCCATGCACGGCAGCGTCCGTTGGGTCAGAAAACGTCCGGACTCGTCCACGACCATGAATCGCCGGTCGCCGACTATCCCGAGTGAATCGACTTCCACCGAGTCGGCTGCGACTCCTCGGAGCGATTTGACCGGGTAAAAATAAAGCCCGCTTAAACGCACACCGCTCATTCCCTCTTGCCGATCTCGCGGATCTCCGTCTCAACCGCCTCGGGTGCAGTTAGCTCCTTTCCTCCCTTTGCGCCCAGTTCATCAAACCGTCGCGCACCCGGAAGGAGCGTTTGTTTAAATGACCCCACGGCAAGGTTGTAGCCTTTGACCGCCGAATCGAGCCCCATGCCGATCTTGCCGAGATTGTCCGCAAAGATGGCAATGCGGTCATAAAGCTGGCGGCCGAGGGCGCTGATTTCCTCCGTATTTTTCGAAACCGCCTCCTGCCTCCAGCCGTAGGCGGCCGCCTTGAGCAGGGCGATCAGCGTCGTCGGCGTGGCGAGGAGAACGCGTTTGCCGAGCGCCCGGTCCATGAGGCTTGAGTCCGTCTGGAGCGCCGCCGTCAGGAAATGGTCGCCTGGGAGGAATAGGACAACGTACTCGGGCCCGGGCTGGAACTGATCCCAGTAGTTCTTGGCCCCGAGGCTGTCGATGTGCCCCCGCACTTTCTGCGCGTGCTCGGCGAGCCTCTCCGCACGGGTCGCCTCGTCCGGGGCATCCGCGGCGAGCCGGTACGAGTCCAGCGGGGTCTTCGCATCGACGACGATCCGGCGGCCGCCGGGCAGGCGCACAACCAGGTCCGCGCGCAGCCCCCCCGCCACTTCCTGCTCCGAAAAGTCGCAATAGGAGAGCATGTCCGCCATCTCAACGACGCGGCGAAGCTGGAACTCGCCCCAGCTGCCCGCGTACGTCGTGGAACGCAGGGCGGTCGACAGCCGTGCCGCCTCGCTCTGCAACTGTAGCTGCGCCGCATTGAGCGATTTTAGCTGCTCGCCGAGGGCGCCGTAGGCGGACGCGCGGCTTTTTTCGATTTCGGCGATCTTGCCATCCACTTTCTCGAGCGACTCGCGGAGGGGCTTGACTAGCGACTCGATCGCCTGCTTGCGCTGCTCAAGCTCGCCCGCGCTCTGCTGCTGAAGCTGGGTGAACGCCTGGCGAGCCTGGTCCAGGAAATCCTGGCGGTTGGTCCGCAGCGCCTCGGCGGCGAGCGCCTTGAATTCGTTGGTGAGCCGCTCGTGGGCCGCCTGTTCCGCCTCAAGCTGCGTGGAGAGTTGCGCGTCCAAAGTGGCAAGCCGGGCGGCTTCCGCCCGCGTCGACACAAGCTCCGCCTCTGTTTTTTTAAGCTGCTCGTCGGCGGCCCGGATCCGTTCCTTGTCGGCCGCATCCCGTCCCCGTTGCCAAAGCCAGAATACGAACGCGCCCACCAAAAAGAACACGCCCGCCAATAATGCAGCTACAATAACGGATGGGACCACGCTATTGGCCTCTAGTGGCGAGTTCGTTTCTCCGCAAACCATTCCCGACGAGCCCAGCGCGGCTCGTCCGGCAGCTGTCGTCGAATTCCCGGGCTGTCAGGCGGCAGCCTATGCGGCCCTCCTTGACAACCAACCTTTTATTCAAGATCATCTTCCACATGTTAAATTGGGAGGGTGCTACCAGCTCCTGCGTAACATCATCTGACCAGCCCAGTGGCCCATGCTGACGACCCCTGAGGCATCCACATCTGCTCCCCCGACGACCGGCAGGGCGCCGGTGCTCGTGGTCGATGATGAATATGGCCCGCGGGAATCGGTGGCCTTCATCCTATCGACCGAATTCGACGTGCAAACGGCCGAACGGGCCGCCGAGGCGTTTGTAAAAATCCGCGAGCGTGAGTTTTCGGCGATCGTTCTCGATATCCGAATGCCCGAAATGGACGGAATTCGGGCCCTGGCGGAGATCCGAAAGATCGACCCCTTGGTGTCGGTGATCATGCTCACCGGCTATGGCACTCTCCAGACCGCTCAGCAGGCGATGTTGGGAGGGGCGAACCAGTATCTTCGGAAGCCTCCGGATGTCGAGGAGCTGCTGGCCGCCGTCCGCTCGCAGTCAAAATCGACCACGCTCCGGCGCCAACAGGCCAAGGTTGTGCACGAGGCCGAACTTCTGAATTCCGCCCTCAAAAAGGAAATCGAAGCCAGTGAACCCAAGATTTGGCAGGGTCGTGCGTCGGTTGAATTGGTCCACGACCTCAATAATCCCCTGACGGTCGTCATCGGCTATTCGACCCTCATTGTCGAGGAGTGCAAGGCGCTTGGTGAGAGCAATCCGGAACTTTCCAAGAAGCTCCTTGAGTACGCCACCATGGTCGAAAAGGCCGCTGAGTTTTGCCACCACCTTTCCGAGAATTGGCGCCTGTCATCAAGAAAGATGGCTGAAATGGCTACGCTGGACCTTGTCCAGGTGGCCCGCGATGTTCAGCACGTGATATTCTTCGGCAATCTGGCCATATCCATCACCGGCGTCGAGAAAGCCCACGTGCTCGGCTCCAAATTTGAGCTCATGCGGGTGTTTCAGAACATTTTCAAGAATGCGCTCGAAGCAGGGGCGCACAAAGTCGCCACAGCATTTGCACGGAATGGCAATCGCGTGGAAGTGACGATTATTGACGACGGGCCGGGCATGGATGCCGAAAGGGTGAGCCGCGCGTTGCGCGGCGGTTTCACAAGCAAGACAAACGGCACGGGCCTCGGACTTGGAATTTGCCGCCATCTCGTGACCGCCCACGGCGGCACTTTCGATCTCAAGTCCGAGCCGGGCCAGGGGGTCACTGTGCGGCTTACTTTCCCCGCCGCAGCACAAACGTAGGGCCGAACAGCACCGGTCCCGCTGCGTCGAATGAAAAGAAGGCGCGTTAAAATCACAGGCATCGGACCCGTGACTCCGGCGGGGATTGGCCGGGAAGAATTTGCGAAGGGAATGGCTGAGTCGATCAGCCGGGTGGTGCAAATCCGGAGGCTCGATTCCGAGGCAGGGGACTTTGTCGGCGCCGAGGTGCGAGGGTTCAGAGTGACTGATTTTCTTGAGGCCGACTGGCCTAAGAAAAGGCCCCGACATACTCAGTTTGCGATCGCAGGCGCCCTGCTGGCCTTGAAGGATGCCGGCATCTCCCTGACGGAACTGAGCCGAGAGAGGCCATTGATAGTAACCGGCACCTCGCTCATGGACGGCGAGACTGTCATCAAGAGCATAGCCGGGGTCGCCACAAAGGGGCCGCGCTTTGGCTCGGTGCGGGCCGTGATGCATGCTCCCGTGGGGACAATTCCCAACGACGTGGCAAAAGCTTTGGGAGTTACTGCTAGAACTCTCGTGATTTCGACTTCTTGCTGTGCCGGCGCCGACGCGATCGGAGTTGCAGCCAACATGATCGCGTCGGGGGAGGCGGACATTGCGTTGTGCGGCGGAACCGAGGCGCCGTTAAACCTGCATCCGATGCTGGAGCTCAAGATGGCGGGCTTGGCGCCGGGCAACCCGGACAACCCGGAGCGGCAGAGCCGTCCATTCGATCTTTGGCGCACCACCGGCGTAATTGGCGAGGGTTCGGCGATCATTGTCTTGGAACCAGACGAGAGCCCGAGGCGTGGTTACGCGTACCTGGACGGGTACGGCTTTGGCATGGACGATGAGGAAAGGCACCCGAGCGAAGGCCTCTACGGCACAGGGCGCCTGGCGCTGGCCAACGCGGGAGCGAGCCCAGGCGAAATCGACCAGATCAGCGCCTGGGGACCCGGTCACCGCCTGATCGACGCCATTGAATCTGCAGCGCTTCGCCGGCTTTTCGGCGAGCGCCTATGGGAGATTCCGGCGGTGTCCATAAAGGGTGCCCTCGGCAACGCCCTGGCCGCGGCGGGGGCCATGCAAATAGCCTGCGCCGCAATCGGAATGGAAAAAGGATTTATCCCGCCGACGGTTAATTGGCAATATCCGGATCCTGATTGCCCCTTGAACTTGTCGGCCCAAATGCGATCCTTGAAAAGTTCCACTGTTAATTGGCAATATCCGGATCCTGATTGCCCCTTGAACTTGTCGGCCCAAATGCGATCCTTGAAAAGTTCCACTGTGCTTGTAAACGCCCACGGGCTTTCCGGAACGAACTCCAGTTTGCTACTCCGAAGATGCAGGTAGATTTCACAACAATAATTGGGAGCCTAGCGGCGTTGATCGTAGGCCTTATCACACTATGGTCAAATCCCAAGCGAGCTGTAAATCGGCTGTTTCTAACCGCATCTATACATGTGTCATTGTGGTTGATCAGCTTACGGATGGTATTCGCTGTCGGCGATGTGAATGCCGTATTATGGATACGCACTACGACGGCAATCGGAGGAATGCTTTCGGCTCATGCTTGGCTTATAAAGGAAGCCATCGCGGACCGACTGGATGTCCGCAATAGAAAATGGAGGCTGCGGTTGTTGAGTTGGATTGCTGTAACTGCTGTGTTGGCGGCAATCTGTTATACTCAGGCATTTATCCCCTCGTCTTCAACTGCCGTAAATCGTTTACGAGGATGGGGATTTTATGCTCACCCAATTGGATCACTGATACTTTGGGGATTTATAGCATACGAATGCTACAAGGACACACGCCAATCCACTGGTGTCAAACGGATGGAGCTTCAAGTTTGGCTCATCGCGGTTTGCGGTACAGCGATTGTCATCATTATTCTAATGGGATTAAATGTTATTGCGGGAGGGGCACGTTACTTGAGCCTTCAGCCGCTCTTGATTCTTGTGCTATACGCCGGAACTGCTCTGGCAATCACTACCCACCGAATCTTCGATGCGCGGCAGATTATCTTGGTGGTGTTGGAAAAGTCCATATTGATACTGATTGTGAGCGGGATCTTTTGGGTATTGCGTGATGGCCTGCGATTGGTGCTTCCAGAGGCGATGTCGCTCCTTGTTTCGATGGGCATTGTCCTGTGGCTCGCTTCAATCTTAGGCGGCTGGCTTGACCAGCGCCTGGAATTATTTCCACGGGCGATTCAAGCACGAAAGGCTGCGTTTGATGTAGCTCGGCGCGAATCCCGACTCGAGAGGCTGGAATCAGCTTTCATGGGGGTCTTGAAAGGTTGGGGTCAGACGGAATCAGCCCTTATCCTAACCGGAGAAGACGGAATCCTGCGGGGTGGGTCGGTCGAGATTGAGGCGGATTCCACCGTCCTGCGGACGTTGCGGCGGCTTCGATGGGCAACTCCGGAACGTCTGGCTCGTGAAAAGGCAGCCGCCGATCGAACATTGTTGAGCGCATTCCTCGCGGATAACCAGCTTGGCATTGCCGTTATCGATGACAGATCGACGTTGAATGTCGTTGTTGGCGTCGGTGTCCCGGTATCGCGCCGACCGTACACGTACCCGCAAGTCACACAATTGATGGAGTTGGTTTCAATATTCGAAGGTGCGTATGAACGGGCGAACTTAATCGCGAAAGCTCAACATTCGGAGCAGCTTGCGACTGTGGGCCTTCTTGGTGCGAGTCTTGCGCACGAGATCCGCAACCCGCTCGTTTCGATCAAGACAATCGTGCAGCTCTTGCCTACCCGCCACCAGGATCCTGCATTCCGGGATAAGTTTTTTCGGCTGATGTCCGATGAAGTTAACAGGATCGACCGGCTCACGGAACAGCTGCTGGAATTGGCCTCTCCCAAAGCCTATTCGCCCCAGATGATCGAGCTGCATTCCGTGCTCCTGGCCAGCCT
>JBEKAO010000047.1:0-21529 GCA_050015855.1 Opitutaceae bacterium | reverse complement strand
TCACCGAGCGGATGAATTGCCTGCGCTGCCGCGGCGGATTCCTCCTCGACGGGTTTCCGCGCACGGTCGCCCAGGCGGAGGCGCTGGACAGGATCCTGGATCGCGAGAAGATCAGGCTAGATGGGGTGGTGAGCTACGATCTTCCGATCGAGGAGGTGGTCGCCCGTGCGAGCGGACGGCGCACCTGCAGCAAGTGCAAGGCCGTCTATCACCTCACGGCCCATCCGCCGGCGAGGGAGGGGATCTGCGACAAATGCGGCGGCGCCCTTTATCAGCGCGAGGACGACAAGCCGGAAACGATCCGCGTGCGCCAGGAAACGTACGCGCGCAACACGGCGCCGCTCATCGAATACTATCGAAAGAAGGGCCTGCTCATCTCGATTTCAGCCGAGGGCGTTCCCGGCGCCATATTCGCCCGCACGCTGGACGCGCTTGCGGAGCGGATTCTGCCTCCCGAAAAGCCGGCGGCGTAGCCGTCTCGCTCGGGTGACTTGCCCGCGGGTCTGTTGGCTCGCCTCGGCGCCCGGTCGCAGCCAATTTGGCCCGCGTGATTCGCACCCTGCGATCCGCAGTTTCCAGCGCCTCCGCCTGGCTGATGGCGTCGGGCGTGCTCATCGGATTTGCCGGCTGGGAGGCCATTTATCGTTTTCAGGTCGGGCCGATTCGAAGGCCCGGCCTGTGGCTGGCGGCCGCGGCTGCGGCGGTCGCACTTGCGGCCTTTCTTGCCGCGGCGATCGCCTCCTCTCCTCCCTTTCGGGGCCTGAAGGGCTTTACCGAGTGGGCCCGCGCCCGCCCGCATCGCTGCATCGCGGCATGCGCGTTATTGGCGGTGGTGGCGAGCTGGTACCCGGTTGTTTTCGGAGGACGCAGCATCGCAGGAACCGGTTATGGACGAATCGGGATCGTTTACGATACGGATGCCGCGCTGCCCGGTCTTCCGGCGGCGAGTTCGCCCAACCAGGGGGCCGACATCGGGGTCCTGCCCTGGGCTTTGATCCCGAATCAATTCATCGTCCAGCGCGCCGTTCTTCGGGACCATGAGTGGCCGTTCTGGAACCGGTACTCCTACTCCGGCACAATGCTCCTGGGCCAGATGCAGTCGAATTTCGGAGACCCGCTGCAGGCCTTCGTATGGCTGGCGGGGGGCGGCGCCTGGGGATGGGACTGCAAATACATCGCCGCAAAATTCCTGTTCTGCCTCTGCGCGGGCCTTATCGCCTACCGTTGCACGAAATCGCTCTCCGCGGCGGTTTTCACGGCCGTTTCGAATGCGTTTCTCGGGGCATTCATGCGGACCTTCAGCCACCCGGAATTTTTCGTCCTCACTTCGGCGCCGGTCATCCTGCTCTGCGCGGCGATGGCCTTGGAATCGGGCGGCTGGAGGCGGCTCGGCTGGGCCCTGGCCTGGGGCGCTTCCTGCATGACCGCGGTCCACTCGGGTGCGGTCAAGGGCGGTGCGATCGAGTGCTGCACCATGACCGCACTGGGCTGGACGTATGTCCTGTTCCGCTGCCCGGACAGGCGGGCCCGCTGGCGGACGCTTGCGCTCGGAGCCTGCCTCGCGCTCGGCTGGGTCGCGATCAACCTCCCGCTCCTATGGCCATTCATCCTCTTCCGGGAGGATGTCTACCACGGAGCGAATATCGCGACTTCCACGCAGCCGGTGCATCAGCTGCTGGGCTTGTTCGACTTCTTTTTTTACCGCGACTTTCCGGGTTACGGGACGCCCCTGCCTCCGGCGACTCTGGTTCACCTTCCCCTGGCGATCCTGGGGATTTTTGCCATCGTCAGCCGGCGCGGACAAACGGCGGGCCGGCTCCTTCTCCTTTTTTCGGTTTTGGCCGGCGCAGTCGCATTTGGAGCCGTCCCGGGCGTGTGGATCGACGGTATTCCGGTCCTGAACCGCGTCGGCCACCTGGATCGCCAGATCGGCTACCAATTGGCCGGAGTTTGCCTGCCCCTGCTCGCCGCCTTCGGCTGGTGCTTTGCCGGCCGGGCCGCGAGCCGGGGCTATTTTGGCAGATCGTACCTCCTCATGCTCTCGATTGCGATTGCCCTGGCCGCCTGGCAGGCGGCCCAGGCGAGCGCGCCCCCGTGGACGTCATCCTGGAAGGGGTATGCGTGGGTCGCGACGTTGGCCGCCTTCATCGCGCCTTTTTTCCTGTTCGCCGGAAAGCGGCTGCCGCGGGTCAGTCCAGCGGCCGCCGTTCTTGCGTTCTTGATGGCGGCGAGCCCCGCGTTCGCGCGGAACGTGTTCATCCACGATTACCGCTGGGATTCGTTCTTCATGGTCCCCGGTCCCCGGCCCGACTTGCGCCGCACCAGCCCCGCGCTCGACCAGCTGATCGAAATCAACCGCGCCCAGGCCGCACCCGGCCGGACCATGGGCACGCGATATGCGATCTTCGGCAACTACGGGGCCACGTGGGGATTCGAGGACATTCGCGGCAACAACCCCATGGTCAGTCACGCCTACGAGCGATGGATCGACCGATCCGGCATGATCGTCCTACCCAGGGTCGCCAATTGGGTAATCGGCGTGACGGATTTTGAAAACGCCCGCCCGCTGCTCAATGTCCTGGACGTGCGTTTGCTCGCCTCCATGCCGTATTTTGGGGAGCCGCGCGGATATTCCACGTTGTATCGGGGCGATCTGATCCTCTCCGAGAACCGGGCAGCCTGGCCACGCGCTTTCTTTGCCCCCGGCGCGCTGGCGGCGGACGATTTCGATGAGTTTTGGACCCTTGCCCGCAGGTTCGCCGACACGCCATTCATCAGCCTGAGCCGGGATGTCCTTCGTGCGCAGCGCGCGGCGCCGCTTGCGCAACCCTCTGCGATCGTCCCCGCGCGCGACTACCGTTTGACGTCCAGCCGCACCGAATTCACGGTCGACGCCCCCGGCCCGGGCTGGGTGTTTCTCGGGGAGACGCATTGGCCCGGCCATGCGCGTGCGAGCTTGAACGGCGTCCCGGTCGGGGTCGAAACCGCCGACGGCGTGCTCCAGGCCGTGCGCCTCGCGAAGGCCGGATCCTACCGCATCGTCTTTCATTACATTCCAGACGGCTGGGAGTACGCCGCCGGGATCGGTCTCGCGGGAATCGGCGCCCTGGCGGCTTGGGTCATTCTCCTTTTCAGGCGGACCGATTAGCGGTTCCGCGCGCTTGAAATCTGGATCCGGACGAAACATGAAGACGGATCACATGCCTGCTTGGAGAGTTCCGAAATCCCAGTTCGAGAAGATCCGCCCGACCCCGAATCTGGCCTCGTGGATTTTGCCCGCCGCCCTGGCAACGGTCGTAATCGCGCGCTGCGCAGTCGAATCGGGCAAACGGCTGATGTGGGCGGATGAGTTCCTGACTTGGTATCCCGTGTCCGCGCCATTTCATTCGATGCTCGCCGCGTCCACCGACCAGATCAACTCCGCGCCCCCGCTCTATTTCATTCTCGCATGGTGTTGGACCGCCTTGTTTGGGATGTCTGCGCTCACGCTGCGCTTGTTTTCGGCAGCGGCAATAGCCGCCGCCATTTTGGTGATGTATGCCGTGCTGCGGCGCAATTTCGGCGCGTTCGCCGCCGCAGCGGCGCTGGCGGTGTCATTGCTTAACCCGGAGCTGCTCTATCAAAGTTCACAAGCACGCTTTCATGCGTTGGTCGTCGTCGAAGTGGCGATCGCGGTCGTCACCTATCAACGGATCCTCGAGACGTATCAGCCTTCGATTCGATCCTTGATGATGAATGCCGCGATCCATGCATGCATGGTCATGACCGACTACACCGGCTTCTTTTATTCGGGCGCCATCTTCTGCGCCACGGCCCTCAGCTGCTTCCTTTGCCGGAAAAGCCCGGTGCGTGCCTGTCTTTCTGTCTTTGCAGGCTGGCTTGTTTTTATCCCCTGGATCCCGACGTTTTTGAAGCACTACCAGTTGGGGAAGCCCACCTTTTGGATTCCAACCCCGAACCTGGAATCGCTGCTCTCCACATTCAAAGGCTACCTTCAGGGCGGCTTCCCCCTTTTCGCCGGTGGGCTGGCGGCCATTGCATTGGTTGGAGCCGTGCTCGCCATCTTCGGAGGCGATGCCGCCTCGCTTCTTCGCAGATCATTGCAGGTCCTCCGGCGCCGCGAAGTTCCACTTCTTACCGTTGGGTTGGCGATATTTTCCGTGCCCGTGGCCATATACATCGTTTCCGTCCGGCCCAATGGCATTTCCATCTATCTGCCGCGCTACATGGTCCCCGGGGCGCTCGGGGAAGCCATCCTGTGCGCGTACCTTGGCCATCTCGCATTCAGGACGCGCCCGCGCTCCCATCCCGTTCGGCCCCGTCGATGGCTTCTGACATTTCAGGGCATCGCGGTCTGCGGCTTCGTTGCGTGGGTTGGGTGGACGATGATGAACGAAGTTAGGATGATGGTTCCCGAAGCGCGGCCGCCCGACAGTCCTCCAAATCCCGGCCGCGATCCGGTGGTGGAGGAGCACATCAATGTATTCTTGAGGGACCACTTCTATGCTCCACATCCCGAGCGCTACTACTTTCTGGTCGACCCGGATGCAGCCATAAAGGAGGGTGGAGGATGGCCGGGCACCCACAAAAACATGGCTGCGTTGAAACGGAATTTCCCCGGGCAATTCAAGAATGTCGTCCCGGCCGTTGACTTTCTTGCGGCCACAAAAAGCTTTTGGATAGTGCGCGGCTGGATTCCGTGGTATTCGATTCGGATTCAGAATAATCCCGCATTTATCGTTGATCAATCGGTGGACGGCGGCGCGTTTCTTCATGTCAGCCGCCGCGGTAATTGACCCGGGCGGTTGTCCAACCTGCCGAAACCGGACGCGCCCAAGCCGGCCCCGGATCTGATCAGGCCGGGGGGCGCTTGCGCCCGGCCCACCGCCGGCGATACATTCACATCCGTGTCCGAGCAATCCACCCAAACCGCAGCGCCGGCTCTCCCGGGAACAGCCAGGCCCGAACTCCTGGCGCCCGCCGGGGACTGGGAATGCGTCCGGGCGGCGGTGGAGAACGGCGCGGACGCGGTCTATTTCGGGCTCGAGCGGTTCAACGCGCGAATGCGGGCGAAGAATTTCACCCAGTCGGACCTTCCGGAACTGATGGCGTATTTGCACCTGCGCGGGGTGAAGGGATACATCGCCTTCAACACGCTTGTTTTTGCCGACGAATGGGAACAGGCGGAGAGCTACGCCCGGACGATGATCGAGGCGGGCGTCGACGCCGCGATCGTTCAGGATGTGGGCGTCTGCCGGTTGATCCGCGACCTGTCCCCGGATTTTCCCATCCACGGTTCAACCCAGATGACGGTCACGAGCGCCGAAGGAGTGCGGTTTGCGCGAAGAATCGGGGCAAACCTGGTCGTCCTCGCCCGGGAGAATTCGCTCGGGGACATCGCGAAGATCCGGGCCAGCCTGGACGGGACGAAGGAGCAGCTTCCATTGGAGGTTTTTGTCCACGGAGCCCTGTGCGTCGCTTACTCCGGCCAGTGCCTCACGAGCGAGTCGCTCGGCGGTCGGTCCGCAAACCGGGGCGAGTGCGCCCAGGCCTGCCGGATGCCGTACGAGCTTTATTCGGACGGGCGGCCCGTTCCGCTTGGCGATCGGCGTTATCTTCTGAGCCCGAGGGATCTTTCAGGTCTTGAGGTGCTCCCGGATCTGGTCCGCGCAGGCGTGGCGAGCCTCAAGATCGAAGGCCGCCTCAAGTCCGCGGAGTACGTGGCCAGCATCACGCGCGTCTACCGCCAGGCGCTGGATCAGGTCATGGCCGGGATCGCGGGCTCGCCCGCGGCCCGGTTCGACCCCGGCGCCGACCGGTACGAACTGGAAATGAGCTTTTCCCGGGGTCTGCACCCGGGCTGGCTTCGCGGGACGGACAACCAGGCGCTCGTGCATGCCCGCTTCGGGACGAAACGGGGCGTCTTCCTGGGCGAAGTCCTCCGAGTCGCCGACGAGTCGGCATCGATCCGCCTGGCGGCCCCGCTCAAGCCGGGCGACGGCGTGGTCTTTGACGCAGGGAGGCCCGAGGACGGCGAGGAGGGCGGCCGCGTTTATGAAATCCGGACGGTCGGACCGCAAGGCGGCGAGGCAACTCTTCATTTCGGCCGGGGCGACATCGATTGGCGGCGGGTGCATCCGGGCCAGTTTGTCTGGAAGACGAACGACCCCGCGCTGGACAGGAGAATCCGCTCAACCTACGCGGGAGATTCGATCCGATTTCGCCGGCCGGTTCGATTCGAGGTCCACGGCCGCGCGGGAGCACCGCTCGCCCTGATCGCGGACGACGGCCTCGGGCATGTGGTGAAAAGGGAATCCGCCTTGCCGCTCGCCGCGGCGCGAAACCAGCCGCTGACCGCCGAACGGCTCGGCGAACAATTGGGGCGGCTGGGCGGCACCCCCTTCGAACTCGGCGGGCTGCGATCGTTCATCGAAGGCGAGGCGATGCTTCCGATGAGCGAGCTGAACCGCCTCAGGCGCGAGGCCGTAAGCGCCTTGGAGGAGCTGCGATCGCGGCCGGGACGCTGGAAACTGAACCCGGGCGCGGGTGGGCGGCCCGCGGCGGCGCATACGCGGGCTTCCGAGCCGCTGGCGCTCCCGGAATTGATCGCCGTCATCCGCCTGCCCGCGCAGCTGGAGGCCGCCTGGGAGGCCGGGGCGCGGACGATTTACTGTGAATTTGAAAATCCGAAACACTACCGGGACGCCGTCGCCCGGTTTCGGGAGCTGCAAAGGGGCTCGGGCGCCGGCCCTTCCGATTCGGCCCCGGGGGCCCTCCCGCCGACGATTTGGGTCGCCCCTCCGCGCATCTTCAAGCCGGGCGAGGAATGGATCCTGAACCAGGTGAGGTCGTGCGATGCGGACGGATACCTCGTCCGCAATTACGATCACCTGAGCTTCTTTGCGGGCGATCGCAGGCGCGGCGATTTTTCGCTGAACGTCGCCAATCCCCGGTGCGCGGAGACTTTCGTCCGGGACATCGGGCTCGAGCGGGTGACTGCGAGCTATGACCTGAACATCTCCCAACTGGAGGCGCTGCTGCAGGCGGCGCCCCCGGCCTGGTTTGACATCACCATCCACCAGCGGATGCCGATGTTTCACATGGAGCACTGCGTCTTCTGCGCATTTCTGTCCGAGGGCCATGACTACCGCGACTGCGGCCGGCCCTGCGAAAGCCACCGGGTCGAATTGGCCGACAGGACCGGCGCCCTCCTTCCCCTGAAGGCCGACGCGGGGTGCCGCAACACCGTTTTCAACAACCGGGCGCAGACCGGGGCGGAGTTCGTCCCGCGCATGCTCGAGCTTGGCGCCCGCAGCTTCCGCGTGGAATTCGTGAACGAGCCGGCCGAGGAGGTCACGCGCACGGTGCGGAGCTACGCGCAGCTCCTCCGCGGCGAAATCGCCGGAAGCGCCCTCTGGCGCGAATTGAAGCTCATCAACCAGCTCGGCGTGACCCGCGGCCAGATGGGGCGAACCGGAACTTGACGAGGGCCCGCAGCCACGTGAGGGGGTCCCGCCACATCCGGATCTTCTTGCCTTCGCTGAACGAGCGGGAGCGGTAGGAGATCGGGATCTCGACCGGCTTGTAGCCCTTGCGCACAAGCTTGATCAGGAGTTCCCAGTCGAAGTCGAACCGGTCGCACTCGAAAACCATGCCCTCGATGCAGTCGCGCCGGAACACCTTGTACATCGTGAACGGATCCCTGAGCCAGATTCCGAGCGATGCGTTCAGGAGGAGGGTGAATGTCCAGTGGGCGAGGTTGAGCACCAATCCCCGAAACGGCTGGTCGTCGAATTTCCGGATCGCCCAGCCGCCCCGGCCATGGCGGGAGCCGAGGACGAAGGCCTGGCGCCCGGCGATGATCGGGGCGAGCAGCGCGTCGTAATCGGCGAGATCATACTCCAAATCCGCATCCTGGATGAGAAGGATGTCGCCGGTCGCCGCCGCGAATCCGGCGCGGACCGCGTGGCCCTTGCCGCTTGGCCGGTCCTCGAGGATCAGCTTGACGCGCGGATCGCCGCGGTAGCCAAGGACGATCTCGCGGCTGCCGTCGCTCGAATTGCTCTCGACGATGATGATCTCGATCTCCACTCCCGGGATCGTCTTCGCCATCAGGGCGTCCAGCGCCGCCTTTGCGGTGGCCCGCTCGTTGTAGACGGGCACGATGACGGAGAGTCGGGTCATACGGGGCACCCGACACTTGCCCCCGGCCCCATGGCGTTCAAGAGGTTTATGCCGCTGGATTCCAACCTTGATCTCGATGATCAGGTCATCCCCGAGAAGCCTTGCAGAAAGGGAATGCGCTACGGCATTGACGGAGACATTGGGAGCGAATTCGAGCCAGGAGAGGAAACTGATTGTGCGTTGGAACGGATCTATCTATAAACGCTTCGTGAAGCGCCTGGCTCAAGTATTGGGGTTCTTCGTCTGTCTTGCCGCGTTCCTTCTGGTGTTTGGGGCTTCGCCAGCGCGTGCCCAGTCCTACGCCGTTTCCAATCTCGGACCCTTTGAACCCGCGGCGATCGACAACGCGGGCACGGTCGTCGGGTACACGGTAAAAACGACATCAGTGAATGTGCCCTTAGGCACGGATGAAACCTTCACGTACCGAGCCGTCAGCAACAGCGGGGAAATCATGACCGACCTGGGCTCGCTGGGCGGAACCTATTCAGAAAGCGGGGCATCGGAGGGGAGGAATTCCGAGTTCTTTGTCTACTACGGCCAGGCCGCCGCGATCAACAATTCGGGCACGATCGTCGGACTTGCCGGAACCAGCGCCGGCACCGAGCATGCTTTCAGCTACAGCAACGGGAAGATGACCGACCTGGGCACGTTGCCAGGGAGAACCGCAAGCCAGGCAAATGGAATCAATAATGCGGGCACCATTGTCGGGTCTTCCTCCAGTGAGGAGAGCACGCATGCCTTCAGCTATGGCGACGGAATCATGACCGATTTGGGCACTCTTTACCCGGCAGATATTGTTTCCCAAGCCAATGCGATCAATGATGCCGGCACGATCGTCGGGAATTCCGGCCAAAGAGCCTTCAGCTACAGCAATGGAATCATGACCGATTTGGGCACGCTGTACCCCGGGGATTTAATTTGCCAAGCCTATGCGATCAATAATGCAGGCACAATAGTCGGAGATTCCGATGGGAGAGCTTTCAGCTTCGCAAATGGCGCATTTACGGACCTTGGCTACCTGGACAAAAGCGAACCCGAATCCACCGCCTACGCGATTAACAATTCGGGCACGATCGTTGGACTCTCCTATGTCCAGACCGGCGGACCTCAGTACTTTTTGGATAGCCAACACGCATTCGTATACAGAAATGGCATGATGACCGACCTCAATTCCCTGGTCAGTTTACCGGGGGTGACTTTGTCGATTGCGTCGGGGATCAATGATCATGGGCAGATCGTTTGTAGCGGAGACGACGACAATTCCTACCTGCTCACGCCTATTTCCTCTGTCGTCGGCAACGTGAGTGTTGCAATCTCGGCCTCGAGTCAGCCGGTTCCGGCGGGAACTCCGGTGAGGCTGAGTCTGAACACCGCCAGCGGCTACACCTACCAGTGGTTCCTGAACGGGACGGCGATTGCTGGAGCCACCTCCGGGATGTACACCCCAGGCCAGGTGGGTTCTTCGTCGACCGGGGTCGTTGGAACGGCGGACAGCGGCTTGTACACGGTTTTGGTCACCGATGCCCAAGGCAACCAGGGAGCTCTGAATTTGGGCACCCTGACGGTCGCCGAAAACGCCTGGCTCATGAATACTTCGGCCCGCGCCTTCGCTGGGACCGGGGACGACGTCCTCATCGCCGGCGTCGTCCTGGACATTGCCCAAGGCAGCATGAATTTGATGGTTCGGGCCGACGGACCGTCACTTGCCGCCCCTCCCTTCAATCTCGCCGGTGTGCTCGCGCAACCGGAAATGCAGCTCTACAATGGGCCGACGGACCTCCTTGCCACCTCCGGTTGGAATCCGGCCACGACCACGCTTGGGAGCGATGTCCCGGTCCCGGACGTGGCGTCCTTTTTTGCCGCTATCTGGGCGGAAACCTACGGCTGGGCGCCGGGCAGCGCCGACGGCGCTTTTCTCTATAACTTCAGCCAAAGCGGTGGCTATACGACGGTTGTCTCCGGCCAGTCGGGAGGAACCGGAATCGCGTGCGTTGAACTCTACGATGCGGATGCTGCGTCGAATGCGCTTCTGGGCAGCACCCTCCCGGGGCCCCCGACGAACCGGATAGTCAATCTTTCGGCCCGCGGGTTCGTGGGAACGGGGAGCCGGGCTCTTATCGGGGGATTTGTATTCAGCGGAACCACGCCCAAGACGTTCCTTATCCGCGGAGGCGGACCCTTCCTGTCGTCGCTGGGCGTGACCGACGCCGTGGCATCGACAAGCATTACGCTTTTTGATTCGGGGCTCAACGGCGCTTCGCCAAAGCCCATCGCGACAAACACAGGATGGGGTAACGCGATCAGTGTGGGGACGTCGAGCCTCGTGACGGGGCCTGCGCCGATCGTCGGGCTCGAAGCGGCAACCCAGGGCATCTTCAGCGCGGTGGGCGCGAGCGGGAATTGGGTCAGCGGAGGCGGCGACTCGGCCATGGTCGTCACCCTTCCACCCGGAGCGTACACAGTTGTCGAATCCGGGGTCGCGGGCGCCACCGGGGTGGGCCTCGTGGAAATCTACGACATGGACTGATTCTCTGAAGCGTCTCACTGAAAAAGCGATCGAGGATTACGAGGAACACGCGGAAGAGATTTGACGCACCTCGCCGCATTTGGACTAGGAGTGAGCTACAGGCCCAGGAAATTGGCCGTGAGCATTCAGCTTCCGGAGTGACGCGGAAATTGGATGTTTACCAACCGTTGAAGAATCTGGTCATCCGAAGGGCGGCAAGGGACAGCGGCCCCGCGATATCCCGTCTCGACTCGGCGGATGTGAAATCCAACACTTGATGCTCCCGATGAACTGGCCCTTCCGAGCCGTGTTCGCGTTGAGCATTCTGGCGCTCGTGATCGGCCCGTTTCACGTCGAGCCCAAGCGCGTTCGGCCGCTGCCCGCAGCGGCGCCCGGCAGCACCGTAATGGATGGCGAAGGCTCATTCGTCCCGGGGGGCTACCCAGCGACATCTCCGGTCGCCTATCCCGTCTCCGCCCTGGCCACGCGCGGGTCCCACGTCCCGGGCGGCACGCTCCAGGGCAGCTTTACGACGGAGTGGATTCAGGCCCGGCCGGGATTCGATGTGATGGTTTCGGGATATCCCAGATCGGAGTCCAATCGACTGGCTGTGGAAATCCAAAGAAAGACCGGGACAGGCGAGCGGATCCCTTATTCGGGGCCGGACCCCGGGGAGACCTGGCGCGCATGGGGTCTAAAGCTTCCCCGCGACGCCGTCGCCCTCCGCCTTTGCGCGAAGAGCAGTGCCGGAGGTTCCCAGGGTTGGTTCGCATTTTCGCAACCATTCGAGGGAGCGCCTCTCTCTTACCGCGATTTCGTTCCATTATTGCAGGTCGCCGCGACCATCTGTCTCGCTCTCGCGCTATTCTGGGGCCCCGGACTGTGTTGGTTCCAATCCCGCGAGCGGCCAGCCTCGGATCTGGCGTTGGCCACGCTGCCCGGCCCTCTGATTCTCTGCGCGTTGGGGCTCGCTTGCTGGGGTTTGGGCGGCTGGGTCGATGGGCACACGACGGCCCGGATCGGCATTGGGCTTATCCTTGCGGTTATGGCCAGACCTGTTTGGAGGGGGAAGCTGCGTTTCGAATCCGAAATCGCCGCAGTGCTTGGGGTCGGGGCCTTGTTGGCCGTATTCGCAGTCGCCCGCGCCGATTTCTCGTACGGGCCGCCGGGCGAACTCTACCGCGGCTCCGTTTCCCGCACGCTTGAGGTCGGCGGTCATTCCGACAGCCGCATTCCCTTCCACGCCGTGCAGGTTGCCGCGCATCACTACGGCCCCTTCTCGCCCGAGTCAGAGGCGTATTTCTTGCCGTGGCGCTTCACGAGCCGGGGTCCGTTGACCGGTCTTGCGGCAACCCCGCTGGTGCTGGCGACCGGAGCTGAGGTTCCGGCGGACATGCCGGACCAGGCCTGGACTCCCTTCGATCCGCAAGGATTTGCCGCTTTCCGCATCGGGGCGATTGTCATTGCTTCGCTCGCCGCCTGGGCCGTGTTCGGCGTGGCCGCGGACATGCTGGGGTTATCTTGGGCGCTTTTGGCGGCATCGTTGACGTTTCTGGCTCCCTTTTTCGTTCACGAGCTTTATTTCACTTGGCCGAAGCTGATCGCCGCCGCTGGAGTTCTCATCGCCTTTCTCTTCGTAAGGAGGGGTCGGCCTGTCGCGGCCGGGTTGGCCGTGGGATTCGGATATCTTTGCCACCCCTCGGCAATCCTGGCGGCTCCCTTTCTTTGTTTTTGGGTCATGGCAATTCCTTCGCCGCAGTCAAGAGGGGCGGCGCTTCTCCGATTGTGTTCGTTTTCCAGCACGGTGCTCGTGTTCGTCGCCTCTTGGTTGGTTTTGGGCCGTATCGAAACACACGGCGGGGCGACACAGGACGCTTTCCTTCATTATTTCATGTTGGCGGACAACCATTCCGCTGATTGGCCAACTTGGCTGTGGAGCCGGTGGAACAATTTTGCCAACACCTTTGTTCCCTTGCGACTTTTCCTCGCGGACCCCACCCAGCCCGGCATCAACTCCTACTACGGCCCCTCGGACGGCTGGGTGCACTTTGGTTTTCTGTACTGGAACACGCTTCCTTTCGCCGTTGGCTGGCCCGCCTTTTTTTTCGTGGGGCCTGCGTTGCTGGCGGCCTGCTGGCGACAGCCTTTGATCGCTCTAGCCGCATTTGTCGGTCCGTGCGCCTTCCTGGTCATTTACTGGGGATTTGGAAGCACAGGCCTTATGCAGGAGTGCGGTCATTGGCTTTTCTTGTCGGTTCTTTTGCTAGCGGCATGGACCTTGCGGGAACCCGGCGGTGCGTGGCGGCGGCGCTTTGCAGCGGCGCTCACCCATCCCGCCCTCATGCTCCTGAGTGGCCTTGACGTTGCCTGGATGGCGTTCGGCGCCACTCTGCACGATCGGCTGCCGAATCTTGATGCGCCATTCGGTTGGAACGACAGCATCGCATTAGCTTTCGCCTTGGGCTGCCTCGGTGCCGCCGTTTATTGGATGGCAATTGCCTTGCGTCCTTTGCATCGGTCCCTTTGCGCCTTCGAACGGCATTAGTTTCTCGATATTCACGCTGTCCGGGCCGGCTGGTCCTACAGTAGATACACAGGATTCTGCCCCAGTTATAGCCTTGGCCGGGCATGGGCGCATCGGTGCACACAACATCATGACTTTTCTGTCACCGTAGCTGTAGTGGGGACTTGCCTATAATCGAGTCGGCACGGTAACCTTTCGCGGTTGCCATGGACGCAAATGCTGAGCGATCCGCGAGCCTGGAGCGTTGGTTGCCCATTTGCGTTGCGCTTGCGGCCATGTACCCACTGGTTGCGCATTGGCGCCAGTTCTCGGGGCTTTTCTGGTTCGGCGATGAACTTGCCCTGATGGCAGAACTGGACCGCATGAGTTTCTGGACGTGGCTGGGCAGTTCGTTCGCCGAAAACTTTGTGCCCGTATTCAAGCTGGCATGGGGTGGAGTGCTCTTCCTCGCTCACGGCAGCTACCCTGCGATGCTGCTCGCAGCCTGGCTTACCCATGCGTTTAACGTGTGGCTGTTGGCGCGACGCATGGCGCGTGTGGGGTTTCAACTCTTCGGAATCCTTTTGGCGGCATGTGTTTTCGGCCTGAGCGCCTCGAACATCGAAACACTCACCTGGGGCGTGCAGTGGTCCTCGGAGCTGTCGGTGACATTTTTCCTTCTGGCTGCGTTTGAATTCCTGGATGCCGAGGAAGCCTCCCGCGCCGGTCCTTGGGCAAGCGTGAGAATGGGCTTGTGGTCATTGGCGGGGGCGTGGTCGTTCTCGCGCGGAATTCTGATTGGCCCCGTCGTCCTTTGCTTGGCTGCGACGGCAAAAGGAGCCATCCGCTGGCGGCTCGCAGCCGCCCTGGCATCCTTGATTCCGTCGATTGCGACGGCCTATTTGGTTGCGCGGCTTGCGCCCGAAAACCACCACGAGGTGCTGACCAACCCCGGGCTCTGGGGCAAGGCATTGGCCTTTTTTGGCTGGTATCTCACCCTAAACCCATGGCTCCAGCTCTGGGCCAATCTCGTGTCGAATTGGTCGCTCGCCTCTGCAACTGCGGGTTTGGTCCCAATTCTCGGAACTGCGAAGCTCGGCATCGTCGTTGCAGGTTTTTATCTTGCCCGGCCACGACAGCGCCGGCTGTTGGCAGCGCTGCTCCTGTTCGACGTCGGTTATGCCGCTCTTCTCGGATTCGGCCGCTCGGGCGGAGAGCTGTATTTGGCGTGCAGCTCCCGGTACCAGTACAATTCACTGGTGTGCACATTGCCATTCGTGAGCGTGCTCGTGGACGCGTGGCTCCGCAATGCGCACCGCTGGCGCCCGGTGCAAGTCGGCCTCATCCTGCTGGTGACCGCTTCTGGGATGTGGGTTGCGGAAAGCGGGTGGGGAACAAGGCTGCCTGAGTGGGTCGACACACGCGGGCTGAGCACGCGCCGGTTCCTCCTTCAGGCCAATCCGGATCCGGCCGGCCACGATGTCTGGTCAATCCCTTACCGGAACGATTTCGTCAAGCATCTCGCGGCGAAATACAACCTGCACTGAGTTGCGCGCGCGGGCAACTTCCCCGGCTGGATCATCCGGCAACGCCGCTTCGCCCATCATCGGCTCCCCGGGGAGGAGAAACTCCAGGCCGGGGGGTTGATCGGGACTTGTATCGGCTCTCCGTGCCCGATCGCCCAGGCGTAGTGGGGCCAATGCAAATCGATGTAGGGCGCCATCCGGTAGCACGAAACGTTGCATGCGATTGTCGCAGCCAGGCCAAGGGCGGCCAGCCAGCGGCGCGACCCCGGTGTCGCCAACCCTCCGAGAAGCAGCCAGGCGGCAAACAGGAGCGGCAGGTAAAAATACCTCGCGATAAACACCTGTTCAAAGAAGAGATTCGCGTGGTCGAGGTAGCGCAAAAATCCGCCGACGATGACCGCCAAGGCCATCCACGCCAGCGCCGGCCGGACGTCACCCGAGGCCGTGCGCAGGGGGAAACAAAGCCACACAAATCCATAAAGCACCAGGCCGGCGATTCCCCACGGTATCGGATTTGCGAGGAGAGGCGGACGCATCAGCCCGAAAAGCTGGCCGCCGGTGCGATACCCGGCGGCAGCGAGGAAGGGAATCAAGGGCGGCATCGAATTAGGCAGCGGTGCCGGCTGGGAAGAGCCGTACGCACGGTATTGCAGCACCACAAGCGCCGCGCCCAACGCCGCCAGCATCCACGCGGGAGTGGACCGAGTCCGCACGGCCCGCCACAAGAGCAGCGGGACAGCGAAGATGATGAACGGGCCGGTCAACCCGAATATGACCAGGGCGGCGGTATCGCGGACCGCTTGGCCAAGGCCGGTCGGCGGCCGGGACAAGCAGACCAATACAAGAATCGCGGCCCCGAACCACTGCGCGTTTGCCACGTTCGCGGTGATTTCGTCCATATTGGGCACCAGCACGACCGCCAAACCCGCGAGCGCGGGAAACGGCAGGCCGACCCTCGGAGAGGCGGCCTTCATCGCCGTCGCAAGACACACGGCCGTCGCGACGATCAGGTAAAAGATCGGGGCGTACCAGACCGGCGCCAGGTTTGCCATGGCCGCAGTCGCCCGGGGCACGAGCGCCAGGTAGTTGCCTTGGGTCTCCCATAGGCCATGCCATCCGCCCGTCCTTCCCAAAAAGTAAACCGTCCCGTCCTCGGCCCAGAATTGCGGAGCGACGAAGACGCTGGGCCGCCGGGAGAAAAGGATCGCGACCGCCGCGAGTCCGACCGCAGTTCGCGAAAGCCATCCCGGGATGGAAACCGGATCCCTGCGGCGCCAGAGCGCAATCAAGACCGCCAGTTCCGCCACCGCCAGAACCGCCGAGACCGCGCGCTCCCGCCGCACGATGGATCCGCTGCGGCGGGGATCGGTTGGAAGATGCAGGTTCGTTTGCATGGCGATTCGCCCGTCGGCCCGCAGGTCCGAATCCGCAATTTCCAGCAGCATCCGTCCCTGGGAATCCAGAACTCGAACGTTTCGCGCGCTGGTGCGCGGATGGCCATCGGGCAGGATCAGTTGCAGTCCGACGATGGTCCCTGCCGGAAGGGGCAGATCCACTCGCTTGAACCGGTCGGATGCGGCGACTGCGACGTACCGGCAAAGCGACGGATTGAAGCCCGCCCCGAAATCAAAACCCACGCCAACATTGCCTCCCTGGAAGGCCTGGACGCCGAGGCTCAGTGTGTTCGGGAATTCGCCGTCCTCCGGTGCGTCGACGGGACGGCAAAAGGTTGCGAACGCTGCGGCCAGGCCTGCCAGAGTCGCCGCCAGGAGACAAATGCGCGTGGCAGGAATAGGCTGTGTCATTGGTCCGCGCTTCCGCGGCGTTGGAGAAGGAAAGCAATCGCCAGGAGCGCAATCGATGCGGCGGAGGCGACCATCATCCAATCGAAATCCCACGGCCTGTACGCCACGGTGATTCGATGGCGTCCGGGGCCGACGAGAATTCCCTCGAAGGCATGATTGACCCGGAGGACCCGGGCCGTCCGTCCGTCCACCTGGCCGTGCGGATACCCCGGCCAGTAGGCTTCCGCGAGGACAACGATCCCGGCGGAAGGAGCGGCGACGGAAAAGGAGGTCGAGTCCTCGGTAAACCTGTAGTCAGTCGCCGAAATCACGGCCCTGCCTTCGAGCGGTCCGCCCAACGATCCGCCGAGGGCCTGGCGCGTCTCGGAGTCGGACTCCTGGGCCGCCGCGAATGGGCGGCCGTCCCCGTTTTGAACAAGCGCCATGAAATCCGCCGCATCCCGGTAGAGCGCCACCCGGTCCGTAAAGAAGGCGCGCGGCCAGGCGCTGGGGCTCTCATAGACGTCCAGATCGCCCGTCCGATCGAGCTTGAGCACGGCGCCCAGTGCGGCTTGATCGCTGCGCAAGTCGACATAGTAGCGAACGTTCAAAAAATCCAGAAAGGGGCGCACTTGCGCCAGCGTGCCCCGCGAAAGATACAGCCTCCAATCCCATTCCCGGCCGATTGGGGCCAAACGGGTCAGCTCCCTGTAGCGCGGGTTGATGAGAGCATCCGGGCCGTTGATTCCCTCGATCCCGTACATCGCGCTCCATCCGGGGAAAAGGTTGTTTTGCAGGCCGATCGCGCGTGCCGGAGCATTGCGCACCGCCCCCTGAATCCAGCGCACGGCGCCGGATTTCCCGTAAAAGCCCACTCGCGGCGCAGGCCGCACAACGTAGTCCTCGAATCCGACCGGCATTGCCTGCTGGCCGAAACGCCAGAGCAGCAGGACGAGGCAGAGCGCGATCCCCATCGCCAGCGCAGGCGTCGCCGAGCCGCGCCGAAAGACCGCGCGGGCGAGGAGGCCGAGCGAGACCAGGGCCGCCAGAAGGACGGCCAGGTAAACGCTTACGAAGGGGCTCATCGGAACCGATTGCCCGATTTTCACCGCGGTGAAGGTCATCGACGGGTCGTAATTCGGGCGGTGGACCGCCTGTCGGAACGCAAAGAACTGAAAGACCAGCGCAAAAAGAAGAAGGCCCGCGACGACCAGGTCGCCGCGCCCTTCCGGCGTCCCAAGGCGGCGCGAGGCCGCGGCGAACCCGGCTCCCGCGAGGACGGACCACAGAATGATCAGGACGCAGGTGAACGTGTTGTCGATGTGGGCGACGTTGGCCAGATACGGGACGCGCTCGATCCAGGCGGGCGGAACGAAGCCGAAGGCAAGGCTCAGCGGGAGGAGGGAAAAGGCCGCAAGGACCGTGACGCTGCGATCGGCGAACTGCTCCCGCAAAGTCGCCAGGAAATAGAGGAGCCCGGCAAGAACAAGAAAGTTGGCCGAAGGATTGAACAGGCGCTCGCCCATTTCGAGAGGACGGTAAAAAGCCTCGTCGAAGGCGCCGATCAGCATGGAGGGCTGCACCTGGAATGCGCTGGCGGCGTTGTAGCTCGTGTACGAGATCCTCAGGGTCTCGAGAAAACTGAGCCAGACCGGGGCGGTCAGCGCGGCGAAAAGGACCCCCATTCCGGCCAGGCCGGCGAATTTCAAGAACCGCTCCCGCGGCGGGGCCTCCGAGAAGAGGAGGACGCACGCCCCGGCCAGGTTCAGCGTCACAAGAAGCATGTAGGCTTCCTTGGCCGTGCCGCTCATCATGAGGGCGAGATCCGCCGCGAGAAGGCCGCACGCCCAGGAATAGAATGCGCGCCTGCCCCCCGGCTCCGCGATTCGGATCCAGCAGTAGAGCGCCCAGGGCGAATAGCAAAGGCTGAAGAACGCAGGGTGGTTCAGCCGGTAAATGAAAAATCCCAGGAAGGGGGCTCCGAGGCAGATCAGGAGGGCCGGTCCCAACTTCCGGGTCAGCGCAAACACGATGAACCCGAGGCCAAGGGCCAGAAGCCATTTTGAGACGAGGAACTTGATGTCCCAGGCCCACGCCGCGCCGTCGGCTGCCACGACGAGAAAATGCAGGGGGTCGCCGAACATGGATTGTCCCTGGCCGAGGAGGGGGGTTCCCGCGGAGTCGTAGCGGTTCCAAACTGGAATCTCCCCGTCGCGAAAAAGGGCGCGATGCTGCACGGCCGAGTAGGGGACGGCCTGCCATAGGGTCGCCCCGACGTCCGAGCCCTTCACATCGACGAGGTTTTTGTCGGAGTAGCCCGGCAGGGTCGGGAAGTCGTCGTAGAGAAGGATCGACCCGTAGTTTGGCGCGACAAAACTCTTGCCGAGAAACACCACGGGATAGGCGCTCGCGACGACTGCGGCGGCCGCTGTCAGCGCCAGGGCGAGGCGCGGACGGGACGCCGCCATGCCCTCAATATTGGCGCAGGCGCCCCGAAACCGGGCCGAGCGGTCGACCGCAATCAAAAGGATGGCAAAGACGACAAATACGATCGCGGACAAAACGAGCCAGGTTCGGGCGATGTCGGCCCAGGGCATAGGCAGGACGATCGGCGGAGCGAGTTCGACGATGAGTTGGGGATCGTCGGCGCCCGGGGTCACGACTACTTCGAGGCGCCCCCCGGATTCGCGCATCGATTGAATCTGGTTTAAGGGCTTGAATCCCGAAGCGGGCAACGCCCGCACGGTCCGGCCCAACCGGTCCACGACCCGCGCCGCGGCGATCGTCACCGTGCCGTCGCGATGGAGCGGCTCGAATCGAAATGCCCGATAAGTCCCGGGGGGCAGGTTCAGCCGATAGTCCAGGGGCGTGTCGCTCTTTGCGAGCGGCAGCGTCGTCGAATCGATCTCGCGAACACCGTTCCCGGAATCAAAGTAGACTTGGACGTGGCCGGGCACCGAAGAGGTCATGAGCACGTCCAGGGCGTAACCCCGCGACAGCTTGTGGGCGGCCGGCAGGAAGGGAACCACAACGGCCGCGCTGAAAAGGGCCGCCACGGAAAGAGTCGATGCCGAAAACCATCTCATGATCGGAGCAGGTGGTATAGAATCAGGGCCAGGGCGGCGCCGGCTGAAATCTCGGCGAGCAACAGGCCGTTTTTCACGCAGCGCCAGGCAATATACGACAAGCTGCCCATCTCGACCGGCTGGCTGAATGCCACCCACGAATTCGGATTGCTGTCGTTTGCAACGACGACGAAGGGCCGCACGGGGGCGCGAACGTAGGCCGAACGCCATGAGTTTCCCTGTTTCCAGCCGGGCCTTATCGAGGCCAAGACTCGATGGGTCACGGCGTCCCTCAGTTCGAGCTCGGAGCCCGCCTCGGCGGGAAGCCCGGCGACCTCGAACTTCAGCCAGCCTGGCTTCGGAGGGGCCAGCGCAGCGCTTTCCCACGCGCCGGCCCCGTTGCCATGGCGGAATGAGCTCCAGAAGACCGAGTTCGAAAGGGACGGACATTCGGGAGGAAGGTCCGGCGCAGATCCGCTGGCCAGCGGCGGTGGAGCGTCCTGGCTGTGGCGCGTATCGACCCGGACAAAACCGCCAGTCGTGGAACCCGCCAGCGGCAGGGGGTCGCGCACGCTCGCGGGTAGCAATTGTATCAGGGGCGGGGTGAGGAGCCGTCGCAGAAAACTCTCCGTTCCTGGGTAGGGTATGTACGTGTTCCGAAGGTAGGCCTCGTCGCCCGTGGCGAGATAGCTCCGGACGTTGGCGACGCACAGGCGGTGGTAGACTCCCTGGTCGGGAAGTTCGTGCGGCAGGCTTCTTTTGAGTTGATCGTCCGATCCCCCGATGACGACGCCGATCCAGGCAAGGGCCAGGAATGCGCGCGTTCCGCGCGCCGCGAGATCCGCCCTTCCAAAGCGCGCGAGCCAGCCCAGGGCGAGGCCGTTGACGACGACACCGAATACAAGCGTATCGATGTAGCGGGAGGCGGGCGGACGGCCTTCCACGCCCCGGGCGTAGGCGGTCGCAAGGAGCTGGAGCAGCACCCATGCGCCCAAACCGAGGAGGATCACGCCGAATTCGCGCCCGGCTCCGGGCGGGCGCCGGAGATTGCGCCAGGCCAGCAGGCACCAGGGAAGCCACAGGATGGCGATGAGCCACGCGTTCATGAGTTTGCGCACGGGCCATTCCAGGCTCTGAACCAGGGAGGCGACAAATTCGCCGGCCGAATGCGCCTTTTCCGCCTCGTGGAAGGGAACGGTGACCCGGGTCAGGCATCCGATCGCGATGACGATCGCGGCGAGAATGAGCGTGGGTGCGGCGGAGGACCAGGAGAGCTCGCGCCGGATGAGGAGCAGGAGCACCAACCCGAGGACCACGGCCGCGGCAAAAAAGCCGGAGGCCATGCTGATCAATGCCAGCACCATGCACGCGGCGCCCAGCCACCATCGGCGCGACCACGGGCGGGCGGCGGGCAGTCCCGCGATGGCTCCGAACGAGAGCCCGATCAGGAAAAACTGCTGGGAATTGAATCCGGCGATGACGTTGTGCCAGGCAAACGGCAGGCCGTAGGCCCCCGCCAGCAGGACGAAAAGAAGCGCATGCAACCGGCGATCCACGAAACGCAGGCCAAAGAGGTAAAACCCGACGGCGATCAGCCCGGGCAGGATGGCGTTGAAGGCCGCCTCGAGGCGCTGATCCCATTGGCCGTTGGCGACGGTAAGGCCCAGGTTGACGAGTTTGGTCAGGACGACCCGGTGCTCATTTTGCGGCTGAAACAGTTCACCCAGGGTCAAATGGCCATGATACCAATGGGCCAGCATATTTGTCCCTTCGGCGTCCCACTGGTCCCACTCCGGCAGGTCCATTCCAAACCGTTCGATGACCGCCCAGCGGGCTCCGAGGACAAACGCGACCAGGCAGGCGATCAGCCCGAAACGGACGACTCGTCTCTTGTCCATCGATGGTCAGCGTGCCCGGGGGTGCGTTTCTTCCTTTTCTTCCACTACAAAGGCTTAAGCATA
>JBEKAO010000046.1:0-23404 GCA_050015855.1 Opitutaceae bacterium | reverse complement strand
ACTGCGGGGAGGACTTGTGGAGAATCTCCGCAAGCTCCTTGGGCTCGACCTGCTCGAGCTCCTTTCCCCGCTGCTTCAGCTCCTCGAAGGTCTTGACCACGGTCTCGGTCATCTTCTCGTGGGTCTCGGCGGAGCCGCCCACGATGGCGAATTTCTCGCCCGTCGTGATGCGCTTGTGCCCGTCCTGGTTGTCAAGACCGAGGCCCAGAAGGGCGGCCCTGGGGCCGTTTTTTTTCCTCCTCTTGCTCACGTGACGGCGGCGGCGCCGACGGCGCCTGGTTGAGCGGCGTTTTCATCCACCGCGCTGCAAATGATGTCGGCGAAGGTCTCGTCCTGGCGCAGACGCAGTTTTTGGAGGCGGGCCAGTTCGAGAATCGCGAGGAAAGTCGCGATCAGGCGCCGGAGCGACACTCCGGTTGAGAAAAGGCCCAGCAGTCCGAACGACCGTTCCGTCCGCATCCGTGCGAGGAGCCATTCCATCTGGTCGGCCACGGTGACCACCTCGCCGTGGATCTCGCCGACGACGAACTTCTCGGCCAGGCGGCGCAGGATGATGTTGAAGGTGTTCCACAGTTCGATACGCCCGACTCCCGCAAGGGGCCGGTCGAGGGACTCCTCCGTCCGGGCCGAGACGCGGCGGTCCAGGAGGCTCTGGCGGACGGCCGTCATTTCGGCGAGTCTTGCCGCCGCGTCCTTGAACTTCTTGTACTGAAGGAGCTGGTAAACCAGCTCCCAGCGCGGGTCGAGATCTTCCTCCTCGGCATTCGGATCGACCGCGTGCTGGCCCTTCGGGAGCAGCATCCGGCTCTTGATTTCCATCAGGGTCGCGGCCATGACGAAGAATTCGCCGGCAAGGTCCAGATCGAGCTCCTGCATCGTCCGGAGGGCGGCGATGTACTGCCGCGTCACGGACTCAATCGGAATGTCGTAGATGTCGAGCTCGTCCTTGCGGATCAAGAAGAGGAGCAGGTCGAGCGGGCCCTCGAAAACGGGCAGCTTGATTCGGGTATCGGAGTCGAGAACCACGGCGTCACAAGCCTTGGGAGCCGCAAGCGCTCGGCAACGGAAAAATCAACAGTCCGTTCAGGGGGATCCGCGGCCGCTGCGGCGGAGACAGGCGGCGAAAAAGCCGTCGCCGTCATGGGCCGCCGGACGGAAGAGCAGGGCGGATTCCCTCCGCTCGCCCGTGAATTCGCGGGCCCATCCGGCGGGCTCGAAGCCCGGATGCCCGGAGAGGAAGATCCGCACCACCTCCTCGTTTTCGCTTCGGCAGAGCGAGCAGGTCGCGTACACGAGGAGTCCGCCGGTTCGAACAAGAGGGGCAAAGCGGTCCAATAGGGCGAGCTGCCGCCGGGCGAAGGCGCGGACGCCGGCCGGCCGCGTCACCCATTTCAAGTGCGGCGACCTCCGCCAGGTGCCGGAGCCCGAGCAGGGCGCATCGACCAAAACTCCGTCGTAGGGTCCCTTGGGCGAAGCCGTGGTTCGGATCCTGCCCGAAAATCCGGCGCGCCGCGCACGGCGCGCAAGTTCGCCGAGGGCGGCCGGCCTGATGTCATGCGCCTCGACGCGTCCGCCTGGACCGAGAAGCGCCGCCAGTTGGAGCGACTTTCCTCCGGCGCCCGCGCAGGCGTCGAGCCATGCGCCTCCGGGCGCGACCCCGACGGCCTCGAGGATGAGCTGGGAACCGAGATCCTGGACCTCGACGCGACCCGCCTTGCAGGCCTCGGTGGACAGGACGTCGGCCTCGCCGCGAATCGCGACGGCCCCGGGCAGAAGGGCGCTTTCCGCCGCGTCCCAGCCCAGTCGGGCGAACTCGCCAAGGACTTCGGCGCGATTGCCGGACTGGAGCCGCAGCCAGAGCGGGGCGCGGCTGTTCAAGGCGTCATAATCGGGCGAGTCCAGGATTCCCGGGCATTCCGACTCGATCCAGTCCGGGAGCAGGGAGGGCAGGCGGGAAAGGCCCGCGAGGGAGGCGAGTATCGCGGCCCTGCCGGCTACGGACGCCGGCGCCGCCGGGGGGAAATCGCCCGCCAGTTCGGCGCGAAATGCGTGCGTTGCCGGGGTGTCGGCGGCAAGCCAGGCGATCACCCGCTCGGGAAGGGCCGGCTCGTCGCCCGGCCCCGGGGCCGCGGGGGCCATCGATTCGAGCAGCGGCTCGATCCAGGGCAGGTGGCGAAGCGTCGTGTAAATCAGCTCGCGGTAAAGGCGCCGGTCCCGCGATCCGAGGCGCCGGTCGCCGCCCAAAAGCCGCTCGATGCGGGCGGGCAGCGCGGGATCGAGCCGCCAGTGAGGCCGCAACCGGCCCAGCAGTTCGCGGAAGACGCGGCGCTGGCTGCCGATCCGGTTCATGTTTCCTCAAAACCGTATCGGCTCGACCTCGACCTGGAAATCGAGGGGACCCTCCTTGTTCGGGCCTCCATTGTAGGTGAAAAGGTACCTGATTCTCCACGTGTTGGTCAGGTTTTGCTCGAGGCCGATCGAGCGCTGGTTGAACTGATGCTGGCGCGCGCCGTACTCGACAAGGATGAGGCCCGAGTACTGCTCGTTGATCTTCTGGCGGAAATTGAGGAGATAGTCGTCGTCCTCGTGGCGCACGAAGTCGGAGGCGAGCTGGAGCATCCGGGTGTCCCCGTCCCGCAGCGTGAGGCCGGAGTCGAACTCGTAGAGCTTGAGACTCAACGGCGAAAACACGGTCGCCGCCCCGAAGTCGATCCAGTGCGCCGGCGTGAGGGAAAGCTCGGTGTGGAGGTCGGAATGATCGGGGTCCCCCGGCCCCGGCCGGAAGTTCAGGTCCTCGAGCACGTCGAACTTGAGAAGATCCGTCGATCCGTAGCCGGCCTGCCGCGTCTGCAGCGTGTTTTCCACTCCCAGGCGGAGCGTGTTCTCGGGCTCGAGCTGGTCGATCGAACGCAGGTCTCCGAGCTCCAGCGGCTGGAGATACGTCGAAAACGACTGGCGGTCGATCTCGGGAATGTACGCCTGGCCCGCATTTGCGTCGGGAATATAGCGGTAACTGATCACCGGGGTCAGCAGGTGCCTCAGGCCGTCGATGCCCCAGACCGGGTTCTTGTAATCGAAGGTGCCGCTCGCCCTCAGTTGCGCGTCGAATCCGAGTTCGCCGAGCAGCCGGACATAGCCGCCCGAAAGGCTGGCACCCCTCGTGTCCAGGTAGTCCGTGATCCGGCCGCCCGCAACGGGTGTGATTGTCAGCCAGTTCGACGGGGCGATCGGCCGCGAAAGGCCGTAGAACGCGTCGAGCCGGTTGCTCGCGAGTTCCGGGCCGCCGCCGGGCGGCTGCTCGAGAAGCGACGCAGCACTTGCTTCGAACCGCTCGTAAAAGCCCGCTCCGATCGCCGTCGGCAGCAGGTCGTAGCTGATCTCGGGCAGGCGCTCCTGGACGGGCTCGAACTTGTCCGGCTGCAGACGGGCAAAGACCGCGGCGAATGTGTCCTGGCCGGAGTAAACGGCTTCGAGCGTGTTGTCGGGCTCCTGGACGGGATAGAATTCCTTCGGGCGAAAATCGCGTATGACCTCGGAATCCGACCACCAGTTGATATTGGCATCGAAGGTCAGATTGTCCGTCACCTGCTCGCGATGCTGCCACTCGACAAACCCGCGGTTAATGGGCACCGGATTGTTGAGAATATCGGTCCCGCGGAGGCCGTAGTCATGGATGAACCCGGAGCGCAGGAATCCGCTCATGTCGTTGCTTCCGTCCGGCGAGGAGTAGATGCCCGACGGTCCGGCCATCAGGCCCCGCTTCGCGTAGAACCCGACATCCCCGCCCGCTTTCGCGCCCGGCATCACCGGCACATGGAAGCCGACGTCGAGAATGGGACCGAGGGTCGATCGGTAGCCCGCGTCAAACGTGAAGTAGTCCGCCGTAAACGCGTCGTTCAGGTCCTGGCGAAGGCTTGTGATCGGGATGAATTCCGCGCCGCTCAGCCCGACGAGCGCGCTGACCGTCTTCACGTAGCGGCCCGGCGAGTAAATGATCGTCTCCGCCTTGGCCGACGGCTTCCACCGGCCGGGCTCGGTGTAGCTGATGACGGCCTTGTGGATCGTTATCTCCTCCAGGGTTCCCTCCGCGCTCAACCCCTGGATATAGACCGGATAGCGGCCGATTCGGATGTTCTGGGCCGTGAAATGCCCGGTCACGGTGTTGTACTCCAGGCGATCGGCGAGGAGCCTTTCGTCGATGTTGGTCAGGGTGACATTCCCGATGGCGATGATCGTGTTGGCCCGGGTCAGATCCCGGATCTCGTCCGCCGTCAGAAGGAACTCGGAGCCCCTCCACGTGCCCTTCCACCGGGCATTGCCGCGCACGGAAGTTTCCCCGGTGTCGAGATTGGACGCGTAGTTGTCGCCCGTGATCTCCTGGTTGGCCGGCGGCGGCGCCGCCGCCGGGGATGGCTGCTGCGCGGCCGGTGCAGCCTCCCCCGCGCGCAACGCGGCCAGGGCCAGGACCAGGGCAAGTGCTGAACGCCGAATCACGGCCGCAGCCAAAGCGCCGGTTCCCGGACAGGCAAGCACTCTTGCGTTAATCCTTGAACCCGGGTGGGATTCAAGCACCTTCCGCGTAGCCCCGTGATCATCGCCAAAGCCGATCTCCAAGCACTAGTCCAGGGCCGGCACGGTAGCCCGCACTCGGTGCTCGGCATGCACCCGATGACCCTCGGGGAGGGCGGCGAAAGCGGAGTCGTGGTCCGGGCCCTGCTGAAGGGCGTCACCGGCTGCGAAGTGGTCGAGTCCGATGCGCCGGGGGCTCCCGCATACGCGATGGAGCTGCTGGCGCCGGAAGGCCTGTTCGAGGTGTTCATTCCCGGGAGGCCCGATGTCTTCAAGTACCAGCTCCGCGCCGCGCACGCCGGCGGCGGGCTGCGCCAGTTCTTCGATCCCTACTGCTTCCTGCCGACCCTGAGCGAGCAGGACCTGTACCTCTTCAATGAGGGCAACGAGCACCGGATCTACGAGAAGCTGGGCGCCCAGCTTCGCGACCTGGGCGGGGTCGCGGGCGTCTCGTTCGCCGTGTGGGCCCCCTCCGCCGCGCGGGTCTCCCTCGTCGGCAACTTCAACCGCTGGGACGGGCGATACCACCCCATGCGCCCGCTCGGGGCCTCCGGAGTCTGGGAGCTCTTCATACCCGGGATGGAAGAGGGCGAGCTTTACAAGTTCGAGATCCGCGACCCCAAGGGCGGCATCCGCATGAAAACGGATCCGTACGGGACTTACTTCGAGGCGCCACCGGGCAACGCGGCGATCGTGTGCGATGTGCGCAAGTTCGCGTGGAGCGACGCCGGCTGGGTCGATCGGCGCCGCGGCGAGGCGAAGAACCTGGACCGGCCGCTGTCGATCTACGAGGTGCACCTGGGCTCCTGGAAACGAAAGCCCGAGGACGCCGGCCGTCCGCTGAGCTACCGGGAGCTCGCCCCGCAGCTTGCCGACTACGCCGTGGAGATGGGATTCACCCACATCGAACTGATGCCGCTCGCCGAGCACCCGTTCGACGGCTCGTGGGGATATCAGGTGACCGGCTTTTTTGCGCCGACCCGCCGTTTCGGTCCGCCGGAGGACTTCGCCTGGTTCGTGGACCACCTCCACGGGCGCGGCATCGGGGTGATCCTCGACTGGGTGCCCGCGCATTTTCCGCGGGACAGTTTCGCCCTGGCCGAATTCGACGGCACCCATCTGTACGAGCATGCGGACCCCCGCCAGGGAGCGCACATGGACTGGGGCACCCTGATCTTCAACTACGGCCGCAACGAGGTGCGCTGCTTCCTGATCGCGAGCGCCCTTGCCTGGATCGAACGCTACCACATCGACGGCCTGCGCGTCGATGCGGTGGCTTCGATGCTCTATCTCGATTACTCGCGCAAGGAGGGCCAATGGATTCCCAACCGCTATGGCGGCCGGGAGAACCTCGAGGCGATCGATTTCCTGCGGCAGGCCAACGATCTCGTGCACAAGTATTGGCCGGGTGTCGCAATGGTGGCCGAGGAGAGCACTTCATTTCCGAAGGTGACCCGGCCGACGGCGGACGGGGGCCTCGGCTTCGACTACAAGTGGAACATGGGGTGGATGCACGACAACCTGCGCTATTTCAGCAAGGAAGCCATTCACCGCCGTTACCACCATGGCGACCTGTCGTTTGGCATGCTTTACCAGTATGCGGAGAACTTCATCAGCGTCTTCTCCCATGACGAGGTGGTCCACGGGAAGGCCTCCCTTTTGTACAAGATGGGGGCCTGGCACATTCCGCAGAAGGCGGCCAACCTGCGCGCCCTGTACGCGCACATGTGGGCGTATCCGGGCAAGAAACTGCTCTTCATGGGCGGGGAGTTCGGCCAGGCGCGCGAGTGGCGCCACGATGAGAGCCTGGACTGGCACCTTTGCCAGTACCTGGACCACGAGGGTGTGCGCCTCCTTGTCAGGGATTTGAACCGGCTTTACGCGGCCGAACCCGCATTGCACGCGACCGACTTCAATCCCCACGGCTTCCGATGGGTCAACTGCAAGGATGCGGACTCGAATGCGATCAGCTACCTGCGGATGGATCCGATGGAGCGGACGCTTTTTCTCGTCGTCGGCAACTACAGCGGGATTCTCCGCACGGGGTACCGGGTGGGTGTTCCAAAGTCGGGGCGCTGGAGCGAAATCATCAATACCAACAGCGAGTTCTACGGCGGGACGGGCCAGGGCAACGAGGGAGGGCGAACTGCCGAAGACATTTCATTTGATGGGCTTAAGCAATCGGTGTCGCTCACGCTTCCGGCGTTTACCACCTTGATTTTCAAGTGGACCCCCGAACCGGAGAAACCCTCCCAAACAACGGTCCCGCCTCCGGCAATCTCTCATTGACGGCGGTCCACAGGGGCCCCCATTGTCGGTGCGCGTGGTTTGCCTGACGGCCTTCGGCCGGCGGGACGCATATTTACGCAACATTTTCGCCATTTCGCCGTCCAAGGCACCAATTCCCTCTGAATGAAACTTTTTAGACTGGTCCTGATCTTTGTCTTTGCAGCCAATTGGACCCTTCGCGCCCAGCTGAGCGGCGGACAAAGCGACGAGGATAACAAGCCGCAGCCGCCGGTCGAAATCCCGGATTTCAGCAACCTGGACGAGTACGTCTACCAGCCCAAAAGCAACCTGAACTTCGGCATGCGGTACGTAACCGGGATCAAGGCGAAGTTCTCGGGCAACGGCTATATCGGGGCGCCTGAGGCTATTTTTGACGCGACCACGCCGAACATCGTCCGGACCTACCACGACGGCGACGTGGACCCCGACACGCGCTCGCTCACCGTCAACAATGGCGACAGCACGGGATCGTCGGTCGCGCTTTCTTCGGACGGAAAGACGAACACATGGGACTACTTCTCGAGCACGCAGGTTACGTCTGACAATTACATGCAGATGGACCTCTACGGTGCGCAGACCATGAATAGCGGCTCCTTTTCGGCGAACGGCAAGGGGACCATGGGCATGGAGCTTTCATCGGCGAAGGACATGGGAAACATCACCAAGAAGCTTGCCTGGCGGCTTTTTGCAGGCTTCAGCATCAACGACATCCTGGCTTCCATGAGCACAGATGTCACCTCCAAGGTGACCACGATCACGGATACGTACGACTTGTATGGCGCCACGCCTCCGGCGGCGCCCGGTTCGAGCGCCTCCGGCTTGACCACCATCCTGCTCAGCGATGCGCCGGTGGGCAACCGTGTGGTTTCGACGTCCATCGACTCGACGAGCTCCATGGACCAATTCAAGGTCCACGGCGCCTACGCTTATCTCCGCGGCGGTCCGATGCTGGTTTACACCCCGATGGAGCATGTTCACTTGAACTTGAGCGCCGGACCCGCCCTCATCTACGCGGGATCGAGTTTTCAGACGACCGAGATTTTCAATCCGGCGACAGGCACTCAAATTGCCGACATAGGTGCCAGTACCGAGAGCAAGCTGATTCTGGGTGGGTTTGTGGACCTCATGTTGCAATACGATGTGACCGACCGCACCGGGTTTTACATCGGGGCGTTCTTCCAGGATGCCGGAAGCTATATTCAATCGGTGCACGGAAACGGCGAAAACACGGGCGCCGTCATAACCACCCTGAACGTAACCAACTCCCTCGGAACGCCCACCGGAGCCACCACAAACATTGTCTCGGCCAATCCCATGGTCACGTCCACCTCCAGCGGCCCGTCCGCGGGCGTCATCTTTGGATCGTATGAGACGAAAATCGACTTTAGCGACCAGGAGGGTTTCCGGGCCGGGATGACATTCAAGTTCTGAGAATGTTTGTGTGAGGGGGAGACGGGGCCCATCCTCCCGCGGAATCATCCGTGAATAGGGACAAGCCGATCTGGCCCGCGGGAACCCTGGCGATCCTCTCCGGGATCAATCTGCTGAATTACCTGGACCGGTACGTGCTGCCGGCCGTCCTGACGCCGATCAAGGACGGGCTCCATTTGAGCGACAGCCGGCTGGGCGCCCTGGGCACCGCGTTCATGCTCGGCTACTTTCTCACTTCGCCGGTCTTTGGGTTTCTCGGCGACCGGCTTCCGCGGAAGGGCTTGATCGCGTTGGGGGTCGTTGTCTGGAGCATTGGAACCGTGCTTTCGGGCCGGGCCGGGGGTTTTTCCGAGCTCGTTCTTTTCCGCATCCTCGTCGGGCTGGGCGAGGCGAGCTACGGAACGATCAGTCCCGCCTGGATCGCCGACTTGTACGGCGCGAAAAAGCGAAACAACGCCCTTTCGATATTCTACGCGGCAATCCCGGTGGGGTCCGCCCTGGGCTACCTGGCGGGCGGGATCATAGCCGCCCATTGGGGATGGAGGCCCGCGTTTTACGTTGCGGGCGCGCCGGGGCTGTTTCTGGGGCTCGGACTTCTTCGCCTGCGCGAACCTTCCCGTGGCGCAAACGACCCGGGCGGGAGCCCTTCGGCTGCCGATCCCAGCCTGGGGCCGGCCCAGGCCTTTCATTCCTACGCCGGGCTTCTCGGGATCCGTCCGTACGTTCTCGTCGTGGCCGGCTATGTCGCCCAGACCTTCGCCCTCGGGGGCTTCGCTTTCTGGGCTCCGACCTTCCTTTATCGCGTGCACGGAATGTCGGTGGAGTCGGCGGGCGTGTTCTTCGGGGGAACCCTGGCCGCGACGGGCCTGACGGCGACGGTCCTCGGCGGCTTTGTTGCCACGGCCTGGCAAAGCCGCCGGCCCGCGGGCTATGCCCGGGTTCTCGCGCTTAGCGCCCTGGCCGCCGTTCCGTTTTCGTTTGCCGCTTTTCTCCTTTCGGACGCGACTGCGGCCAAGGCGGCCCTGATTGCGGCGATGTTTCTGATTTTCATCCCGACGGGGCCCGTGAATACGCTGATTCTCGAAACGGTCCCGGTCCGGATGCGCGCAAGCGCCATGGCCGCCTCGATCTTCGCGATCCACCTGCTGGGCGATCTCGAGTCGCCGAATCTCGTCGGCATCGTCTCGGACCGGCTCGGGGGAAACCTTCAAAGGGCGGTCGTTTGGACGCTCCCGGTCGCGCTGGCCGTCAGCGCACTCCTCTGGAGCCGGCTTGCCCTGGACATGGGATCCCAAGCCGCCAGGCCGGCCGGATTCCGCTCCGCGGAATAGGGGCGGCCGCGCGGGATTGGGGGCGGGCCCCTTAGGACGCCAGGGTTTCTCCCGCAGCCGGATTGGATTCCAGGTCGGAGAGTACCGATTCGACACCGCGCAACCGCTCGCCCGGAAAGAAGCCGTTGATCCGGTTGATGACCTGCTGGATGATGCCGTCGGGGCATGACGCGCCTCCGGTGATGAGGACCCGCCTGGCCGCAATCCCGGGCCCGCCGGGCCACAGCCGGCGCGGCTCGGTCTGGCCGCCGTGCGCATCCTGCCCCTTCGCCGGGAAGACGTAATGCTCGACTTCGGCCGCCGAGCGGATGCTCGCCTCGCTTTGGATGAAATAGGCCCGGTCGCCCAGGCGATCGGCGCACAGGCGGTAGAGCTGGTACGTGTTGGAGGAGTTCTTGCCGCCTATGACGAACGCGGCGTCGAGCGGCTCGCCGAGCGCGCGGGCCAGGGCGTCCTGGTTGACCTGGGTCGCATAGCACAGGGTGTCATTGCGGCCGCTTCCGCCGACGCGGCCGGGCTCTCCGGGCCGGTCGGGCCCGCAGGCGGCGGCATAGACGTCCCGCAGGTATGAGATGATCTCCCGCGTCTCATTCATGAGAAGCGTCGTCTGGTTGACGACCGCCACGCGCTCCAGGTGCCGTTCGACGTCGAATCCGGGCGTGTGCTTTCCCGCGAATACGTCGTAGAACCGGGCCCGGAATTCCGGGTCCCTGCTCGCGATGAACTCCCCGAGCCGCCGGGTCTCCTCGATGTTTCGAACGATGACCGCCTGGGCGTACCTTCGGGTGTTCGAGAACGTGGCCTTTGTTTCCTCGTGCTCGTGCTTCCCGTGGATCACAACCGTGTAGCCCTCGCGGCCATAGGAACGCGCGGCCTTCCAGACCTTCTCGACGAGCATGCAGGTGGCGTCGTAGGGGAAAACGGCCACGCCCTTGCGCACGAGCCGCTTCTTGTCCTCGTCGGTGGCGCCGAACGCCGGGATGATGACGATGTCGTCGGGGGTCAGTGAGTCCCACAGAAGCGGGTCAGCCGCGCCGGACTCCACGGCCCGGCCGTCGACCGTGTAGGGCGCCCCCTTGTCGGTTTGCAGGTACCGAAGCCCCCGGCTCAGCAGGTCCTCGTTCACGAACGGATTGTGGATCAGCTCCGAGAGCATGAAGACGCGGCGGCCCGGATTTTCAGCGAGCGTCTCGTAGGCGCGCTCGATCGCGTTCTTGACGCCCAGGCAGAAGCCGAAATGGCTCGGAATGACGTATCGAACCGCCCCGAAATCGAGGTCGACCGGCGCGGCCGCGGTTCTCTCATGGCGGCGCGCCATGGACTTGATCGCCGCGCAAAGCCTCGACTGGTACAGCGCATCCGCGGGCGCATCCTTCGCGTAGATCGACGTGTTCCGCTCCTTCTCCGGCCGAAACTTGTAGATGAAGTCGTTCTCGCCGAGATGCAGGTACGGGATCTCGATCAGGTGCGGCTCCAGCCGGGCGACAAGCCCCGCCAGCGCCGGGGCCAGGGCGCCTCTGGCGGCCTCCAGGCGCTCGATCGTCCAGAACTCGACCTCCCGGTCGCGCGGGGTCGCATCCGACCGCGCAAGGAACACCCGGTAAAGGCCTCCGCCCGCCGAGGCCGAAAAGCGCTCGACGGGAGGGGTGTGTTCCGGAAAGGCCGCCTCGAGCCTCCCGAGCGCCGTCGCAAGGTCGGCGCCCGTGAACGCGAGCCCCGCCTTTGAGCCCAGCCTGCGAACGGCAAGCTGGTTGCCCGTGTTGAATGCAAGAATGCAGACAAGCGAGGGCGGGTTGGACTCAGCCGGCGACATCGGAACAAAGATGCCCGCTTGCGTCGCCGACCGCAAGGGTGTCGTCGTTCAACGCCTACGGGCCCAGGATCCCGGCCAGCTTTTCGACGTCGCGACCGCCGCCCATGGCAAAGTCCGGCCTGCCGCCGCCCTTGCCGCCGAGTTTTACGCTCAATTCCTGCACGATCCGCCCCGCCTGATGGCCGGCCCTGACCGCGCCCGGCGAGCAAAACGCCACCACCGTCGCCTTGTCCCCAAACGCCGCGCCGAGCTGCACGACGCCTTCTCCGATCTTCGCCAGCACCTGCGATCCCAGCGAGCGCAGCGATTCCGGAGCCTCCGCGGCGACGACGGCGGAGACAAACTTGAGCCCATCCCGGACCGCGGCCTTTGCCGCGAGCTGGTCGGCGAGTCCTGCCGCGGCCTTTTGCTGAAATGCCTTGAGCTGCCTTTCGAGCTCCGCGTGATGCGTGAGCAGCGAATCGAGCTTCTTCGCGACGTCCGTCGGTCCGGCCGACAGGCGGGCGCTCACCTCGGCGAGCGCGGCCTCGCGTTGGGCGACGAAATTGTACGCCGCCTGTCCCGCGACGGCCTCCACGCGGCGCGTGCCGGCGGCGATCGCCATCTCGGCGACGATCTTTACAAGGCCGATTTCGCCCGTGGCCGGCACATGGGTGCCGCCGCAAAGCTCGCGGCTGTAGCCGCCGATGTCGACGACCCGGACGATCTTTCCGTACTTGTCGCCGAAGAAGGCGAGGGTGCCCTCGGGTTTCCTGTCGAAGTCCACCTCGTAGGACTCGACGCTGGCGTTGTCGATCACCCGCTGGTTCACGAGATCCTCGATCTCCCTGAGTTGCGCGTGGGTGACCGCCTCGAAATGGGAAAAATCGAAGCGCAGCCGGTCGGGGGCGTTGAGGGAGCCGGCCTGGCGGACGTGCGTGCCGAGGACCTTTCGGAGGGCCCAATGCAGGATATGCGTGGCCGAGTGGTGGCGCTGGATCGCCCTGCGGCGCGCGGGATCGACGCCCAGGACGGCGGCGGCGCCGACGGACGGAAGGTGCGGGGTCGCAGCCACCCTGTGCAGATGGCGGCCTGACTTGTCCCTGATCGTGTCGGTGATCGCATAGGCCGCCCCATCGATGAGGGCGGTTCCCTGATCGCCCACCTGTCCGCCCATCTCCGCATAGAACGGGGTCCGGTCGAAGACCAGGAACGCCTCCTTTTCACCGCGGACGATGTCGACCAGGCTCGCCCTCGTCTCGGCCGGCCACACGATCGAATAGCCGACAAACAGGGTGGGCTTTAGCTCAGCGGCGGATTCCCCCTCGGTGGCCGCGACGATGACCTCTTTTTTCAAAGCCGCCCGGCCCCGCTCCCGCTGCTTGTCCATCTCCCGCTCGAAGCCGGCGGCGTCGACCGAAAGGCCGTGCTCCGCCGCCAGGAGCTGGGTCATGTCCAGGGGAAATCCGTAGGTGTCGTAGAGTTCGAATGCGACCTCTCCCGGCAGTACGCCGCGATGCCGCCCCGCCTGGGGATTCGCCCCTTCCCACGCGTTGAAGACCTGCAGACCCCGGTCGAGCGTCCGGCCGAAGCTCTCCTCCTCGCCGCGGATCACCCTTCGGATGATGTCCTGCCGTTGGTTCAGCTCGGGAAACGTTTGTCCCAGCGACTCCGCGACCGGCGCGACCAGCTGCTCGAAGAACCCGGTTTCGAGGCCGAGCTTCTTTCCGGAGAGGATCCCGCGGCGCAGGATGCGGCGGATGACGTAATTGCGGCCCTCGTTTCCGGGAAGGATTCCGTCGGCGATCGCGCACGAAACGCACCGGGCGTGGTCGGCGAGGACGCGAAATGCGACGTCGGTTTCCTCCTGCTCGCCCAGGCCCTCGCGTTTCGCGGGGACGGTGCCCGTGTACCGCTTTCCCGACAGGGAGGCCACCTTGGCGAAAAGCGGCGTGAAAACGTCGGCGGCATAATTGGACGGATCCCGGGTGAAGTCCTTGAAGCCCGAGGTCGTCGCGTAAATGCCCGCGACCCGCTCGAAGCCCATCCCGGTGTCGACGTGCTTGGCCGCCAGGGGTGAAAACGTTCCGTCGGCGTTCGCGTTGAACTGGATGAAGACGTGGTTCCAGATCTCAATGCACCGGAGTGCACCCCTGTTGACGAGTTCGCGGCCCTGCGCCTCGACAGCCGGGCTGTTGCTGTCGCCCGGCAGGAGGTTGAAATGGATCTCCGAGCAGGGGCCGCACGGGCCCGTGTCCCCCATCATCCAGAAATTGTCCTTCTTGCCGCCATGCACGATGTGGACCCTGGGATCGAGGCCGGCGCGGGTGAAGATGCCGGCCCAGATGTCGTGCGCCTCCTGGTCGAAATCGGACGGCTCGCCCTTCGCCTTGTCCGGCGAATAGACGGTCGCAAAAAGCCGCTTCGGGGGAATGCCCCACGTCTTTGTGATGAGCTCCCAGCCCCATTCGAGCGATTCCCTCTTGAAGTAGTCTCCGAACGACCAGTTTCCGAGCATCTCGAACATCGTATGGTGGTACGTGTCGAAGCCGACGTCCTCCAAGTCGTTGTGCTTTCCGCCCGCGCGTATGCACTTTTGCGTGTCCGCGGCGCGGGTGTTCCGGGCCGGCTTTGACCCCGCCCATGAGGCCACGTCCGGCCGACGCTCGCCAAGGAAAATGGGCACGAACTGGTTCATGCCCGCGTTGGTGAAGAGGAGGCCGGGAGAATCCGGCAAAAGCGACGACGAGGGGACGATCGTGTGCTCCCGAGCGGCGAAGAATTCGAGGAAGGACTGGCGGATCTCTGCGGACGTCATCGGCGGGTGTCGGTTCAGGCCGGTTAAAGCTGGGCAATGATTGCGTCGGCCATGGCTTTCGTGCCGACCGACTTTCCGCCGAAAGCGATGTCGGCGGTGCGGGTTCCCCCCGTCACGGCCTTCCTGACGGCCGATTCGATGCGGGCGGCCGGGCCCTCGAGCCCGAAGCTGTAGCGCAGCATGAGGGCCGATGAAAGGACCTGGGCGCAGGGATTGGCGATCCCCTTGCCGGCGATATCCGGGGCCGTGCCGCCCGCGGGCTCGAAAAGCCCGAAGGGAAGTCCGAGCGAGTTCTTCCCGGCGCCGAGCGACGCCGAGGAAAGCATGCCGAGCGAGCCGCAGACGCAGGCCATCTCGTCCGAAAGGATGTCGCCGAACATGTTTTCGGTCACAAAGACGTCGAATTGATTCGGGTCGCGCACGAGCTGCATCGCCGCGTTGTCGACGTACATGTGGCTGAGCTGGATATCCGGCGCGTGCCTGGCGACGTAATCAACGGCTGTCTTCCGCCAAAGCACGGAGGTTTCCAGGACGTTCGCCTTGTCGATCGAACAGAGCTTCTTCTTCCGGGCCCGCGCCGTTGCGACAGCGGTGGCGAGGATTCGCTCGATCTCGCTTTTCCGGTAGACCATCGTGTCCACGGACTGGACGTCGCCGCCCGGAAGGCTGGTCGTTTCCTTGGGGAGCCCGAAATAGAGGCCGCCGGTCAGCTCGCGGATGCAAACGATGTCGATTCCGTTGGGGATGCGCTCGCTCTTGATGGGGGAGGCGCCGGCAAGCTCGCGGTACAGCAGGCCCGGGCGGATGTTGGCGAATAGCGTAAAATGCTTCCTTAACGGCAGTAACGCAGCCCGTTCCGGCTGCTCCTTTGGCGGCAGCTTCTCCCATTTGGGGCCGCCCACCGAGCCGAAGAGGATGGCGTCGCTTTCCGAGCAGATCTTGAGCGTCGAATCGGGGAGGGCCTTCCCGTGATTGTCGATGCCTGCGCCGCCCACGTCCGCCGCCTGGTAGCAGAAAGTGAGATTCTCCCGGCGTCCGAGGTTCTCCAAAACGCGGAGAGCCTCGGCCATCACTTCCGGGCCGATATAGTCTCCGGCGAGAACGGCGAACTTGAGTGTGGGCATGGAAGGGGAAAACGGTGGCAGGATTCGGGTGGGAGTGGCAACAAAAAGACCTCAGACTTCCAGAATTGAAATCCGACCGCTCAGGAGCCGGATTTCAATTCTGGAGGTCGTTTCATCGCCCCAGATTAGGCTAGCTGAGCCGGCTTTTTTCCCGACAATCGCGCCACAATGAGCATGCCGAGCCTTTCGCCCCTGCTCGCAGGCGGCCAACCGGTCGATTGGTGGCTGGCCTTCAAGTTTAATGCGGCGACCTATTCCGGCTCCGAGGCCCAGGAACCGAATCCCGGCCTTTTCGGCGGCACGCCGGTCGATTACGGCGGCGGCTTTTCCCTGAGCTATGCCCTCGCGAGCAGCGCGAACCCCGCGCTGCAACTCGCGACCGGTTATCTCGGAACCGCCCTCTCGGACCCACTGGGCGCCACGTTCAACCAAATCTACCAGGGCGACTATAGCTACGTACTCTGGAACGACCAGTTTTACGGCAGCCCGATGCCATCGCAGGATGCCCCCTGGGGGCATTCGAAGGGCGTCTTGGCGTGGGACAGCACCGGCGCAGGTCTCGTCCTCCAGGTCACTTCCCCTTCCTGGCCCGCCTCCGGCAGCGCACGCTTTCCCCGCGCCGGCGACGGCAACACCCTTGGCTGCGTCCATGACGACGATGTCATGGTGAGCCAGCATTTTTTCGCGCTCAAATTGTCCGCGGCCGACGTGGCCGTCGTCCTCGCCGGCCTGGCCGACGCAAGCATCGTGACGCGCGCCCTGCCCAATCCCAATTCGCCGACGATCCCCCAGGTCTTCAATGTGACCGGCCCCGCGTCCCTCGCAGCCCTCGCCCAGAAGCTGGGCGCTCTCTCCTCGTTTTCAACCGTCACCAATTCCGTGCTTTCGACCGGCGTCACGTTCATCGTCAAGCCCTCGCTCCTCCACGTTCCCCCGTGGCAAATGGTCTCCGCCCAGCTAGGCGGCCTCCCGATTCGCGCCGCGACCTGGTGGACCGATCCCGCCATCCCTTCCACAGATGCCTCGACGCCGGTCGGCTGTTGGGATGCGGCGCTCGGCGCTCCCGGCGCTGTGCAGATCGCGACCACCGGCACCTGGCAGGGCAAGAGCATCGGCCTCGAAGGCGGAGAAGGCACCACCTTCAATCACGCGAAGATCGGCGTCTCCATGGATTCAACCCGGCCCCTCTGCATCTTCGGCGATATGAACCAGCAGGGCACTCTCTCCGGAGCCGGTGGCACCTGCGGCAGTTCGCAGAACGGCCGGGGAGGGACGTTCTACGTGCTTGAAAACCAAGCCCTCTGGAGCAGCCTGACCGCGCTTCTGAATGGCGAATCCGCGCCGCTGGCCCCTGCCGCTGCGGCTCCGGCCGCCGAGGCGTCCCCTGCTGAAAAGGCGACAGGGCCGAAGGGCCCCATGCGCGGGCCGAGCGATCGCTGATGGGACCCCCGGCAAGTCGGCACAGCATCAAATGCGCTTCTTGCCGGACTCCCGCCCGTGGGTAAAGGTGAACGGGTGAAGATTCATGTTTTGCCGGCGGGTCCGATTCAGACCAATGCCTACCTGCTAACCAATCCTTCGGATGGAACGGCGGTCCTCATCGACGCCCCCGGACAAGTTTGGGAGCAGGTTGAGCCGATATTGAAATCCGAGCGGTGCCGCCTCGCGGAGCTCTGGCTGACGCACGGCCACTGGGACCACACGCAGGGGGCGGCCGAGGTCGTGGCCGCGTCCAGGGCCGTGGTGCGCGCCCATCCCGCCGACCGGGTCCTGATCGAGACGCCGGAGGTGATGAACCGCTTCACGATTCCGGGCCTGCGCGTCGCCCCGGTGAGTGTCGATCACTGGCTCGAGGCGGGCGGGCGGCTTCCGGTTTTCGGCACCGAGGCCGAAGTCCGCCACGTGCCCGGACATTGCCCGGGAAACGTCCTTTTTTACTTCAAGGATTCCGCGTGCGCGTTTGTCGGCGACGCCATCTTTCTCGGCAGCGTGGGCCGCACGGATCTGCCCGGGGGCGATTTCGCGACGCTGGAGAAATCCGTGCGCGGACAGATCTACACCCTGCCCGACGAGACCGTCCTTTATCCGGGCCACGGGCCGAGGACGACGGTCGGCGGCGAAAAGGCCACGAACCCGCACATCCGCGGGGATCAGTAACGCGGTTTGACGGACGCGCGGAAAGAGTCTGGAGTCACGGCCTATGACCGTGGATGAGGGTTTCATGCGCGAGGCTTTCGACCGGGCCCTCAACGGCTGGGGAAGGACCCATCCAAACCCGATGGTCGGCGCGGTGATTGTGGAGGATGGGGAAATCGTGGCGGAGGGATTTCACGCGACCGACGGCGGGCCCCATGCCGAGCGCGCGGCCCTGGATGCGCTTGAGAGGCCGCCGCGGGCGGGGGCGACCCTGTACGTCACCATGGAGCCGTGCTCAACCGAAGGGCGGACGGGAGCGTGCACGAAAGCCATCATCGCCGCGGGCATCAGGCGGGTCGTCGTCGGGGCGACGGATCCTTTTCCGGAGCACCGGGGACGCGGATTTGCGATTCTGCGCGAGGCGGGAGTCGAGTTGGTGATCGGCGTCCTCGAAAGGGAGTGCACGGATCTCAATCTGATATTCAACCATTGGACGGCGAACAAATCCCCGCTCTTCGCCGCAAAGGCCGCCGTCACGCTCGACGGGCGGATCGCCTGCCGGACCGGGGAGTCGAAATGGATCACGGGTGAAACGGCGCGCGGCGACGTGCACCGCTGGCGGAGGCTCTTTCCCGCGATCGCGGTCGGAGCGGGAACCGTAGCCAAGGACAATCCCCGGCTAACGGCCCGCCTGCCGGGAGAGGCCGAATGGTGCCCCGTGCGGTTCGTCTTCGACGGGCGCCTTCGGACGGTCGTGGATCGGAATATGCCGAAGCTGTACTCCGACGAATTCCGCGAGCGGACGATCGTCGTGACGACGCAACACGGCGGGCTCGGGTATGTGCGCAAGCTCAAGGGCATGGGCGTTCAGGTGTGGGTTTTCGAATCGGCGACGCAGCGGGTGCCTCTCGAGGACTTCAGGCGCCAGTGCGCCGAGTCCGGCATCACGGGAGTCCTCTTCGAGGGGGGGGCGGAGCTCGTCAGCCAAAGCGCCCGGGAGCGGCAGCTCGACTATTTCTTCACGTACTGCGCTCCGCTTTTCCTGGCGGACGAGCGGGCAAAGGCGATGCTGGGCGGCCTGCGGACGGAAAGACTCGACCAGGCGCTCCGGCTAGCCGACGTGCGCCACGAGGTGCTCGGTTCCGACATCCTGGTGCGTGGCCGCCTGGCCTACCCGGAGAAACTGCAGATAGACGAGACGACGTTCAGCCTGGGCTAGCCATCGGATGCCAAATCCGGCCAAGTTCTACCTCGCCTCGGCAAACCCGCACAAGGCCGCCGAACTGCAGGCCCTCGCCGACGCGGCGGGGCTGCCGGTCGGGATCGTTCCGGCGCGCGAGATCGGGGGCATGCCCGCCGTGGAGGAGAACACGGGATCGTTCGAGGGAAACGCCCGGAAGAAGGCCGCGGCCCTGCGAGCGAAGGCGCCGCCCGCCTCATGGATTCTGGCCGACGACAGCGGACTCTGTGTCGATGCCCTGGACGGGGGGCCGGGCGTCGAGTCGGCCTATTATGCGGGAGCGCAGGGCGACGGCGCGGCCAACCTTTCCAAGCTCGTGGAGGTCCTGCGCGGCGTTTCGCCCGAGAAGCGCGGCGCGCATTTCGTCTGCGTCCTTTTTGCCGCCGGGCCGGGAGGGGAGGAGTTCATTTTCGAGGGCCGCTGCCGGGGCAGGCTTTTGGATGCGCCTCGGGGAGGAGCGGGATTCGGCTACGATCCGCTTTTCGTGCCGGACGGATTCGACCTGAGTTTCGCGGAGCTGGGCGAGGCGGTGAAAAACGGGGTGAGCCACCGCGCCAGGGCCTGGGAGAAGTTCGCGAAGTGGGTGCTCAGCTCATCAGCGCTTCCTGCATCGCACGGAATTTGAGCTCGGTCTCGGCCGTTTCGTTCTCTGGGGATGAACCGAGGACGATCCCGGCCCCGGCGTACAGCCGCGCGCGGTTTCCATCGATCAGCGCCGAGCGCAGGCCGACGAAAAACTCGGCGTTGCCGCGAACGTCCATCCAGCCGAGGGCGCCGGCGTAAAGTCCGCGCGGAAAATCCTCCAAATCCCTGATCCGCGGGACCGCCGCGTCCCGCGGCGCTCCGCCGACCGCGGGCGTCGGATGCAGCGCGGCCACCGCATCCATCGCGCGGACGCCTCCGCGCAGGGCCGCGCGAACGGGCGTGTGGAGGTGATGCAAATTTGCGTATCGCCGCACGCCGGGCCTGTCGGAATATTCGGGATGAAGTCCGAGGGCCTTGAGCCTCCGGACGATCTCGTCGAGGACGAGCGCGTGCTCGCGCAGCTCCTTGTCGTCGCGCTGAAGCGCGGCTGCGACGGCGGCGTCCTCGCTAGCCGTTCCGCCGCGCCGGGCCGAGCCCGCCAGGGCCTCGGTCAGAAGCTGGCCGTCCTGGACCCTAAGGAGCCGCTCCGGGCTTGCCCCGATGAAGCTTTGACCGCTTCCGTTCGCGACGGAAAAGGCGTAGCAGTCCCCGAAGCGCTGCCGGAGCCCGTTCAGGACGCGCAGCGGATTGAGGGTCTCGCGGGCCACGACGTCCTTGGCCCGCGCAAGGACGATTTTTTCAAAGGAGCCCTCCGCGATCCCGGACAATGCGGTCCGGACAGCCCGGGCATAGGCGCCGGCCGGCCCGACTTCGCGGACAACCGCCTCCCGGACAGCCGGGTCGGCGAACTCGGGCGCCGTGTAGTCGAACGCCCGGAACTTGGAATGCGCCCGCCACACTTTTTCGGCCAGCGCGTCGACCGGTGTGCCGGCATCGACGACGAGATTCGCGACGGCCACGGTCCGTCCCTCGCGCAGGGCGACCTGCCAGCGGGGAACGAAGACGCCTGCCGCCTCAAACGGCTCTCCGGGCTCGATCCGGTCGAGGAAGCCAAAGGCGGAGAAAAAGAGCGGCCCGGAGAACGGCAGGCTCAAGTCGCCGACCGCCACCGTGTTTTCAAGCGTCTCATCGACGAATTGGCGGCAGGCGGCAAAGCGCCCGGGCCCCTCCGCCGCAAAGGCCAGCACGGCCTCCGCCCCCGCGAGGGCCGTTGCTTCTGCGGGCCGTTCGACATAGAAATGGCGCTCCTTCGGTTCGAAGATCGATTCGAGGACCGCCAGGGGATCGAGGGCGTCTACGGCAAGGGAAATGCTGACGAGTTGCGCCCGCCCGGCCGCGGCGGCCTGCTTCTGGCATTGCGCTAGAAAACCCCGCAGCGCGGCGGGGTTCCGGTTGGCCGCGGGATCGAGGGGCAGAATCGTCATCGGCGGGATGGAGTCGGAATGCGCCCGGAACGGGCCGGGCACTCCGGAAGGATCAGGGCGTGGCGCGGGGGAAGAGCACCAGGGACTGGGAAACCGGGTTGCCCGCAAGAGTGGATCCCCAATCGAGCTCCTGAAGCCAGGTCTGCACCTTTTTCCCGCCGAGAACGCCCAGGATCTTGTCGGCCGTCTCCGGCATGACGGGCCGGAGGGCGCAGGCGGACAATCGGAGGGACTCGGCCATGGAGGCCAGGGCCGCCCGCAGGCGCGCCTTGTCCTTCTCCTCGGAGGACTTGCCGAGCTTCCAGGGGGCGCGCTTCTCGATGTAGGCGTTGATCGATTTCACGAACACAAACAGCCGCTCCAGGGCCGCATGGAACTGAAACCCTTCGAAGAGCTGCAGGTATTCCGCCCGGGTCTTGTCCCAAAGGGCCCGAAGCTCCGCCTCGGCCTCCTCGGCCAGGTCGGCGGCGGGAACGGCGCCGGCCGCGAAACGCTGCGTCATGTTGAGGGTCCGATTCACGAGATTGCCGAGATCGTTCGCGAGATCCGCGTTGTACCGGACGACGAACTGCTCGCGGGAAAAGTCGCTGTCCTGGCCGACGTTCATTTCGCGGATCAGGAAATAGCGAAAGGCGTCGGCGCCGAATTCGCCCACGAAGTCCAGCGGATTGAGCGCGTTGCCCGTGCTCTTCGACATCTTTGCGCCGCTTTGCATCCACCAGCCGTGGGCGATGATTCCCTTCGGCAGCGGAATTCCCGCGGCGTGCAGGATGATGGGCCAGTATACGGCGTGGGGCGGGACGAGGATGTCCTTGCCGATCACGTGCCACGTGGCGGGCCAGAGGCCGGGCCGGTCGGCGACGGCCGAATAGTAATTCACGAGGGCGTCAAACCAGACGTAGGTGACGTACCCCTCGTCGAAGGGCAGGGGAATGCCCCATTCGAGGCGGTCGCGCGGCCGCGATATGCAAAGGTCGTTCAGGGGTTCCCTCAGGAATTCGAGAACCTGCTTCTGCCGGTAGCGCGGAAAGACAAAATCGCCGTTCCTGGCCAGGAAGTCGACGAGCCACTCCTGGTGGGCCTTGAGCTTGAAGAAATAGTTCGGCTCAACGATTTCGGCGACCTCCCCGAAGATCTCCGGCCACGAGCCGTCCGGATTGCGGTCCTTTTCCTGCAGGAACTGCTCCTGGCGGGTGCTGTAGAATCCCCGGTACTCGCCCTTGTAGATCTCGCCCCGGTCGAACAGGTCCTGGAGGATCGCGCGCACGACCTTCTTGTGCCGCTCCTCGGTCGTGCGGATGAAGTCGTCGTTGGAGATGTTCAGCTTGACCAAAAGCGCGCGGAACTCCGCGCTCACCTCGTCGGCGAACTGGAGGGGGGCGATGCCGCGCTTGCGGGCGCTCTGCTGCACCTTCTGCCCGTGCTCGTCCGTGCCCGTGAGGAAGTGCACCTGGTCGCCCATCAGCCGCCGGAACCGGGCTATGACGTCGGTCAGCACCTTCTCATAGGCGTGGCCCAGGTGCGGCGAACCGTTCACGTAGTCGATCGCGGTGGTGATGTAGAAACTCATTTCCGAATCGCCCATACAACGGCAGGGGTGAAAAGCCCGCAACCCCGGAGTTTCAGCTTTCCGCCGGTCGGGTTCCGGTCTTGCATGGGCGCATGCCGCAGCCCGAACTCGACTTCCGAAACGTCAATTCGCTTTGGGGCAGCATGATCGTGGAGACGCTCGCGTGCATGGGGGTGCGCAAGGCGGTGGTTTCCCCGGGATCGCGCTCGGCCCCCCTGGCCTTCGCCGTCTCCCGCCACCATGGGATCGAGGCCATCCCGATCCTCGACGAGCGTTCGGCCGCCTTTTTCGCCCTGGGGCTGGCCCGCCAGGATCTCCGGCCCGTGCTGCTCGTGTGCACGAGCGGGACGGCGGGGGCGAACTATTTCCCGGCGATCATCGAGGCGCAGGAAAGCGGCGTTCCGATTCTCGTCCTCACGGCCGACCGGCCGCCCGAGATGAGGTTCTGCGCCTCGGGGCAGACGATCGACCAGCAGGGGATGTTCGGGCGGCATGTGAACTGGTTCTGCGCCTCGGGGCAGACGATCGACCAGCAGGGGATGTTCGGGCGGCATGTGAACTTTTTTCACGAACTGGCCCTGCCCGAGACCTCCGACGGGCTCCTCCGGTACCTCCGCCAGACCATTGCGCATGCATGCACGCGGACCTGCCTTCCGTATCCGGGCCCCGTCCATTTGAACGTTCCGTTCCGCGACCCCCTGCCGCCGATCCCCGACCGGACGGCGGAGACCCTCGGGGGGCTCGACTGGGAGGATTTCTTCGCCCATATCGCGCCCTCGCAGGGTGTCGAACCGCTGACGCGGGCCCCGGCGATCCCATCCGATGTCCACGGCGTGATCGTGGCCGGTCCGGCGCTGCCGCGTGACCCGGCGGCCTACGCGGCTTCCGTGGGCGAGATCGCGCGAAAGCTGGGCTGGCCGGTCCTTGCGGACGGACTCTCTCCCGCCCGCAATTACGCGAGGGAGATTCCGCACCTGGTTACGGCTTACGATGCGATCCTCCGAAACCCGGAGGTGGCCGGAAAGCTGAAGCCCGAGACCGTGATCTGCCTCGGCGGCTGGCCGACGAGCAAAATCCTGCGCAACTGGCTCGAAA
>JBEKAO010000045.1:0-23135 GCA_050015855.1 Opitutaceae bacterium | reverse complement strand
ACCGCGTTGACCCGAACGAACCGGCTTTTCGTTTCGCGGGCGATCGCCTCGGCGATGCTTGTCTTGCCGGATCCGGGCGGACCATAGAAGAGGAGCGACCCAAAGCTGTTTTGGGCGACCAAACGGGGCAGCAGGCTGCCCGGTCGAAGGATATGCTCCTGGCCCACCACTTCCGCCAGCGACCTTGGACGAAGCCGCGCGGCAAGCGGCTTCTCGACCCGCGCGGGCGTCCCGGCGGGGGACCCGGCCGGCCTCTCTCCCGGCCCGTCAGAATCGCCGCCGAATAGGTCGCCCTGGTCGTCCGCGGTCATGGCGTCAGCGGAACGACAGGCGAACGGGGCGACGGCCTGAGCGGGTTCACAGGCGGATTGTGACAGACTGCGGTCCTGCCTACAAGGCGCGCGCGTACTGGACCGGCGGCGGCAGATTGGCGCGCCGATCGAGAACGCGGGCGGCATGATAGGGCCAGCGGGGGTTGCGGAGCATTTCGCGGCCGAGGAAGACCAGGTCGGAACGGCCGGACCGGACGATCTCCTCGGCCTGGGCCGGCTCGGTGATCAACCCGACCGCGGCCGTGGCGATTCCGGCGTCGCGGCGGATGCGCTCGGCCAGCGGCACCTGGTAGCCGGGCACGAGCGGGATTTTCACGCCCGGCACGTTGCCGCCCGAGCTGCAGTCGATCAGGTCGACTCCCTCGGCTTTCAGTCGGATGGCCAGCTCCACCGACTGTTCGATGTCCCAGCCTCCGGGAACCCAGTCGGTGCAGGACAATCGGAGCGCAAGCGGGAAAGCCTCGGGCCAGGCGGCGCGAACCGCCCGGGCGGTTTCGACGACGAAGCGGATCCTGTTCTCGAAGCTCCCCCCGTAACGGTCGGTGCGCCGGTTGCTCAGCGGGGAAAGGAACTCGTGCGCGAGGTAGCCGTGGGCCGCGTGAATCTCTAGCCAGGAATAGCCGGCCGCCCGCGCCCGCCTGGCCGCGGCGGCGAAGTCCGCCTGGATCCGGAGGATGTCCGCCTCGCCCGCCTCGCGGGGCACCTTCCCGAGATCCCCGCCGAAAGCGACGGCGCTCGGCGCAACGGTGGGCCATCCGCCGCCATCGTCCGGCAGGTGGGCCCCGCCATTCTGCGGCAATGCCGCGGAGGCCTTGCGTCCGGCGTGCGCGATCTGAATTCCGGGCACGGCTCCGTGGGAGGCGACAAAGCGGTTGATGCGCGCGAGCGGCTCCACCTGGGCGTCATTCCAAATCCCGGCGCAGCCCGGAGTGATCCGGCCCTCGGGGGCGACGGCCGTCGCCTCCGCGATCACCAGTCCCGCCCCACCCACGGCAAAGGAGCCCAGATGCACGAAATGCCAGTCGCCGGCCACCCCCTCCTTCGACGAGTACTGGCACATCGGCGAGACGCCGATCCGATTGCGAAGCGTGACGGAGCGAACCTTGAAAGGTTCAAGCAGTTGAGCCATGAACAGGAGAGGGTAGCGAAGATCGTTCCTTTGGCAATCCGCTCCAGTGTGCGGCGGTCCTCTGACTTGGACAGAATGACCTTCGCAGCGGCTTGCTATCATCTCATCTCCGGATCGCCCCGGCGCCGTCCGGGCGTATGATTCCGCTCCGCACTCTCGGCCACCGCGCGCCGCTTCTCTGGCTCGTGCTCCCGTACCTGGGCGGCGTCGCCGCCGCGGGCCACGACCCCGGGCTTCCTCCCCTGCCCCTCCTGATCGCCGGTTTCGGGGCGGCGGCCGTTTCGCTTCTGACGGCGTTCATCCGGCCCCGCCTCTGGGCGGTCTTTATTGTCCCCGGCGTCGCCTTGGCGGGCTACGCCAATTGCGCCCGCTTCCAGGCGTTGCCGCCCGGCTGGCGAAACATGCCCGCCCGGGAAGCCCGGCTCACCCTTCGAATCGAACGGAAGTTCGAGCCGGCCAGCCTTGCCCCGGCCGTCCTGAAGAAGCCGGTCCCCCCCCGCCATTCAAAAAAGGCGGCCCCAAGGAAGCCTCCCCCTCCCCGGGCGAGCGGCACGGGGATTGTCACCGATGCCGACCGGCACTTGCGCGATCTAATCGGCCAGCGGATCTATTACTCCCTCGCTCTTCGGCCCGGACAGGGGGTTCCCGGACAATCCGCCGTCGTGCGCGCGGACGGGGTCCTGGAGATCGTGCCGCGGGACGCGAAGGAGGAAAGTTTTGGGGCGTACCTCTCCGGGATCGGTGTGAACCTTCGCCTGGGCCGCGGGCAGCTCATCGAACTGGTGCGCCCGCAAAGCGCCTACCGGGAATTCTGCGACGCATTGGCCGCGCGGATGAAGGGCCTCCTCGGGGCCGGGCTCGAGTCGCGGCCCGACCTGCTGAGCGTGTACCGCGCAATGATGATGGGCTGGAAGCAGGATCTCACCGCGGAACAGAAGTCGGCCTTCCTTCGCACCGGGACGATGCATCTCTTCGCGATCAACGGCCTGCACATCGGAGTGGTGGCCGTGGCCCTTCACGCCCTGCTGGCGCTTTTCCGGTGTCCGCGCCCCGCCGCGGCAGCCGCAATCCTTTTCGTCCTCTGGCTGGACGTCGACACGACCGGGGCGAGCCCGTCCGCCGTCCGGGCATTCCTCATGGTCTGCGTTTTTGAAGGCGCGCACGTGCTGCACCGCCCGGCAAACCTCATTGCCGCCCTGGCGGCGGCGGCCCTGCCCGTTCTGCTCCGCGATCCGATGGACCTCTTCGGCGCGAGTTTCCAGATGTCGTATGGAGTGATGGCGGCGCTCGCAACGCTGGGCATGCCGCTCGCCGGATGGCTGCAGGCGCGGTTTCCCGCCTGCCCCGGCGTGCCCGCGCCGCTGCGCAGCCGATTCCAGCGGTGGCGCGCGGCCGCTCAGCGGCACCTTCTCGCGGCGCTCGGAATCGGCATCGCGGCATCGCTCGTCGGAGCCGTCAGCGGCGTGCAGTTTTTCGGAGTCCTCGCGCCGGCCGGCCTGCCGGTCGGCATGATCCTGGCCCCCCCGGCCATGCTGGTCATCGTCTGCGGATTTCTCTCGGTCTTGGCGGGCATTTCCGGCGGGATCGTGCCGGGAATTCCTCCTGGCGCCCACGCCCCGTCCCGGTTTCTCAACGGCGCGGCGTCGGTCCTTCTCAGGCTGATCGCCGCGGTGGTTTCGGCCGGTCTGCAGATACCCGGAGGGAATTTTACGGTTCACTTCCGGGCGTCTTGGATCGGGCCTGGGGCCCTGGCCGCGCTGATCGCCGTCTGCATGGCGGGATATGCGGGCCGTTGGCGCCGCGGCGCCCTGCGCTGGTGGCCTCCTTTCATCGTCCTCATCCTTGCGCTTGTTTTCGGCGCGCGATTCGGCGTTAATTCCGGCCGATGAAAAGCGCCTACGAACTGGCCATGGAACGCCTCGCCAAATCCGACCCCCAGGCTGGACGCTCCCTGACGCCCGCGCAGAAGGCACGGCTGGCTGAAATCGACCGGATCTACAAGGGCAAGATCGCCGAACGCGAGATTTTCCTGAAAGAGCAGCTCGAGAAGGCCCTCGCCGCGCAGAATGCGGAGGAGTTTGAAAAGATAAAAAAGCAGATTTCGGGCGAGCGGTCGCGCCTCGAGGAGGAGCGCGAGGGCGAGAAGGACAAGGTTCGCGCGTCGGGCGGCTGAAAGCCGGCGCCGGCGAAGTTCCGCCCTACTCGGGTTCGGCCGTGCCCTCGGCGACCCATTCGCGGGCCTCCGGCACCTGCGCGAAAAATTCGCGCAGGGCGGCGCTCAGGTGCTCGGCGTAGCGAAAATGCGCGCCCATGCCCGTGCGCAGCTCGGCCTCGTAGATGAATTTGTCGGCCTGCGTGCTGTGCTCGAAGGGAGTCTGCGCTCCCAGAAGCAGCGAATAGACGTAGGCGGCCGAGCCGCGCTCCATCAGCTCCCGGGTGAGGCCGAGCTGCTCCTCGAGCAGCGAACGGTGCCGCGCGCGGTCGATCTCCGGCGGCAGGTAGAATCCGGCCTGGATGAGCGGCGTGTGCCGGTTGCCCGTGCGATGCCGGTTCAAGTCGCGCAGTTCGGCGAGCGCCAGGTTGTTCCAGGCGAAGGTGACCCGCATGCGCCGGGTCGCGCCTCCCTGCTGCCCGTAGCGGTTCTCCCGGTGGCGCAATGCCTCGGCCACGGCCTGCTCCTGCGGCAGCCAGGGCGGGGCGGACCGGTCGACGCCGACCCATACCTCGTCGGACAGGCGCTCGCAGGACAGGCGGGCGCGGCCGAGAGCCAGGCTCGCGGCCAGCTCCTGCCGGGCCTGCTCCTCATAGGACTTCTCCGCGAAACTGTGCCGGAGGAGGCGCGGAGACTGCTTGAGGAGCTCGGCGCGGATCAGCCCCGCGGCCTCGCGGGCCTCCCGCTGCGGAAGCGAGTCGAGCTGCGTCAGCATCAGCGCCCACATGCGCGAACTTTGCACCAGGCCGAGGTTCGTCCGCGTGGCGAACGGAATCAGGTAGCGGGCGCGGTCGAGGGCGTAGTTCTTCCGCAGCCTGGCCAGGACCGCCGGCTTCGCCCCGGCGGGATTCCGGACCCGGTGCGGCTCGGAACCCGCCAAGGCGTCGAGGCGCGAATATTCCGCGTGGTACGCAGCAAATGCCGCCGAAACCATGGCCCGCCAGCGGGGCGCCAGGTCGGCGGGGATCCCGAGCTCCTCGGCGGACGAGACGTTCGAGGCCTCCATCGCGATGTATCGCGTGCTCGATTCCTGTCCGTCCGCCATCTGGGCGCATTCGAATATTTTGTACGCAAGCCACATCGACACCCCGTCCAGCGCCACCGCCAGGCCTCCCGTCAGCCCGCCAATCGAGGCGTGGCCGTAATCGACGAATTTCAGGATGCGGTCGATCGACGCGTCGGGATTGGCTACATCGACCTTTGCCAGGATCGCGGCCAGCCCCTCGTTGCTCCGCGAGTAGCGCGCGAGGACCGACGCCAGCAGTTCCGGAGTCACCTTGGGGAGGTCGGCGGCGGAAGGGGGCGGAACCAGGGCGAGTCCGGTGACTTTCATGGGAAGTGCGCGCCCACCTCAACGCACCCGCCGGTGCGCGCAATCAAAAAAACCAATCCAAGCCGATTCTTGCGCAGATGGCGTGGCGGGACCGCCCCGGCGCCGAAACAATCCCGCCTCATTGCGGTCAAAGAATGTAACGGGACGCCCGCCAGGGCGTCAATTTTGATGAGCATTTCATCTAATCCGCTATATTCACCACCTTATACCATGAAACTGAACAAACTTCTGATTGCAGGAATTGTCGCCGGCGTTCCCGCCCTGCCTGCTGCCGTCGATGTCGGCATAGGAATCAACGTGGGGGTCCCCGCTCCCGAGGAGGTGGTTGTACAGAGCCCTCCGGCGCCGATCGTCGAGCGGAGGCCGGCGATGCCCGGTCCCGGATATGTCTGGATTGACGGCCATTGGCGCTGGGAGGCGCGCCGCGGCAGATGGGCATGGGTCAGGGGGCATTGGGATATCCGGCCGGGTTATACATGGATCGCCGGGCACTGGGACCAGCGGCCAAACGGCTGGGTTTGGGTGGAGGGCCGGTGGGCCGTCCCCGCGCCCGTCGTTGCCGCCCCGCCGCCTCCGCCGCCCGCGCCCGGCGTTGTCGTGGCAACTCCGCCTCCGTCCGGTCCCGAAGTGGTCGTTTACGATACGCCCCCTCCCCTGATTGTCGAGGAAATGGGACGCCCGCCGGGACCCGAGTTTTCCTGGATACCGGGACGCTGGTCCTGGAATGGGCGCTGGGTCTGGATCCGCGGTGCCTGGCGCCGCCACCCGCACTGGCATGAGGGCGGCGGCTGGGTCGCCGGCCATTGGGAGGCGCGCGGCGGCGGCCACGTCTGGATCGAAGGCTACTGGCGCTGATCTCGAGTTAAAGAGGACCTTCCCCACGGTCCGCGGATAATTCTTGGTCCGCGTATGATGAAGGCATGCTCCCCCGACGATGGGGAGCAAGCCTTCGTCAATTGCGGACAGCTATAGAGAACTCACCAGGACAGCCAGCGTCCGAGCGGCCCCTGGTAAAATCCGAGCACGACGGAGCCGAGCGCGATCGCGCCCAGGGCAATCGCCGCCGCCGCCCCCACGGGAGTCCGCTCCGGCCGGGACGCGGATTCGCCCGCGGGCGGCGACGCGTCGAAAAACGCCGCCCGGATCCAGCCGAAATAATAGTAGATCGAAACGACGACGCCCCCGGCCGCTATCCCGAGGAGCGCGTAAAGATGGGCCTGGAAGGCCGCGACAAAGATGAAGAACTTTCCCATGAAACCCGCCAGCGGCGGGATCCCGGCGAGCGAGCCAAGGCCGACCGCCAGCACGGCGCCAAGAAACGGATTGTCCTTCGCGAGCCCGGCGTAATGCCCGAGTTCCTGGTCCGAGTCGTCCGCCCCGGCGAGGTGGGTCATCACCCCGAATACGGCGAACGAGGCGAGCAGGTAGGCAAAGAGGTAAAAATAGACGGCGCCCACGCCGAGCCGCGACGAGGCCGAGGCGACGACTCCGAGAAGAAGAAATCCCGCATGCGAGACCCCGGACAGGCCTATCAGGCGCTTCACATTGTGCTGGGTGAGCGCGGCCAGATTTCCAAATATGATCGTCGCCCCCGCCATGACCGACAGTACCGGCACGACGAGCCAGGCGTAGGGGAAAAACACCCTGTGGTAAAGTCCGAGCAGAACGGCAAAGCCCGCCGCCTTTGAGGCGACCGCGAGGAAAGCGGTGACCGGCGTCGGCGCGCCCTGATAAACGTCCGGAATCCAGATCTGGAATGGAAATGCGCCGATCTTGAATGCGACCCCGGCGAGGACGAGGACGATTCCCAGGCTCGCGAGGAAATTATGAGGATTGGCCGCGAGAAACGTCTCGACCCCGCCGTAGCTGAATGCGGAGGCGGCATGTCCCGGCAGCGCCGGATTGCCCGCGACCCCGTAAAGGAGGACGATCCCGAAAAGCAAGAGCGCGGAGCTCAGCGCCCCCATGACCAGGTACTTGAACCCGGCCTCCAGGGTCGGCGCGCTTTGCCTTCCGTAACTGACGAGGATGTAGAATCCGACCGTCACGGTCTCGAGGGAGACGAAAAGCATCACGAAATGATTGCTCTGCGCCAGAAGCATCATCGCCGCCGCCACCACGAGAACGATGGCGTGAAACTCCACCTTCGGCATCGCCTGCTTCGCGAGGCTAACGCGCGCCAGCAGGCATACCAGGATCGACGATACGACGAAAAAAACACGCATGACCTCGCCGGGGACCGAGTGCAGCAACAGGCCGTTAAAACTCTCGCGACTCGGATAACCACCGTGGAAACCCGGCAGCAGGGCCAGCAAGACCGCGATCTGGCCAAGAATTGCGACAGAGGGAATGTGCCTGTGCGCCCCGCGGGGCAGCACCATCTCAAGGACAAGCAATGCGAGCGCCAGGCAACCGAGCGCCAGCTCGGGCCAGATGGCCCCCCAGGTGTTTCCGGCGGCGAGGTGTTGAAGGGTCGAGGGGTCCATGGGAGTCTACCGCGCGGAATAGGCGGCCGCCGCCGAGGGGGCGCTCACCGCCGTGTCGATCGGCCTGGCAAGGGAACGGGGCCAGCAGCCGATGAAAAGGAGCGCGGCCAGCAGAATCAGCGCGGGAATCCGCTCGCCCAACTGCAAATCCACGACCGGAGCCTTCTCCGCGACCCGGCTGAAGGCCTCGGTCGTCTCGCCAAAGAGCACCCGGGCGGCGGCCCGAAGGCCGTAGACCGCCGAAATGACGACCCCTGTCACCGCGACCGCGGTCAATGCCGGGGAGTAGTGCCACAGGGCCGTGAAAATCGCCAATTCACCCCAGAAATTCGCGAACCCGGGGAGGCCGATCGAGGCGAACACGGCCGCGGTGAGGAAGGCCGCGAGCACGGGCGCCTTGCGCGCAAGCCCGCCCATTTCGTCCATCGCGAAGGTCTGCGTGCGGTGGTGGACGCAGGTGGCCAAAAGGAAAAGCAGGGCGACGGACAGGCCGTGCGCCACCATGAAAAGGACGACGCCCCCGATCCCGAACGCAGAACCGGCGGCCAGGCCGAGGAACGCATACCCCATGTGCATGACGGAACTGAAGCCGACCATCTGCTTCAGGTCCCGCTGGGCCATCGTCACGAGGCCGATCACGACGACATTGCCGAAGACGGCCAGGATGGCCAGCGGATGGCTCCAGGCCGGGGCGCCCGCGGGAAGCAAAGGCAGGGCCACCTGGATCAGGGCGTACAGGCCGAACTTCTTGAGGACGCCGGCGTGGAGCATCGCCGCCGAGCTGGGCGCGGCGCCGTAGCCGAGGGGCGCCCACGTGTGGAACGGCCAAAGCGAAACGAGGATCCCAAATCCGAAAAGGAGGAGGCCGAACAGGTGCCGCTGCGTCAGGACCCCGAGCGGCCGGGCGCCGAGCGCCGCGCGCAGGGCGATCAGGTCGAAGCTGTGCGCGCCGCTTTTCACATAGATCGCGATCAGCCCGACCAGCGAAAGCATGGCTCCCAGCGTGAGATAGATGGTCATCGTCATCGCGGCGTAGGTCCTGTCGCGGCCGCCCCAGATCCCGACCATGACGAAGGTCGGTATCAGCGCGAGCTCATGGAAAAAATAAAGGAAGAAGACGTCCACGCTCGCGAAAATCCCCATCAGGCCCGCCTGCATGGCGAGCAGGAGCATGAGGTAGATCTTCAGGCGCTCGGCACCCGAACGGATGGCGAAGATCCCCGCCGCGAATCCGACCAGCCCGGCGAGCACGAAAAGCGGCATGGCGATCCCGTTCACCCCGAGCTTGAGCCCGATCCCGAGATTCTGGAGGCCCGTGGAATACTCGTGGAGGAATGCGTAGCCGGACTCCTTCGGGGCCTCCCTGAAATGCCACCAAACGTGGAGGGCGCACAGGAGCGGGATGCCGAACCCCGCGTAGGCCAGCCGCACGGACCATCGCTTGGGAAGGCCGAGCGCGATCGCTAGCGCAAGCGCCAGGGGCGCGGCGATCGATATCAGGAGGGGGTCGGGGTTGAAACTCATTGGAATGGCTCAAAAGATTCCGGCAGCAAACAGCCAGAGGACGGCCACGCCGGCCAGAAACCAATAGACATACACGTTGAGGCGGCCGACATGCACGGCCCTCGCCTGAAGCCCCGTCAGGCCGACCATGCCCGCCACCGCGCGCACCAGGCCTCCGATACCGAGGAGATCGATGAAGTTCAGGAGCATCGCAAAGCGCTGCTGGATCTTTTCGATGTAATATCCGTACGCCGTATCGAAGGAATCGCGCAGGGCGACGAGCGCCCCGAAAAGCATTGGAAAGCCCGATTCGAGCGGATCGCGAATGGGATTGTCCCCGCCCGCCCCTTGCGCCCGCCCGACTTCAGAGGGGCGGTAGACAATCAGGGCAAGCGCCACGCCCACGGCGAGGACGGCGAGGCTCGTCGCCAGGACGGCCGCGCGGGCGGCGCCCTCCGGCTCGACCACCCAGCCCAGAATCCCCGCAAGCGCGCCCGGGTACAGCCTCGTCATTCCGCCGAAGGCGGCCAGCACCGCAAGAACGGCGAGCGGCGCCTGGATCGAGAAGCCTCCCTCGTGCGCGTGCTCCACCGATTCGCTGCGCGCGGTCCCGAGGAATACCAGGCGCCAGAGCCGCAGCATGTAAAAGGCCGTCAGGGCGGCGGTGAGCGCCAGGACGGCGAAGATCGCGGGATTCTGGGCGTATGCCAGGGCGAGTATCGCCTCCTTTGAGAAGAATCCGGCGAAGAACGGCAACCCGATGATGGCGGCGACCGCGATTGTGAAGGTCACAAACGTGAAGCGCATCCGCCGGGCGAGCCCGCCCATCCTGAAGATGTCCTGCTCATTATGGCACCCGTGAATCACCGAGCCGGAGCCGAGGAAGAGAAGAGCCTTGAAGAAGGCGTGCGTCGTCAGGTGGAACATGGCCGCGCCGACTCCTGCGGCGACCAGCACGATCGCGCCGCTTTCCGCCCGGTGCTCGACCGACCCGAGCCCGAAAGCGGCGACCATGTAGCCCAATTGGGAAAGCGTGGAATAGGCCAGGACCTTCTTGATGTCGCGCTGCGTGATCGCGCACAGGGCCGAATAAAGGGCTGTGGCGGCGCCCACCCAGGCGATCACCTCGAGCACCTGCGGCACCATCAGCATCTGGATGCGGCACAGCATGTAAATGCCAGCAGCCACCATGGTCGCCGCATGGATGAGGGCGGAAACGGGCGTCGGGCCCTCCATGGCGTCGGGAAGCCAGACCTGCAGCGGCAGTTGCGCCGATTTTCCGATCGCGCCGCAGAATAGAAGCAGCGGAAGGGCCCGGCTGTAGATAGCGAACCCGGAGGAAGTCTGCACGGCGAGATCGGTCAGGTTCACCGTGCCGCGCATCCAGTAGCACATCAGGATTCCGAGCAGGAATCCGAAGTCGCCGACGCGGTTCGTGATGAACGCCTTCTTCGCCGCCTCGCAAGCCGCCGGCCGCTCGTGCCAGTGGTTGATCAGAAGCCAGGAGCAGAATCCCACGAGCTCCCAGAAGATGAACATCATGAACAGGTTGTCAGCCAGGACGATGCCCGTCATCGCGAACATGAACACCGACAATCCGGCAAAATAACGCGCCTTTGCGGCGTCCTCGCGCATGTAGCCGAGCGAGAAGACGTGCACGCAGAACCCGACCAGGGCGACGATGACGAGCATGAGCGCCGCCAGGTCGTCGAACTTGAATCCGAATGAAACGACGAACCCGCCGAGGTTCAGCCACTCCTTGGCGATCTCGAAGCGCACGCCCGACAGCCCCAGGCGCAGCGCACCGGCGAGGATCAGGCCCGCGACCGTTACCGAAAGGGCGGCGGCAGCGGTCCCGCGCCTGCGCAGAAAGCAGGCGGTAAAACCCGCCGATGCGAGCGGCGCCGCCAGGATCAGGAATGCGAAATGTGCGGGTGTCATCGCGGTCAATTCCTCAGCGAATTGAGCTGGTCCACCTGGATCGTCCCGCGGCGGCGGAACAGGGCGACGACGATCGCCAGCCCGACGGCCACCTCGGCCGCCGCCACCGTCAGGATGAAAAAGACGAAAACGTCGCCGTCCATCGCCCCGTTGAAGCGGGAAAAAGCCACAAGGGCCAGCGTCGCGGCCACGAGCATCAGCTCAAGCCCCATGAAGATCACGATCGCATTGCGCCGGAGCAGGACCCCCAGGAATCCGATCGCAAACAGGACGGCGCTCAGGCCGAGATACGCGTTTAGGCCGGCGGTCATCATTGCGTTTTGCGCGACAGCGCGATCACTCCCAGTATGGCGACCAGGAGCAGGAACCCGACGATTTGAACAGGGAGCAGATAGGTCGTGAAGAGAAGCTCGGCGTAGGCCTTCAGCGAGGCGCCGACCGCCGGACCGGCCGGCAGCGGGTCGGGGGCGAGGCGGCCCCGCGTGGCAAAACTCCAAAGGCCCGCGGCCACAATCGCCAGCGCGGCAATGCTGGCCACCGTCGCAAAGCGCCTCCGGGGGGCTCCCGTCGAGCCGCGAACGTCGATCAGCATGATGATGAACAGGAACAGGGTGACGACCGCGCCCGCGTAGACGAGCAGGAGAAGGAAGGCCAGGAGGAAGGCGTCGAGCTTCAGAAAGAGGCCCGCCACGCCCGCGAGACAGAGCAGGAGGCACATCGCCGCGTTGATCGTATTGCGGTTGAGAACCGCCCCGAGGGCGCAAACGACCGTGAAAACCGCCAGGAAGACAAAAATGAACTCATGCATGGCCGCGGGCCGCCTCCTCAGCGGCCTTCCTCTTCTTCTCCCACTTGAAGTGCGCGTCCGGCAGCGTTCCGCCCAACTCGTAGAGGCGCTCCTTGTGGTTGACCATCTCGGCGCGGCTGTACCCGCAGGTCGAGTATTGCTCCTGGAGAAAGATCGCCTCCTCCGGGCAGACCTCCTGGCAGAGGCCGCAGTAGATGCACCGGAGCATGTCGATGTCGAATTCCCGCGGGCCCTTTTCCACGTTGGCGCCGGGCCCCGTTCCGGGGAGCTCGCCCGGGACGATGCGGATCGCCTTGGGCGGGCAGACGAACTCGCACAGCTGGCACGACACGCACTTTTCCCGCCCGTTCGGATCCTTGACTAGCGTCGGCACGCCCCGGTACCCCGGCGGTATGGCCGGCCGCTCCTCCGGATACTGGAGGGTCTTGTTCGGGCTCACCATGTGCTTGAAGGTGATCTTCAGCCCGGCCGCCACCTCCGGCAGATAGCAGCGCTCCGCGAAACTCAGGGGTTTGCGTTGGAGGGTTACGACGGCCATGGAAGGGGAGTTGCTTTACCGCTGCAGAAGCGCGATGCCGATGAAGTAGACGAGAAGGTTCGCGATGGCCAGAGGCAACAGCTTCTGCCAGCCGATCTTCATCACCTGGTCGTAGCGGAACCGGGGAACGGTCCAGCGCACCCACATGAAAAAGAAGATCATGAGGAGGATCTTGCCGAGGAAAATGACCGCGGACAAAATGCCGACGAGTATCGGAAGGCCGGCGATCCCCAGCCAGCCGGCGAAGGTGGCGAGGGGCACCCACGGCAGCGGATTCCAGCCTCCGAGGAAAAGAAGGACGAACACCCCGGAGCCGACGATCATGTGGCAGTACTCGGCGACGAAAAACAGCGACCACTTGAATGCGCCGTACTCCGTGTGGAAGCCGCCCACCAGGTCCGCCTCCGACTCCGCCATGTCGAAGGGCTGCCGGTTGGTCTCGGCGAACATGGCGACGAGAAAAATGAGGGCCGAGAGCGGCATGATGAACACGAACCACGCTCCTCCCCAGAATCCCGGCCGGCTCTGGAATTCGACGGCCTTGGCAAGGCCCAGCGTGCCCGCGGTCCCCGGAGCGTTGATCCACAGGAAAACGGGCAGGACGGAAAGCGTCAGGGACAGCTCGTAGGAGATCAGCTGCGCCGAGGCCCGCACTCCGCCGAGGAACGAGTACTTCGAATTCGACGCCCAACCGGCGAGGATCACCGAATACACGCCGAGGGAGGCGATCGCGAAAACCGCCAGGATCCCCACGTCGACGTTGGCGAGCATGAGCGGAACCACGCCTCCGTTCGCGCCCAGGTAGGCGCCGAACGGGACCACCGTCACCGTCGTGAGCGCCGGGATCATCGCGAGGATGGGCGCCAGGACAAAATACGGCTTGTTCACCTGGCCGGGAACGATCTCCTCCTTGAATAGGAATTTCAGCCCGTCGGCCAGCAGGTGGAACGCCCCGATCTTCTGCAGGAACGGCCCGAACACGGGCACCCAGGCAAACCAGAACGGAAGGGCGCGGTTGGGGCCGGGCCGGTCCTGGATCCAGGCGCAGACCTTGCGTTCCGCCATCGAGCAGGCGCCCGCGAGCGGGAACATGACGCAGATGACGGCAAGGCCCTTCAATGCGTCGAGCGGGATGGCGTGGAGTTGGAGAAGAAAGCTCATTTAGCCGGCTTGAAATGGAGCGACTCGCCCTCGGCGAACGGCAGGCCGGCCCAAGGGGTGCCGTCCAAAAGCAGGCCCGTGTCGGGAATCCTGGCGTAGGAGAGGCCCGCGAGGGCGGGCACGGCGGCCGAAAGCTCGGACCAAACCTCGGCCAACCCGCCGGTTTGCCCGCCCTGCCCTCCCGCCGCCGCGGCAAGCCGGGCCAGGACCATCAAATCGTCCGTCGCCCCGGCCGGACCCGGCACTGCGGGCGCAAATTTTTGGATTCGGAACTGCTGGTTGACGAACGTGCCCGCCTTTTCAAATACGCTCAAGGTCGGCAGCACGATGGCCGCGGCATCGCTGGTCGGATTGCGGTGGGTGCCCAGATAGACGATCGAAACCCTGGCTAGCTGCGCGTCCGTCAGCCCGGCCTCGGCCAGGTCCTCCCCGATGGAGACGACAGCCTTGATCCGGCCGGCATCGATCGCCGCGCCGAGTTCCCCGAGGCCTTGGGCCGGCAGCGATGCGACAAGTCCCGTCACCAGCGCCCCGCGGACGTTCGGATTCCTGTCGGCGGAAACGAGAATTCCGTCGCCCCTCCCCACCCGGCCGACGAGGCTGGCCGGCGCATTCAAAGCCGCGGCCAGTTTCCGCGTCAGGTATTGCTCCTCGACCGAACTGCGGCCCGAACCGACGATCGCGATCGCCCCCGCGCTCCCCTTGAACATTTCCGCCGCCGCCTCCACTGCCGCATCGAGGCTGGCGCCGGCCTTTTCGCCCGAGCGCATGCGGACCTCCGCCAGGCGGTTCTCGGCCCGGACGGCCTTGTAAAGCTCCCTCCCGCTGTCCGCCATCCACGTGTCGTTCACTGCGTCGTTCCGGCGCGGCGTGATCCGGTAAATGACCCCTTCGCGCGACCACACGACGATGTTGGCGCCCGCGCTGCTCTCGGCGTCGATGCTCTCCGTCTGCTTCAGGAACCAGACGCGCATCTTGAACCGGAAGTCCATGCTGGTCAGGGCGCCCACCGGGCAGATGTCGACGGTGTTCAGCGAATAATTGTTCTCGAGCTTCCTGCCGGGATAGCAGGTCAGGGTCGAATGGCTGCCCCGGTCGATGAAGCCGAGGACGTCGTCCCGCACGACCTCCTTGCAGAACCGGATGCAGCGCGAGCAAAGGATGCACCGCTCGTCGTCGAGCATCACCCGCGGTCCGAGCGCCGTGCGCTTCGGCTTCACGTTTTTCGGCTCGATGTAGCGCGAATACCCGCGCCCGTAGCCGGTCGCCTGTTCCTGGAGCTTGCACTCGCCCGCCTGGTCGCAGATCGGGCAGTCGAGCGGGTGGTTGATCAAAAGAAACTCCATCACGCCTTCGCGGCAATCCTTGACGAGGGCCGAGGTCGTGCGGATGTGCAGCCCCGGGAAGGCGCTCGTCGCGCACGCGATCGCCGGACGGGGAGCCCAGAGGATCCGCTGCCTGCCCGTCGCCGGGTCCATGATCGGCGCCTTTGTCGTGGGGTCGACGGCGCCCTGGCCCGTCTCCACGAGGCACATCCGGCAGTTCCCGGCCACCGTGAGCTTCGGGTGGTAGCAATAATGGGGCACGTCCACCCCGGCAGCCCGGGCGGCCTCGATCATGTTGGTGCCCTTCGGCACGGCGACTTCCCGGCCGTCGATGGTGACGGTGATCAGATCGGCTTTGGGCGGGGGGATCATACCAGTCTGATCTTTCCGGCCTGCGCCTCCGGCTTCGCCGGGGCAGCGGCGCACGCGGCGAATTCATCGCCAAACTTCTGCACAAAACTCTGGGTGGGCCAGGCGCAGGCCTCGCCGAAGGCGCAGATCGTGCGGCCCGCGATCTGGTCGGCGACGCTCTTCAAAAGGGCGCCGTCCTCGGGCCTGGCCGCGCCGCGCGCCATGCGCTCGGTGATCCGCTTCATCCAAAGCGACCCCTCGCGGCAGGGCGTGCACTGCCCGCACGACTCGTGTGCGTAGAACGCGTTGATGTTGCCGAGCGCCTCGACCATGTTCACCGAGTCGTCCATCACGATGACCCCGCCGGATCCGCCCATGGAGCCTACGAGCGCCAGCGAGTCGAAATCCAGCGGCACATCCTCCAGGGCCCAGTCATACTCCTCCAGCGCGACCCCGACCTTGCGCCTGCCCTTGAAACGATCGCCAAACTTGAGGACCTTCGCCGACGAGCCGCCTGGAATCACCGCCTTGAATTTCCTGCCCGGGAGCGGCCCGCCGCACACCTCGTACAGGAGCTGGCCGATCGTGATCTTTCCCACTTCGAACTCGTAGCATCCGGGCCGCTGCACGTGGCCGGAGACACAGTAGACCCGCGTTCCCGTGTTCCCCGGGGTTCCGATCCTCGCGTAGGCGCCGCCACCCATGGCCGCGATGTGCTTGACCGCGCAAAGCGTCTCCACGTTGTTGACGATGGTCGGGCACTGGTAGAGCCCGAGGACCGCGGGATAGAAGGGCGGCTTGATCCGCGGATACGGCCGCTTCCCCTCCAGGGATTCGATGAGCCCCGTTTCCTCGCCGCAGATGTAGGCCCCCGCCCCGCGATGCACGTACACCTCGCAGCCGTAGCCCGACCCGGCAATATCGGGTCCGACGAAATGCGCGGCCCGCGCCTCGGCGATCGCATTCTCGAGGATGCGCGCGCCCTCGGGAAACTCGCCGCGTATGTAGATGTAGGCCTGCTTCACGTTGTTCGCGAAGCACGCGATCATCATCCCCTCGAGGAGTTGGTGGGGGTCCTGATGAATGATGCACCGGTCCTTGAAGGTGCCCGGCTCGGACTCGTCGGCGTTGGCGATGAGGTAGATCGGCTTGCCGCTCTTCCTGTCCACGAGCGAAAACTTGAGCCCGCAGGAGAACCCGGCGCCGCCGCGGCCGCGCAATCCCGACAGCTTGACTTCCTCGATCAGCTCCCCGGGCTTGCGCCGGACGGCCTGGCGCAGCGTCTCGTACCCGCCGTTTCGCAGATAGCAGGCGAGATCGGCCGAGTAGCCGGGCTCGCCGATATGCTGGAAAATGATGCGTCGCTGTTCGGGCATGGCGGTTTACTTGCGTTGTCCCTCGGCGGCCCGCGCGGACTCGGCCTTGATCTTGACCGCGAGTTCGGACGCGCGGGCCTCGTCGACTTTCTCGTAAAGGGCGTCGTCCACCATGACGACCGGTCCGGTGGCGCAGCTTGCGAGGCACTCGACGAATTCGATCGTCACCTCCCCGCCCGGAGAAACATCGCCGCAATGGGTGTTGAAGTGCTTCTCGAACTCCGCGCAGGTCCGGTACGACCCCAATAGCGCGCAGGAAAGCGTCCGGCACACCTTGATGTGCCTCCGGCCGATCGGCTTCTGTCGGAACATCGGATAAAAGGTGACCAGCTCGTAGATGTTGATGGGCTCCAGCTCGAGCCTGGCGGCTATCCACTCGATCGCCTCCTGCGAGATGAAGCCCTGCTCCTCCTGCACCAGGTGGAGGAGCGGCATCGCCGCGCTTCGCTTCACGGGGTAATGCGTGATCACCTCGTCGATCTTCTGAAGCGTGGCTGGTGAAAGCTTCATTGGGGATGAAGGGATCATCGGTCGCATTCGCCCATCACGAAATCGAATGATCCCAGGATGGCGACGATGTCGGTCAGGAGGGCCCCAACGCACACCTTGGGCAGGATGGAGAGGTTGCAAAACGACGGGGAGCGTATCTTCAGGCGCCACGGCACGCCGCCCCCCTTGCTGACGATATAGAAGCCGAGGACGCCCTTTGGATTCTCCGCCTCGAAGTAAACCTCCCCGGCGGGCATCTGGGGCCCCTCCGTCACAAGCATGAAATTCTGGATCAGCTCCTCCATCGAAGTGAGGATCTTGTCCTTCGGCGGGGCGAAGATCTTCTTCGCGTCCGTCGCGAACCAGGGCCCGCCCGGAAACCTCTCCACGGCCTGGCGGAGAATCCGCACCGCCTGGCGCATCTCCTCGCCGCGGACCAGATAACGGTCGTAGCAGTCGCCGCCGGTGCAGATCGGGACGTCGAATTCATACTGCTCGTAGCCGCTGTACGGCCTGTCCTTGCGCAGGTCCAGGGGGACGCCCGATCCGCGCGCATTGGGCCCCGTGAGGCCGTAGGCGATCGCATCCTCCCTGGAGATGACGCCGATTCCAACCGTCCGGTCCATGAAGATCTTGTTGCGCGTCAGGAGGTTCATGCTCTCCTCCAGGATCGGAGGAAACTCATCGCAGAATTTCGCGACGCGCCCGAGCCAGCCCTCGGGAACGTCGCGCGCCAGCCCGCCGATCCGCGTGTAGCTCGTCGTGAACCGGGCCCCCGTCAGTTCCTCGAAGAGCCGGTACAGCTTTTCCCGCTCCCCGAATGTGTAGAGAAAGACGGTCCATGCGCCGACGTCGATCGCGTAGGCGCCGAGCCCCATCAGGTGCGAGGAGATCCGGGCGAGCTCGGCCGTGATGACGCGGATTGCCTGGCAGCGGGGCGGCACCTCGAGTTTCGCGAGGCGCTCGACCGCGATCGCATAGGCCATGTTGTTGGCCAGCGGCGCCAGGTAGTCCAGCCGGTCCGTGTAGGGCACGAACTGGTTGTACGTCATGTTTTCCGCGATCTTCTCGTCGCCCCGGTGGAGGTACCCGACCACCGGATCCGCCCTGGTCACGATCTCGCCGTCCAGTTCCATCTGCAGGCGCAGCACGCCGTGGGTGGACGGGTGCGAGGGCCCCATCGAGAGCGACATTTTCTCGGTCTCGGACTCGAAGGCGGCGTTCTTGGCCGATGCGTCGGGAAATGTGAAATCGGTTGCCATCGGCGGATGCTGCTATGGCTTCTCGTCCTTCTCGGTCCAGCTCTCGTCCTTGGCGCCCGGCTCGGCCTCGGTCATGTTGATCTGGCCGGGCGATGCGACGAACGGGCCGCCCATCATCGGGGCGGACCTCACTTTCGCGCCCGTTTCCGCCGCGACATCGGCGTCGGGCAGCTCCGTGTCGATTCCGGCAAGCGGAAATTCCTTCCGAAGCGGATGATGCGGGTAACTGTCCCACATGATGATGCGCCGCAGGTCGGGATGGCCCTCGAATCGGATGCCGAACATGTCATACACCTCGCGCTCGTGCCAATTGGCGCCCGGCCAAAGCGCGGTCACCGATGGCACGACGGGCGCCGAATCAATCGGGCAGTCCGCGGCGACCCTCATGTAATCGTGCCTCTCCGTGGAGTACAGGTGGTAGACGACCGTGAATCGGGGCGATGCGCCCGCCGCCCAATCGACCGCCGTCAAATCGACGAGCATGTCGAAACCCCACTCTTCCTTCAGCGACTTGAGGACCGCCGGAACTGCCTGCGCAGGAACATTGACGGCGGCATGGTCGAGGCTCGGCCGGTCAACGACCTGCGGAAACCTCGCCTTCAGGCCGGACGCGGCTAGTCTGGCGTCGGGTTGATCCGCGCTAGCCATGCAGAAGGCCTCGGGCGCTAAGGAGCCTCCGGGCGGAGGGCTCGCGATTGACCTTTTCCTGCAGTTTGATCACGGCATCGAGGAGCGCCTCGGGACGCGGCGGGCATCCGCTCACGTAAACGTCCACCGGCAAAATTCGATCCACCCCCTGGAGCACCGCATAGCTGCGGTACATGCCCCCGGTGCTGGCACAGGCCCCCATGGCGATCACCCACTTGGGCGCGGCCATCTGGTCGTAGATGCGCCGCACGGCCGTCGCCATTTTATAAGTCACTGTGCCGGAAACGATCATGACATCGGATTGACGCGGCGAAAAGCGCATCACCTCCGCGCCGAATCGCGCGATGTCGAACCGGCTCGCCGCAACCGCCATCAGCTCGATCGCACAGCACGCAAGTCCCATCGGCATCGGCCACATCGAGTTGGTCCTGATCCAGTTGATCACCGCATCGGCGCGGGAGACAATGACATCACCCTCGATCTTGCTGTTATAGGCGAGCTCTGTGCTGGCTGAAACCATGATCAGTTGGTCAAATGATGCGGCTTTGTACCATATCAAGCGTACCGCCTGCAAAAGTCCGCGCAAGCCGCATTTCGGAAATATGTCCTTGAGGAGGCGTGCATTCCGCCGCCTTTTCCGTTGACCTGCCCCGGCCTTCGATTTCTGCTCTACCCTTCGCGCCGGAGCCGGACCCCGGCTGCGTCGACCCGGAGAGGTGACAGAGTGGTCGAATGTGCATGATTGGAAATCATGTGTAGTCGAAAGGCTACCGAGGGTTCGAATCCCTCCCTCTCCGCCAATTTCTCGTTCTAACCCAACGAGTTAATTTTCCCGACAACCGATTTGCCAGTTGACGTGGCAAATCGGGCATGAATCAAACCACATTCCAAGCCACAGAGTTCACGAATCCCTCCGGGGATGTCGTTTTCAGAGTATCGGGCTGGCTCGACGGCAAACGCGTCCGCAAGAATCTTTCGACGCGGGCCGAGGCGGAAGCCGAGCGGCAGAGCCTCGAAATCCAACACCTCCAGCGCGAGACTGGTATCCGGGCCGCTGCCACGCGGCTGACGGACGATCAGCTCCACGAAGCCGAGACGGCGTTTCGCCGGCTGGCCGGCCTGCCCCGTTCGCTGGCCTTCTACGTGGATTTCGCGCTCGCGAACTACCGGGAGCCAGTGAACGGAAAACTGCTGACCGAGGCGGTTGCGGAATACATCGCCATGAAGGAGCACGAACGGGAGCAGGACATGCTTTCCGAGCCCTACTTCGTGCGCATGAAGCGCGATCTTAACCGGCTGCAAAAGCACTTCCCGGGGGCCACGGTCGCCGAGCTTACCGGCACGCGGCTCATCGGGTATTTCGAGGCCAGACGGGCGGCGCTCAAGACCTACAATAACCGGCGCGGCATCGTCTCCACCTTCCTCAAGTTCGCCCTGCAACGCGATTGGCTCACGGACACCCCGCTCGCCAAAATCCCGCCCCGGCGGATTCGCCGTCGTCGCGGCGGCGCGGCGACGCTCACGGCCGCGCAAGCGAAGGAAATGATGGCCTTTGTCGAGGAACATCACGCCAGCGCCGTCCCGTTCTTCGCCCTATGCCTTTTCGCCGGCATCCGGCCCTGCCTCCGTACCGGCGAAATCCTCCGGCTCCGGCCAGAACACGTCAAACTCGACGGCGGGCTGATCCGCATCGACGGGGAGGTCTCGAAGGTGCGGGAGCCACGCAATGTCACGATTCAGCCGAATCTCGCCGCCTGGCTCCGGGCCTACCCGTTGAAGAAGTTTCCGATCATCCCCGTCAACCTCCAGCACGTCCGCGAAAAGGTGGTGGAGAAATTCAACCTCACCCACGACATCATGCGGCATTCGTTCATAAGTTTCTTCGTCGCCAAGTACCGATCCCTTGGCGAAGCCGCCCTGCAAGCGGGCAATTCCGAGAGCATCATCCGCAAACACTACCTCGACCTGAAGACCGCCGAAGACGCCGAACGGTTCTTTGGTATCATGCCCAAACGTGCTGCCATCGCCACTGCGAAAGCGGTGGCCACTGCAACAGCCGTCACGTCGCTGGCCTCAGCGGCATAACTTGCTCCTCAAACCATTCTGGAGCGCATGGAAACCCCATAACCCCGTCAAACCATGAATGTTACTATTTGGGAATATTACGTTCTTAATGATCCCATACCAACCCAACTCACCGCCCTCGGCCGGCAGGGCTGGGAGCTTGTTGCGGTTACCTGCATCGTGAGCGGATTCTCTCGGTCCGAAAAAGCGTTTTTCAAACGTCCCCAACTGGTCGGTGTGCCGCCGCCGCTCGCGCTCACCGCCCGATGAAACCGCTTTTTTTCGCGATTAACGCGCGCGGAACTCCGGCTCATCCCGCATTACTGGTCTCGAGAAGTCAGCGCCAGCGGTCCGCTTAAATTCCTCCTCGGCCTGCTGCATCAGCGGGGCGTTGGCCTCGAGCAACCGGCTATTGCGAGCCAGACCCACGATGTATTTCACATCGTTCTGGTCGCACCACGTGAGCATCCGGTCGCGGCAAAAGCCGCTGTCGGCCCGGAGCACGATCTTGGTCCGCGGCCACACCGCCCGCAGCCGCTTCACCAGGAGAGCCAGGATCGCCCAGGCATGCTTGGCGGCGTCAATGTTGCTCCGGCGCAGGTACGCCACCAGCAACTGGTCGCCGCAGAAGACGTACAGCGGCAGGAAGCAGTGGCTATTGTAGTAGCCGTGGAAGAACCGACCCTCCTGCTGCCCGTGCACCGGGGTGTCCGTCGCATCAAAATCCAAGATCAAATACGCCGGCGCCTTCGGCTTCGAGCGGATGAACTGCTCCACCAACTCCTCATTCACCGCCCACGCGCTCGCCCGGTTCTGCGCGTTCTCGAAGCGCGACAGGGTCGGCGCACTGCCGAGCGTGTCGGCTCCCGCCGCCAACTGATGCACCGGATCGGCCGCCAGCGTCTCGGCGTCGTTCAGGTCTTCCCAGCCCGCGCACAGCGCCATCACGCGCTGCCGCAGCAGCGTCACCGTTTCGTGCCGCACTTTCCCCGGCTGCCGTTTGTCGCCCAAGCGAGCGGCCACAGCTTTGATTAAACCCAACCGCCGGTCGGCCTCCCGCATCAATATAAGGCCGCCGTCACTGCTGACCTCGCCGCCATCAAAAGCGCCTTCGACCGAACGGCGTTTTGAACTTGTGAATCGGATCTTTTTCGCTGACTTTTTCCGCATCGCGTAGTCTTGGTTGATTGTTTTGCACCTCCTAGATAACCAAGGAGTACCAAGATACGCGATACCTTTTTTAGTAGAGTCGAGGAGTGGCGCGGTGGCGGACGGGCCGCTCCGTTTCCACTCCCCGCTCATCAAACCGGACGGGCGGATTTCCCGCATCCGGCTTTCGGACCAAGGTATATTCATGCTTTCGCCCACGGGAGGCTGGTCGTGGTGCTGGATAAACGGACCAGACCGAGCACCTCATAGAGGTGCTCATTCGAGTACCGCTTCGTGCCGGCTCCGCCGGCCTGATGCTTGTGGACCAGCCACTGGCGCAACCGATGCCGCGTATGCGCGTCAACTGCAGCGTAGGCTTTGCTGACCGAGCCAAGACAGAAGTAATGGCCCCATCCGCGCAGCAATGCGTTGAGCGCACTGACGACTTCGGTTTCCGCTTCTGGCAGACGATGACGCCACGTCAACTGACTGATCCGCTGGATAACCCCCGAGATCTTCTTTCGGCTGGGTCTCGTTCCCAGATAGGGTCGCCCGGTCTTCGCGGCATAGCATCTTTCGAAGCTATACCCGAGGAACTCGAACCGCTCTTCTGGTACCCGGCACAGCCGGGTCTTTTCCTCGTTCACGGTCAGTTTCAGCGTCTTCATGAGCCCGCGCATTGCCTCGCCGGCCTGCCGGCCACTGTGGCGGCACAGGATCACAAAATCATCGGCATAGTTGACGATGCACGCTTGGAACTTTTCCGCGTAACCGAGGGCCTTCCATCCGAGAACGAAACGTCTCATGTACAAGTTGGATAGCAACGGCGAGATAGGCGCCCCTTGCGGGGTGCCGCGCTTGTGGCGGAGCGCCAGATTACTCCTGCGTTTCCCGCCACGTCCATCGCTTTCCTCCACTGGCATCTGCAACCACTGTTTGAGCAGGGCCAGCATCGCGCCATCGCTGATGCGGCGAGCCAGGCATTTGAGCAATTCCGGGTGAGGGATCGTGTCGAAGTAGCCACTCAA
>JBEKAO010000044.1:0-30426 GCA_050015855.1 Opitutaceae bacterium | reverse complement strand
ATGGCTTCCTCGATAAGGGTCGGCGTCGCCGCCCTTAGGCAGTTCTCGCGCGCGATCGACGGGGCGATCGTCGCCCTTTGCGACCAGCCGGCTTTTTCGGCCGGCGTGATTTCGCGGCTGATGGCCGCGCAATGCCAAACGGGCCGCAGCATCGCGGCGGCGCATTATCTCGGCCGGTGCGGGGCGCCCGCCTTGTTCATGCGAGAGCACTTTGACGCCCTTGCGTCGCTCACGGGGGAGGAAGGCGCTCGGACCCTTCTGAATGGAGATCCCGGAAGCGTCGCCGCGATCGACATGCCCGAGCTTGCGGCCGACCTGGACACACCGGCGGACGTCGCGAGGTATCAATCCGGGCCGGGGGCCGAGTCCTCTAATCCGTCCCCGGACCGAGAAGGCTAAGGCAACTTCGTATCGGTCACCTTTTTCGCCTGCGCGGCCCGGTAATCGTCCAGCGCCCTGCGGATGCGCTCGTCTCCACCGGCCAGGATTGCCGCGGCGAACAGGGCTGCGTTGATGGCGCCGGGCTTGCCGATCGCAAAGGTGGCGACGGGGACGCCACCCGGCATCTGGACCATCGAAAGAAGCGAATCCAGCCCCTTGAGGGAAGCCGACTCGATCGGAACCCCGAGAACGGGCAGCGGAGTCACGGCGGCGGCAAATCCGGCCAGGTGAGCGGCTCCGCCCGCGCCGGCGATGATTGCCCTGAGTCCGCGCGCACCGGCCGACTCGGCCCATTCGAGCGTGAGTTTCGGGGTCCGGTGGGCGCTCATCACGCGCTTCTCGTAGGGAATGCCGAGCGAATCCAGCGTGTCCGCGGAATGCTTCATCGTATCCCAGTCCGAGACACTGCCCATGATTATGCCTACGAGGGGCTTGGTCATGGGCGAACGGGTAAATGGATTCGCCCGCGGTTGAAAGCAGAAACTTTAAATAAGCGAGACGCCCTTTGGCGGCCGCACCACCGTCGTGCCCGCGATCTTGTCGTGCCAGGATTGGCGTTCGGGATCGAAGGCGACCCAGATGAATCCGATCCCGACCGCGATCAGCGAGAGAAAGCAGCCGAGGGCGCGCACAATCGCCGTTGTCCAATCGATCGGGCGGTCGTCCATGCGGACCACCCTAAGGCCGAAGACGATTCCGCCGATTGTCGATCCCCGGTACTTCCACAGGCAGGCTGCGTAGGCGGCCAGGAGAATCGGAATTCCATGCGGGAGGAAAAAGCCGACTGCAACTCCCGCGAGAATCAGGTCGATCAGGAGCGCCGCCGTGCGAATCCAGAATCCCGCCCTCGGCATGCCGGCGGTCGCCAACGGCAGGTGCGTCGCGGCAACCGGGGGGATGGGTGGCGGCGGCGCCATGGGAGGCGGTTCAGCCTGAAAGGGCGGCGGGTTCGGTTGGCTCTCCGCCGACGGAGCCAATGGGCTTGCCGCGGCCGGAGCCGGCGCGCCGATCGAGGGCGGAACCGCGGACGCCGCCGCGAATGCGGACACCGCAGGTCCGGGGCCGCCGACGATCTGCGGACGGGCTGCACCGGGAGCCCCGGCCGGCGGGCCCGCCGGGGACGGAGGAGCGGCGGATTTTTCTCCCGCGCCAAAGATCGCGGCGACGCAACACCCCATCATGATGAGCGAGACCAGCAATGTCAGCATGAGCCCGATCAATGGAATCAGGAAAAACAGGCCGCAGATCAGGCCTCCGATTAAGACGGCAATCGAGAGATGCAGGCGGTCCTGGGTGATCTTTCGACCCACAAGAGCGTAGAAAGAAGCCTTGCCGAACATCATGAAACCGACCGATGCGGGCACCAGCAGGATCGCCAGGGGTATGCCAATGACGGTCACGCAAAGGATTATGAATACGACAGGCAGCGCGAGCACCGTGAGAAAGGCCGCGAGGAAGGACTTCCCGGGGTGTTCGACCAGTGTGTCGCCAACCGACCGGACCGCCTTGGGGAACAGCAGGGCGACCAACGCATAAAGGGCGAGAATCAGCGAATTGATCACCCAGAACCAAACTGTCTTAAATCCATGTGCCACAAACATGTGCAATGGCCTGAGTCCATGGAAACGGTTGCCGGACGACTGGTTTACGATCTTTCCCTCAATCACGGCCTGCGGATCGCGCTGAAGCGTCCCGCCGATGCAAACGACATCGCCGCCGACCCGCGCCTTTGGCCCGAGCTTCAGGTCTCCCATCACGGCCACGGCATCCCCGTCCACCGGCCCGTTTATCGTGTTGTCGCCGATTACAGCAACGGCATCCCCCGCCACGCTGCCATCGACCGTGAGATCACCCATGACGGCGACCGCGTCACCCGGGACCTTCTCATCTCCTGCAATGTGATTATCCGATGCGATGGTCACGCGGTCGCCCTGGTGATCCGCGGTGTGTCGGCGGGGCCGGGCCGGCTTTCCCTCCGACGCCGCATTGTCGTCCGAGTCGTCCTTTTGAGCCGCAGCGGCGACGGTCGCCGAATCGGGCTTGTCCAGCCGGCGCAAGGTGGAATCCGAACTGGGTCCGGCCTCGCCGGCCAGGGAGGCAGCCCGCGCATTGGCCCCAAAACCCGCAAAGGCGGGGCCGAAAAATGCGGCAATGGCCGCCGCAATCAAAAGTTGTCTGGTCTGGAGTTTCATTTGGAGAATCGTCATCGGGCTTTTTGTATAAAAAAGCGGTAGGCCGTCGCGCCCACGCCGACGACCGTTGCGTAACAAAGGGCAATCAGCGCCAGGCTTCCGTAAAGCCACAGGGCGGGAATCGAACGCAGGATGGACGCGCCCGTCTGCCAAGCCACCGCCCACAGGCTTTGAACCAAATCGAGCGAGCCCAGGTGCTGCGATATGGCAGCGCCCGTTGCGGCCGCGCCGGCTCCGCTGATGACATTGAAAAGGACCGCAACCACGGCGGCCGCAAATCCGGCCGACGCGACAAAGAAGACGCCGCGCGCAAAGGCGGGCCAGTGGGCGTACGACTGCCGCCACCACGGGAGCGACGCCCGGCGCTGCAATTCGGCGAAAACGCGGCTTTCGAGAGTCCGCGGGGCGCGCCGATCCGGGATTCCGCGCAGGGATCGGTGGACAAGCCTTTCGAGGTCTTCGTGGGAAGGTTTCATCACGTCATGCCTCCAGGGTTTCGTGGGACGCGCCGCTGCGGGCGATGACCTTGGCGAGGGCTTCACGCGCCCGCAGGATGTCCGTTTTCACCTTCGCCAGCGAGACGCCCAGTTTTCTGGCGATTTCATCATAGGAGAGGTCCTCATAATGATAAAGGACCAGGGGGATTCGCTGGCTGTCCGGCAGCCGATCCAACGCCTTCTCCACCCATGCCCTGCGCTCGTCGGCGTCCACGCCTTCGAAAAACGTTTCCGGCGCCGCAAACTCAGTCTCGGGGCCGGCCTCTTCGCCGCCGGCGCTCTCCTGCCGAACCTCGGAGAAAAACCGCCAGCGTTTCCGGTAGCGCTGGAGGTGATTCAACGAAAGGTTCGTGGCGACCGTCTTAAGCCATCCGCCAGCGGTCGGGCTGTCCCGGAGCATGTCAAAATGCTCGAACGCCTTGACGAACACGTCCTGCGATATGTCCTCGGCCTGTGCGTCGTCGGCGACGAGTCGGACGGCGGTCGAGAAGACCATATCTTGGTAGGCACGCATGAAGGCGGTGAATTCAGCCGCGGAATTTATTCCCGAGGTCGGTTGTTGCACTGGGGGGGCATCGTTCAAGACCAGAACACGGCCCGTGCCGAAAAGTCGCGAGAATCTGTCATGCCCGGGCCGGGGATGCGAGAAGAAGGCGCTTGGGGCGGGGTTTGGACTGCGACGAGCCCACCGCCGGCCGGGGGCGGCCAAGGGGGTTCTAGGCCACCTGAATTTGCAAAAGGGCGCATGAATTAGCAGCAACAACCATAACTGATCATTCCCATGCCAGAACCCTCCTCCCCCAGCAGCCCTACGATGAAGCCCACGCTGGGCCTCACCGGTTTGACGATTAATGCGATGGCCCTGATTGCGCCCGGCGCCTTCCTGTGGCTCACCTACCAGGAGCAGGCGCTGTACGGCGCCCCGATGGCTGGGTGCGCCATGTGGTTCGGCATCGTGTGCGCCCTTTTGCTATGTCTGGCCACCGCGGTCAGTTACGCGGAACTGTCCAAGCTCTATCCCGGAGCCGGTTCCTCGTACTTTTATGCGGAGCAGGCGTTTCTTTCAAAAACGCACGCCTACAAATTCGCCCGCCTCGCCAAGTTCTTCACAGGCTGGGCGAGCCATTTGTACTACTGGGTCTATCCCGGCTGCATGGTGGGAGTAACGGCGATTCTCGGCGGTTACCTGCTGAACCAGTTCTGGCCGGACACGTTCAGCGGAACCTACAATAGCCCGCTGTTCATGATCCTGTTCTGCGTCGTGTTCGCGTACGGCGTCTCCTACATCGCATTTCGAGGCGTGACCGGCACGACCGCCGTTAACATGGCGATCAACATCATCCAGATCTCCGCCCTGCTTTTCTTCTCGATCCTCGCGATCCTCTACCGGACGGGGCATCCCGAAGGTTCCACAGGGTTCCACCTGTCCAACGGCGTGGCGGTCAATTATCAGGTCTTTCAGGACACCGTGAAGGACGACAAGGGCGCGCCCCTTCCCGTCCTCGACGCCAACAACAAGCCCACCATGGACTCCGCGGGAAAGCCGGTCTATCAGATGGCAGACCAGACCGACAAGGATGGCAATCCCGTGCCTGCGGACGCCAACGGCAAGGCGACCACCGTGGACAAGGCCGCGCCCTTCACGCTGACCTATGCCGCGGATCAGGCCGTCTCGAAGGACTCGAGCGGGAATACGACGTTCAACTTTCATACCACCGCGAAGTCGGTGATCGCGCCGCACAGTTTCAACTTCGTGTTCATCCAAGCCTGCGTCGCGATTCTCATCCTCGTAGGATTCGAGTCGGTCACCTCGATGGGTGAAGAGGCCAAGAACCCGAAGAAGGACATTCCGAAGGCGGTCCTGCTCTCCCTGGTCATCCAGGGCGCGATTTGCTACCTCTTCGAATACTTCGCGGCAAATTACCTCCTCAATAGCGGCTACACGTTGCCCAACGCGGGCGCCTCCGGGGCGCCTCTTGGCGACCTGATGGTCATCACGGGCACGTGGCTCTTCGGCAGCTACGCCGCGGGAAGGGCATTCATGCTCGTTCAGGCCTTCACCGTCTTCCTTGCCCTGATCGGAACGACCCTAGCCTGCCTGAATACGGGCGCCCGGGTGACCTACGCCATGGGCCGCGATGAGGAGGTTCCTTCCCACTTCGGTTTGCTCCACGGAAGGAACCTCTCTCCGCATCGCGCCATCTGGACCCTCGCGACGATCTCCGCCATTCTCGGGATCGTGACCGTGTCGGTCTACCTGGGCGGGCAGAGCACGCCGCTGGCGGCCCTCGACAAGCACAATATCTGGTACAGCTTCGGAATCTTCAGCCCGGATGCCTATACAAAGCTGCCGAACACCCTGCTGATCATCACTCTGATCAGCAACTTCGGCACCTTCCTGCTGTACATGACGACCTGCGTCGTGGCCATCGTGGCTTTCCGCGAGCACCATATGTTCAATGGGTTCAAGCACTTCGTCGTCCCGGTCTTCGGGCTTCTGGCGAACCTTGCCTGCATGCTCTTCTACTTGATCGGACCCTGGTCCGTGCCGGGAATGAGCGTGAAGGAGCCTTACATCGCCCTCGCGGTGGCCGCGGTTTGGGGCATCTATGGCTGGGTTTACTTCATGAAGCGCAGCAAGGCGCTGGGCAGGCCGGTCATGCTCGCCGCAAAATCAGCGGTTTGATTTGACCAGCTCCGGTTAGCTCGATTTCGCTGGCTCCGCCTGCCGTGCAGGTGGAGCCTTTTTTTATAGCAACCCCTATTCATGAGACTGCGCTACGCTAGGCTGTCCACCGCCGGCCCCGTTCGCCCGGTGAACGAAGACTGGCTGGATTTCTGGGAGCCGGATGATCCCCTCGTCCGCGAGGAGCAGGGCAGTGTCGCGCTGCTCGCCGACGGGGTCGGCGGATACGAACGCGGAGAAGTTGCGAGCCACCTCGCAGTCGACGAAGCGCTCCAGGAGTTCAAGGCGGCTCCGGCTGAGATGAAGCCGTACGACCTCCTGCGGCGGATGTTTGCAAAAGCGTGCGCGAGCGTGCATGAGAAGGCCACGACCGAGTTTAGGGGCCAGATGATGGCGACGACGCTCGTCGCCTCGATTTTTCGAAACCGGACCGTCTGCGTCGCCAATGTCGGGGATACGCGGGCGTATTTCATCCGGCAAAAGCTGATCAGCCGCCTTACGACCGACCACGTGGCCACGGCACTGCCTGTGAAGCTGGGCCTCCTCCTGGAGCGCCAGGCTATGGCCAGCCCCGAGCGGAGCAAGCTCACCCGAAGCGTCGGGGCGGAGCCATTCTGCCAGCCCGCGTTTGTGACGCAGTTTTTGCATCACGGCGATTTCATCCTGCACTGCACGGACGGGCTTCACGCCTTCGTCCTCGACGAGGAAATGCGCGAAATCATCACGCGCAGCCACCCCTACGACGCCTGCCGCGAATTGGTCTCCCTGGCCGAGAAACGGGGCAGCGATGACAATATCTCCCTGCAATTGATTGAAGTCAGGGATTGGGAGAAGGTCGCTGAAAAGAAGCAGACCCAATCGCCCCGTTCGAAGACGTTGGGCCAGGCAAAGCCGAAGCCGGAGGCGGTGGCGGCGGGGACGGGGGATTTGTCGGCGGGAATGCTGCTAGACGGCAGGTTCGAGCTGACCGATCTGGTCGCCCGCAGCAACATGGCGTCGATTTTCAAGGCGAAGGACCGGAAGACCGGGGAGAGCGTGGCCGTAAAGATCCCGCTGCTCGCCCTGGAGAGCGACGTTGCCGGATTCGAGCGCTTTCACCGGGAGGAGGAAATCGGCGCGCGATTGAACCACCCGTGCATCCTCAAGGTGGTGAAGGTGGATGCTCCGAAGAGCCGGCCCTACCTCGTGATGGAATTCCTGGACGGCAAGACGCTTTCGGACGTCCTCGCCAAGCGGAAGCCGCTGTCCGAGGGGGAGGCGGTCTCCTTTGCAAGCCGCATCTGCGACGCGCTGGATTATCTCCATGCAAACGGAATCGCGCACCGCGACCTGAAGCCGCAGAACATCATGGTTTGCCGCGATGGCAGCCTGAGGCTCTTTGATTTCGGAATTGCGCGCGTGGAAACGGCGCGCCGGCTCACTTTCGTCGGCCTGACGCCGACCATGGGCACGCCCGACTACATCTCGCCCGAACAGGTGAAGGGCAAACGGGGCGACAGCCGCAGCGACATCTACAGCCTGGGAGCGATGCTCTATGAGATGGTGACCGGCTCGACTCCGTTTGAAGGGGAGAGTCCCTACGTGATCATGAATGCGCGGGTCACGGGCGACCCTCCCGCCCCGCGCAAGCTCAATCCGGAGCTGAATCCAGCGCTTGAGGAGGTCATCCTGCACGCCCTGGAGCGGGACCCGCGGCAGCGATACGCCACCGCGGGGGAAATGAAGCGGGAACTGGACAATCTGGACGCCGTTACAATCACCCACCGCGACCAGCGGCTGCGCGCGCCGCAGCCGTGGGCCAGCCGCCGCCACCAGTGGATCATGATAGCCGCTATGGTCATGGCCCTGGTAGCCCTGTTTTTCTTCCTGATGCTCGTGCTCCCCAGGCGGCATTAGGGGGTGCTCGTGCCATCAAGCGGCCGCCGGTCCAAAGATTGGTGAGCAAAGGGAAAAGGCGAGATTCAGATCGAGATACCTAAAACCGCTTCCGGAGAAGCTCAAATACGAGATAGCCGACAACGGAGGAAGCCACGGCGATCGTAAAATTGGCTGCCGTGAAGATGTCCCGCAGAGCCCACCAAAGGCCGCGACTATGTCCGGCGCCCGAACGCTCGAACTCGCCCATCAGGAGGTTTGAATAATAGAGGAAAATAATGAAGCCAGCCTCGACCAAAGCCCGCCAGACCGGAGCGAGCTTCTTGGGTCTTTCCCACTTCTCTGGAAGCTTGGTGGACATCGCACTTGCTCACAGGCTGTTCACAGGCCCGCCTGCCGCAAGCCTTTGACGTAGCTCCTCGGGAGTCGACGCCGGCGACTGGCATGCGAAATTCTCGCAAACGTAGGCGGTGACCCGTCCATTGAGGGGCCGCATTTCGCCAATCCAGGGCGCCCGGGCCGCCAACCATGCCTGCGCGGAACCCCCATCGGCCGCCAGGATGCTCCGGTGCGGCCCCAGGCGCTCGGCCAGCACGGCCGCCATGGCTTGAAACCCGGGCGATGCCGGATCGCCCGCCAAAACCACCTGCCGCGGCGGTTCCAGCGCCAACGCGAGGGCACAGAGCATCCGGGGCATTGCCTGCGGGATTTCGCTCCACCTGGGCTCAAAAGCGGCCAGTGTGCGCAGGCCGCGATCGCGGTAGGCTGTCCCCTTTGATTCGAGCGCGGCGGCCAGGCGCAGGAGGTTAGCGGCCGCCACCGAGCTTGGGGCGGGTTCGGCCCCATCGTAGTCGTCCTTCAGGCGAATCAGAATGTCCGGCACTCCGGCAGCGGAGTTGAAATAGCCGCCGCCTTCCGAGTCCCAAAACAGCTCATCCATCTTGTGCTGAAGCTGTTCGGCCCACTGCAACCAGTGCACGTCAAAGCTCGCCTCGCATAGGTCAAGAAGGCCCTGGATCAAGAAAGCATAGTCCTCGGCAAACCCCTCGATCGAGCCCCGCGTTTCGCGCCAGGACCGGAAAAGGACGCCTCGTTCTTTGTCAAATAACTCCCGTTCAATAAATTCTGCAGCGCGTCGCCCCGCGGCAATATAGGCTGTCCCCTCATGCGAGGCTGTCCCTCTAAGCACCTGACCAGCCTTCGCGAGGGCGGAAATCATCAGGCCGTTCCAGGCCGTAAGTATTTTGTCGTCGAGCTGGGGGCGGGGTCGCTTTGACCTCGCCGCGCGCAAACGCTCCAGGCAGCGGGCCACAAGCTCGCTTGCGGCTTCAATCTCGATCCCGGCTTCCTTTGCGGCATCCGCCAGCGGCCGGCCTTGGGCCAGGATGTTGTGCCCCGTGAACTCGCCATTCGGGTCCCGGGCTGCCGGCACATTTCCACCCGGCTGCACGCTGAAAAGAAAACAGAAAAAGGCCGCGTCGGCACCCAGGATCTCTTCGATTTCCGCCTGTTTCCAGACATAGAATGCGCCCTCGGCATGGGCTCCGGCATCGCCCACGGGCGAATCAGCGTCCTCGGCCGAATAAAACCCGCCGCCCTCATGCTCCAGGTCTCGCAGCACGTAATCCAGAATGTCGCGGGCGAGCCAGATGTGGCGCCCATCGCCGGTCGCCTGCCACGCCTCAAGGGCGTTGACCGCGATTTGAGCCTGGTCGTACAGCATTTTTTCGAAGTGCGGCACGAACCAGTCCTCATCAACCGAGTAGCGGTGAAATCCCCCGCCGACATGGTCGTGAATTCCGCCGCGGGCCATGCATCGCACGGTTGGGACCGCCATGCCCACCGCTTCGCGACCCGCATCGCTTCCAACTCCCTGGATGGCCGCGCAGCGAAACAAAAAATCCAGGTTGCTCGCCCGCGGAAACTTCGGCGCCCCGCCAAAGCCGCCTCGCTCCGGGTCGAAGCTTCGGTGCAACGCCTCGAAACAGGCCTCGAAGGCGTCCGATGCCGCCTCGGCAAGGTCCAAACCCGGCCTTCCATCCCGCTTGCCCTCCAACTGCCCGCGAAGGGAAGCTACCAGGGTTTCGCCGTGTTCCTCCAGGCTCAGCCTGTCCTCCTTCCAGCCCCGCGCAATGCTCCTTAGGACCGACGGGAAACCGGGGCGTCCATATCGGTCATCCGGCGGAAAGTACGTTCCGCCGTAGAACGGCTTAAGCGTGGGCGTCAGCCAAACGCTCAGCGGCCAGCCCCCCTGCCCCGTCAGGGCCTGCACGAAACTCATGTAGACGCGATCGACGTCCGGCCGCTCCTCCCGGTCGACCTTGATTGGGACAAAGTTTTCATTCAGCAGCACCGCCGTCTCCACGTTCTCGAATGATTCGTGCGCCATCACATGGCACCAATGGCACGTTGAATATCCAATGCTTAGGAAAATCGGTTTTTGCTCCGAGCGGGCGCGCCCAAAGGCTTCACCGCCCCACGGAAGCCAGTTTACCGGGTTGCCGGCGTGCTGGCGCAGGTACGGCGAGGTTTCAAGGGCGAGGCGATTGGGCATGGCGTTTCAACGTACCCAGGCCGGTCCGCAATGCCAGCGCCTCTCAATGACCGAGCACCCAGGCGAAAATCAGGGGGGCGACAATCGTGGCGTCGCTTTCGACGATGAAGCTCGGCGTATCCGCCGCAATCTTGCCCCAGGTGATCTTCTCGTTGGGAACCGCGCCGGAATAGCTTCCATAGCTCGTCGTGGAGTCGCTGATCTGGCAAAAATAGCCCCAGAGGGGGATGCCCGTCCGTCGCAGATCCTGGTGGAGCATCGGCACCACGCAGATCGGAAAATCACCGGCGATTCCCCCGCCGATCTGGAAAAACCCGATCGATCCGTGGCCGCTGCGCAGTTTGCGCGCATTGGCGGTGTACCAGCCGGCCAGTTCCACCATGTATTCAATGCCCGTTCGGACCGTATGCACGTTCCCGACCTCTCCGCCGATGCAATGCGCGGCATACATGTTTCCAAGCGTCGAATCCTCCCAGCCGGGCACCCAAATCGGAAGGTTCTTCTCGCACGCCGCCACCAGCCACGAGCCCGCGGGATCGATCTGGTAGCCCTTCCTGAGCCGGCCTGCGCGCAGCACCCTGTACATGAATTCGTGCGGGAAGAAGCGTTCGCCGGCGCGATCCGCCGCGATCCAATCCTCAAGCACCACGGCCTCGATGCGGCGCATCGCCTCCATCTCGGGAATGCAGGTATCCGTCACCCGGTTCATGTGCCGGTCCAGCAGCGCCTTCTCATCCGCGCTCGTGAGGTGCCGGTAACGGGGGACGCGCTCGTAAAAATCATGCGCGACCAGGTTGAAAAGGTCCTCCTCCAGGTTGGCGCCCGTGCAAACGATCCCATGCACCTTCCCCCGGCGGATCATCTCGGCGAGCGAAAGCCCCAATTCCGCCGTGGACATGGCCCCGGCCAGCGTCACCAGCATCTTCCCGCCCTGCGCCATGTGGCCTTCGTAGGCCTTCGCCGCGTCAATCAAGGACGCCGAATTGAAATGGCGGTAATGCCGCGCTACAAACCTCGACACGGGACCTTTTGCCCGCGCGAGGGCCGCGTTCACGTCTTCTGGCCTCTTCTTTTGTCGTTTGGCCTTCATGCCTTGAAAGAAAGGATGTTAAGCAACCCGGGCGGGCAGGGCGACACCAAACCCTTTAATTTGCATCCAATTATACAATAATGTATTATGTGCCAACCCGAAACCGCCGTTGACCCACTCAGGGCCCCCGCGATTGTCTGGTCGCTTTTCGATGCTCACGCTGGCCGACATTTCCAAGTCCTACGGTACGCGAACGCTGTTCGGCGATGTTTCGCTGTTCGTCGCGCGCACCGATCGCTTTGGGCTGGTCGGCCCCAACGGCGCGGGCAAATCCACCCTGTTCAACCTGATCCTCGGCGAGGAGGACCCGGACTCGGGCACGATCACCTGGGAGCGCGGCTCCGAATACGGCCATTTGCCGCAGGAAACGGCGCCTGCGGGCGACGAGACGATCCTGGACACCGCCTGCGCCATAACCCCCGAGTTTGCCGAACTGCGGGCCCACCTGGCGGCCATCGAAAAAGGGGGGTCCGCCCCCTGTCTCGCCGACGAAATCGACCATCACACCCGGTTTGAGGAGCTGGGCGGGCGCGCCATCGAAACCAAGGCCAAAATCGTACTTTCCGGCCTCGGTTTTCACGAATCCGATTTTTCGCGGCCCGCCCGGAGCTTTTCCGGCGGATGGGTCATGCGCGCCCACCTTGCCCGGCTTCTCGCCCGCGAGCCCGACCTTCTGCTTCTCGACGAGCCCACAAATCATCTCGATCTCGAGGCGCTGCTTTGGTTCCAGGACTACCTGACCCGCTACCCGGGCGGGCTCGTCGTCATTTCCCACGACAGGGCTTTCCTGAACGCGCTGTGCAACGGCATACTCGAGCTGCGGGACGGGACCCTCCACCGCTACAACGGCAACTACGACGACTACGCCCGGGAAAAGGAGGCCCGAAAGACGCAGCAGGCGGCCCTGTTCAAGACCCAGCAGCGCGAGATAGCCCACCTGCAGCGCTTTGTGGACCGATTCGGCGCCAAGGCGACCCTCGCCTCGCGCGCGAAGTCCAAGGAGAAACAGATCGAGCGCCTGCAGGAGGTCGCGGTGGAGGAGCCGCAGGAGGAGCTGAAGCGGATTCGTTTCAAGTTTCCCCAGCCTCCCCGGTCGGGCCTCCGGGTCGTAACCCTGAAGGCCGTGGAACAGGCCTACGGGAGCCGCGTTGTGTACCGCGATCTCGATTTCCAGGCCGAACGCGGCGATCGGACCGTGCTCGTCGGGCCCAACGGCGCGGGCAAATCCACGCTGCTCAAGATCCTGGCCGGCGTCGTCCCGATTCGCGGGGGCTCCCGGGAGCTCGGAAGCAATGTCTTTGCGGGCTACTACGCCCAGAACCGCCTCGATAACCTGGATGCCCGCCGCACCGTGATGGAAGAGGCGATGGAAATGCGCAGCGCGAACCCGGATATCACCGAGCAGACGGCCCGCGCGGTCCTCGGCGGATTCCTGTTCAGAAAGGATGATGTCTTCAAAAAAATCTCCGTCCTCTCCGGCGGCGAAAAATCGCGCCTCGCCCTGGCGAAGCTCCTCCTCGCGCCGCCGAATCTCCTCCTCATGGACGAACCGACGACGCACCTCGACATCCCCTCGACCGACGTCCTGATACGCGCCCTCGAAGCCTTTGAAGGAACGCTCATTTTCATCAGCCACGACGTGCACTTCATCCGGGCGCTTGCGAAGAGCGTCCTGCACGTCCATTCCGGCCGGCTTACCCGGTACGCGGGCGGCTACGATTACTTCCTCGAAAAATCCCGGGCCACCAACGAGCGCGCCGCATTGACGGCCGGGCTGTCCGACGCCCGGGGCCCGGATTCCTCAATCCGGCGGCGCCTGCCGCACCAGGGCGAGGCGAACGCGGACGAGGCCCCGGCCGTCCGGTCCGCGCCGCAGACGGGCCGCAAGACAAAGGAGCAAAAGCGCCTCGAGGCGGAGGCCCGGGCGGCCCGCTCGGGATCCCAGAAAAAACTCCGCACCGAGGTCGGCCGACTCGAGCAGCGCGTCTCGGAGCTCGAAGCGAAGCAGACCGAGCTCACCGCGGTCCTGGAGGCGCCGGAAACCTACCAGGAGCCGGGCAAGGCGCAGCACGTCAACCGCGAGCTTTCCTCGATCGTCAAACAGCTTCGGGAGGCGACGCTGGAATGGGAGCAGAAGGCGGGCGAGCTTTCCGAGTCGGACAAGGCGCCTAGCCAATGATCTCCTCGACGAGCCCCGGTGCGGCGACCGGCTCGTCTCCGACGGCGATCGCCTTCCCGAGGATCGTCCGCGCCTCGGCGAGGGAATCCTCGTCATTGGCGTGGATCGTGCAAAGCGAGCCGCCCGGCGGCACGCGTTCGGCCACCTTCACCAGGTGGCTTACGCCCACGGCCGGATCGATTGAAGCGTCCGCACGGGCGCGCCCCGCCCCGAGCCTCAACGCAGCGCGGGCAACCTCGAGGGCGTCGACCGAACGGACATTCCCGCCCCGCGCGCAGATCAGGGGAGCCTGCAGGCGGGCGCGCGCCAGGCGCCGCGGATCGTCGATCGCAGCCAAGTCTCCGCCCTGCGCGGCGACCATCTCCCTGAATTTCGCCCACGCGGCCCCGGATGCCACCGACTCGTTGAGCCGGCGCCTCGCCTCTCCCGCGCCCGGGGCGACGCCGGCAAGAAGAAGCATCTGCTCACCCAGGGCGAGGGTGACCTCCCCGATGTCCGCCGGGCCCGAACCGTGCAAAAACTCGATCGATTCGACGACCTCAAGCGCGTTGCCGACGGTTCGCCCGAGCGGCTGCTCCATCGAGGTCAGCACCGCGCGAACCGGCTTTTGCATCGACGCCCCGATCGCGACCAGCGCCTCCGCAAGCTGACGGGCCCGGTCCTTCGTCGGCATGAACGCGCCCCGGCCGAATTTCACGTCGAGGACAAGGGCGTCGATCCCCTCGGCCAGCTTCTTGCCCATGATGCTGGCGCAGATCAGCGGATTGCATTCGACGGTGGCCGTCACGTCCCGAAGGGCGTACAGCTTCCGGTCCGCCGGAGCCAGCTCGGCCGTCTGGCCGATCATCGCCAGCCCCACCTTCCCCGCCTGCCGCGCAAACTCCGCCAGGGTGAGGTTCACGCGGAATCCAGGAATCGATTCCAGCTTGTCGAGCGTGCCGCCCGTGTGACCGAGGCCGCGTCCGCTGATCATCGGGACGCAAACGCCGCACGCCGCCACCATGGGGGCAAGGTGGAGCGAGATCTTGTCGCCCACGCCGCCCGTCGAGTGCTTGTCGACCTTGGGGGCCCGGATGCCCGACAGGTCCGCGACGCGCCCCGAGCGCACGATCGCCGCCGTCAATTCGGCCGTCTCGGCGGGGTCCATGCCGCGCAGGAAGATGGCCATCAGCATGGCGCTCAGCTGGTAGTCCGCCCACGAGCCGTCGGTGGCGCCCTGGACAAAGGAGGCGATCTCCCCGCGGTTCAGCGCAAATCCGTCGCGCTTGCGCCCGATCACGGAGGAGGGAGTCAGGGCGCCCGGAATAGGCATGCGATAAAACGAACCGCGACCCGGTGCGACTACGCTCCGATCGGATGCCAGGTCGTCTTGAATTCGAGCAGGTCCCGGATCGCGTAAAGGCTCTGCGCCGAGTCGGAAAACCAGTCCTTCTCCTCCTCGGCCTTCGCGAAGTGCGTGCGCTTGACGCTTTCGACCGCCCCCAGCGCCAGCGCCTTGCGCTCCCCGGCGTCGGCGACGGCGCTGATCGCGCGCAAATGGGCGTGGGTCGCAAATGTCGGCACGAGCTCCTTGTGAAATCCCGTCAGAAGATTGACGACGCCTCCGGGCAGGTCGCTCGTCGCGAGCATCTCACCCAGGACGATCGACGCATAGGGCCGCGCCTCCGACGCGAGCGCGACCACGGTGTTGCCCCCCGTGATCGCAGGGGCGACCAGCGAAATCAAACCCAGGAGCGGAGGGTCGGACGGCGCGATGACCCCCACGATCCCCATCGGCTCCGCAACCGTGAAATTGAAATACGGCGCGGAAACCGGATTCACGCTGCCGAGCACCTGCTCGTACTTGTCGGCCCAGCCGGCGTAATAGATCAGCCGGTCCACCGAGGCGGCGACCTCCCGCGCCGCCGCTGCGGGCGGGCCGCCAAGGGCGATGGCCTCGGCCATTTCGGACGCCCGCGCCTCGAGCATCTCACCCAGCCTGTACAGGATCTGGCCGCGGTTGTAGGGCGTCCGCCGGGCCCAGCCCGGGCCGGCCTTCGCCGCGGCCTCGACCGCGTTGCGGAGATCCTTCCGGGTGCACTGGGGAATGTTGGCGAAAAAAGCGCCCGAGCCGTCCTTGATCGGAAAAGTGCGGGCGCTCTCCGAACGGATGAAGGCGCCGCCCACGTAAACCTTGGGGGTCTTTGTGATGGGGAGTCGGGTCATGGCGGTTCCTTTAGGCAAGTTTCGCGTAGTCCAGGAGCCCCTGCCGGCCGCCCTCGCGACCGAAGCCGGATTCCTTGTAGCCGCCGAACGGCGAGGTCGGATCGAACTTGTTGAACGTATTGGCCCACACGACCCCCGCCTTGAGCTCGGTGGACATCTTGAGGATGCGCGAACCCTTGTCCGTCCAGACTCCGGCGCTCAGGCCGTAGGGCGTGTTGTTGGCCTTCTCGATCGCCTCGTCCACCGTGCGGAAGGTGAGGATGCTCAGAACCGGCCCGAAAATCTCCTCGCGCGCGATCCGGTGGCTTTGCGTGACCCCGGTGAAAAGTGTCGGCGGAAGGAAATAGCCCTTCGACGGCAGGCGGCACGGCGGCTGCCACATCTCGGCCCCCTCCTCCACCCCGATTCTCAGGTATTCATTGATCGTGTCCAACTGCGCCCGCGAAACGATCGCCCCGACGTCCGTGTTCTTGTCGAGGGGATCCCCGACCCGCAGGACCCGAAGGCGGTTGCGGAGCTTCGCGATGACCTTGTCTGCGACCGGCTCGTGGACGAGGAGCCTCGAGCCCGCGCAGCACACCTGGCCCTGGTTGAAAAAGATGCCGTTGACGATTCCCTCGACCGCCTGGTCGATCGGCGCGTCGTCGAAAACGATGTTGGCGGCCTTTCCGCCGAGTTCCATCGTCATCCTCCTGTCGCTGCCGGCCACCGAACGCATGATCACCTTGCCGACCTCGGTCGACCCCGTGAAGGCGATCTTCGCCGCCGCTGGGTGGGCCATGATGAGGCCGCCCGTGCTTCCGGGGCCCGTGACTATGTTGACGACCCCGGGCGGCAGGCCCGCGTCCTGGAAGATCTCCGCAAGCTTGAGCGCCGTGATGCAGGTGTTCGACGCGGGCTTCAGCACCGCGCAGTTCCCCATTGCAAGCGCCGGGGAGAGCTTCCACGCGAGCATGAGAAGCGGGAAATTCCAGGGGATCACCTGGCCCACCACCCCGAGGGGCGTCGCCCGCCGGCCGGGCGCCACGTACTCGAGCTTGTCGGCCCAGCCGGCGTGATAAAAGAAATGGGCGGCGCACATCGGCACGTCGAAGTCGCGCGTCTCGCGGATCGGCTTTCCGTTGTCCATCGTCTCCGCCACGGCAAATTCGCGCGCGCGGTCCTGGATGAGCCGGGCCACCCGGTAGAGGTACTTCCCGCGCTCCCGCCCGGGCATCTTTCCCCAGGTCGCAAAGGCCCGCCCCGCCGCCTCGTAGGCCGCATCGACGTCGGGGGCGCCCCCCGAGGCGATCTCGGCCAGCTTGCGCTCGTTGGCGGGATTGATCGATTCGAAGTATTTTCCCGATTTCGGCGGCACGAATTCGCCGTTTATGAAAAGCTCGTACCGGGCCTTCAGCTTCGGGTCGGCGCCCTCCGGCGCCGGGTCGAATTCCCACCGGTCGCCGAAAACGAGTTCGGGCGCGGACCTGCCCCGGGCCGGGCTCGCGGGCCGGCCTCTCGCCTGCCCGTTGCGCGACGGGGATTTTCTCTTGTCAGAAAGGCTCGGGGGCATGGTGACGTGCACCGGCATGGTTGTCCTTTTCAATAGCTCTCGGCGGTTTCGCTGAAATAATAGGGCGCCTGGTAGGCCCCGGTCTTTTCCTTTTCGATCTGGCGGAGGAGATCGTTCAAAAGCGAAGTCGCGCCAATCCGATACCGACTGTTGGCAAGCCAGGCGTCGCCCAGCGTTTCCTTGACGGCCACCAGGAACTGAAGCGCCTGCTTGGCGCCGCGGAGTCCGCCGGCGGGCTTCATCCCTATCGCAATCCCCGTGTCCAGGTAATAGTCGCGGATCGCCTCGATCATCACCTGGTTGTTGCCGAGGGTCGCGTTTTGCGGCGTCTTTCCGGTGCTTGTCTTGATGAAATCGCCCTCGCGCAGGACGCGCATGGCGAGAAACGAGGCGGCCCGGATCGCGTCGTAGGTTTCCAGCTCGCCCACCTCGAGTATCACCTTCAGGGCCGCGCTGCCGCAGGCCTCCAGGACGGACGATATCTCATCCTGCACCCTCGCGAACTCGCCGGCCAGAAACGCGCCGCGGTTGAGCACCATGTCGATCTCGTCGGCCCCTTCCGCGACGGCGAAGCTCACCTCGTCCAGGCGCGTCCGGATGGGCATCTGGCCCGAGGGGAAGGCCGTCGCCACCGACGCCACCTTCACCGTCGAGCCGGCCAGGAATCTTTTCGCGCTCCGCACCATCGAGGGGTACACGCAAACGGCCGCAACCGGCGGTATGTCCGAATCCTCGTGCGGATGCATGGCCTTCTGGCAAAGCGAGGCGATCTTTCCGGGGGTGTCCTTTCCCTCCAGGCTCGTCATATCCAGCATGGAAACGACGAGCTTCAGGCCCTTGACCTTGGACGCCTTCTTGATGCTTCGCGTCGCGTATTTTGCAACGCGCTCCTCGATGCCAACGGCGTCGACGGTGCCGATCTCATCGAACAGCCGCCTGAAAGCCGAGGGACTTGCGGATACGGGCATCCGGCAATCATCGCTCCAAATGGGCCCAAAAACAACGGAAAAGGAACACGGATCGCCGGGGGGCCGGGAAGTCTTGCATGGACCGGGCCGCACGGATGGGCCAATCTGCGTTCCCAAAGACGCCTGCAAAAAAGGAACCGCCGCCGATGCTCACCAAGGCCGAAATCCAGCGCCTCCGCTCCCTGCGCGAAAAGAAGCACCGCGAGGCGCTCGGGCTGTTTCTGATCGAGGGCGAGAAGGGCGTCGCGGACCTCCTTGCGGGCGGATTCCCGCTGGAGGAGATCTACGCAACGCCCGATTGGAGCGGGAAAAAAACGCGCGAGGTCTCCCCTGCCGAGATGGAGCGGATCAGCCAGCTTCCGACGCCGTCGCCGGTCCTCGCGCTGGGGCGCATATCGAGGCCCCCTCTTCCGGCCGGAGGCCTCGACCACGGCCTGACGCTGGCGCTCGACGGGATTCAGGACCCGGGCAATGTGGGAACGCTTCTTCGGGTTGCGGACTGGTACGCGCTGGACCGTGTCGTGCTATCGCCGGACTGCGCCGACCTTTTTTCGCCGAAGGTCATCCACGCGAGCATGGGGTCGTTCTCCCGGGTGGCGGTGCACACCGCGGATCTGCCCGCGGCCCTCGCCGGTTCGCGCGCGGCCGTCTTCGGCTGCGATCTGGACGGGGAGGATGTGCACCGCCTGAAACCGGCGCGGGACGCCGTCATCGTCGTTGGAAGCGAGGGACGCGGGCTGTCGGCCGGGGTGAACGAGCGGGTCACCGTCCGCGTTTCCATTCCCCGCTACGGCAGGGCGGAATCCCTGAACGCCGCCATCGCCGCGGCGATCGTCTGCGACAACCTCCGGCGCGCACTCGGCGGCCGTTAAAGCAACGGTCCCCCCGCCGGGCCCGGACGCCGGAGCCGGCACCCCGTCACTTGTCCTTCGCGCCGCCGCCGCGCCGTCCGCCGCCCGCCGTCAGCATCGTCCCGCCGAGGACGCCGATCGCGAATATGCCGAAGAAAATGTAGGCGGCCGGCTGGTGGACGTTTTTCGAAAACACGATCGGAAACGAGAAGTCGATGGCGTTCGTGTTGTTGAGGCCGGCGTAGAGCACGGCGAAGAGCATCAGCAGGAACACCACCGAGCGGAAAAGCAGTTTGAGGTTCATGGCGGGTGTCACCGAGGGCTAAACGCAGGCCGCCCTCCATGCAAATGGGAAATCGAGCGCGCTTCGGCGCACGAACCCAAAGGGACGAATTCGGGTAACATTTCCCCGCGGGTCCGGTTTACCCTGATGATCCCCCATGCCGCCCAAGAGCCGTGACCGCCGCATCCCTAGAATTTCCTGTAAGCGCACCCCGCTCCGCTGTTAGCATCAACGCTGCCAACCCCGTGGACCGCTCCGCCCTCGCATCCGATCACGAGCTGATGCTCTGCGTTCGCGACGGCGACCTGGACGCGCTCGGCGAGCTGTTCGAGCGCCACCATGGGCGGCTCTTCGGCCATCTCGTCAAGCTCACGGGACAGCGGGCTTCGGCCGAGGACATTGTGCAGACTGCGTTTCAGCGAATGCTGAAGTACAGGCACACCTACCGGGACCAGGGCAGCTTCACGGCCTGGATGTATCATCTCGCCAGGCGGTGCGCGGCCGACCACCGGCGGCAATCCGCCGCGCTGCCCGCGGCCACCGACCCCGCGGTTCTTTCCCGCCAGCGCGACGAAGCCCCGGCGGCGGACGAATGCGCCGCCTCCAGCGACGACCGCGCGCTTCTCCGGGCGGCCCTCGGCCGCCTTGAACCGGACGACCGCGAGGTGCTCCTTCTCAGCCGGATCAAGGAACTGTCGTTCGCGGAAGTCGCGGACATTCTCGAATGCTCGGCGGGCGCCGCGCGCGTCCGCGCGCACCGCGCCCTGCGCGAACTGCGCGATCAATACTTCAAACTGCAAAAGGAAACCGTGCCATGAACTGCGCCCAAGCCAGAGAGCACCTGCCCGAATTCATCGACAACCGGCTCGCAGACGGGACGGCCGCAGGGATCCGCAGGCATCTCGAGGAATGCCCGGCATGCCGGCATGAATTGGAGACGCTCAGCCTGACCCTCCGCTCCCTGGACGCCCTTCCGGATGCAAGGCCGTCCCAGGGCCTGCGCGCCAGTGTCCTGGCTTCGATCGAGGCGGAAAAACGCGCGCTGCGTGCCGGCGAGCGGCGGCCGGCGGCCCCGCCCCCGCGGCCCTTCCCCGGGGTTTGGCGGCTTGGCCTGCAGGTTCTCGGGGCATGCGCGCTTGTCGCAGCCGGGTATTTCGCGGGCGCGCACCGCGCCCCCCCCGCCGCGGATCCCGCGGCCGACGCGACCGCGCGGCAGCTTGCCGAACTCAGGAGCCGCATGGACTCCATGGGACAGCTCGTGAGCTACACGCTGCTCCAGCAGCAAAAAAGTTCCGCAAACGACCGCCTGGAAACCGTCCTTACTTCGGCCGAATTGCCGCATCCAAGCGAGAAGGTGATCGACAACCTCGTCTCGACCCTAGTCCTTGATCCCAGCGTCAACTGCCGGTTGAGCGCGGTCGACGCGCTGTATTCGCACGCGGACAGCGAGGTCGTTCGAACGGCGATCCGCGTGAGCCTTCCCCGCGAGCAGAGCCCTCTCGTGCAGCTCTCCATGATCGATTTCTTGGCGGCCATCCGCGACCGGGACGCCGCGCCCGCCTTCCAGAAAATCTCCACCGATTCGCTTGCGGATCCAAGCGTGCGCGCGGCCGCCGCGCGCGCCCTTGCGCAGCTTTGATCCTTCCAAGCATCCGATGAAATCAATTCGCCAATGAAGCCTCACCGCAACCTCCACTTTTCCCTCCTGCTGCCTGCATTCCTGGCCTCGCTCCTTCTCTGTGCGGCCGGCGCGGACGCCGCGTCCGCCCAGTACAAGTTTTCGGATCCTGCGAAGCCCGGCACCGTCAGGATCCGGATCGGCCGCGGCAACCTCGTTGTGCGCGCGGGCGACGGCCCGGAGATCACCATCCAATCCAACTCGGCGCCGAAGCAAAGCCCCGTCCGCCCCGACGGGCTGCGGGTCCTCACGGAGTCCACGGGCTACTGGTTTACGGAGGATAAAAACGTCGCCACACTCGACTACGGAATCGAAAACCCGGGCGAAAGCGGCGACTTTCAAATCACGGTGCCGCGCAACACTTCGATTATCGTGAATGATCTTTGGGGAGGCGACGTCACCTGCTCGGGCATAAGCGGCGACCTCGACATCCGCTCGCGCAACGGAAAAGTCAGCCTTGACGACGTATCCGGAGGCGCCCTGGTCGAAGCGACGAATGGGGAGATCCGGGCGGCAATCCGCGAGATTCACGAAGGCCGGCCGCTTTCATTCACGTCCGTAAACGGGGCCGTCTCCATTCGTTTGCCGGCGGACGCCAAAGCCAACGTGCGCCTGCGCACCCAAAACGGGACGATCCTGACCGATTTCGACGAAAAGGCGCTCATCACGAAGACGGAGATGGCGCCGGCCCGTGGAAAGCGGCTCAAGCAGGCGTCTTCGGGTGACGCCGGCGCGGTTTCCGGCGACAAGCTTGATGATGTCATCCAACAGTCTCAGCAGGCCGTTCGAGAGGAGAAGGAGGCCATCCGTGAGACTGCGCAGGCCGTTCACGAGACGAACCAAGCCATCCAAGAGGCTGCGCAGGCTTCGCGCGAGGCAATGGGCGAGTCCGGAGTATTTGCCCCCGTGCCGCCGATTCCGCCCCTGCTGCCGCCTATTCCTCCCCTGCCCCCGATGACGGGGGGTAAGATCGTATCCGGCACGCTCAACGGCGGTGGTCCGGAGATTCAGGCCATGACGGTCAACGGCGATGTTATCCTGCGCAAGTCTTTGGATAAAAAACAGTAAGGATCCGTCCGCAATTCTACATACCCCCGCCTCCGGCTGAATCCGGTTCGCTCGCGACGAGGAGCGTTATAAGGGAAATAAGGATTACGGCGGTTACCATGGTGTTAGTTCTACTGAGACGCCCGGGAGGTCGGCCCGGTCGCATTCTAGCGGCCAAAACAGTCCCCGCTTGAGGATCTTTTGGCCACCCGTGACGGTTATTAGGCAATCCGTTCGATGCCGGGGATCTGCAAATGTTCCGCTATTCCGGATGGGGCCGTATCCTTGCCAAATGGAATAACTCGGCTTGTGCTGGCTCGCGCCACCCTTTAGGTAGGCGACAGGAAAACCCCATTTTCGTCCGTGCCCGAGACCGTTCCCACTCCCCCCGCGCCCCGCGTCTCCTCATTTTGGAAAAGACGCGTCATCGAACCCATTGTCCATCAGCTGACCCAGGGCATTACCCCCGAAAAGATCGCCCTCACCCTGGCGGTCGGCAGCGCGTGCGCCTTGTTCCCCATAATCGGCACGACCACCTTCCTGTGCCTCATCGTCGGGATCACGCTTCGGCTGAACCAGCCGATCATCCAGATTGTGAACGGCCTGTGCGTGCCCCTTCACCTTCCCGTCATCCTGGGGCTCATCAGGACCGGCGAATGGCTGTTTCGGGAGCCGAGGACCTCCCTGCATGTCCGTTACATGAACCAGATGTTCTGGGACGATCCCGGGCTCTTCTTCCAAAGGTACGGCCTCATCGCCCTCCACGCATCGGCGGCGTGGGCTCTCCTGCTTCCGGTTTGGATTCCCGTGATCTATTTCATCTTCCTGCCCGTCCTGCGCGAAGTGGACCGCCTGCGCATCGCCGCGGTCGTCAAGACGGCGGACGTGCGTCCCCCGGTTCACCCGGTTCCCTAAGCGCGCCCCCGCGCCGGAAATTTCCTCAAATACTTGAGGGCGATGGAAAACTCCTTCGGGATCGGGGACTGCAGGGTCATCGGCGCGCGCGTCGCCGGATGCAGGAATCTCAGCTCGCTCGCATGCAGCGCGAGGCGCGAGATGAGGGGCCTTTCCTCGGAGCGCCCCTTGTAGCGGCGCTTGAGCTCCGACAGGAGCAGCTGCGCCCCGGGGTCCCCGTACAGGGCATCCGCCAGAACCGGGGCCCCTATGGCCGCGAGATGCACGCGGATCTGGTGCCTGCGCCCGGTGAGGGGGCGGCACTCGATCCACGCAAAACGGCCGAATGACTCGAGAACCCGAAACTCCGTCGCTCCCGCCTCGCCTCCCCGTTTGCGGACTATCCGCACTCTTCCTGGGTGCGCCTCATCCGGGCCGAGCGGGAGATCGACGGCAAAGCAGGGGGGCAGGCCCCCGTCGCCGGCCCGAATGGGCGCGAGGGCTTTCATCGCCCGCCCGGCCGGCAGGACCGTCGCAAGCGCCAGATAGGTTTTTCCGGCCGTCTTCGCCTGAAACTGTCCGCTGAGAAAATCGAGCGCGGGCTTGGATTTCGCGCAGAGAAGAACCCCGCTCGCATCGGCATCGAGCCGGTGCACGTTCGCCAGGCTCCGGCCCAGCCGGGCGCGCACGAGCGCCATCAGATTCTCGCCCGAGTTTTCCCAGCGGTCCGGAGCGACGGGAAGCCCGCTCGGCTTGTCGAAGGCGATGATTTCCTCGTCTTCGTGGATGATCGGCGGGAGCGGCACGTGGAGTCGGCGGTCGGAGCCGGACTGTCCCCGTTTTTTCGACAAAAGACAAGGCCTCGAACTGATGTGGCATGGGCGATGCTAATTATTCATGTCCTGGAAAACAGGATCTTGGGTAGCGTGAGAACGGCCCTACGGGCCGAACCAGAAAACTGGGGCCGGCGTTAAGGGGTTATCGCCGGCCCCTTCTTTTGTCCGCCGGCATTGCCCGGGCGCGGGCCGTCCGAATTCCAAACGGCGGATCAGCCTCCGCCGCCGGCGGGCCTCAGATAAGGGAGGATCCGCCGTTCAAATTCGGCCGCCGCAAGGAATCCCCGGTGCCGGTCGCGGATCATTCCATCGCGGTCTATGATGAACGTCGTCGGATAGGCATCCACGCCCCCGAATGAATCCTGGATCTTGTCGTCGGCCATGACGATCGGATAGCCGACCCCGTACCGCTTGATGAACCTTTTCACCGCCTCCGTGCTCCGGTCTCCGGAAACCCCCACGATCACAAGCCCGTCCGCTGCGAATTTCTTCTGAAGCCCCACATACCCCGGGGTCTCCTCCATGCACGGACCGCACCAGGTGGCCCAGAAATCCACGACCACAACCTTCCCCCTGAACTGATCGGACGTAACGACGCGGCCGTCCACGTCCTTCAGGCTCCACGCGGGCGCCGGCACCAGGGACGCCGCCGGTTTGCAGGCTCCCAGGCCCGCGACCGCGGCGCCAAGCGCAAGCCACAAGAAGGATCTCTTCATCGGAAATGAATGCGATTAATGGTGCGGCCCGGCCGCAAGCAAATGGGGACAGCCTATGTCTGGGAAACGCAGCGGCAATTGTTGTTCGCTCTTTTCCGCCAAAAAACAGGCCGCCTCCGGCCGGGCCGGATCGCGCACCCATCGGGACGGCGGATTCCGCCGCCCGGCCAAACCAGCCGCCTCCTCAGGCTTCCTTGGGCTCCGACAGGTCCAGGCTGAGCGTTTCGACGAATTTCCGCATCGCCGGGGTCAACACCCTCCCCTTGCGGTGGAGGATCGCAAGCGGCCGCGTGAATTCCTTCCCGGCGAACTGCAGCACCGAAAGGGTGCCCTGTTTCGACTCCTGGACGACCGTCGCCTGCGGCACGATCGCGATCCCATGGTCGATCTCCACCGCGCGCTTCACGGTTTCGATGTTGTCGAATTCCATCACCGGATCGAGTTCAAGGCGGTTCTCCCGGAAAATCTGGTCGACCGCCTTGCGGGTCGGAATGTCCGGGTCGAATCCGATGAACTTATGCCCCATCAGGTCGGAGACGCTGACCTCGCCCCTCTTTGCAAGCGGATGCTCCGGATGCGTGATCAGCACCAACCGGTCGGTATGAAACGGCACCGTCTCGATCTGGCGCATCTTGACCGGGAATGCCACAAGTCCGAAATCGACCGAGTTGTGGAGAATGTCCTCATAAACCAGGTTGGAGCGCCGGTACTCGACGCGAACATTCACGGAAGGATAATCATGCAGGAAGCGCTTTATGTACGGCGGCAGCTCGTGCAGCCCGATCGAATAAATCGTCGAAATCCGAATCGTGCCGCTGATCACCTTCTTCATCTCCTGCAGCTCGGAAAGGAGCATCTCATACGTGTGAAGCATCTCCTTGGCCGATTCATAAACGCGCTGCCCCTCGCGGGTGAGCTGAAACTGCTTCTGGCTGCGGTCGATCAAGAGCACTTTGAAGTGTCGCTCCATCGCCCGGGCCTGCTGGCTTACGGCAGACTGGGTCAGGCTGTTTAATTTCGCCGACTTCGAAAAGCTCTTCGTCTCGACCAAATCGGCGAATATCTTCAGGTTTTCAATTTGCATGATTAGCTCTCTTACTTCCGGGTAAGTTAATGAAGAGAACTGCGAGGTAAATGCTTAATTAGAAAATCTAACGCCTGCCCAATGTTCCCTGCATATAACGAGTTTCTTAAGTCAGCAGACGCGCTCCAGGCCGCGATTGCCGCGGCATGCCTCCGGGCGGGGCGGGCGGCCGACGCGGTCGCGCTTCTGCCGGTAACGAAAAGCCACCCCGCGGCCGCAGTCGAATACGCCGCCCGCTATGGCCTTTCCGCAGTCGGCGAAAACCGTGTGCAGGAAGCAGTTGAAAAACGCGCTCAAACGACTGCAGCCATTCGCTGGGAGTTGATCGGCCACCTCCAGTCGAACAAGGCCGACCTGGCCGTCCGCCATTTTGACCGGATCCAAAGCGTGGATAGCGAAAAACTGGTCAATCTCATTGATCGCGCAGCGGCCGAGCTTTGCCGGGTGGTACCTATCCTGTTGCAGATCAACACTGCACGTGACCCGGCGAAGTTTGGAGCGGACCCCGGGGCCGCACCTCGGCTTGTGGAGGCGGCCCTGGCCCGGCCAAATCTCCGGCTCGACGGCCTGATGACGATTGCGCCCCTTTCCCCCGATCCCGCCGTCGCCGAACGCGCATTCGCGGATTTGAGAAATCTGCGCGACGAACTGTCGAGCCGGTTCAAAGTCCCGCTACGCGATCTGTCCATGGGCATGAGCGGCGACTATCCGGCGGCCATCGCCGCTGGAAGCACGATCGTGCGGATCGGCACCGCCCTATTCGGCGGGCGCTAGATAGTTCTCCGCAGGCCGGCATCGAGCCAGCCTTTCCATTGTTGCCAGTATGCGGAATTTTTTTTCTCCTTCCGATTGTGGAACTGGCAATGGAAACGCTCGACGCCAGCCGCCAGGCGGCGTTGCGAAACCTGCTCGACGATACGAGCGGGCCTGTGCGCCAGGCCCTCCTCGCCTACTTCAACAGGCAGGGAGCCCCCGCGGCGCTGTTCCTGCGCGACATCGCGAACGGACCCAACCGGGCGCTGGCCCGCCACGCGAACTGGTTCCTGAACGAGCTCAAGTTCAGCGATCCGGTCTCCGAATTCCGCGATTTCATCCGGTCCCTCAATTACGAGCTCGAGACGGGCTCCCTCCTTCTCGCGCGCACCGTGTCGCCAAGCCTCGACATCGGCGAATGCTGCACATCGCTCGACAGGATCGCCTCCCGCTGCCGCGAGCTGATCGTCGAGCCGTCAACCTGCCGCGAGAAATGCCGGATCCTCAACCGAGTGATGTTCCATGAATGGGGTTTCCGCGGCAACATCGAGCACTACACGGATCCGCTCAACAGCTTGATAGACAATGTCCTTATCCGCAGGAAGGGGATACCAATCTCCCTCGGGATCGTCTACCTGCTGGTCGCCGGCCGGCTCGGCATCGAACTCTCCCCGGTCAACCTGCCCGGCCATTTTGTCGTCGGCTGCTATGGCGAGGGGGAGCCCTTCTTCATCGATCCGTTTGAAAACGGACTTTTTCGCGACGGGGATGAAGTCTTTGATCTCCTGCGCTCCCACCGCATCATCCCGCAGGAAAGCGACCTCGCCCCGACGCCCGTTCGCGAGGTTCTCAGCCGCAGCTGCCGCAATCTCGTCAACCACTACACCGCCGCCGGCGACCTCGGCCGCGCGCGCCTGTTCGCCGGCTTTGTCGAGGAATTCGACGCCGCCTTTGCGCGAAACACGTAGGCGGCGGGAGGGCTGATGTCCCCGGACCCCGTTTACACCCTGGCCGACCTGGAAAGCTGGTCGCGGCTCGCCCCGTCGCTCGCCGTGCTGGGGCATCCGATACGCCACTCGCTCAGCCCGCCCATGCATAACGCGGCGCTTGCCGCAGAGGCGCCCCCGGGCCGCGACGCCGCCGCCTGGCGGTATTTCCGCTTTGAGATACCCCCCGCCGAGCTGCCCCGCGCCCTTGCGCAGCTGCACGCCCGGCAGTTCCGCGGCGTCAACCTCACCGTGCCGCACAAGGTGATGGCCTTCGATTTGGTGAAGGAGATCGACGACCAGGCCCGCCTTTGCGGCGCCGTGAACACGCTTCTCTGGACGCCCGGCGGCTGGCGCGGCTTCAACACCGACGGGTACGGACTTGCCTCCGCCGTGGGGGAAGCCCTCGGATGCGACTTGCCGGGAGCCACCGTTCTTCTTCTCGGGGCCGGCGGGGCCGCGCGCGGCGCCGCCGTCGAGTGCCTGTCGCGGCGCTGCGCATCCCTCTGGATCGCCAATCGGACCCGCGACCATCTCGACAGGCTTCTGGACTTCCTGCGGCCCCTGGCGGGCGGCATCCCGATGCATGCGCTGGGCGGCTCCGCCGCCCTTCCGCCCGCGGGAGCGATCGTCATCAATGCGACGAGCGCCGGCCTCCGCTCCGGCGAGCCGCCCCCGATCGACTTGTCGCTCCTGCCGCGGCCCTCCGCCGTGTTCGACATGATCTACAATCCCCCTCAGACCGCCCTTCTTGCCCAAGCCGGGCGATTGGGCGTGCCAGCCGCCAACGGCATGTCCATGCTGGCCCACCAAGGCGCAAAATCCCTGGAAATCTGGACGGGCATACCGGCAGCGCGCTCGGCGCCCGTCATGCTCGCCGCCGGGCGCGCGGCCCTGGAACAACCGACATGATCGTCACCCTCCTGCAGTTTTCGCACGCCTTTCCAACGGTCTTCGGCGTCTTCGTTTTCGCGATGGGCGCCAGCATCGGCAGTTTTCTGAACGTGATCATCCTCCGGCTGCCGCTGGGCCTTTCCGTCATCAGGCCCGCTTCGCATTGCTCCTGCGGCCGGCCGATCGCATGGTACGACAACATCCCGATCCTCTCATGGTTCGTCCTGCGCGGCCGCGCGAGGTGTTGCGGAAGCCGGTTCAGCTTCCGGTACCCGTTTGTCGAGGCGCTGACCGCGGGCCTGTTTCTCGCCTGCTGGAGGCTGCTGCCGCCGGGCCCCGCCGTCTGCGGGTGGATCCTGATGAGCGGTCTTGTTGCGGCGGCGTTTATCGACGCCGACCATCTGGTGATCCCCGACGCGTTTTCACTCGGCCTGGGAGTCGCCGGAGTCCTGCTGTCGATCGCCGCCCCGGACCTGCACGGACAGCGCAGCGGCGTTTTCGCCCTGGACAGCCTGAGGTCGGGCGGCGCCGCCGTCGTCGGACTGCTCGTCGGCTCCGGACTTGTCTTCTGGATTGCGATGCTCGCGGGCGCGGCCCTGCGGAAGGAGGCCATGGGGCTTGGCGACGTGAAATTTGCCGGGGCGATTGGCGCATTCTGCGGTTGGCGCGGCGCCGTCTTTTCCCTCTTCGGCGGAGCGGCCGTCGGGACCCTCGGGCTTTTGCTGGTCCTTGTCTGGCGAAAACTCGCCGGCGTCCGGCCCGCACCGCAATCCCCGGACGCGCCGTCAGACACGGCACTCGGCGCGCATCTTCCGTTCGGCCCGATGCTGGCCGTCGCGGGAGGCCTGTACTTCCTTTTTCTCCACAGGTGGGTCGATGCCTGGTTTGCCCGGCTCGCCACCCTCTTCTAACGGCGCCGGCCTCAGGTCAGTTCGCGCAGATCCGCACCCGCCCGGAATCGGATTGTCTTCATCGCCGGAATTTTCATCGGCTTGCGCGTGTGCGGATTAAACCCGCGCCGCGCCGACCGGCCGGCGAGGACGAAGGTGCCAAAACCCACAAGCTGCACTTCCTTGTCGCTTCGAAGCCCCCGCTTGACCGCCGCGAGAACGGCATCGATCGCCCGCTCCGCCGCAGCCTTCGATGTGGTGCCGCCCATCTCCTTCTTCACAGCTTCCACAAGTTCGGCTTTGTTCATGCGCGGGGTTCGGGAAACGAGGCAAGTCGGGCAGGGAGGCCCGGTCAACCTGAATTGATCCCCGGGGCCTCCCTATTGCCGAATGCCTTTGAAGGCTCCGGCTGGAGCCAGCCTTCCGTACCCCATAAGTTTTCCATCATCGCTGCTCCAAACGGCGCCAAACCATCCTACGGCTCTGCCATTAGGCTGTCCCTTTGCCGCATTGGCTGTCCCCTCACCGAGGCAGTCCCCTCTCCGAGGCCCTTTCCGAGGCTGTCCCCATACAGAGGCTGTCCCCTCACCGGACCGAATGGCGTTTGGACAGCCCAAAAGTCGGCGCCAAGACCCAGCCAGGGACCCGCGGCCGGGTGTCCGCATGGCCAACGGGCCGCCTCGAAAATGACGGTAAATTCATGAATGCAATATATTATTAAATAATTACTTGCAAACGTATAGGCAGAATTTTCCCATTTCCGTTTGACCCTCCCCAAAATGCGAGTACACCTACAGAAGAACAGATTTTTCCACTTCTCCCGCATAGCGGGAGTATTGGGGTAACTAAGAAAGCAAAGGCGGCCCGCTTAGGGGTAAGCGGGCCGCCACTTTTTTGCCCTTCCGGGTCGGAAGGGCACCGCGCCGAAGCCAACGGCGAATGCGGGTCTTTCGCGAGCCCTCCAGGCCGGAAAGCCCGGCCCCTCGAACCCCCGCCCTCAAAATCGGCTCGGCATGCTCCGGTATATGTCTGTCATACTGGCAACTCCGTGCAAAAGACCTCTGACATCAATGTCCTTGAGACTCGCGTTTTGCCCACCCCCGCCAGCCTCCTTAAAGCACTGCCCAAGACGGAAACCCAGGCGGAATTCGTCAGCCTCGCCCGCCGCCAGATCGACCAGATCATCTTTGCCGACGACCGGCGCTTCCTTCTGATCGCGGGGCCGTGTTCGATCCACGATCTGGCTGCCGGCCGCGACTATGCCCGCCGGCTTGC
>JBEKAO010000043.1:0-27862 GCA_050015855.1 Opitutaceae bacterium | reverse complement strand
GGAAACGCCGTTTCCCCGGGCAACTCGACCGTGGCGGCTGGGATCCAGCCGGCCACGACGGCGATCATGAGCAGCGTCTTCGCCAGCACGATCGCCCCGGGTTCCACGGACTGCGCGATGGTGGTGACCCTTCCGGCCGGCACGGGCTACACAGCCACGGTGACGAGCTCCAACCACACCTCGTCAGGGATCGCCCTGGTCGAGGTCTACAACGTTCCGTAAGGGTTAAATACCCACGGCATCGAAAAACTCCCCACAAGCCGTGCGCGCTGCGGAGGCGTGCAATCGGAGATTCGACTCGGCGGGCGGTGTCGCGGACCGGAGAAGGGCGACAACCCCGCCGGGGTCGTCCTCCGGGCCGAGCGTAGGGTATCCGAACTCGCTCGCCACGCCCCGCAGCTTGTCGTTCGTCGTGATGACGACGGCGCGCGAGCCGGCCCAGGCCCCGGCGAGGGTCGCGTGGTACCGCGAGGTGAGAAGCCATTCGCTGCTCGGCCAGCGATCGAGGACCCGGGTTAACTCCGGGCCCGAATCGTCGGCCGGCCTGAGGCCCCACCGGCTTCGGTCCGCCTCGGGCAGGCTTTTGAAGAGCTCGCGCTCGGCCCCCGGCAGCGCGCGCGCCTCCTGCGCAAGCCAGACCCGCTCGCGGGCGTGCAATCGATCGAGCGCCGCGAGGGCGGCGCCCATCGCGGGCCAGCCGGCGTAGTCGAAGTTGAGGACGGCCGTCAGCCGGCCGGGAGCCGCCGGGGGAGGCCGGTGGGCCTCGAAAAACAGGTGCGCCAGGTCGGCCGCGGCCCGAACGCGGCCCGCCGCCCCCGCTAGACCGGCAAGCGATTCGACCGCTGCGGCGTCGCGGGTCCAGATCGCCTGCGCCTGCCGCGCAGCCGCGCGCAACTCGGGATTGGCGATCCCCGCGCGGTCCTGGCTTCCGACGCAGAGAAAATACATCGGCTTTCCCGCCGATTCGCACCAGCGCCGCTCCTTGGACAGATGGTCGGCAAACCAGGACGAGACCCCGGCCTGCCACGGAGAGCCCCCGAGCCCGAGCCATGCGTCGCAGTCATCGATGCATCTTCTCCGGGTCGAATCGTCATAATCCTGCCAGCCGACCGACGGAAACCGGCGCGCCAGCGGCCCGATGGGGTGGGGCACGCAGCAGGTCAACTTGACTGCCCGGGAGCCGAGAGCCGCGAGGAAGCCGGCCAGCATAAAATCGTCGCCAAGATTGCCGGCGCCGTAAAAATGGTGGCCGAGATGGAGCGTTTTCAACCCCTTAGTACGCGAGCATGACCTGGATGTCGCCCCGGTCGTGGTTCGGCTGCGGAACGGTCGTGTCGAGAATCTGCCAGCCGAAATCGGCCGACAGGCTGAAGTTGCTCGCAAGCGTCGAGCGGATCCCGGCGCCCGCGCTCATGATCGGGTCGAGGGGCGCCATGGCTGCGTACGGGTGCTTTTCCGTCACCCGGGCGTAATCCCAAAAGAGGAGAAGGCGGGTCTCCAGGGGCCTGGCCCTCTTTGGGAGCGTCGGCAGATGCCAGGTCCAGAGGGGCCCCCTGACCTCCTCATTCACCACCCAGCCCTGGTCGCCGGAAAAAATTCGCTCGTCGTAGCCGCGGACGGTGGCCATGCCGCCCACGGTCAGCTCCTCGCTTCCCTGCAGGTTGGTGCTCGAAAGCTGGAGCTGCCCGCGCGAAATCCACTGAAAATCCGCCGGCAGGGCGGTCGCCCGCTGGGCGACGAGACCTCCGTAGACATAGCGGGCGCTGCGTCCGGAGCCCGCGGTATTGAACTCCGCGTCGGTATTGCGCGAATTGAAGTCCCCCGGGCTGAAATCCCCGCTGGCCCCGAAGGTCCAGGAGCCCCGCGAATCGCGATGGATGGCGGTCACGCCGACAGTCGCCTGGGCGATGTCGTAGGTGGCCACCGGCGCGACATAGCCTTCGAATTCCAGATTGGTGTTGACCTGCTTGTAGTCGATTCCCGCGGACAGCTCGAGCGACCATTGGCCGAGCTTCATCGGAGCGACGTACTTCAGATCGGCTACCTCGTTGCTTCCGTTCTCGTTGAAACCCTGGATGCCGTAAAGGCTGGTCGGCCTGACCACGAAATAATCGGCGTCAAAAACGAGATAATTTCTCCAGGGAAGGGGAATCCGGTAATCGAGCGTGTGAACCTGGTAGAGGTGACTGTCGTCGGTCGTCGTGAACTGGTAGGTGGCCTGCTGGTCGAGGCCCCATAGGTTGCCGAACTGGATGGAGCCGGTGTAGTGATTTTCGCCGAGGATCGCGATCCCGGTGTCGTCGTACGAGGCGGAGAACCGGATCGGCGGGTGCTCCTGGACCGCAATATCCAGGTCGGCGACCCCGGGTCCCTTGCCCACGGTGTTGAGCATCACGTTCACCTGCCGGAACGGATTCTGGTTGGCCCAATCGATGGCCGCCTCCAGCGATGAGCCCAGCACCTCGTCGCCCGGCTTGACGCCGAGCTTGCTCTCCAGGAGCCGGTTGCTGAACCAGCGGTTCCCCTTGAAAACGAGCTGGTTGTACCGACCGATGACCACCGCGAACCGCAGTTCGCCGCGCCCCAGGTCCTCATCGGGCGCCGGCACGTCGACGAGGAGGCGGTCGTGGGCGCGGGCGTACGCGATCAGGGCCTTCTTGAGGGCCTCGGTGAGGTCGGGCGTGATCGACCGGCCGATGTAGGGGGCCGCGACGCGGCCGAATTCCGTCGTCCCGAACAGCGGGGAATGCTCGGCCACGACGGCTCCGGCGCCCTCCGGCGGGCGGACCGCGGCTGCGGCCGCCGCGGTATCAGAAATTATAATACGACGGAGCGGGTAATCGCCGAAGAAGACCGCCAGCCGCAGTTCGCCCCCGGCGATGGATTGCCCGGGGATCTGCACGGCGGCGAGGACTGCGCCGTGGCTCCTGGCGCAGGACGCGCAGGCGGCGACCACGCTGGCGAGCGCATCGTCGGTTATCGGGCGCCCGAACAAAGGCGCGACGAGCGAGGCGAATTCCCGGTTGTTGAGGATATTTCCGAGGATGGGCGCGTCGTCGATGACGACCTGGCCCGCCCCAGGGGCGACCCTAAGGGCGGCGGCCTTTTCCGAGGTGTCGCTGATAACGATGCGCGAGAGGTTATAGCGGCCCAAAACGACGACGATACGGAGGGCACCCTCCGAAATGTTCTGCTCGGGCACCGTGACATAGACGAGCTGCTGGCCGTGGCGCTTGAGGTAGTCCGTGATACCATCGACGAGGCGGTTCACCAGGTCCGCTGTCACGACCTGGCCGATGCTGGGAGTTATGAATTTTACGAACTCATCCGTTCCCAAAAGAGGCAGGTCCTCGATGACCAGCTTCTCCTTGCCAGTGGGGGGCTTAAGACTGGCGGCCTTCGATGGGGAGTCGGCGATCAGTACCCACTTGAGGCGAAAGGACGCCTTGTCGCCCGTGGTTTCCCCGGCCGCGGCGCAGGACGGTCGAAACACGCCGAGTGGCACAATGCATGCAAGGGCAAGAAAAAAAACGCGGCGCGGCGAAAACATAAAGGAATAAGGCGGTGGAGTGCGACCGCGGTCTTGTCAATATGTTCAGGGCCTCCAATCTTCGGCAACTAAGCTCATGCCAGATAAATCCTGTTGAACGCGAATTTCGAATTTGTTTAAAATTATGCTTGCCAACCCATCACGTCTATTCCTTGCTTGTCTTCTAAATGGCGTAAATTCACCTAGCCATCTCATAACCAGTACCATACTAACGACAATGAAGCATCACCTAATTTCCAGCCAATCGTGGAAGAAACTTCTGCTTCCAGTTTTGGTTGCCGGCTCCCTGTTGGCGCTGCCTGTCAGCACGCGGGCCACGCTACCCAACACCGGCAGTGGCAATCTAACCGTGATCTTCGGCTCGGCCACTTACAACAACCTCGGAAACGGCACGGTCGGAAATTTGAACGTCACCACGACGACGCCCAATACCGTCCTGGGGTGGGTCAGCTTTTCCGACGGTTCCCCTGCCGGCGGTTCGCTCGCGGCTGGCGACGTCCTCAATTTCATCCTGCCTTCATCCACATCGGCGGTCCTCAGTCAGGTGACCGGCGGCGCGGCAACGGTGCTCAACGGTGGCACGATCACCTCGAACGGAAGGGTCGTTCTGTTGAATCCCACGGGCATCACGATCAATAATGGTACATCGATCAGCACGGCCAGCTTCTACGCGACCACGGTTCCGGAACCGCTCGCATATTTTGAGACTAACGGGATTCCCCAGGTCTTCACGTCAACGCCCCCGGCCACGGTGACGTCCGGCGCCATGGTGGTTGGCGGCGGAGTCCAGCTGGCGACGATCGGTGGCACAGGCACGGTCGGATTTGCCGGCAACACGGTTTCAATCGGCGGTGCTGCAGCCACGGTCGTAAACGGCAATCTTTACCTGGAATCCCAAGGGGGAGCCATTAACGTGTCCGCTGGAGCCGGCACGCTCACAGTCGGCAGCGCGACTGCAGGCGGCAACCTGACCATCGTCAGCAATGGCGGCAATGTCGACCTCGCCAATGGGTCCAATACGACCATTTATGGCACAGCGACAATCAACACTTCCGGCGTTGTCGCGAACGGCGGCGTCGTTGATACGAACTCATTTTTTGCCTCAACTGCCGGGACGTTGTCCACCATCAATGCCGGCACGGGCGGCACGGGTGGAGTGGTCAATCTTACCAGCGCTGATTTCGCGAGTATCGGGGTTATCGGTCGCAATGTTGTTATTAGCGACCCGACGGGGAATAACATCGCAATCGGCACCTCCACGATCAACGGGACCCTCTCAGTGACCTCGACTGGAGGCAGCATCGCCAATACCGGAGCAGTCACGGACACGACGGGCGCCATCTCCCTCCAGGCCAATACAGCGGGGAAGTCGATCACCTTCAGCACCTCGGGTAATGTCAGCTTCGGCGCCATCAACTCGACGGGAGCCAAGAATAGCGTGACCATCACCGGAACGGGCAACCTGACCTTTGGAGCCACCGTTACGTCACCTACGGTTTCGATCACGACCACTGGCGGGAACTACTCCGACTCCGGAGTCGTCGCTTCGACCCAGGAAACCGTTAGCGCTTCAGGCAATGTCGTCCTCGCAGCCGAGGCCGCCCTGAATCCTTCAGAGAGCATAACCTCGACCGGCGGATCGATCACCCAGGGAGGCGCACTCAATATCACGACCGGCACGTTCACCGCGCCGACGATCACCCTTACCACGCCTACCAATACGATTGGAACCGCTATCCTAATCGGCGGTGGCGGCTCCTCCGCAACGCCGGTCCAACTCCAGGACGCGGTCGCCACCCTCACGATCGGAAATGGCACCAATGTGACCGGGGCGGCTTTGATTCAAAACAACGGCGTGGCCGGCGTCGGAGGAATCACCTTCGGCGCAGCTTCAGGGGATACGATCTCATTTGGTTCGACTCTGGGCCTGACATCGGGCGCCACCTCGGGAACAATCGCAAGCACTTCGAAGAACATCAACGTCACCGGAGCGGTTTCGGCAAACACTACGAACTCAGCCATCACGCTGGGCGTGGCTGGAAGCACGAACACGAACTTCGGCCAGATCAGCGGAACATCGGGGACGGCCCTCTTTACGATCAATGAAACGGGCTCGACGAACCTCGGGACGATCACCACGACCGGCGGGCTCGCGGTTACTTCCGCCGGAAACATCGTCAACACTGGCGGCTTGATTGTGACCGCCTCGGGCGGCGTCACCCTTTCGGCTGGCTCTGCAGCGGCTCCTGGAAGCATCCAAGTCGGTGCCAGCGGGGCCCCCGCGGTCATACCGGGACAGATCACGCTTGGCTTTGCCAGCGGATTGACCCTCTGGGATATGCCTGGCGCCGCGGTGACGGTTTCGACCAATGCAACAACTACAGAGACCGTTGCCACGGAGGCCATCTGGATCACCGACAGCAGCAATCTGACCGTCAACGGAGGCGCCGACTTCGGCACCCTCAGTTATAATGTGCAGAACGGTTCGGTCACGGTCACCGACCCGGCCAGCCTGATTTTGACGAACCTGGTTGATCCCGCCACCAATGGCGTCAACATCAGCAACACGGCGACCACGGGATCCATCACGCTTGGTTCTGGGATAAATCTCCTTGGCTCGGGAGGCTTGGTGAGCTTCACAGCCACTGGCTCGGGCGGAGCGGTCGTTGATACGGCCAACAGCCCGTCCTATATCATCGGAAATGTCGCTGTTAATGCGAAGAGCATCGGAATCAACAACAACACGGCAAACAGCTGGGGCCAGGTGGCTCTTACAAGTTCCGGCAGCATCGCCTACACCGAGGGCCAAACCGCCAATATCGGTTCGATTTCGGCTACCGGCAGCTCCGGCACCGTCGCCATCTCCAGCGTCTCCGGCAACATCGTGCAGGGTGCCGGTGCAACCGCGATCTCCATTAACCCTGGATATACCGGAGCGAGCTTCTCAGCTCCGACCGGACAGGTGCAGCTGACTGTGGCCACGAATTCGATTGCCAGCAGCGCTCCGATCGCGGTCACGGCAAATGGCGGCACGTCTGTGTACGCGGGCTCTGTCATAGACAACAATGCGGCGACGGTGCTCGGCAATGTTGTTGAGAACAATGGCACATTCACGCTGACGACGCTTGCAAGCGGCGGCACAGTCACCCAGGCGAGCGGCACCAGCATCTTCGAGTACGGGACGATGACCGTCACAGCGGATGGCGCCAAGATCACCCTCGCCAACGCGGGCAATAACTTCGGCGGACTCACGCTCGATTCGACCGACGCTGGCGCGACTGCCGCCGGTGCCGCGGTCAGTGTTCGCGAAACGGGAACAAACAATTACATCTCGGTTAAGACCGGAACCGCCCTTACGAGCATATTCACCGCAACCGACGACACGGCGAACATCATCGAAACCGGCAACCTCGGCATCATCGCCGGCGGCGGCGCGAGCTTCACGGCCAAGTCCGGAAGCATTACGCTCAACGCGACCGGCAATTCCTTCAACGGCAAGGCCGTCCTCCTGAGCACAGGATCGGGCAATGCGGCTATCACCGACTCCTTTGGCGCGCTTGTGTTCGCCGATGGGACTAATGTTGGCGGCAACCTGACGGCCACGGAGACGGGCGCCAATGGCACGATCACGGACAGCGGAGCGCTATCGACCGTTACGGTCGGCGGCACCTTCGCGATCCTCGCCCCGAAGGCGGGCACGGGTTCGATCACGTTTGTCGGCGACGCCAGCACCTTCGGTTCGGTTGAAGTCCAGGCCGGGTCGGGCACAAGCTCGCTCCTCGACAACGCCAATCTGGTCTTGGTGCCTGGCACCGTGGTTAACGGGCCTATCACCCTCACCTCCTCTGGCAATATCACGACCTCCGGGGTGGGTGGCAGCAACTATAACAGCACGCTCGAACTGGTCGCCAATGGCAGCATCGTCATCACCAATCCGACATACATCACCGGGGGCCTTTCGGTGGATGCGATCGCAGGCCCGACGAACCTGAGTTTCCTCAGCATTCTGTCGAACTTGAACGGCATCAAGCCGACGAACCTCGGCAACGCGAGCAACTACACCGGCGCGAGCCCGTAATTTGACTTAGTAGAATATACGCCACGAAGGGGGCGACCGATCGCGGTCGCCCCCTTTTTTTATTTTATTGCAGGATCATCCGTGCTATAAGGGAAATAAGAATCATGAAGACCTCCCTGATTGGCGGTTCCGGGCGGATTAGTTTCCCCCGTTCCGCGCTGCTCGCCAGCCTCGTCCTGGCATTGCCCATTTCCACACAAGCGACGCTGCCGAATACCGGTGCGTCCAATCTCTCAGTCGTCCTGGGATCGGCGACCTATCCGACCATCGGCAATGGGACAACGGGACCGCTGACGATCTCAGCCTCGACGGCGACGACGGTATTGGGCTGGGGAAACTTTTCTGACGGCTCGGGACCCGGCGGTTCGCTGGCCGCGGGGGACACGCTCACCTTTTCGCTGCCAAGCAACACCGCGGCGATCCTGAACCAGGTTTCCGGGGGCCTTGCGACGACAATCAACGGCACAGTCTCGTCGAATGGTAAGGTGTTCATTTTGAATCCTGCGGGAATCACCCTCGGAGCGACCTCCTCGATCAACGCCGCCGGATTTTACGTGAGCGCCGTTCCCGAGACGATCGCGTACTTCAGCTCGAATGGCACCCTGCAGGTGTTTACGGCCACGCCGCCCGCCACGACCACGACGGGCGTTGTTTCGGTGCTATCGGGCGCGAGCCTTGCAACGGTCGGAGGAAGCGGAACGATCGGCCTCGCGGGCGAGACGGTGACAGTCGCCGGCCTTTCGACCCCGATAACGGGCAATCTTTACCTCGAAGCCCAGGCGCCCGCGTCCGCGGGCACGAACGTGACCCTGGCCGGCACGGCGACCGCGACGACGATCGGTGCTGCGGGCGTGGGAGGCAACCTGACGGTCGTGACGAACGGCGGCAACGTGAACCTGGCTTCTGCCGCAAATGTGACGATCACGGGGGCCGCGACAATCAACACCTCCGGCGGGGCCTTCAACGGAAACGTCACGGACACGACGGGATTCCTCTTTTCGGCGGCGGCAGCGGGGACAAAGTCCACAATCAATGCGGGCTCGGGGGTGACCGGCGGCACGGTTACGTTCGGCAACAACGGCGGGTCCGGGTCGGCCGATTTCGCGAGCATTGGCATCGTCGGCGGAGCCACGACCCTCGTGGACTCGACGGCGAACACGGTGGCCCTTGGCACCTCAAGCATCAACGGAGCGCTTTCGGTGACCTCGGTTGGCGGCAGCATCAACAATACCGGGGCCGTCGCCGCCACGGGCAACATCAGCCTGACGGCAAACACGGCTGGGAAGTCGGTCAATTTCAGCACTTCGGGAAATGTCAGCTTTGGCGCAATCAGTTCTACGGGAGCCGCCAATAGCGTGACCATCACCGGCACGGGCAACCTGACCTTCACGGGCGCCGTCACCTCTCCTACGGTGTCGATCACGACCACGGGCGGGAACTACTCCGACGCCGGAGTCGTCGCCTCGACCCAGGAAACGGTCAGCGCCTCGGGCAACGTCACCCTTGCGGCGGAGGCCGCTTTGAATCCGCTGGTCAGCATAACCTCGACCGGCGGATCGATCACCCAATCGGGCCCCATCAATATCACGGCCGGCACCTTCACCGCGCCGACGATCACCCTGACGAACGCGGCCAATACGATTGGAACGGCGATCCTCATTGGCGGCGGAAGCAACGCCGTGACGCCCGTCCAACTGACCGATGCGGTCGCCAATCTCGTCGTCGGAAACGGCACCAACGTTACCGGGGCGGCAGCGATCATCAATGACGGCACGGGCGGCGTCGGGACGATCACGCTCGGGGCGGCGACCAATACGCTTACTTTCGGCTCGACCCTGGCGTTGACCGCGACCGGAACGGGCGTGATCAGCACCCTTGCCCCGAATTTCAACGTCACCGGGGCGGTCACGGCAACATCGGGGGGCGGGGCCGTCACGCTCGGCCTGGCGGGAACCACAAACTCGGCGTTCGGCCAGATCGGCGGCAATTCCGGAGCCGGCCTTTTCACGATCAATTCCTCCGCGGCCGTCAACCTCGGCACGCTGACGACGACGGGCGGCCTGACCGTCACGGCGAACGGGAACATCAAGAATACGGGCAACCTGGTCGTGACGGCCTCGGGCGGCGTCACCCTGAACGCGGGCACGGCCGGCACCCCGGGCAGCATCCAGCTCGGCGCCACCGGCGGGGCCAACAACGCGGTCATCCCGGGGACCATAACGGTGAACACCGCGAGCGGCCTGACCCTCTGGGATAAGCCCGGCGCGACCGTGACGGTCGCCACCGGCACGAACGCCCTGCCTTCCGCAACGATCAACGTCACGGACGGGAGCAATCTCATTGTCGACGCCAACACCAGCGCGAAGCCCCTTGCCGCGCTCAGTTTCGCGATGACGGGCGGCAACGGAAACGTCACGGTCACCGATGCGGGCAGCCTGGCCATCAGCAATGCGACCAACGTGGGGACGGGCACGACGACCGTCACCGTGAACGGAAACGGAAGCACCCTGACATTCGGCTCGGGCGTCGCCCTGGCCTCGACGGGCGCGGCCTCGTTCACGACGACCGGCACGAGCGCGCCGATCACGGACACGGCCGGGGACCCGATCTCGATCGCGGGCCCTGTGGCGCTTGGCGCGACCGGGGTTTCAGTGACCAGCAATGCCACGAGCAGCTTCGGACAATTGACTCTTACTTCGACGGGCAGCGTCGCAGTGACGGAAGGCCCGGCGATGAACATCGGGAGCGTCACCCTCACCGGCGCCTCCGGGAGCCTGACCCTGACCAGCGTCACTGGCAGCATCACGCAGGGAGGCGGAGCCGCTGCAATCACGGTCCCGGCCGGCTATACCGCAGCCTTCAGCGCCCCAGCCGGAAATGTCTCGCTCAACCTGGCTGCCGGAAATGCGTTCAACTCGACGGTTCCGATCAGCCTTACCGCGGGCGCTGCGGGGCTTACGACCGTGATCAACAACGGCGGCGTCCTCCTCGGCAACGTCCAGGTGCCGCTCGGCACCTTCACAATCAACACCCTGGCAAGCGGCGGGAGCATCAGCCAAGCGGCCGGATCGAGCCTGTTTGAGTACGGGGCGGCGACGTTCACGACCCAGGCTGGCGCGATCACCCTCGCCAACTCCGGCAACAATTTCGGCAACATTTCGATCGATACGACCAACGCAGGGGCCGCGGCGGCCGGCGCAAGCGCTTCGGTCCGCGAAACCGGCACAAACCACTACACCGTCGTCAAGACCGGAACGACCGGCAACTTCACGGCCCTGGACGATGCGTCCACCATAATCGAGGATTCCGGAGCAGGCACCGGCTTATTCGTCGGCGGAGCGACAAGCCTCAGCACCCCCGCAGGGAGCATCCTGCTCGCCAACCCCCTGAATAACTTCGGCGCCGGAGGGATCAAGCTGGTGACGGCCTCCACGATCATCGGCAACGCGACGATCACCGACTCGAACGCCCTCACGATCATCAGCAACGGAACGAGCGTCGGCGGCAACCTGATCATCACCAACAACAATGCCAATGGCGTCATCCGCGACGGCGGCGCGGCCTCATTGATCACCGTGACCGGCAACCTAGACCTCCTCGGGCAGACGGGCGGCACCGGATTCGTCCAGTTCACCGGGGGCAACAGCACCTTCGGCGGGGTGCTGATAACGACGGGCTCCGGCATCAGCTATGTGCTCGACAATGAGTCCATGGTGATTCTGGGCGGCACGGACGTCGCCGGCAGCCTGGCGCTCGCCACTTCGGCCAATCTGACGACCGACTTCACCGGCACCTACATCTTTGGCGGTTCCCTGACCCTCACCGCCACCGGGAAGATCGTCATGGAGGATCGCATCAACGTGGCCAATGGCCTGACCGTCGATTCCACGAACGGGCCGACCGACCTCAGCATCCTGAGCCTGGCACACAACCTGAACAACATTGCGGTGACGAACATCGGCAACGCCAGCAATTACTTCGGACCGGGACCGTGACGGGAGCCCTGGTTTAATGAGTTTCGCGAAGGGGCGGCCGGCGGCCGCCCCTTCTTTTTTCTTTTCCGATCTGCCGCCGAGCGTGATACAACACGAGGATGGGCTTGGAATCGAACATCGAGCCGGTCATCCGGGTCGAGAATCTCACGAAGACCTACAGGCGGAACGTCCCGCTGCTGACCTGGCTCAGATGGGGCGTGGGGATCGGCGGGGACGGGATGGAGGCGCCGAAGGATGAGAGCCAGGTCGTCCGGGCGCTGGAGGAGGTTTCGTTCGCAGTCAGGCGCGGGGAGGCCTTCGGGATCATCGGGAGAAACGGGGCGGGGAAAAGCACGCTATTGCAGATTCTGGCCGGGACGCTGCAGGCCACGGCCGGTCGATGCCGGGTTTCCGGCCGGGTCAGCGCCCTTCTCGAACTCGGGTCGGGGTTCAATCCGGAGTTCACCGGGCGCGAGAACATCTATCTCGCCGGCTCGATCCTGGGCATATCCCGCGAGGAAATGGACGGGAAGTTCGATGAAATCGAGCGGTTCGCCGACATCGGCTCCTTCATCGAGCAACCGGTCAAGACCTACTCGACCGGTATGCTCATGCGGGTGGCGTTTTCCGTGGCGGTCGCCGTCGAGCCGGATGTCCTGATCATCGACGAGGCGCTTAGCGTGGGGGACATCCTATTCCAGCAAAAATGCAGCCGCCGCCTGAAGGAGCTGATCGCCAGGGGCGTCACCCTGCTCGTCGTCACCCACGACACGGCGTTTGTCCTGAATATCTGCCAGCGCGCCATTTGGCTCGATGCGGGGAGGGTCGCCTACCTCGGGGACGCTTCGGCCTGTGTCCGGGAGTACCTTGCCGCGATGGCGGCTGCCGCCGGCAACACCGTGAGCCTCACAGAGGCCTCAGCGGGGCTGGAAACGGCATCCCTGCCGTCGACCGAGCCCCTAAATCTGGCCGCTTGCGACCGCCTGGGGGACGGGGGAATCGCCGTCGACAGGGTCTGGCTCATCAACGAGGCGGGCGAGGGTACGACCGTCTTCCGGCTGGGAGAGTGGTGCCGGCTGGTCCTGGTCGTGAAAGCGGAGAGGGAAGTGCGCCTGGCCAGCGGGGGCTGCGAGATGCGGGATCGCCACGGGCAGGTCGTATTTGCAACAGGTTTGCGTGTGGTGCGCCGGCTGATCGACCGGATTGGGGCGGGCGAACGGCGGGTGGTGGTCATGCGCTTCAAGGTGGAGCTGGCGCCGGGCCAGTACACCCTGGACGTCGGTTGCGGGGCCGGGGAGCAGGCCGACAACACGTGGCAGCGGGTCGCCGCCGCGGCGATCATGGAGGTTACGTCGACTCCCGGGCAGGACGTCGTCCACGGCCTCGTGCGCCTGCCCTACGAGGTGCAGGCCTACCAGACGACCGGCGCTCAGATCACCTCGGCGAAGTAGGGCCGAAGGACCGAGAAAAGCGCGTAGCCGAACACCACGATCGCCACGGCGGCGAGATAGGCGTAGGCGAGAACCCCGTAATTCGGCGCCAGATGCCAGAGCACGATCCGCCGCGCCTGGTCGAAGATTGCGAGCAGCGGGTTCAGGCGCAGGATCGCCCAGGCGACGGGAACCGTCTTCACCCTGTCCGGCGCGTAGAATACCGCGCTCGCATACACGATCAGGTTGGATGCAAAGGGCACCAGTTGGTTCACGTCGCGAACGAACACCCCGACGGCGGCGAGCGCCCAGGAAAGTCCGAGGCCGATCAGGGCGAGCGGGAACACGAGGAGGGGCAGGGCCGCGGCGCCCGCCCAGGAGATCCCTTCGTGGGTGAACGGTGCGATCGCCAGCGCGACCACGACGCTGAGCAGGCTGTGGTAGACCGAGGTCGCGACGCTCGACAACGGGATGATTTCCAGCGGGAAGACGACTTTTTTCACGAAATTCGGCTGGTTTACGATCATCAGCGGCGAAGCGCCGATCGATTCCACGACGATATTGGAGAGGCTCAGGCTGAGGAACATCGCCACCGCGAAATCGCTGGGGGTCTCGCCGGCGACGATCCCGTACTTGCCTCCGAGCAGAAGGTCGAAAACGAAGATGTAGATCGCAAAGAGGCTCATCGGCCGGAGTATTGCCCAGAGATGCCCGAGGTGGCTGCCCTTGTGCCGCATTTCCACCTCGCGGCGGGTGAATTGGACCACGAGATCGCGATGGCGATACAGGATGCGAAATGGGTTTGCGGTTCTTGGCATGAGTCGGAGCGTCAGACGGACACGGGGGGCCGTTCAAATCAAAAGAGTTGCGGGGATGGGCGATCTCTAGCTCGAATCGCCCGGCATGGCAATCAACGTCGTTCCGGCCGGAAACAGCGGAAGGAGAGTCCCGTTTTGGCTCGGGTATCCGCTTTTGATCGGCGCGACGCTTTTGGCCTATTGGCCCGCGGTGAACGCCGGCTTCGTTTGGAACGACAAGGACTACGTCACCGCTCCCGCCTTGCGATCGCTTCACGGCCTGTGGCGCATCTGGTTCAGCCTGGGCTCGACGGAGCAGTATTACCCCGCATTGCACAGCGCATTCTGGCTTGAGCACCTGCTTTGGGGCGATTCGGCGACGGGCTATCACCTGGCCAATATCCTCATCCACGCGACGTCGGCCTGCATCCTGGTCCTCATCCTGAGGAGGCTTTCCGTATCCGGAGCGTGGCTGGCCGGCCTGATCTTCGCGGTGCACCCGGTCTGCGTGGAGTCGGTCGCATGGATTTCCGAGCAGAAGAACACGCTTTCGACCCTCTTTTATCTCCTTTCGGCGTTTGTGTACCTGCGCCTCGACGACGAAAAGGCGGCCGGCGATTCGGAGGGAGCCGGCCGCCCCGGGCCCTACCTGCTGGCGCTCGGGCTTTTCGTCGCCGCCATCCTTTTGAAGAGCATGGCCGGCACGCTGCCCGCGGCGCTGCTTGTCGTCATCTGGTGGAAGCGCGGAAGGCTCGAGTGGAAGCGGGACGCCCGGCCGCTGATCCCGTGGTTCATCCTCGGAGGGGGGTACGGGTTGTTCACGGGCTGGGTCGAGCGGGTCTACATCGGGGCGCAGGGCTCGGACTTTGCATTCTCCCCCATAGAGCGCGTCCTGATCGCCGGGCGCGCGACGGCGTTCTATTTGGGCAAGCTGGTGTGGCCGACGCACCTGATTTTCATTTATCCGCGCTGGCAGATCGACCTCCGGGCGTGGTGGCAGTATCTTTTCCCCGCCGGGGCGCTCGGATTGACGGCGTTGCTTTGGTCGGTGCGGAGGCGCTGGCGCGGGCCGCTGGCGGCATGGCTGTTGTTTGCCGGCGCCCTCTTTCCGGTCCTCGGATTCGTGAACGTCTATGCGTTCATCTTTTCGTTCGTCGCCGATCATTGGCAGTATCTGGCGAGCCTCGGAGTCATCTCCGCCGCAGCAGCCGCATGGGGCGCCTGGCGGAAATCGGCGGGATGGGCGGCCCCGGCGGCAGCCGTCGCATGTGCAGTCGTGATGGCGCTGGGGCTGCTCACCCGGCGGGAATGCGCCAACTACCACGACGCCGAGACGTTCTACCGCACGATACTCAGCCGCAATCCCGCATGCTGGATGGCGCACAACAACCTGGGGTCGGTCATCCAGGAACAGGGAAGGGTCGCGGAGGCGCTGCCGCACTTCCGGGAAGCCATCCGGCTTAGGCCCGATTATCCCGAGGCGCAGAACAACGTCGGCGCTGCGCTCTTCAAAATGGGCCGTCCTGCGGATGCAATTCCCTATTATCGGGAGGCCTTGCGGCTCTTCGGGCGGTACATCGACGCCCGCTGCAACCTCGGGATTGCGCTTGCCGCCTGCGGGCGGTTTCCGGAGGCGATCGAGGAGTACGCGCAGGTGCTTCGGCAAAATCCCGACTTTCCGGGTGCGCATGGATTCCTTGGGATCTCCCTGTTCGAGGCCGGCCGGATTCCGCAGGCGATCGAGCAGTACGGACTGGCGCTGATGCTGACGCCGGAGGATCCGGATGTCCTGTACAACCTGGGAATTGCGCTGGCGAAGGAGGGCGAGACGGACAAGGCGATCGCCGCCTATGAAAAGGCGATCCGGTTCGCACCGGCCAACGCCGAAGCCCACAACAATCTGGGGGGGTGCCTCCTCCAGGAGAACAAGGCGGCGGAGGCCGCCGTCGAATTCAGGTCGGCCATTCGGGCGAAACCCGGCTATCCCGAGGCCCACGACAACCTCGGCCAGGCGCTGAAGCTGATGGGGAAGAAGGACGAGGCGGTGGAGGAATACCGGACCGCGGCGCAACTCGCCCCAAACAACCGCACATTTCACTTCGACCTGGCCAATGGGCTCGTGGCGCAGGGAAAGTGGCCCGACGCCTTCGCGGAATTCCAGCAGGTGGTGCGCCTGGATCCCGGGTATGCCGAAGGCCATAACAATCTCGGCGCCCTCTATTGCCTGGCGGGGCGCTTTCCCGAGGCCATAGCCGAATTGACGGAGGCGATCCGGCTCAAGCCGGACTACGCCGATGCGCACAAGAACCTGGGCGTGGCGCTCGAAAATTCGAATCGCAAGGACGAGGCCGCCGTCCAGTTTGGAATCGCCGCCCGGCTCGCCTCCGCCCCGGCCAAGTCCAACTGACCCATGACCCGCTGCATCGTCTTCGAATCGAAGGACCTCCTTCCAAGGGAGTGGAAGGGCTTCGCGGATGCGGGGCCGGTGCGGGTTTTCAACCCGGGCATTCTGCGGGATGGGAACGGATGGATACTGGCCTACCGCGTCGTCGGCCCCGATTCGGCGCGGCGCATCGCGCTCTGCAGGCTCGACGCGGGATTCAAGGCGGTGCCGGGCTCGCAGTTCGCCTTCAGCGATTTCGTCCGGTTTTCGCCCGGGGCCGGGTATTCGGAAAGGACCAGGGCCTGGTTTGCGGATCCCCGGCTCTACCGGGTCGGCGGACGGCTCTGGATATATTGGAATTCCGGCTGGCATGAGCCCATGAACCAGCAGTTCGTTCAAGAATTGGACGGGACGGACCTCCGGCCGACAGGACTTCCCCGCGAACTGGCCTTGCGCGGCGAGCGCCGGGCACTCGAGAAAAATTGGATGTTTTTCGGGGACGACTGCACCCGCGCCGTTCATTCGGTCTCGCCCCATCGGATTTTGGAGGCGTCGTGGAAGACGGAAGGGCGGGTGGAATGCGCAGAGATCCACTCCACTCCCTGGGACAACGGCGAATTTTCCCGGAAGTACGGGGAATTGCGGGGCGGGGCGGCGCCGCAGCGGGTGGGCAGCGATTATTTTTCGATCTGCCACGCCGTCAACGGAACGCCCGGGGAATACCGATATGTCGCCGCGGCATACCGGTTCGCCGCCGCCCCTCCGTTTGCGCCGAATGCCGGGCCGCGGAGCCCGCTCGACTTGCCCAATCCGCTGGGCGGCGAGAGGGCTTACCCGAAATTGAACCCCGCAGTCGGCGAGGTGATTTATCCCGGCGGAGCCGTGTTTGAGGGCGGCGAGTGGATCGTCAGCTACGGGATCAACGATGAACGATGCGCGGTAGCCGTGATTCCCCACGAGGCGGTGCTGGCATCGCTTCGAGTCGAATAGCCAATAAACACCTCAGACCGCCAGTATTGAATAAAATTCAATACTGGCGGTCTGAGGTGTTTCTTTAGCGAGGTGTTTCTTCCGCTCCTATGGCCGCGGATGCGGGTTTAGGAGATGGTCCATGCCGGAGCGCATGCGCTGGAATCGGGCGCGGGCCTCGTCCGGCACGCCCCAGACAGCCTCACCCTGGTATTCGAAGGTCAGCGCCAGAGTCGCCAGAATCGACCAAAGGGTGAGGATCGCCAGTGCCATTCGCACGATGGCGCGCAGTTTGACCTCCTCGCATGCCGCCAGGCCGAGGGCTGCCGCAACGATCAGAAATGGACAAAAGTCGCCCGTATATCGATGCGACATCGCCACCGCAGTGAATAGCGCCATGCACAGCGGGATCGCAGCCCCCCAGGCGACGGCCAGCGCCCAACCCAGCCGCCTTGCGCGAACCACGGCCAGGGCGCTTCCTCCGAGCGCGAGGAAAAAAAGGCCCGGCATTGCGTAAGGAAGGCCGACGATGTTCTCGATAATGTCTATTTTGGCCCCGGGATATTCGGCTTGATTGGGCCCCTTCGCATAGAAATAGGGAAACTTCGGCTGAAACATGAAATTGGGCCCCCAAACGTAGCCGTCGAGGTTGCAGGCGAGATTGCCCAGGGCGAAATTCTTGCCGCCGAACCTTGCGAGCCGCTCGGGAGTATACTGCACGTGGTACTTCAACGGCAGGCTGAAAAAAGTCCCGAACTTGGCATAACTCACCAGGGAATAGGAAAAAAGCCCAATGGCGCAGCTCGCGCCGATCGCGAGCGCCCGGACGGCCGGGCCGGCCCGGAATTTCCCGCCGGGCTGAAACCGGCTCCGGATCAAGACCGCCAGGGCCGCGCACCCGAGAAAGGACAGGGCGAAAAGCCCGACCGTCGGGCGCGCATTCAAAGACAAGACACCGCAGGCCCACGCAGGCATCCAGGCCCTGCCCTCGGGCCTGGCCAGATGGCGGAGGCTGAAATAAGACGCAGCCAGCGCGAACGCCGCCCCGCACAGGATCGCCTCGTGGTAGATGTAGGCCCGGCTGCCAAGAAACAGCAGGGTCGAGCCGAGCCCGGCGTTCACGACCAGCAAGACGATCGACCAGTGCGACGGGACGGCGTTTTCTCCCCTCAGCATTCGAACGGCCAGCCGGAGGATCAGGTAGGCGAAAACGAGGCATCCCAGATAATCCAGGAGCATGAAGCCCCGGCTGAGCTTTCCAAACGCCAGGTCGATGGAGGCGAAGGGGATCCGCATGAGGGCGGGGGTCGGCCCAAAATAACCGTAGGTTTTCCCATGAACAATGAAACCTTCGCTGGGGATGGCCTCAGGCGGAACGTCGAAGCGTCCCCGGAGGAGGCCGGCCGCCTGGTAGTCATAAAAATTTCCAAACACTTCCGGAAAATCGAAATTAAAATTCCCGTCGGTGACGAAATAAGAAAAAACGAGCGCCGCGGCAAAAGCCGCGGCGGCAAAACAGGCGTGCCTGCGGAATGCTCCGCCTTCGCCGGCGGCCCTGGCGCGCGCCCCGGGCCAGCCCAATCGGGAAAGCCTTTCACCTCCGAATATCCCCCCCGCCGCAAGAAGCAGGAAAAACACAATCCTTTGAAACTCGGCCGTCCACCAGTCGAGGAACCGCATTCCCATGGACCGCGTGCTCCAGCGCCCGGGCAACGGCTTTCCGTCCTCGCGTCTCAACGATCCATGCAGGCTCTGTCCGCAGGAAGTCCCGCCGATCGGATTCCAGCCGACAAAAATCCGCTCCAGGGTCCGCACATGGTAGGACACGTTGGCGTCCAGCACAACGCTGCCGTCGCAAACGACGCGCAGGCGAGGATTGCCGGACGGGCGGCCGACCACCTCCGTCAGCATCGGTCCGGCTATTTCCAAGTGGTGAACGAGTCCGGCTTCCAGTTTGACCGGCTTCGAAGCCGGTCCCCCGACGCCCCAACTGTCGTAGCCGAAGACCGCGGTGTCCGGGCCCGAGAACCGCACGTACAGAAAGTCTCCGTCTCCGGAGCGGCCCGACACCAGCAGGGGATCGGACCGGCCCGCGACGCCTGGGGAAAATACCGCCGCGAGGCGCAACGGGCTCGGCAGGGGAGGCGGCAGAAGCCTGAAGGCCGCGGCGGCAAGGGCCACGGATATCGCCAACACGGCGCCCAGGATCGTTCGTCGCGCTCCCATATTCGTAAGAACGGGCAAACTTGGCCGCTCCCCCTGCCGGGTTCGAGGAAAATTGAACCGGCGGAAGGGGGCGTCAGGTTCTAATTCCGATAGAGTAAAGCCTCGCCGTGAGCGCGCCGCGGAAGCGCACCCGCCGCGCCCATTCGTTGATCCGCTCCCAATCGTTCGAGGCCCCGGCCCCGTGAAAACGCCCGCGAATCCTCGACATTTCCTCGGCGCCCGTCGAATGGAGGTGCCGGCTCGTCTTCTGGTCCTCGTGAACGCGGAAACCGCCGAGGAAGCGCGGGACGCGGACGATTCGCAGGCCGGCCTGGGTGAAGCGCGCCAACAGGTCCCAGTCCATGGCGAATTGGAACGCCGGATCGAGCCCGCCGACCCGATCCCATGCCCGCTTGCGCCAGAATAACGTTTCCTGGGGAACGTAATCGACCCATCCGATGACGCGGGGATCGTGGCGCGGCAGGATCCAGCGGCCGATTTCCCGGGCCTGGTCGTCGATGATCAATCGGTGGCCGTAGAGGGCGTCCACATCGGGATGGCTGGCTAGGTATTCCCCGACATATCGGAGGGTCCCGGGGGCCAGGAGATCGTCCGAATTGAGCCACGCCATGCCATCGTCAGGTCCCAGGCGACCGGCGATCCGCGCAAAGCCCTTCGAGATGGCCTCGGTTTGCCCGCGGTCAGGGACCGACTCCCAGTGCGCCAGGCGGCTGGCATGCCGGGCGATGATCTGCGGGCTGGCATCCGTGGAGGCGCCGTCCTGCACGACATAATCAAGCTGCGGATAGCCCTGGTCCAGGACGCTGCGAAGGGTCGATTCCAGGTAATCGCCTTGATTGCGGGACGGCGTGACGATTCCAATGCGGGGAAGGCTGGACTCGGGCAGCCTTGCCTTCGGCGGGGAATCCCACCGAACGGGCCGGGGCTCATACTGCCGCAGGACTTCGATCCGCATCCAGTAGTCCTCCACGACATATTTGAAGATCTTTCCCTTCAATCGCTTGAGAATGCCGCCGGACTTCGGTGCGGGCGATGGGGAGTTGGCCATTTTTCCTGCCCTTAAAGAAAGGCAACGGGGCGGACGAACGGAAGATTAAAAGATCAGGCTCGTCCGCCCGGCGGGAACTATGCGAAACTTTGCCCTCCCATGCTCGCCCTGAGCCTTTCCCTGCTCCTATTCGCGTTCTGGACGGCCATCGGCCAGGCCGTCCAGTCGGCGCTCAAGCTCAAGCTCGGCGTGCTCCGATCTTGGCTGCTGGCCCCGGGAATAGGCATGGCCGTGATCGCGATTCCGCTGATGATCGGGAACCAGGCGGGGTTTCCGATCGGCTCGTTCGCAAGGCCGCTGGCCGTGGTCCTGGCGCTCGCGACCGCGGCGGCATTGATCTGGCGGCCTGTGCGGTGGTGCGGGCGGGCTCTGGCGCCGTTCATCCTTGCCGTCCTGTTTTCGCTTGTCTGGACCGCATGGCCGGCCCTCAGGTTCGGTTTCAATTGGGTCAGTTTCGTCAACGATGATTTCGTGAACTACTGCCTGGCGGCGGAGCGATTCAAAAACTTCGGTTTTTACAGGATTCCCACCCATGCCGAACTGGCGGGCCGCGATTACACGCAGTACTACTGGTTCATGCATGCGCTTCAGCTCATGCGTTTCGGTTCGGAGCATGCGGTAGCCTGGGTGGCGGCCGTGACCGGCAAGCCGACGCTGGAGGTCTTCATGTCCGCCATCGTTGCGTTTGGAATGGCGCAGATTTTCGCCGCGGCGGGACTCGTTCTTTATTCGGGCCGGCGTCGCCGCCAGGCGATCTGGACGGCCCTCCTGCTCTCGTTCAGCCCGATGTTCATGTTCGGAACCCTGTACCAGCTGATCGCCCAGGTGGCCGGGATGTGCCTTCTGCTCACCCTCGTTTCCATTCTGACCGCGCATCTGGCCACGCGGCGCCGCCTGCGGGTGCTCGGCTACGCCGTGCCGGCCTCGATTTTGGGCGCGGCGCTCTGCATTTTCTACCCGGAGGTGACGCCCTTTTGCATCCTGACCATCGGCCTGTTTCTCGTCGTTAAGGGAGTGCGGACCCGAGTTCTGCCCGGCGCGCAGATCGTGCTTCTCGAGTACTCGATTGTCGGGACGATCCTGCTGCTGCGGTACAATTTCATTTCGTACATCTACACGCTGGCCAACCAGTATGTCGGGGGCACCAAGCACGTCGACCTGTCGCTGTCCCTGTTCCCCTTCTTCCTGATACCCTCCGGCCTCGCCAGCACGTTCGGGCTCCAGCCGATGAATTTCGACGTGCCGGATCCGAAGGGTTCGATCGTGATTGCCGCCGGCCTTGTTCTCCTGGCCGCCACGGTTGTAAGCGCCGTTCGCGGGGCCTGGCGCGCGGTTCCGATCGCATGCCTGCTTCTCGTCGATTTCATCGTATTGGCGCAGCTTTATCGGACCGGCAACGATTTTGGACTCTACAAGGCGGTCATGTTCATGCAGCCGGCCCTTATGGCCGCTCTGGCGGGGATCCTGGTGGCGGGGCGGCGCTTCCGGTGGGTCGCGCCGCTCGGGGCGGCGGCGTTGTTCGCGGGCACGGTCTGGACCGGCCTCGTTTACACCCGATCCTCGGCGGGCGCCGGCGGGGGCGTCCTGGTGGAGGTGAGTCACGCGTCGGAATTGATCGGCCGAAGGCCCCCGCCCCCGTCAGCGGCAGACCATTGGACTAGCGGCATCGACAATGTTTCGACGGCGAAACTTGCTGCCGGACTATACAGGGGGACGGATATCCGGTTTATTTGCCGGGATTACTTCTATACCGTGTTTCTTCCGGAAGCCGACTGGCCTTTCATGGATTGGTATCCCCACCATGACTTGTTTGCCTTGGGGCGGAAGATCATGGAGTGGCGCGCGAAGGACGCCTTTATCATACGCGAGATTTTTGGCACGGAATTCACCGAGACCGCGGAGCCGGTCCCGCCGGACGCATTCCTGGATGCGCCTCCGCAGCTGAGCCTTTTCAACAAGCTTCATTCCCTGCCGGAAGGCGAGCACGGGTTGTTCGACCTGGCCAATGTCCGGGACGTGGCCAACAGGCTGGCTTTCATTCATTCCGCCCGCGGAAACCAGTATTATCTGGGCGACCGGCGCAAGATCTCCTATTTCCAGCAGCAACCGGACTATTACCGGCAGTCCGGAGGGTTCAACGGAATCGGGCAATTCCTCCTGTTGCGGGTGGAACACCCTTCGGATCCGATGTATCTGCGCATTTCGGCCTCGAAGACTCTCATGGGCACCGGGCGCAACGCATGGTCGCCCGGGGCGGCGGTCATCGGCAGGACCACCGTTCCGCTGGATGCGGTCGGGTCCGGCACATTGAACCGAATCGCGGGTCCGGTAAGCCCGCTCTGGCTCGATGGCGCGGCCTACATCGCCCTGGACTTCAACCAGCCCGCGATCCCGTACCCGATCCATCGCACCGGCCTGAAGGCGCTTTACAATACCAACGTCAACCTCGACTACCGGCGGCTGGTCGCCTACGCCCGGGACATTTCCGCCCTTTCCCGGGAGGAGGTCGACGCGCTGCCGAGACCGCGGAGCATTTCGAAGTTTCCCGACGATCTGGTGGAGGCTAGCGGTCTGGAGTTTTCGGGTATCTATGAGGACGGCTGGCTCTCGCCCGATTCGGATTTCATTCTCGGCAGCGCCAGTCCCGGCGATTCGGTGAGGCTCCGGGGATATGTTCCCGAACTTCCCGGGACCAAGCCGGACGGGGAGTTGCTCATCGCGATCAATGACGGATTGAGTTTCCGCGTTTCGGCGCGCCCCGGGCCGTTCAACTGGGTCGTCCCGGTGGTGGAGCCGGGCAGGCTGACCCGCGTCGCGCTGCATTTTTCCTCGGACAGCTCGCTCCCGGGCGGCGACGACCGTCCGGCGGCGGCAAGAATGGATTCTCTCGAAATAAGTTCCGGGTCGACGGATCGTTTCGACTTTGCGACTGGCGCCTCGCCGCGGCCCCCGTCCAACGGGGTCGAGCAGGACGGCTGGGCTGGGGGCAGTGACGACATCGCGCTTTCCGTCGGCCCTTCGGTGTCCGCGATCAAGCTCGATTTTGAGTACCCGGGATGGGCGGACCTCCCGGCTGAGAGTGCCGTCGCGATTTCATTCGAGGGTGGTGCCGTCCGGACGCTTGCCTTGAAGCCCGGGCCGAATTCGGTCACGCTCCCCGTCATGCCTGGCCCCCTCGTGCGGCATATTCATCTGGAAGCGAAGCAAACCTTCCGGCTGCCGGCCCCGGACGGCCGCGAAGCGGCCTTCCGCCTCCTTTCCGTGCAGGAAATCTCCGGCGCCGGACGCCCATGAAGCCTGCATCCGCCCCGGCGTCCGCGCCTCCGCGCTCAGCTCTCCTGCTGCGTCCGGACACCCTGGGGGACCTTGTGCTTTTCTCGCCGGCGCTTCGCCGCCTTAGGGAGGGATGGGCCGGGGCCCGGCTAGCGGTCGTCATTCGCGCGCCTTATCTTGAGCTCGCGCGGCTGCTGGCGCCGGAGGTGACCTGGATTCCAACGGGGATCGACCCGTTTTCCAAGGGACCCGCGGAAGCCGGGGATGATCTGGCCTCGCTCCTGGAAGCCGTGAAAAAATTCTCGCCCGACCTCGTCGTGGCGGCATGCCTTCGCCGAAACTGGCTGGACACGGCCGTCGCGGCCGCGGCACCCGGAGCCCGGCGCGTTGCGTTCGGATCGAGCGGGGAGGATCCGTTCTTCGGCGTCCAGGCAAGGCACCGCCTGGGCGCGCCAAAGGGGGGCTTTGCCTGGGAAACGGCGCCATCCGGGCCCGGAGGCCAGGATTGGCGGAGGAATTTCGGGCTCGTGGATTATCTCCTCGGGAAAAAGGCCGCGCCGGAGGCGCCCGCGTTGAGCGTTGCCCGGAATCTTCTCGATCGCGCGGATGGAATCCTGCGCGGTCTCGGGCTCGAGCCCGGAAAGTTTGTCGCGTGCGCCGCAGCCGGATTCGCGAACGTCCGGATCAAGACATGGCCGGCCGGGCGGTTTGCCGAGGTGCTGTCCTGGCTCGGCCGGGAACGCGGCATGCGCGCCCTTTTGATCGGGCAGGACGATGAGCGGGATTACCTCAAGGCCCTGGGAGAATCCGCCCGGGGAGCCCGGGCTGAGGTTTGGACCGGCGGAGCCGGGGATCTGCCCCTCCTGTCGGCGATCCTCAGCCGATCGGCCCTGTACTTCGGAAATGACACGGGCTCGATGCATCTCGCCGCGGCGGTCGGCACGCCCGTTGTCGCCGTTTTCGGGGGCGGCACCTGGCCGCGTTTTCAGCCGGCGGCGCGGCGGGCGATTGGACTTTTGAATCCGCTTCCCTGCTTCGGATGCGGCTGGGACTGCCCCTTTGGAGACGCGCCCTGCGTCACTGCGATCGACAAGGAGGGTGTTCAAAAGGCGATTTCCGACATGCTGGCGCCCGCCGGGTCGGCGGGCTGCGAGATCCGCGAGATGCGAAACCTGCCCGACCCCGTGGTCGCGTTCATGGGCGCGACCGCCGCTTTGGCCCGCCAGCGCGCAAAGACCCACCTGGCCCGGGAGAACAAGCTCGAGGAGATCGCGTTCCTTGCGGGCGAGAAGGACGGCGAGATTGCGGCGCTCAAGGCGGCGACGGACGAAAAGGACACCGAGATCGGATCCTTGAAGCGTGCGGCGGACGAAAAGGACGCGGAGATCGGATCCCTGAAGCGGGCGACGGACGAAAAGGACGCGGAAATCGCCGCAAAGGACGCGGAAATCACGGCGCTTGCGCGCACGTGCGAGGAGCGATTGCAGCTGATCATCCGATTGGACGCGGACCTCAAGCGCTACGTGCAGGAAGTCGGCAGGCTCCAGGCTGAGGTCTCGAAAATGACCATCGACCCGCCGCGGAAATTGAACTAGCCGTCTTGGCAAATCATGCTCCTCAGTCTCGTCGTTCCGGTCTACAGGGAAGAGAAGAACGTGCCCGAGTTCCTCCGCCGTGTCCGTCCGGTCCTGAGCGGAATCACCGAGGACTATGAGATCATATTCGCCCTGGATCCTTCGCCGGACCGCACGGAGGATGCCGTGCTGGAGGAGCGGGCGAAGGACTCGCGGATTAAGCTGCTCAAATTCTCGCGGCGTTTCGGCCAGCCGATGGCGACTCTCGGCGGCCTTCGGTACGCGGGGGGGGACGCGGTGATCGTCATGGACGTGGACCTGCAGGATCCCCCCGAGCTGCTGGCCGTGATGGTGGCCCGGTGGCGCGAGGGCAACGACGTCGTCCTTCCCCAGCGCAGGCACCGGACGGGCGAGCCGTGGATCAAGCGCCTGATCGCCGCCACGGGCTACCGGATCATCAACCGGATCTCGGAGGTGCCGATTCCGCCCAACACGGGCGATTTCCGCCTCATGTCCCGGCGGGTCGTCGACGAGGTCCTGAAACTGAGGGAAAGCCATGGCTTCCTACGGGGAATGGTCGCGGTGGTTGGATTCAGGCAGTGCCTCGTCCCGTTCGACCGCCCGGCCCGCTACTCGGGTGAAACCAATTACAACCGCTTTTTCGGCTCGCTGCGGATCGGGTTCAACGGAATCTTCTGTTTTTCCACGGCCGCCCTGGCGTTCAGCACCCAGATGGGATTCGCCGTCGCCGGCGTTTCCTTCCTCGTGGCGGTAGTCTACCTGATCATGAAGCTGTGCGGTTTCCCGTTCCCGCTCGGCAATCCGACGCTCGTCATCCTCGTCCTTTTCCTCGGCGGCGTACAGTTGATCAGCGTCGGCATCCTGGGCGAATACATCGGGCGCATCTACGAGGAGGTTCGCGCCCGGCCGAAATTCATTGTGGAGAGGGCCGAGGGCTTTGGCAAAGACGCGGCCAACCGGTGAAGGCCGTCAGGGCCCGCCAAGAGCAGCCTTGGCCTTTAGGAGTTCGGGCTTGGTCCGGCGGCGGTTGCGGCCCCAGCGCAGAATCGGATCGTTGATCCATGTGTGGAGCAGTCCGCAAAGGAACGTGGCGAACGCGATCAGGATGGCGACCGTAACGTCCCGGGGCATCACGCCGCCGGTCGCGACGACGAGGCGATGAAGCGGTTGGCGAAGGAGGAGCATGATCGGGGCGTAGAAGAGATACAGCTCGTAGCTGAGAAAGCCGGCGAGGCATAGCGGCCAGGCGAAATTCGGCCACCGTCCGCCGTGCGGTGCGGGCTTGGCGGCGGCCAGGGGGCTGCCCAGGAGGAAGACGGCCGCCGCGAGGGCCACGGCCGACGGCAGGAAGACGCAGTTCGTTCCGGCGTGGATGTCGAAGCGGTAGCAAAGGGCCACGAACGCGGCCAATCCGAAAACCTGCAAGGCCCGCCGGAGGATCGGACTCCAGGTCGCAGCCTGAAAACGGCGCGACGCCAGCGCAACCAGGCAGCCAAGGGCCAGTTGGTCAAAGCAACCGCAATAGGAATAGAGGGAGACCCACCCGTGGGCGCTCCGGTAGAACGGGCCCTGGACGATGACCGCAACCAGAACAAGGATCATGAGCCGTTCCGACCGCACGAGCCGCGAGACCAGGGGGAACAGGAGATAGAACGTTTCCTCTATGGCCAGCGACCAAAGGACGGCCCAGGCCGGCAGCAGGTCCGCCCCTTTCAGGTAGAGCAGGTTGAAGCGGAACGTGAACAGGTACCCGAGCACGCGGCCAAGCCCGACTTCGCCGACGCCAAAGCCCTGGAAGCCGAGTCCATTGCAGGCCAGGTTCACCGCGATAAGGAGCAGGACCGGCGGCAGGATGCGCGAGGCGCGGAAGACATAGAATCGTCCGACGTGAACCCGGCGAAACTCGCCATCCCGCTGCAACGTGAGCGATGTGATGAGGTAGCCGGATATGACGAAAAACATGCAAACGCCGAGGACGCCATTGTACGCCGCGGGATTGAGGATGCTGGCCGGTATGATCAGCGGGCGCGAATACTCCGCGCCCCCGATCCGGGCGTGCAGGAGCATCACAACCAGTATGGAGATTCCCCGGAGCAGATCGACAGCCAGGTTCCGGCGCGGATAATGGATTGGCCCAGGCATCGGAGCGCGCCATGCTCGGCGAACCCCGGCTGGGGAGCAAGGCTCGGGATCGAGCCTAATCGAGAAACGACGCCTGCTTCGGAGGGGCTGCCAATCGCTTTGCGGCTTCCTCCTCGGGAGACGCGTTCAGGTGCTGCGGCGGGCGGGTGGCCCTCTGGGAGACGGCCAGCTCGCGGTCCGCCACGATCCGGCTGCAAATCGATTGGACGTGCAGCTTCAGCCAGTGGACCGTGTTGCTGCCCTCCGTGTAGTCTGCCGGGCCGTAATGGTCGATTCGCCCGACCTGGCGCAGGAGGTCGTTCTGGGCGAATTCCTCCTGATTTGCCGGATTGTAGACGGCATAGGCCTCGCCGCCGTTGCGCTTCACGACGGAAAAGGAGGGGACATCGCTCGGGCC
>JBEKAO010000042.1:0-33871 GCA_050015855.1 Opitutaceae bacterium | reverse complement strand
GTGATCGTCAGAGCCTGGCCCAATGTTCCGCCGATGCGGGCGCTGCCCAGGTTGACCGGATTGCTGGACGGCGTGATGGACGCGGCCGCCTCCTGGTAGACTCCGCCCTGGACGGTGATCGTTTGGGGTGTCAAGGTGGTCGTCGCGTAGTTATTGGAGCCATTCAAGGTGCCGTCGGAGGCCAAGGCGACCGTCGCCGTGCCGTTGATCGCGCCCGCCGTCCCTGTGTTGATGCCAACGACCAGACTGCTGTTGTTCGTGCCGCTCGCCGCCAGGCTCGTGAACGAGCCGGCCGCCGTCACACCTGTGGAGGCCGTGCTGATCGAAGCATTCAAGCCTTCCTGCGGACCCCCAGTTGCAAGATTTGTGATCGACAACGCCTGCGTGGGTGAAGCCGCTCCCAAGCGCGCATTGAGGACCACTGGATTGGGCGTCGCCGCGCTCGGGTTGGCAAGGTTGCCGACCGTTTCTTCGATAGTGACGTCAACCGGCGCTGACTTTTGGGCGAGGGCGGTGATGCCAAGCCCGCTGGTACCCGTACCATTGGAGTCGAGATTGACCAAGACGGTCCCTGCTACCACTGCCGCGCTCGACGTGTTGAGAGAGAAGGTCAGATTGCTCGAATTGCCCGCAGCAATGTTCGTCAGGGAATTGGTGCTGGTCAAATAACTGCCGACGCCGCCGGTAAAACCCGCGACGGCCGCATCCAGCCCCTCCGTATAGCTTCCGACCGGGCCGCTATTGGTCACCGAAAGAGTCGGGTTCACAACGGAGCCGACCAGGACCGGACCGAGATTGATCGTCCCGAGACTCGCCGACGCGAGGTTATAGGCTGCTCCATTGATGGTGAGGATTTGCGAACCGAGGCTCGTCGTTCCGAGCCCGCTCCCGTTGACCGCCTGGGAGGAGAAGCCAACGGTCGCCGTGCCCGTCAGGGCGCCCGCGGTGCCGGTATTCAGGCCCACGCTGATCGCCGTGCTGGGGCCGGCACCGGCCACGAGGCCGCTGATCGAGCCCGCGGAGTTGGCGCTGCCGGTCGTGCCGGACACGCTCGCCGCAAGGGTCTCCGTGTAGGTTGGGTTTACAGCCGCCGTATTGCTTATGCCGAGCGCCGTGCTCTCCGTCGCACCAACGTGAAAGTTGCCGAAATTGATGGGCGTTGAAATCGAATTTGCCGACGCCAACGCGTAGGCATTGCCGGTGACCGTGACGGTTTGCGAGCTCAGGGCCGTCGTTCCCAAGCCGCTGCTATTCACCGCCTGGGAGGAGAAGCCCACGGTGGCGGTGCCCGACAAGGCGCCCGCGGTCGCGGTATTCAAACCCACGCTGATCGCCGTGCTGGGGCCCGCACCCGCCACGAGGCCGCTGATCGAACCCGCAGTGCTCGCACCGCCGGTCGTGCCCGTGACACTCGCCGCAAGGGTCTCCGTGTAGGTCGCGTTTACGGGAGCCGTATTGCTTATGCTGAGCGCCGTGTCCAGGGTCCCGCCCACGTGGACGTTGCCGAGACTGACAGGTGTTGTAAGCGTATTCACCGACGCGAGGTTGTAGGCGGCGCCGCCGGTCAGGGTGATCGTCGGCCCGGTGACATTGTCGAAGTTGCTTGCGACATGCACCTTTTGGCCCGTGAGAGCGCCGGCCACCGTGGGGTCGTAAGTGATAGCGTACGCGGTGGTTGACTGGCCGCTCGCCAGCTGTGCGAAATTGCCCGCAGTCACGCCCGTCCCGCTCAGCGCGCCGTTCGTGATGTTGCCTCCGTTGACGCCGGTCTGGATGGCCCCGGTCACGGAAGGACCGGTCGAGCCCGAGTTCTGAATGGCGTAATCGACCGTCTCGGACCCCCCGACGTGTATAGCCCCAAGAGTCAGCGTAGGCGTTGCGGTGCCCCCATTCGTCACGGCAGCCCCCGTGATCGTCAGGGCGGTATTTCCCGCGGCGAGGATTTGGCCCGCGCCCGTTACGTTGGCATGGTCATTGAAGCTGTTGCCCGTGCCAAAGTTTGCATTGGTATAGATCGTCGAGACCGTGATGTTGTTGGTTCCAAGCGCCAGCGGCCCAGTAAGCGACAGCGTACCCGTTGTGCTCGAGGTCGTTCCCCCCGCCAGACTCAGCGTCGAGCCTGTATTGGTTTGGAGCGTGCCCGTCCCCGTGACGCCGTTGCTCAGCGTGAGCGACGGGCCGGCAGCCTGGATCAGGCCTTGATTCGACACCGTAGCAGACGTGATCGTCCCGGATCCAGTAATGGTTCCGCCAACGTCATTGGTCAGCACGGGTGAAACAATATTGCCATTGTTAAGGGTCAACGTGCCCCCGGAAATATGGGTCGTGCCCGCCGTCAATGTGCCGCCGATCGTAAGTAATGTGTTGCCGGCGGTCTGCGTGTAGGTGTTTGTCCCGGTCGGACCGACAATCAAGTTGGTGCCGCTGCCCGAGGCCTCAACGTTGCCGGCATTGCTCAAGTTGCCGACGGAGTTAAAGACGCGGCCACTGGTGATGTCGAAGGCGCCCGTCGCCGTATTTGTGGTCAGGCCGGTCGTCCCATTATTGAGGGCATTCAGGCCGCTCGAATCCGTCAGGTCTGAATTGACGCCGTTCAGGGCAATGGTCGCCGAGTTGGTGACGAGTTCGCCGCCCCCGGTTCCGAACGAGCTAATCTGCATCGTGCCCGCATTCAACGCGTTGCCCGTCACGATATAAGTACCCCCCGTCAGGGTGCCGGCGCTGAAATTCGTAAGATTCGAAGTGACCTGAAGCGTGCTTCCCGCGTTAGCCTGCAGGGTGCCATTGTTGGTGAGGCCGCCGCTGCCGTTCACCAGAAGGGTGTTGCCAGCAGAGTTCGCCAGCAGCGTTCCCCCGTTGATGACTGCCAGGGTGCCATTGCCGATAACGCCAAAGCCCTCGATCGTATTGTCGGCATTGGTCAACGTTAGGTTGCTCCCCGTTTGCAGGATGTAGGCCGTGCCGCTGCCGTCTGAACTGCCCAGGGTCACGGTGCCGCCGCCGGACAAGGTCGTGTTGCCTTGAAGCTCGAGGTATGAATTGTAGCCGCCGCCGCCCGAAGTTATGCCGATCGTGCCACTGTTGACGATCGAGCCATTTACATAGGTGGCCGAGTTCCAGCCGTTGTTCCAGGTCGTGCCGCTGGATAGGGTGAGCGCACCGGACGTCGATCCGTCGAGCGTCACGTTTGTGTCATTGACGCCCTGGTTGAAGGTGCCGCCGCCGGTTGCCGTCAAGGCTCCGCCCACGATGGTGGAGCCTTCGATCTGCACGGCACCGCCATTTGCCTGGATGCTGTGGCCGCCGTCGTTGACCGTCGTGTTCTGGATGAGCCGGTCGCCTCCAGCGTTCCCGTGTTGGTGACACCGCCGCCGCCGTTCAGGAGCAGGGTCTTGCCCGAAGAGTTGGCATTGATCGTGCCTTGGTTGACCAGCGTCAGGGTGCCATTGCCGATTATGCCGTAGCCCTGGATCGTATTGTCGGCGTTGGTCAGCGTCCAATTGCCACCGACCTGCTGAATGTAAACCGTGCCGCTGTTGTCCGAGCTGGACAGGGTCACGGTGCCGCCGCCCGACAAGGTCGTGTTGCCCAGCACGTCAAGGTATGAATTGTAGCCGCCGTTGCCCGAAGTCAGAGCGATTGTGCCATTGTTGATGAGCGAGCCAATGACGCTGGTGGTCGAGTTCCAGCCGTTGTTCCAGGTGGTGCCGGTGGAGATGGTGAACGTACTGGGGGCCGATCCGGGGTTGAACGTCACGTTTGTGTTATTGACGCCCTGGTTGAAGGTGCCGCCACCCGTTGCCGTCAGGGCTCCGCCCACGATCGTGGAGCCTTGGATCTGCACGGCGCCGCCATTGGCCTGGATGCTATTGCCGACGTCGTTGACCGTAGTGTTCAGGATGTTCAGGATGCCTCCGCCGGTCGCCTCCAGCGTTCCCGTGTTGGTGACACCGCCGCCGCCGTTCAGGACCAGGGTTTTGCCCGAAGAGTTGGCATTGATCGTGCCTTGGTTGACCAGCGTCAGGGTGCCATTGCCGATTGTGCCATAGCCCTGGATCGTATTGTCGGCATTGGTCAACGTCGCACTGCCCCCCGTCTGCTGGATGTAGACCGTGCCCGTGCCGTCCGCACTGCTCAGGGTCACCGTGCCGCCGCCGGACAAGGTCGTGCTGCCATTCAAATCCAAGTATGAACTGTAGCCGGCGTTGCCCGCAGTCAAAGCGATGGTGCCATTGTTGATGAGCGAGCCATTTACGTAGGTGGTCGAGTTCCAGCCGCTGTTCCAAGTGGTGCCGGTAGAGATGGTGAACGCACCGGAGGTGAATCCGTCGAGCGTCACGTTTGTGTCATTGACGCCCTGGTTAAAGGTGCCGCCACCCGTTGCCGTCAGGGCTCCGCCCACGATCGTGGAGCCTTGGATCTGCACGGCGCCGCCATTGGCCTGAATGCTTTTGCCAGCGTCGCTCGGTCGCCTCCAGCGTTCCCGTGTTGGTGACACCGCCGCCGCCGTTCAGGAGCAGGGTCTTGCCCGAAGAGTTGGCATTGATCGTGCCTTGGTTGACCAGCGTCAGGGTGCCATTGCCGATTGTGCCATAGCCCTGGATCGTATTGTCGGCATTGGTCAACGTCGCACTGCCCCCCGACTGCTGGATGTAGGCCGTGCCGCTGCCGTCCGAACTGCCCAGGGTCAAGGTGCCTCCGCCGGACAATGTCGTGCTGCCCTGCAGTTGAAGGTATGAACTGAGGCCGCTGTTGCCCGCAGTCAAAGCGATGGTGCCATGGTTGACGATCGAGCCATTCACGTAAGTGCTCGTGTTCGCCCCGTTCGCGTAGGTGCCATTGAGCGTCACCGCTCCGGCGGCCGTGCTCCCGTCCAGCGTCGCGGTGTAACCGGGCTGCGTGCCCATGGTTCCGCCACTGTTGGTCAGCGTCCCGCCCTGGACGACAGCCCCAGAGATCTCAAGCGTGCTTCCCGTTCCGCTGGCCGTCAGATTGCCGCCCTTGACAGTCGTGTTACCCGTGACCAGAAGCGTGCTTCCCGTCCCGCTGGCTGTCAGATTGCCGCCAGCATTGTTCACGGCGCCGCCGGAAATAGCCAGGACGCCGCCGTTCGTCGCCTCGATCAAACCAGTATTGGCCGTGTTGACGGACCCCGATACGCCATCCAAAGTCAGGGTCTGGCCCGAGACGTTGGCATTGATGGTTCCGCTGTTCACCACAGCCAAGTAACCATTCCCAACCGTGCCCTGGCCCACGATCGTGCTCTGGTTCGTCAGCGTCTGGCCGGTCGACGTACCCTCGAAGTAAGAGTTTGGAGCGGATAATGTCACCGTGCCGCTGCCCGTCAGCGTCAGGTTGGGACTATTGACGATAAAGTAACCAGTACCGAGATTGATGGCTCCGTTATTGGAGATATTTCCTGAAATCCATAATAGTGAATTAGCATTAACATTCAGGGTATTGTCAGCGGTCAGGGTGAGGTTCGCCACATATTGGTTCGAACCGTTGCTCAGGTTGACGATCGATGGCGCTCCGGAGGTCCCGTTAGTGATGAACGTATTGTTGTTGCTGGGCACACCGGCGGACCAATTCGACGAATCTGTGAAATTTCCAGTGCCTGCCGTCCAAGATGTTTGGGCTGGCAACGAGGCGACCACGAACAAGGGAACAAGAGCGAAGGCGAGGCGGGAAGTTTTCATGACCGCTAGGGGGTTGAACTGGCCTAAATCACACAAATGGAGAATATTAGTCCTGCATATAATGTGCCGGATTATCATTATGTGTATTAATTGTCAGCAAGATATTTGTAATTAATACTTTACAATTATACAGAGAGATGGCGCAATGTTCCACCTCATTCAAAACCGTAAATAAAACCGACAGAAATTTTTAAATAGAAAAAAAACTGATCTTAAGAGCCTGCGCCACATATCATTAGCCATTATTCTGACCTTAGGATTCCTTACATGCTATCACTGTTGCGAATACAAAAACGCATTGGACTGCCTTGGCGGCAGTCAAACAGGGCGGGTATCTCGGCCGCCGGTTAAATTCGCGCGGATACCGGCGGAGACGCTCTCACCTCGGCTTGTTGTCAGAGTTGGCACCGCCCGATGCCTGGAGTCTTTCCAAATTCCTGCGGGCGTCGTCAAAATTCGGGTTTAGCCTCAGCGCCATCTGCAGATGGCGGATTGCCTCGTCCAAGCGCCCGGTGTCGGCGTAGGCCAAGGCCAGGTTGTAGTGTGCGCCCGCATTGTCCGGCCTGAGGCGGAGCGCCTCCTCGAATTGTGTGATGGCCTCGGGCATGCGCCCGGGGATTTGGGCCAGCGCAGCACCGAGATTGTTGTGCACCTCGGTATAATCCGGCTTGAGGCGCAGCGCCTCTTCATAATGTGCGACTGCATCGGACATCCGGCCCGGAATCTGGGTCAACGCGATCGCCAGATGAAAGTGCGCCTCGGCGTAATCCGGCTTCAGGCGCAGCGCCTCTTGATATTGCGCGATCGCCTCGGGCAGGCGGCTGGGGATCTGCGCCAGCGTTAGCGCAAGATCGTGGTGCGCCTCGACATAGTCCGGCTTGAGGCGCAGCGCTTCCTCGTACTGGGCGATCGCCTCGGGAAGCCGGCCCGGAACCTGGCCCAGCGCGATCGCCAGGTGATAGTGCGCCTCGGCGTAGTCCGGCTTCAGGCGCAGAGCCTCCTCGTACTGTGCGATCGCCTCGGGAAGGCGGCCTGGAATGGGCGCCAGCGCCATTCCCAGGTTATGGTGCGCCTCGGCAAAATCCGGCTTCAGGCGCAGTGCCTCCCGAATCTGCCCGATCGCGTCATTCGAACGCTCCGGCATTTTCAACCAGACCGCGCCCAGGTTGTTGTGCAGCTCGGCGTCATTGGGCCTGAGCCGCAAGGCTTCCTGATATTCCTCGATCGCCTTGGCCCACTCGCCGCCGCGTTGATACGATACGCCGAGATTGTTATGCGCCAGCCAGCATTCGGGATTGGCCGCGATCGTCGCCCGGTAGAGCGTCTCGGCATCGCGGTAGTTGAGGCATTGCCGCCAGGTCAGGCACGCGAGGGCGCAGACCGCAGCCGTGGCGACCGCCGCCGAGCCCCCAAACCGCCACCGGGCCCATGCGGCTCCCGCAAATGCCGCGACCCCGATCAACGCCAAATGCTGGTAATGGTCGGCGACAAGCGAGTACTTCATGAAGTACACGCTTGTGAGGCCCATGACCGGAACGAGCATGACGCAAAAATACAGCCAAGCCGCAAGGAGCGGAGACCGAATCGCGCCATTCTCACTTTTCGCGACGGCCCGTCGCAGGAGAAGGAACGTAACCGCGACCGCGGACAGCAGGGGCAGCCACCACCGCCAGTCCGTGGGGTCGATGTGCCATTGGGGATAGACGAAGATCAGGTTCAGGGGCCAAATCGCCTTGTAGAGGTAAAACCAGATCACCCCGCCGGCCCCGAGAGTCCGCTCAAGGGGTCCGGCGCTTCGAATGACTTCTGCCGACCCGTGCCCCTGGAACCATACGTCGAGCCCCGCAAAAACGGCCGCCGCAAGAAAGAAGGGCGATAGGTGGAAAATATCCCGCTTCCGGACTCTCCGCCGCCAGGCGACGATCCCCAGCAGCACGAGGGGCAGCGTGGCCACGGAACCCTTGCTCAAAAGGGCAAAAATGAAGGAGGCAAGACTGAGCCAATACCACTTCCGCCCGCCTTCGCCAACGCCCCCGCCGGCCGGCGCCGGCGTCGCCTCCTCCGCCTTAATGAAGCAGTATATCGACGCCAAAAAAAACAGCATCGCCAGGAGGTTCTTCCGTTGGGCGATCCAGGCGACCGATTCCACATTCACCGGATGAACTGCGAAGATCAGGGCCGCCAAATAGGCCCCGGGAATGCGCAGGAGCGCCAATATCCGCCAAAGCAGCAGGCATTCCGCAATATGAAGGAGAAGGTTCGTCGCGTGGTAGCCGGCCGCATGCATTCCCCAAAGCCGCCACTCGACCCAAAGGGTCGTCGAGGTCACCGGCCAGTAATCGGTCGCCTCAGCCGTGGCCCAAAAACGGCGCAATCCGTCGGCCGCCCTGATCAGGGGGTTTTGGGTCAGGAAGGTGTCGTCGTCCCAGACAAACCCCGCACGCAGGGCCGGCAGATAGGCGATCAAGGTGAGGCCGACAAGAAAAGCGCCCGCCCACCATCTGAAAGCCGGGATTTCGGTCAGGACCCCTCGGCGGGTGTCTGGGGCACGGGCGGCACGTGGGGCTTGAACCATTTCTTCAGGATCTCGTCGATGAGCTTGACCGGGGGATTGCCCGTAAACGAAGGCCGGTATGAGCGGCCCTCCGCGAGCAGCCTTCCGCTGTGCGCGGTCTGCACCTGCATGTCGATTTCGATCATGTAGGTCGTGAAATCGGAGTTCCAATGGTCCTCGTATAGAACGACGATCTCCGCATTCTGCGGCATGAGGGTGAGCGGGCCCGCCGAGGCGTCGTAGCCGAGCCGGCGAAGCTCGCGGGCAATGAGCTCGTCGATTCCCCGGCTGTCGGTCAGCAGATGCTGGACGTAGACATGCTGAAAATCGCCCAGGTTGGTTTTCTGCGCAACGCGCGTGCTCAACTGCGAGCAGCCGGCTAAAAGCGGAACGACCGAAAGCCAGAGGAATAATTTATTCATTCGGTGAGCCATGCCGCAGCCATGAGGCAGGAAAACGGTGCCCGCGCCAATTGTCAAAACCCGCGAGAGCCGAATTCCCAGGTTCAGCCCTCGCCTGTCTTCCTTCCCCGGAGCAACGCAACAAAGTCCTCCCTGCCCTCGATCCGCAAAAGCCAAAGGGTCTCGGCGTACAGGCCCACCGCCAGCGGGATGATCGTGAAAATCGCAATCAGGCCGGCGGCAAACGGCGTGACCGGAAGGCGCCGGACGTAGTCCCAGGCGAGCCAGACCGCGGCCCCCATCACAGCGGTAGCGACGGCAACCTTGCCCAGGCTCGGCCAGAGGGGCCGGAAACTCATGCCCGGAAGCCGCCGCACAAGCGCTCGCTGAAGCAGGATCGTCTGCACGATGATCGCCGTCGTCCCCGCGATGACCAGCCCCGCGACTCCCAGCCACCGCATGAGGGACAGGCAGACGATCACGTTCACGACAAAGTCGATCGCCGCAATTTTGACCGGCGTCGCCGTGTCCTTGATCGAGTAAAACGCGCGGATCGTCAGGTTCACGACCGAGAAGAAAGGCATCCCGAGGCAGAATAAGGCGACGAGCCTGGCCTGTTCATTCGCGAGTTGCGTTGTGAAGTGCCCGTGCCTGTAGATGACGTTCACTATGGGGTGGCTGAGCAGGATCAGCCCGACCGCCGCGGGAACGTTGATGACGAGGATGAGGCGAAGGCCCTTCCTGAAATCCTCGGCCATGGCCTCTAGATTGCCCATGACCGCGTGGCGGGAGAGAAGCGGGTAGACGACGGTCGACACGGCGATCGCAAACACGCCGATCGGAAACTCCATCAGCCGGTTGCCATTGAAGTACAGGGTTGCGCTGGAGTCGTCCAATTTGAAGGCGAGCAGGCGCGACACCGAAAAATTTATCTGATAAATGGCCGTGCCAAAGATCCCAGGAGTCATCAGAAGCGCGATCTCCCTCACCCGAGGGGAGAGACCGAGATCGAAGCGCGGGCGCCAGCCCTCGCAGACGAGGACCGCGGCGGGAACGGCCATCTGCAGGAATCCCCCGGCGAGCACTCCCGCGCAAAGCCAATGGATCTCGCCCATCGCCGTGTGCGCATAGTGGAGTCCGGCGCCGCCCAGCGAGGCGATCATCGCGATGTTCAGCCAGATCGGGGAGAGCGCAGGCTCGGTGAAGCGCTCCATCACGTTGAGGGCCGCATTGAATGCGGCCGCCAGGGCGATCAGGCCCAGGTACGGGAAAAGCAGGACCGACAGGTCGGCCGCGATATACCATTTCCCCTCATGACCGGCTATCAGCCGCGAATGGCTGAGCACCAGGCACGCCAGGATCGTGAGGCCGCCGGTGACTACAAAAAGCCACGACACGACGTTTGAAAGAAGGGAAAACGCGCCCGGCCGGCCCTTGATATGCAGCTCGCCCTGGAGCGTCGGCACGAATGCGGCGTTCAGCGACCCCTCGGCCAGAAGCCTCCGGAAGAGGTTCGGAACGATGAACGCGGTCAAAAACGAGGAATACAGAACGCCGGCCCCGAAGATCGCCGATGCGAGGGAATCGCGAAACAGGCCCAGAAACCGCGACACCACCGTCAGGAACGAGACGATGCCGATATTCTTGAGTCTTTTCGACACGGGGGCGAAGGGAGAGTCCTCAGCGGTCCCTGGGAGGAATCGGCGGCATCAGGCCTTTGGCGGACTTTTTTCCGCGGGTTTCGCGCCGCTTTCCGCGGCCTTTCCGCCACCCGCCGCCGCGGCGGGCGCCGTCCCGCCCGGGGCGGCCTTCGACTCCCCGCCCTCCTTCTGCGATGACGCCTTCTTGTAGTCGGTGACGTAAAAGCCGCTCCCCTTGAAAATGAGGCCTGCGCCGCGGCCCACGAGGCGCTTGAGGCCGGATTTCCCGCACTTGGGGCATTTCTTCAACGGCTCGGCGCTCATCGGCTGGAATTGCTCGAAGCGATGGCCGCATTTGTGACAGGCATACTCGTAAGTCGGCATGGCGTTCTGAAGGGGTAAGTACAATGGCACGGTTCATCCTCTTGCAACCTGAACTTCGAACCAGTGTAATCCCGGCACCGATGAATGTCCCCGAGGAGATCGCCCGCCACATGGCGCGAATCGAAGAGGGAATCGACCGGCTCCTGCCTCCCGCCGGCACCCGGCCCGGGCGGCTGCATGCCGCCATGCGGTACGCCGTCAAAGGAGGGGGAAAGCGCCTGAGGCCGATGCTGGTCCTGGCAGCGGCGGAACTCTTCTCCCGGAAGAGGCCCGGCGAGGCAGCAGACCCGCGCGAACTCGATCCATTGCCCGCAGGCGTCGCGGTCGAGTGCGTGCACACCTACTCCCTCATCCATGACGATCTTCCCTGCATGGACAATGACGACCTGCGGCGCGGAAGGCCGACCGTGCACAAGGCCTTCGACGAGGCGACGGCGCTCCTCGCCGGAGACGCGCTTCTGACCTTCGCATTTGAATTGATCGGCCGCGGCTATCCTCCCGACCCCGGCCATGCCATCGGGCTGGAGCTGGCGGAGGCGGCCGGAAGCCGCCGCCTGATCGGCGGCCAGGTCGAGGACTTGCTGGCGGAAGGAAAGGCCGATGCCACGGAATCGGAGCTTGAGTTCATTCACCTCAACAAGACCGCGGCCATGATCGAAGCCAGCCTGGTGATCGGCGGGTTGGTCGGGCTCGGCGCGGAAGGCGCATTCGCGCAGAACGGAGACATTGCGATCCTTCGCCGCGCCGGCCGCCACCTCGGCCTGGCCTTCCAGATCGTCGATGACATTCTGGACGCCACTTCGGACACGGCGACATTGGGAAAGACGGCCGGAAAGGACGCGAAGGCCGGAAAGACGACCTTCGTGAGCCTGCACGGCATCGCGGCGTCGCGGAAATTCGCGATCGATTTCTCGGAGGCGGCGGCGGCCGAGTTCAGGAAGCTCCCCGGAGGCGCATCCTTCCTCGCCGAGCTGGCGGGCACGCTGAGCCAGCGGGTTCGGTAGCTGAGTCAGACGGCGTGTGCCTCTACGAAAGCCTTCACGGAGGCCGTATCGGCCTTGATCGGAAACTTCACGATGCGGCGCCCCTTCAGGATTTCCAATGCCGGGTCGGTCGGCTCGATCCCTATCGCGGCGCGGATGGTCTCCGGGAATTTGGCCGGGCTGGCCGTCGCCAATACGACGCTCGTCCGCCCGGGACTCAGATCCTTGAAGGCGCAGGCCGTGTGCGGATCGGCGACATAGCCGTGCCGCCGGTACACCTCTCGGATGATTCCCGGAATCTCCAGATCGGTGCAGCGGGACGCGGAGAACTCCACCGGCCCGTTCCCGCGCGGGGCTATTTCCGGGAAGGCGCGGCGGCCCTCCGTCTTGAACTCGTGCATGGCCGCCCGCACACGGCCGGGATCCTCGCCCAGGACGTAGTACAAGAAGCGCTCAAAATTCGAGGCCACCTGGATGTCCATCGAAGGGGCCAGGCTCGGCCGGACCGGACCGACGCGGTACTCGCCCGTCGTGAACAGGCGGTAGAGGATGTCGTTCTGGTTCGTCGCCACCCGGAACCGCCCGATCGGAACGCCCATTTTCCGGAGCATCCAGCCGGCGAGGACATTGCCGAAATTGCCCGTCGGAACGGCGAACTCGGCCTCCTCCCGCTCCCCGGCGGGAAGCCGCAGCCAGGCGGAAAGATAGTAAACGCACTGGGCGAGAACGCGCGCGAGATTGATCGAATTGACGGCGGAAAGGCGGTGGCGGCCGCGGAAGGCCTGATCGCCGAAAACCTCCTTCAGGACGGCCTGCGCGTCGTCAAAGGTCCCGTCCACGGCAAGGGCGAATACGTTTTCCGCCCCGGTGCACGCCATCTGGCGCTCCTGGAGCGGCGAAACGCGCCCGTCGGGATAGAGGATGAAAATCGCCGTCCCCGGCCTGCCCAGAAGCCCGTGTATCGCCGCCGCCCCCGTGTCGCCGGAGGTGGCGCCGAGCGCGTTGATCGACTCGCGGCGCACCCGGCACTGGTTCGCGTAGAGGTTTCCGAGGAGCTGGAGGGCGAAATCCTTGAAGGCAAGCGTGGGCCCGTGAAACAATTCCAGGACATGGAGGCGGTCGCCTAGCCTGCGCAGCGGGGCGATCGCCGGATCGGAAAACCGGGCATAGGCCTGCGCGACCAGCGGGCGAAGCGTCGCCTCGGGCACGTCGTCCGCAAAGATCCGCATGAATTCGAAGCAGAGTTCGCCGTAGCCCAGCCCGGACCAGCGCTCCACCCGCCCGCTCAGGTCCGGCAGACTTTCCGGCAGGAACAGCCCCCCGTCCGGCGCGAGCCCGACCGCCACCGCGTCGGAAAACGAATGGGGCTCGGCGCGCCCCCGGGTGGAAATGTAGCGCATCAAGCGGCGTCGAGGCTGAACGCCGCGTGCGCGACCCGCGCGGCCTCGTCGGCGCGGTCGAGGGAGATGACGACCGAGATCTTGATCTCCGAGGTGCTGATCAGCTCGATGTTGATGCCCGCGTCGGCCAGCGCCTGGAACAGGGTCGCGGCCACGCCGCTATGGGTCTTCATGCCCACGCCCACCACCGACAGCTTTGCGATCTGCTCCAGCACCGTCACCTCGCCGCCCCCGATCTCCTTCAGGACCGGTTCAAGGGCCCTGACCGCCTTCCGCGTATCCCCCTTCGGCACCGTGAAGGTGAGGTTCGCGACGCCGTGGCGGCCGACGTTTTGAACGATCATGTCCACGATGATGTTCGCGTCCGCGAGCGACCGGAACACCTTCGCGGCCGAGCCGGGCTTGTCGACGATGTTGCTGACAACGACCTTGGCCTGGTCCTTGTCCACGGCCACGCCGCGGACGACGACCTTCTCCATGTAGGTGACTTCTTCTTTCACGATTGTGCCTGGATTGTGGTTAAAGGACGAGCGGACTTCAAAGACGACGCCGTATTTCTTCGCGAACTCGACCGAGCGGGATTGCATGACCTTCGAGCCGGACGAGGCGAGCTCGAGCATCTCGTCATAGGAGATCTCATCCAGCTTCCGCGCGGATTTCACGACCCGCGGATCCGCGGTGTAGACCCCGTCGACGTCCGTGTAGATCTCGCAGACGTCGGCCTTCACGGCGGCGGCCAGCGCGATTGCCGTAAGGTCCGAGCCGCCGCGGCCCAGGGTCGTCGTCTGGCCCTCCTCGTCGATCCCCTGGAACCCGGCGACGATGACGACCCGGCCTGCCTTCAGGTCCCGGGCGATCGCATGCGCGTCGATCGTCTTGATCCTCGCCTTCGTGTGCGCCGCGTCCGTGAAGATGCCGGCCTGGGCGCCCGTGAAGCTCACGGCTCCGACCCCGATCCCGTGGAGCGCCATCGCCATGAGGGCGATCGTCTCCTGCTCGCCGATCGACAGGAGCTGGTCGAGCTCGCGCTCGCTCGGCTGGTCGCAAACGGCACGGGCGCGCGCGATCAGCTCGTTGGTCACGCCGGCGCGGGCCGACACGACGACGACGAGCTGGTTTCCCTCGTCCCGCGCGGCCTTGACCCGCTCGGCGACCTTCTTGATCCGCTCGACGTCACCGACGGAGGTGCCGCCGTACTTTTGGACGATGATGGGCATGCGTAAGGTGGATCCTATTCGGAGAAGTCGCCGATGCGCAAAAGCAGCGGCTCTTCGAGCACGCTCCCGAGGCCGCCCAGCCGCTTCAGCGCGCGGCGAAGCGAGCGTTCGTCGCTTTCGTGGGTCGTCAGGACAAGGGAGGCTGCCCCCGCCCGCCTGGACGGGTTCTGAATGACCGTGGCTATGCTCACCCGCTGAAGCGCCATCACCGATGCGACGCGGGCAAGGACTCCGGGCTGGTCCTTCACGGTCAGGCGCAGATAATAGCGGCATCGGATGCGCTCGGGGGGCGCGATCCGGCATCCGTTCCCCCTGAGCAGGCCCGACTCGTTCGTCAGGTGCGCCCCCTTGCCGTGCCCGATCAGGGCGACCGCGTCCCCGATGTCGCCGATGACGGCGCTCGCCGTCGCGTCCTGGCCCGCGCCCCGCCCGATGTAAAGGGTCGTCCCCACGACGTCGCCCGTGACGGCGATCGCGTTGAAGGCGCCGCCGACGCTTGCCACCACGCTGCCGTGGGGAAGCAGGGTCGGATGAACGCGCACGCACAGCTCGTTCGCGGAAAAGTCGCGCGTAATGACCGCGAGCAGCTTGATGCCGTAGCCCAGGGTCGCTGCGTTCTGGAGGTCGGCCGGGGTCAGCCGGTCGATCCCCTCCACGATCATCTGCTCCGGGCGAACCCACTTTCCATGCGCAAGCCATGCGAGAACCGAAGCCTTGTGCGCCGTGTCCCATCCCTCGACGTCGAGCGACTCATCCGCCTCGGCATAGCCGAGTTTCTTCGCCTCATCGAGCACCTGCGCATAGGGGGCGCCCCGCGCCGCCATCTGCGAAAGGATGTAATTGCAGGTGCCGTTCAGGATCCCGTAAATCAGCGGGAAGCGATTGCCGACAAGCCCCTCCCGGAGCGCCTTTATGATCGGGATCCCCCCGGCGACGCTTGCCTCGAAGAGGAAATGGCCGCCGCCGGCCCGCGCCGCCGCGAATATTTCCGCCCCGTGTTCGCAAATGAGGGCCTTGTTGGCCGAGATCACGATCTTTCCGCGGGCGAGCGCCGCCATCGTCACCTTCCGGGCGAGGCCCGTCCCGCCGATCAGTTCGCACACCACTTGAATCTCCGGATCGGCGGCGATTCCCAGGGCGTCGGTCGTGAGCCTGCCCGGCGGGACCCGCACGGAGCGGGCCTTCCCCGGATCGCGCACGGCCACGCGGCTCACCTCGAGGCGCACGCCCAGGCGGGAGGTCAGCTCCCCGCGCGACCGTTCGAGGTGCTTCCAGACGCCCTGCCCCACGGTGCCGAGCCCGCAAAGGCCGATGCGGATGGTTGGCGGCCTGCTCACGAATCCTCCCCAACCGCGGGGTGCGCCCTGTTTTCCGTCCCGTGGATGAGGCGGCTGATGTTCGCGCGGTGGCGGACAATCACGAAGATGGCGGCCGCCGCGGCCGCGGCGATCAGGACGAGCGGCTCATTGAAGAAATACGCGCCCACCGGTATCGTCAAAGCCGCCGCGATCGAGGCCAGCGACACGTACCGGATGGAGAAGAAAAGCAGCGCCCACACGGCCGCCGCGATGAGGGTGACCTGCGGCATGAGGACCAGGAATCCGCCCGCCCCGGTCGCCACGCCCTTTCCGCCCTTGAACCCGGTGAAGCACGAGAAGCTGTGCCCGATCATCGCGGCGACGAGTCCGGCGACGCAATAGGCTTCCCGGTTGCCGGGCGGCATGGCCAGGAGCGGCCAGCCCGATGCAATGGAGCCCTTGAGCAAATCCAGGACGAAGACGAGGTTGCCGGCACCCGCGCCCAGGGTGCGGCGGACGTTCGTGGCGCCCGGGTTCCGGCTGCCCACCTCGAAGATGTTGACGCCGCGGGCCCGCGCAACGATCCACCCGAAGGGAAGCGAACCCAGCAGGTAGCCGGCGACTGCGACAATGGCGAAGGGGATCAGCACAATTGGGGGCGCAGAAAGTCAAAGCTGCACGAATTTGGCGAGCTTGATGGCCGGATGGCCCTTGATCTCGGCCCGCGCCTTTTCGCTCGGTTCCGTATCCACCCGGACGACCATGTACGCGGTCCCGCCGGGCGTCAGCCGGCTGAGGGACATGTCGGCGATATTGACGCCATCCTTGCCGAGCAGGGTTCCCACGGTGCCGACCATTCCGGGCCGGTCCACGTTTTCGAGGACGAGGAGCTTTCCGTCGGCCGCCACCTCCACCTCCCGCCCGTTTATCTTCACGATGCGCGGCTGGTTGTTTTTCCCGACCAGCGTTCCGGCGGCGGAAAAGGCCGCCGAGTCCGGCGCCACGGCCTCGACCTGGATCAGCTCCGTGTACTCGCTGTCGGCCGTGGACTTCACGACCTCGGCCTGGATTCCCAGCCGCTGGAGGAAGACCGGCGCATTGACGAAATTGACCTCTTCGCCGCTGATTCGGCGGAGGAATCCGCGCTGGATCGAGCGGGTGACCGAGTTTACGTCGAGGTCGACGATCTTCCCCCAGTACGTGATTCGCAGGGACGCGACCTGGCTCGGGGCGATCTGCTGGACAAGGGTTCCCAGTTTGGCTCCGAGGTCCAGGTAGGGGGCGAGCAGCTTCAGGGCCGCCGCGTCGATCGAGGGCATGTTCACGGCATTCCGGATCACCCCGCCGTCCAGGACATCGGCGATTTGCTCCGCGATTTCCACGCCCACGGCATCCTGCGCCTCCGCGGTCGACGCGCCGAGATGCGGGGTCAGGACGACGTTCGGCAGCTTCCTGAGCTCGCTGTCGCCCGCCAGGGGCTCGTCCTCGTAGACATCGAGGCCGGCCGCGCCCACCTGACCCGATTTCAGGGCCGCGATGAGGGCGCTCTCCCGGATGATGCCGCCGCGGGCGCAGTTGAAAAGGCGCACCCCTTTCTTCATCTTCGCCAGTGCCGCCTCATCGATCAGGTAGCGCGTGTCATCGGTGAGAGGCATGTGAACGGTGATGAAGTCCGACTGGGCGAGCAGTTCGTCCAGGGTCGAGGCCTCCACCTGCATCGCCTTTGCCCGGCTCGGCGCGAGATACGGGTCGAAGGCCAATACGCGCATGCCGAAAGCCTGGGCGCGCTTGGCCACCTCGCCGCCGATTCGGCCGAGCCCGATGATGCCCAATGTCTTGCGAAACAGCTCCATCCCCGAGAAACTCTTCCTGTCCCACTTGCCGTCGCGCATCGATCCGGCGGCCTGCGGAACCGGCCGGGCGCCGCAAAGCAGGTGGGTGAACGTGAGTTCCGCGGTCGCCACGGTGTTGCCCGACGGGGTGTTCATGACGATGACGCCGCGCTCCGTCGCGGCCTCGACGTCGACGTTGTCGACGCCGACCCCCGCGCGCCCGACGACCTTGAGAAGCGGGGCGGCCGCGATCAGTTCCGCCGTGACTTTCGTCTCCGAACGCACCGCGATTGCGTGCGCGTCCCGCACAAGCTCCAGCAGCCTTGCAGGCGATGAGCCGTAGGCTTCAACGACCTCCAGGCCGGGCTGTTTGCGCAGCAAAGCCACCCCTTTTGGTGAAATCTTATCGGCGACGAGAACTTTCATAAGGGCAAAGCCCTTAAGGAAAAAGCCGGGGGCGCCGGCTAGCAAGGAAACAATGTGCGGGCGGCCGCCGCGGGCATTTTCCTCGTAAAAGCCCTTGGCGGAGGATGGTAGGCGGGAAATTGGGTGGAACCGCCCCCAAATCCCGGAGTCGGTGTCATATTAATCCGATGGGAGCAAAACTGGGCATCGAAGCTGCTGCATGATGGGCCACGGGATGACAACCAACAAACGAGATTTGCGCTTCGACTCGCTGCGCGGGCTGATGCTCGTGTGCATGACGGTCAACCACCTGCCGAGCCGGCTGCGCTTCCTTACCGACGAGTCGATCGGGCTCTTCTCGGCGGCGGAGGGCTTCGTTTTCCTTTCCGGGCTCATGGCCGGTTGGATCTACGCCCAAAGGCTCCGGAAAGAGGGGCCCGATGCCCTGATGGACATGTGCCGGCGCCGGGCGACAATGATTTATCGCTGGCAGGTGGCGGCGTTTCTCGCCTGCTTCGCGGTTGTCCGGCTGACCTGCATCCTTTTCGGCTTTTGCTCGCAGAACGCTCCGCAGCTTTTCTACCAGAACCCCGTGCTGGCCATGCTGCTCGGCACGACGATGCTTCACCAGCCGGGGCTGCTCGACATCCTTCCCATGTATTGCGCGCTGGTCGTGGCGCTGCCCTACGCGCTGAGGGCCCTGGACGCAGGCCGCCACCTGCGGGTCATCGGCATCAGCTTCGCCCTCTGGCTCGTTGCGCAATGGGCGCCGCCGATGGATACGATTTCGTTCTATCCGATCAACATCGGCTCGTTCAACCTGTTCGCCTGGCAGTTCCTGTTCTTCCTCGGCGTGATCGCGGGCCACGCCCGCTTGAACCCTGCGTCGCCCGTCATACGGCCGCGACTCCTCCTGATGGCCGGCGCACTCGGAGTCGCCGTCTTCTGCTGGGGCGTCCAGCACCTGGGCTGGCGGCCTCCATGGACCGACGCCCATTTTGGCACCTCCATCAACAAGCCCGCGCTGGGCGCCCTGCGCCTGGCCAGCTTCGCCTCCGTGGCTTATTTCGTCGCCCTGGCGGGGGCTCGTTTTCCAAGGCTTTTGACCTGGCCTCCGCTGGCATTCCTGGGCCGCCATTCGCTCGCCGTCGTCGCGGCGCAAAGCGTCACCGCCATGTTCCTTGTCCAGTTCCCGGCCCTTTTCTCGACACCCGCCTCCGACTTGACGATGACCGCCGCGGCGGTCGGCTACCTTTTCCTCGCGGCCGCCGTCCATGAGGCGTGGCAGCGCCGCGAGGCCCGCATTTCCGGAGTCGGGCCCACTCGGCGCTCGCCACGCGCGGCGGCGACGCTTAATCCGGCTGCATGACGTCCGGACGGCTCGAAAAGCAGGTACAGTTCATACTCGAGGTCGACAAGCTGAAGGAGGTTTTCCGGCAGACGGTCTGCACGCAGAGCCGCCGCCCGGAAAATGACGCCGAGCATTCCTGGCACCTGTGCCTCGCGGTCATCGTGCTTGCGGAGCACGCCAACCTGCCCGGGCTCGATGTGCTGCGGGTCCTGCGGATGCTGATCATCCACGACCTCGTCGAGATCGACGCCGGCGACACGTTTGCCTACGACACCGCGCGCATGGCCGATCAGCATGCCCGGGAGGCCCGCGCGGCCGACCGGATATTCGGCCTCCTGCCGGAGGACCAGGCCCGGGATTTCCGGGCGCTTTGGGACGAGTTCGAGGACAAGCGCACGCCCGAGTCCCGCTTCGCGCTGGCGATCGACCGGTTCCAGCCCATGCTCCTGAATTGCCGGACGGACGGGGCCGCCTGGCGCCGCCATGGAGTGACGGAGGACCGGGTCATCGCCCGCAATTCCGCCGTCGCGGAGGGCTCCGCCGCCATTTGGGAATACGCGCTTCGGATGATCCGGGAGGCCGTCAGGGACGGGCACCTGGCTTCATAGCGCTCACGGCTTATAAGCCCGGATCCTGTCGAGGATTTGCCGGGCATCCTCATTGTCCGGCCGAAGCCGGAGGAATGCCTCAAGGTGCGCCCTCGCTTCATCGACGCGGCTCCCGGTGCTGAGCAGGGCCGCAGCCAGATTGTAATGCGCCTCGGCATAGTCCGGGTTCAGGCGCAGGGCCGCCTCAAACTGCCCGATCGCGTCATTCATCCGCCCGGGAATGTTCGCCAAGGCGTTGCCGAAGTCGAAGCGGGCGGCGGCATTGTCCGGATTCAGGCGCAGCGCCGCCTCAAACTGCGCGACCGCCTCAGTTGAACGCCCCGGCATGTTTGAATAGGCGTTGCCCAGATTGATGCGCGCCTCGGCGTAATCCGGCTTCAAGCGCACCGCCTGCTCATACTCGGCGATCGCATCGCCGACCCGCCCCGGCTCGGCATTCCAGGCGTTGCCCAGGCGATAATGCGCTTCCGCAAAATCCGGCTTCCGGCGCAGCACCTCCCTGTACTGGGCGATGGCCTCGTCCAGGCGCCCCGGCATGGTCGACAGGACGTTCGCCAGATTGTAGCGCGCGTCGACCAAATCCGGCTGAAGACGGAGCGCCTCGCGAAAGCAATCGACCGCCTCGGTCCGGCGGCCGAGTTCGAGGAGCGCGTTTCCGAGGGAAACCCGGATTTTCGCGGAATTCGGCTGGGCGCGCGCGGCGTATTCATACGGGGCGACCGATTCCCTGAATCTTCCCAGCCTGAAAAGGCAGTTTGCGAGGTATTCCTGAACGTCACGATAGTCGGGCTGCATCCGAACCACGGCTTCGTATTCCTTGACGGCATCCTCGAAACGTCCCGCCGACTGCAGGGAGTACCCGAGGATGAGGAGGACGCGTATGTTGCGCGGGGAGTCTTGCGCCGTCACGGTCCACAGCGTGACGGCGTCCGAGTAATCGCGGTTCCGGCGCTCGGTCGCGATTCCCAGGGCGCCGGCGGCCACGGCCGTGAGCGCCAGCAGGGCGGGCACGGCCCGCCTTTCGGCGGAGAGCGCGGCGAGCAGGCCGCGATACAGGGCGATGACCGCCAGGACGGCGACGGGCGCCAGGGGCAGATACATCCTGTGTTCCGCCAGGGTCTCCGTGGCGATTGGAACGATGCTCGAGGTCGGCGCCAGAATCGCGAAAAAAGCGGCGCCTAGAAATCCCAGGGCGGGCCTCCGAACCAGCGCGAGGGCGACGCCGGCCATCAGGGCGGCCACAGCCACGGCGGCGGGCAGCACGGTCTCCCACGGCAGGCTCAGATCGCTCCCATAATCGATGACCAGGGGATGCGGCCAAAAACAGAGGCGCAGGTAGTGGATGATCGCCGGAAACTGCGCCAAGGCGTACCGCCACCAGACAACGTTCACGCCGTACCCCGCCGTGCCTCCCCGATTGCCCGAGGCGGCGACTTCGCAGGCCAGCGGCAGCCACGTCGCCGCCAGGCCGAGGAAAACCCCGCGATGCCTCCGCCACGCCTCGCGAAAGGAACCCGAGACAAACGTCCGGTCGTAGAGCGCCGCGAGGAGCGGCGCAGAGACCATGACCTCCTTGCTGGCCATGCCCAGCAGGCACGCCGCCACCGACAGCGCCGCCCATGCGCGCGCCCCCGGGGCCCGGCCGGCCCTCCCTTCCCGCGCGAGGCCCCCGCCGGACCCGCCTTCCGCATAACGGATGAAACAATAAAGCGTCAGCAGATAGAAAAGCCCCATCATCGACTCCACCCGCTGCACGATGTAGGTGACCGACTCGGTCTGCAGCGGATGGATCGTCCACAGAAGGGCGGCTGCGAAAGCGATGACGTCGGGGGGAAGCGCGCTGCCGGCGCCGCATCGCAGGAGGGTGCGCCGGATTACGCCGAACAAGGCGAGACCCGCGAGCAGATGAATCCCGAGATTGAATGCGTGGTAGCTCCACACCCGGGTCCCGCTCAGGGCGTAGTTGAGCGCCAGGGAGAGGTCTCCGATCGGCCGGCCGCTCGTCGTCATGCCGTTCCCGTAGGGCTGCTGCAACGCGGTCGTGAACCGGCGGATCGCCATGTTGGACCGGATCGAGGGCAGGTCGTCGAACACGAACGGCCCGGTGAAGCTGTTGGCGTAAGCCGCCAGGCCCGCCGCGACGATCAGGCCGGCCGCCCATGCTTTCGGCATCCGAAGCCTGCGCGCCAGGGCGCCGGGTTCCCTGTTCATGGGAAGGCCCGCCTATGACAGATCCCGGAACGACCCGAACTCCGGATCGAACAGCCGCCGGTGCGTGCGCACGATCATCCCGTCGGTGAGACCCGCCAGCCAGTCGCAGATCTGGCGGGCCTTCCCGCCTTCGCCATTCTCCGCGTCGATCAGCCGCCCGATGCGCGGCGGCAGGATGCGTATCACGCGGGCGGTCCGCGTGACATAATTTCGCCAGCAGGAGTCCCAAAGGTCGAAGAGGACCCGGCGCGCCTTGTGCTCCATCTGCTGGAGCTGGGGGCTTTCGAAAATGATGTCGTTGGCCATCTTCTTGAAGAAAAGGGCCTCCCGCTCGGCCGCCGGCGCCACGACGAGCTCGAACCGGTAGCGGTTCGTGATCGCCGCCAGGAAGTTGTCCCGCTCCCTCAGCCGGCAGGCCTTGATGAAACCGCCGATCTTCTGGGAAAAGGCGTTCTCGATGCGGTCGCCGCGGATGGCATCGAGGAACTCGTCCAACAGGCGCTGCCGTTCGGGATCCAGGGATTCGCCGGCGGCCCACGATTGGATGCGCTCGACCGTGAGAAAGCCCGCCTTGACCCCGTCGACGATGTCATTGAGCGAATACGCCGCGTCATCGGCCCAGTCCATGATCTGGCATTCGACGCTCTTGAACGAATTGAGCCGCTCTCCGGAATGCAGCGTTTCCGGAATCGGCTCCCCGCCGAGGACGAAGCCCCGGACGGATTCCTGGGTGTCGTAGAGAAAGTGGTTCGTCGGGACGGCCGGAAATTCCCGGAACAGCTTCTTGTACTTGAGCACCCCGTCGAGGAGGGCCCTGGTCGGCTGCATTCCCCGGACGCCATTCTCATTCTGGTACATGGTCTCCGTCAGCATGTGCAGGGTCTGGGCGTTGCCCTCGAAGCCGCCCCAGGGCCGCATGAGCTCCTGCAGCGTGCGCTCACCCGAGTGGCCGAACGGCGGGTGCCCCAGATCGTGCGCCAGGCAGACCGCCTCGACCAGGTCTCCGTCGATGTGAAAATCGTCCTTCAGGAGGCCGCCCCGGGTGAGCAGGTAGTGGCAGATCGACCGGCCGACCTGCGCCACCTCCATGGAATGGGTGAGCCGCGTGCGGTAGAAATCGTACTCGCCCGACAGGAACACCTGGGTCTTCGACTGGAGCTTGCGGAAGGCGTGGGCGTGGATGATCCGGTCGCGGTCGATCTGGAACGCGTTCCGGTAATCGGTCTTGCGGGGCCCGCCCTGGGTTTCCCTGTCGAAATCGTTGTAGAAGGTGTTGGTCATGGATTCGGCGGTCCGCCCGCCGTTGCCGGCGGAATCGCGATCCCTGCGCGCAGGAATCTCTCCGGTTTGTCTTTTGGGGTCGGAGATTGGACCGAAGGCATTCTGCTGGAGGCTGCGCCGCGTAGGTTGCAAACGGGGTTTCACCCTGTCAACTGCAAGCGCCGCGGGGCTCGCTTGAGCGTTGAATGCCTTGCGGGGAGCGGCTTAGCATCCTCCGATCCAACGATGAAACCTCCCGCACTGACCGCCGCCGTTCGCCGCAGGCTCGAGAACGCCGCCCGCAAGGCCGCAAGGGCCGCCTACGCCCCCTATTCCCGTTTTCGCGTCGGGGCGGCGGTGCTCGCGAAGTCGGGCCGCATTTTCAGCGGCTGCAATGTCGAGAATGCATCGTACGGGCTTTGCATGTGCGCCGAGCGCACGGCGATTTTCGCCGCCGCTTCGGCCGGCGAGCGCGCCGTCCGGGCCGTCGCCATCTACACGCCCACGCACCAACCGACGCCGCCCTGCGGGGCGTGCCGCCAGGTCATCGCCGAATTCGGCCCGGATTCCCTCATCATCAGCGTATGCGACTCGAAAAAGCGCCTCGAAGCGCTCTTTCCGGAGCTCCTGCCGGAAAGCTTCGGGCCGAAGAGTCCGTCCCTCCGGCGGCGAGGACGGGTCAGGCTCCGCGGCTGAAAAAATCGCGCACGGCGCCGGCCACGTCGGCCCCCGGCACGTCGTGTTCGCTTCGCTCGGCGAGGTCGCGGAACTTGACGACTCCGCGGGCGACTTCATCGCTTCCGTAGATCATGGCGAGCCGGGCGCCGGACTCGGCGGCGGCCTTGAATTGCTTTCCAAAGGCGCCGTCCCTGAACGGATACTCCACACGGTATCCGGCGGCGCGCAGCGCATGGATGTCCCTGAATGCAACCCGGCGCTCGGCGGGCCCTCCAATGACGGCGTAGATATCCGGCGCCTGCGCCGGCTGCGGCAGAAGCCCGCGCTGCTCGAGCAGGAGGGCGAAGGTCATGTCGCCGATCGCAAATCCGACCGCGGGGAGATCGGGACCGCCGAGCTTGGCGACCAGGTTGTCGTAGCGCCCGCCTCCCGCCAGCGCGCGCAGCTCCCCCTTGATGTCGAAGGCCTCGAACACAAATCCCGTGTAGTAGGCGAGCCCGCGGACAACGCCCAGGTCGGCCTGGACGAACCCGGCCAGGCCCATGGCATCCAGGCCCGCGAGCAGGTTTTTCCACTCATTCAGGCGCAGGGAGAGCCTGCCGCCCCCGTCGCGCCCGGCCCGCGGGGAAGCGGAACCCGGCTGCTGCGCCTCCGCGACCGCCCGCTCGAGCTCCTGAAGCGACTTGATCCCTGCGAACGCGAGCACCTTCCGCCTCACTTCCGGATCGACCGGGCCGAACGCCGAGACGTACGGCTTGAACGCCTCGTCTCCGATCTTTTCATACTTGTCGATCGCGCCCAGCATCGCCCGGACGCGCGGCTCGTCGAGCCCGAGCGACTCCAGGTAATAAAACCAGAGGTTCCGGTCGCTCAGCCGCACGCGAAAATCCTCCGCGGTCAGACCGAATGCGCGAAGGCACTGGACAAGCAATGCGATCAGCTCGATTTCCGCCTCGATGCCCGGCTCGCCGAAAATGTCCGCATTGAGCTGGAAGAAGCAGCGGCCGCGCCCCTTCTGCATCCGCTCGTAGCGGTAGAATTCCGCGATGTTGAACCACTTTATGGGCCGCTTGAGCGATTCCGCCCGGGCTCCGACGAGGCGGCAGACGGTCGGCGTCATCTCCGGCCGAAGCGCCACCTCCCGCTGTCCCTTGTCCGTGAAGCTGAAAAGCTGGGCCTCGATCTCATCGCCCGATTTCGCCCGGTATAGGTCGAGCGGTTCGAGGACCGGGGCGTCGTATTCCGCAAAGCCAAAGGCATTTGCCGTCTGGCGCCACACGCGAAACACGTGGTTTCGCCGCGCCAGATCCTCCGGATAGAATTCGCGGAAGCCGGGAAGGGTCTGGAATTCACGCATGGAAAGACACACCGTTGCAAACCGCCCCTTCAAGAGCGAACCATTTGTCGGGGGCTCCCCTTCCCCCGGCCCGCATCGCAGCCAGGAGGCGCCGCGCGGACTACACCTGCAACTTGCCCAAATCCAGCTTCTTCAGCTGCTGCTTCAGGATCTTTCCGGATTTGAATTTCACAACCGCCCGCTGCGGAATGATCACCTCGGCCTCCGGTTTGTTCGGATTGCGTCCAATGCGCTGCTTGCGCACCTGGACCTCCAAGACACCGAAGTTCCTCAATTCCACATTACGTCCGTTTGCGAGGGCTTTTTGCACGATGTCGAGCGTTTGCTGCACAGTGTCGACAATCTGTTTTTGCGGGAAACCTGTCTTGCGATAGATTTCCAGCACGATTTCCCGTTTCGTCAGGTTCGTTGACATAGGAGGTTCTTTTGATTGCGGCTTGAAATGTGACTTTAAATTATTTGCACAAATCGAATTACGTCAATCTTAATGACTGTCCATCCAAAAATTTATGACCGACCCTGAATCCGCGGCCATTCATTCGATGTTTGGACGAATCGCCCGCCGGTACGATTTGGCCAATCACGTCTTGAGCTTTGGCCTCGACAGGGGCTGGCGCAGACGGCTTGTCGAGGCGGTCGGCCGCAGGGCGCCGCGGGATATCCTGGATCTCGCCACAGGCAGCGGGGATGTGGCATTCGCCCTGGGCGCCGCGCTGCCCGGCGAGACCCGGATCACCGGCATGGACTTCTGCGAGCCCATGCTCGCCGAAGCCCGGAAAAAGATGGCCGCCGCCGGTCCCGGCGCGCATCCCAATATCCGCTTCGCTTTCGGGGACGGGCTGGCGCTTCCCGTTGCGGACAGGTCGTTCGACGCCGTCACGATCTCGTTCGGGCTGCGCAACATGACGGACCGCGCCCGCTCGCTGGCCGAGATCCGCCGGGTGCTGCGACCGGGCGGCGCCCTCTTTGTCCTGGAGTTCTCGCATCCCCGCGCGTGGTTCCGTCCGGCGTATTACCTCTACCTCCGGCACACCCTGCCGGCGGTCGCCGGCCTTTTGACGGCCAACCGAAGCGCCTACCGCTATTTGAACCGTACGATCGAGGCGTTTCCAGGCCGCGCGGCTCTGTCCGGGGAGATCGTGGCCGCCGGCTTTGAAAGCGTGACCGCCACCCCCCTGGCTTTCGGCGCCGTGGCCCTGCACGAAGCCGCGGTTGGCGCGGCCCGGGCCCCCGCGTGAGTGCGGGGCCGCCCCGCGAACGCGGGAGGCTGCCGCAGGGATGCAGCATTTTTCGGGCCAATTCACATCTGCATGCTTGCGTTGGGGGGCGCGACCGGTCTTGATTGCATCAACTTGAATCCTCCAAACCGAATTGAGCCCGCCCGCCCCGCATGAGCGGCCCGGGCATAAACCAGGGCCTGCAACAGCGCCAGACGCAATCGCTTGTCCTGGCGCCGCAGCTGCGCCAGTCCCTGAAAATCCTGCAGGTGGCCGCGCTCGATCTCCGCTCGGTGATCCAGGAGGAGCTTCAAAGCAATCCGACGCTGGAGGAGCTGCCGATGGAGAACGTCAGCCTGGATCCCGTCCCGGACGAAAGCGAAGGCAAGGCGTCCGCGGAAGGACCGGGGAGCGCGCAGTCGGCGGAGAAGTCCGGCACGGCGGAGGTCAAGGGGGATGAAATGGATTTCTCGAAGGAATTCGAGATCCTGGGAAAGTTCGACGACGACTGGCGGGACATCCCCGGCGCAGGGTCCCGGACCTACACCGCGGAGGACGCCGAGCGCCGCCAGCACTTTTTCGACTCCCTGGTCAGCGAACCCTCGATGCAGGAGCACCTCATGAGGCAGGCCGAGCAGGCGGAGATCGGCCCCCAGGCGCTCGAGGCGATGCGCAACCTCGTCAGCAGCCTGGACGAGCGCGGGTTCCTGACGCAGACGCCCGCCGACCTGGCGCTTCAGACGGGATTGCCGCTCTCGGCGGTGCAGGAGGCGGTGGCCGCCCTCAAGGCCTTCGACCCGCCGGGCATCGGCGCCCAGTCGCTGCCCGACTGCCTGCTGGCCCAGCTGGCGGCGGTGGGGCGCGGGGATTCGCTGCCGGCGCGGATCGTGCGGGATCATTTCGAGCTGCTCACCCGGCGGCGCATCCCGGAGATCGCGCGAAAGCTGGGAGCGTCCCCCGACGACGTCCAGGCGGCGATCGAGGAGATCGGGCGCCTCGACCCGGCGCCCGGCCGGCGGTTCGCGGAGGACAACAACCGCGTGGTCGTGCCGGACGTGACCGTCGAGAAGGAAGGCGGCGAGTGGAAGATCCGCCTCAACAACGATTACATCCCCCGCCTCCGGATCTCGAGCACGTACCGGGAGCTGATCGCCCGGGGCTCGCTCGCGAAGCCGGAGCGGGACTACCTGCGCGAGCGGATCCGGTCCGGCAAGTTCCTCATCGACTCGATCGAGCAGCGCCAGCGCACGATCGAGCGGATCACGCGCGAAATCCTCTCCGCGCAGTCGGACTTCTTCGAGCGCGGCGTGGCCCAGCTGAGGCCGCTCACGATGACCCGGATCGCCGACATAGTCGGGGTGCACGAGACGACCGTCAGCCGGGCGATCGCGAACAAGTACATCAAGACGCCCCACGGCGTATTCGAATTCAAATACTTTTTCACCCCCGGCTACCAGGCCGACGGCGGCGCGTCGGTCTCGAACACGAGCGTCAAGGAGATGATCGCCGATCTGGTCGCCGGCGAGGACAAGGGCTCGCCGCTGAGCGACCAGGATCTCGTCGGCCGGCTGCAGGCCAAGGGGATCACGATCGCGCGGAGGACCGTGGCGAAATACCGCGAGGAGCTCGGCATCCTCCCGAGCAACCTCCGGCGGGACTACGCCTAGGGGAGGCCGGCGCCCGGGTCGATTCCCAGGCCCATGCCCTCGTTTGCGACGCCCGCGGGGTCCGCCCACGCGGCGAAGCCTATCATCGCCGCGTTGTCCCCCGAATGCTCCGGCCGCGCCGCCAGGAACCGCACCCGCGCGCGGTGCGCCTCCCCGGCGAGCCGCTCGCGAAGGACCCCGTTGGCGCCCACGCCCCCGGAAAGCCCCAGGCTCCGGAAGCCGCCGCGGCCGAGGGCCGCCCTTGTCTTGCGCGCGAGGGCGTCGACCACCGCCTGCTGATAGCTCGCGCAAAGGTCGGCCATTTTCTCCCTGACGTCATCCGGGGGCATTTTTTCCAGCCGGTACCTCAGGCTCGTCTTGAGCCCCGAGAAGCTGAAATCGAGGTCGGCTCGCCGCCCCAGGCCGCGCGGAAAGTCAAATGCGCCGGCCCGGCCTCCGCGCGCCGCCTTTTCGATGAGGGGACCCCCGGGATAGCCGAGCCCGAGAAGCTTCGCCCCCTTGTCGAGCGCCTCGCCGGCTGCATCGTCGCGCGTCGAGGAAACCGGCGTCATCCGCCGGTCGCAATCGATGCAAAAAAGGAGCGTATGGCCCCCGGAGGCGATGAGCCCGAGATGCGGGAGCAGGGTTGCCAGGGCCGCGTCAAAACCGCCCGGATTCGCGGCGTGCTCGGGGATGAACGGGGACCAGGCGTGCCCGCGCAGATGGTTCACCCCGGCGAGCGGCAGCTTCAGCGCCAGCGCGAGGGCCTTTGCGGCCGCAATGCCCAGCGCGAGGCAGGCGGCGAGGCCCGGTCCGCGCGTCACGGCGATTCGCCCCACGGAGCCCCCGGCCCACTCCGCGCGGCCGGCGGACAGAAGCGGAGCGACCTGGCGCAGGTGCTCCCGCGCGGCGAGATCGGGGACGACCCCCCCGTGAAGGCCGTGAATCTCGATCTGGCTGCGGACCCACTCGCCAACCAGGCCGCGCTCCGGATCGAACACCGCCAAGGCCGTCTCGTCGCACGAGGTTTCCAGGGCGAGGATCATGGGGTCCATCAGCCGAAGCGATGGGGGGCCGTTCCGCTGAATTGGACGCCGCCTCCCCCGCCTGACGCGCCCCGCGACACCCGGCTCCATGCGGGGCGCGGCCGCAGGGCCCCGGCATGGGCCTTGGGGGCCTTGGCGGCGGCCGACTGCTCGTCCAGGATCTCCACCCCCTTCAGGGCCTCGAGCGCCGCATCGAGCTGGCGGTCGGCGATCGGCTCGAAGCCGTATTCCTTCTTGAAATCGGCCGGATCCCTGATGTCGGGCCTCGCGTTTTGCTGGCGGATTTTCGAATCGTCGTCCGCCGTCAGGACGACCTCTATCTGCGGGGCGATTCCCTTCCCGTGAATCGTGATGCCGCTCGGGGTGTAATAGTGGGCCGTTGTCAGGCGCAGCCCCTCGCCGTTCCTCAGTTTGAAGATCGACTGCACGGAACCCTTGCCGTAGGAGCGCTCGCCGACGATCACGGCCCTCCCGGTGTCCTTCAGGGCGCCGGTCACGACCTCCGCGGCGCTCGCCGTGTCGGAGTTGATCAGCACGGCGACCGGAAGGTCCAGCGGATCGCCGTCCGCCTCCGCCCGGTAGTCCTCCCGGTCGGTGCTCTTCCTTCCCTGCGTATAGACGATCAGCTCCCCCTTCCGAAAGAACGGCTCCGCCACGTCGACCGCGGAATCGAGGAGCCCCCCCGGGTTGTTGCGCAGATCGATGACCAGCGCGCCGATGTTGCGCTTGAAAAGATCGTTGAGCGCGGCGTCGAACTGCTCGCCGGTGTGCTCCGAAAACTCCGTTATCTGGAGATAGCCGGTGTCGCCGCCCAGGACCCGGACGCCCGTCACGCTGTTCTCCTTGATGATCTCGCGGACGATCCTGAGATTGAGGTTCTGCCGCGTTTCCGGCCGGTAAAGCCGCAGGGCGACGCTCGTGCGGGGCTTGCCGCGGAGCAGGTCGACGACGTCGTCCATCGTCGCCTTTCCGTCGACCGCGTGTCCGTCTATGCTCGTGATCTCGTCCCCGTGGCGGATCCCCGCGCGGTCGCCCGGCGACCCGGCGATGGGATTGATCACGATGATGCGGCCCTTGCGGACGTCCACCTCGACGCCGATGCCGCCGAACTCCCCGCTCAGGTCCTCCTCGAGCTCCGCGTTGTCCTTCGACTCCAGGTACTCCGAGTGGGGGTCGAGGGTCTCGACCATCCCGTGGATCGCGTTTCGCGCCAGGGCGTCGTATCCCACCGCCTTGGGATCCACGTAATTCTCGTTCACGATCTGCAGGACCTCGCGGAGGTAGGCCGCCGACCGGCTCAAGTCGCGCGCCGGGATCAGCCCCCATAGCAACGCCAGCTGCACGAAGCCCACCGACAGGCCCACGCCAAGCATCATTCCGGCTGGGCCAAGGAGAATCCGTTTGCGCATGAGGGGCACTGTGCGCATCCACTCGCCTTTGTAAACCCTGCGTCCAATGACTCCCGCAAATCCGCCGGACCTGATCTCCCTGCTCCAGGCAGAGGCGGCGGGCGGCGTCCTTACGTTCGCCCGCTTCATGGAGATTTGCCTGTACCACCCCCGGTTTGGCTACTACCGAAGGGACAGGGTCCGGATCGGGTACTCGCAGGGCGCCGATTTCTTCACGGCCGCCTCGTCCGGGCCCGTGTTTGGCGAAATCGTGGCGGCGGCCTGCGTGTCGCTCCTCGCCGGGCGCGACCCCGGGGAGTTTGAATTTGTGGAGATCGGCGCGGAACCCGCCCCACCCGGCTCCGGAACGCGCGGCGTGCTGGCGGGCGTCGCCCACCCCTTTCGCTCCCTCCGCACAATCGGCGCCGCCGAGGCCCTGGGCCGCCGCCCGTCCGGCCCGCCACGGCTGGAGGGCCCCTGCATCGTCTTTTCGAACGAACTCTTCGACGCCCAGCCGTTCAACCGCTTTGTCTTCCGCGGCGGCGCCTGGCGCGAGATGGGGGTCGGCTTCGACGGCGATCGGCTCGTCGAAAGGGAGCTGCCGTCGGTCGCGCAGGCCCCCCTGCCCCCGGCCGCGCCGGAGGGCTACCGGCTCGATGCGCCGCTCGATTCCGTGCGGCTGCTCGAGACGATCGCCTCGCTCCCATGGACCGGGCTGTTTGTCGCCATCGACTACGGAAAAAGCTGGGAGGAATTGAGCCGGGACGCGCCGGGAGGCACCGCACGCGCCCATTACCGGCACGCGCAATCAGGCGATCTGCTCGCGCGGCCCGGGGAGCAGGACCTGACGTGCCACGTCTGCTGGGACTGGCTCGCCGGTTCGCTCGCCCGGCACGGGTTCGGCCCGGCGCAGCTCGAGTTCCAGGAGGCATTCTTCCTCCACCACGCCTCGGGCTGGCTCGAGGCCGCGATCACCTCCGATTCCGCCCCCTTCAGCCCCGTCAAGCGATCCCTCATGCAGCTCCTTCATCCCTCCCACCTCGGCCAGAAATTCCAGGTCCTGCACGCTCTGCGATGAGTTAGTGAGAGCGTGGAGTCCTGATTCGGGCGAAACAACCCTCTTCGCGGCTGGAGTTCGCCAAGACCCAAACTTCCCGCCAAACCGGGCCAGGCGGGATCCCAGCCCGTCCTGGCCCCGGAGGCGGGAATGAGGCGAACAACAGCCGCTCCGAAGGTAGTTTCGTCCGAATCAGGATACCACGCTCTTCGATGAGTTACTGGTGGAAGGCATTTCCTGGGCTGGATGAAATGACCCCCGAAGCGGCTCTTGCTGGCCTCATGGCCGCCTCTGTGGCCGGGAGGGATATCGTGGTAACCACGATATCCCCCAGGCCGGATTGGCGGACAGATTGGGCCTTGGCCAGCTCGAGCCGAGAAGGGGGTCATTTCATCCAACTCAGGGCATGCCGAAACCTTTTACCTTGATTCGCCGCCTCCCATGCTGTTCGCTGGACCCTTTCAACCCATCGAAACCACCATGGCCAGAGTCTGCGCAATCACCGGTCGTCGCCCCGTCAAGGGCAACATCATCAACCGCAAGGGACAAAGCAAGAAGAGCGGCGGCATCGGCACCCACGTGACCAGCATCACGCGCCGCAAATTCCGGCCGAATCTTCAGCGCATCCGCATCCAAATGCCCAACGGGGGCACCAAGCGGGTCTGGGTGTCGGTCAAGGCGATAAAGGCCGGCCTGGTCGTCAAGGCCTGACGCAATCGGGCGGCTGCGCCCGGTGCTCAGAGGGCCCGGAACACGGCCGAGGCGTTCTGCCCGCCAAAGCCCAGGTTGTTCGTGAGGACCGTCCGCACCACGGCGCTCCGGGACGCGTTCGGCACATAGTCCAGGTCGCAGTCCGGGTCCGGCTCCTCGAGATTGATCGTCGGGGCGATCCGTCCCGTCTCGAGCGTCTTCACGCACGCGACCGACTCGATCCCGCCCGCCGCGCCGAGAAGGTGGCCGGTCATCGACTTGGTCGAGCTGATCGCGAGCCGCCGGGCGTGCTCTCCGAAGACCTTCTTGATGGCGAGCGTCTCGTACCGGTCGTTGTACGGCGTCGCCGTGCCGTGGGCGTTGATGTAATCGACCTGCGACGGCTCGACGCCCGCCGTTTCGAGGGCTCGGCGCATCGCAAGAGACAGGCCCTTTCCATCCGGATCGGGCTGCGTGATGTGGAACGCATCGCAGGTCGCGGCATAGCCCGCCAGTTCGCAATAGATTCGCGCCCCCCGGGCCCGCGCGTGCTCCAGCGACTCGAGCACGAGGATGCCGGCCCCCTCGCCCATTACAAAGCCGTCCCGCCGGCGGTCGAAGGGGCGGCTCGCCTTCTGCGGGGCGCTGTTGAAGGTGCTCATCGCCTTCATGGCGCAAAAGCTCGCGTACGCAAACGGGGTGATCGCCGCCTCGCTCCCGCCCGCGATCATCACGTCGGCGTCCCCGCGCCCGATTGCAAGCGCCGCCTCCCCGAGGGCGTGCGCGCCCGATGCGCACGCCGACACGACGCCGAAATTGGGCCCGCGCGCGCCATGCGCGATCGCGACGAGCCCGGAGCACATGTTGACGATGAGGGCCGGAATGGTGAAGGGTGAGACCTTCCGCGGGCCCCTCTCGAAAAGGATCCTCATCTGGTTCTCGAAGGTCTGCATGCCGCCGATTCCCGATCCGATGATCACCCCGCAGCGGTCCCCGTCCTCCCGCGCGAAATCGACGCCCGAGTCCTTCACCGCCTGCGCCGCCGCGACGAATCCGAAATGCGTGTAGCGGTCGTTTCGGCGCACCTCCTTCGGATCCATGTGAAGGCCCGGATCCCAGTCGCGCACCTCCGCCCCGATCTGGCATGCGTAATCGGCCGGATCGAAATGCCTGACGCGGTCCACGCCGCTTTTCCCCGCCAGCAGGCTCTCCCAGAATGTGGCAACGTCGTGACCGATCGAAGCAACGACGCCAAGACCGGTGACGACGACCCGCCGGTTGGATTTCAGCTGCGTCAAAGCCCCGGTCCGGCGGATCAGGACTGTCCCGCCTTGGCCTTGATGTATTCTATGACCTGGCCGACCGTCTGCAGCTTCTCCGCGTCAGACTCGGGTATCTCGCCTTTGATCTCGTCCTTGAATTCCTCCTCGAATGCCATGATCAATTCGACCGTGTCGAGTGAATCAGCGCCAAGGTCATCGAGGAAGGAGGCCGTTGGAGTGATCTGCTCCTCGTTTACATTCAGTTGATTGACGATGATCTCCTTGAC
>JBEKAO010000041.1:0-53054 GCA_050015855.1 Opitutaceae bacterium | reverse complement strand
TTAACTCAGAGTTGCCCTCGCTGGAGAGAATGCGGTAACCTCTCAGCGACAGGTAAACTGTCGTTATCATCAAGGACACGGTGGCCTAAAAACCCCGTGTCCCCAATCTTTGATCGAGAGCCCGCAACCCGAAGGGGTGCGGCAGACGCGCAGCGGCTGCGAGGGGGGATATGGGCAAACGGGTGCGGAGCGCCCGTTTGGGGCGAAGCCCCGAGCGAAGCGAGCCAATCCCTCTCTCTCCGCCAGCTTTCGCAATGCGAAAGCTGCCGCGGCGAAGCGCAACGCGCGAAGCCGGGCTCAACGATGGGGCTCAACGGCAACCGGTCACATCCGCCAGCTCTGCAGGATCCGCTGGTAATTGGCCCGTTCGAAGGCGGTCGGATCGGGGCAGCGGCGGAGATTGAGGGCGCCCCGGAACTCCTCGACGCTGTTGTAGCCATGCGCCTCCATCCAGCGGCGGAGGCCGCCCAGGAGGACCGTGAGGTACTCGGGGCCGTTCTTGAGGAGCGCGGAGACGACTTGAACCACGTGCGCGCCGGCCAGGATCGCCTTCACAACGTCGTCCGCGGAATGAACCCCGCCCGTGGCCGCCAGGGAACCCCGGACGTTCGGCGAAAGAATCGCAAGCCAGCGAAGCCGCATGAGCAGTTCCGAGGAGTCGGACAGGTGCAGTTGCGGTTCCACCTCCAGGTCCTCGATATTCAGGTCCGGTTGGTAAAACCGATTGAGGACGACGATTCCCGCCGCCCCGGCCTGCTCGAGCGCGAGTGAAAAGTGCGCGGGCGCGGCGTGGAATGCGGATAGCTTGACCGCGACCGGGATGTGCACGGATTCGGTCACCCGGTGGACCGTTTCAAGCATGTCGGCCTCGACCTCCTCGGCCGAGACGGACGGGTCGGTGACCAGGTGATAGAGGTTGAGCTCGATTGCGTCCGCACCCGCCGATTCGAATCGCCGGGCGTAGGTCGTCCATCCGCCGGGGCGGCAGCCGTTAAGCGATGCGATGACGGGGATCGTCAGGGCGTTCTTCAGGCTTGCGATCTGCTTCAGGTACCGGTCGGGCGTCAGCTGGTACTCCTCAAACCCGGGGAAGTACGACTTCGCCTCCGGGTTGCTCTCGGCCGGAGTTTCGACGAGGCGGGTCAGCGCCCCCAATTCAAAATCTATCTGCTCCTCGAAGAGCGAGCGCATGACGACCGCCGCGGCTCCGGCGTCCTGGAGATGGGTGGCCGCTTCGACGCTGTCGCAGAAGGGGGCCGCGCCCACGACGAGCGGGTTGCGGAGCTTGAGTCCGAGATAGGGCGTTTCCAGTTTCATTGCATTGGGGCGGGATTCAGTACGGGGGCGGGAATTCCGATTCGGGAGACCTCAATTGGCAGCCGGTCGCCCGGCCGGTGTCGTGGGCGCTCCGGACGCCTGGGGCGGCGTCGCTTTTGCGGCCTGCACGGGCGCTTCGGAAACCGCGGCGACGGAGCCCGCAGCGGCCAGTTGCTGATACATGGCGAAACGTCGCTTCACGTGCGCCTGGGCAAGCATTCCGAGGTCGGCCGCGCGGCCGGGATCGACGTTCTTCAGGATCCCGAACCGCGTTTCGTTCGACATGAACTTGGAAAGCTCGGTCTTGGGAGGGGCGGAATCGAGCTTGAAGGCGGCCTCTCCCTTTTCCGCGAGGCGCGGATCGTATCGGAACAGGGGCCAGTAGCCGGAATCGACCGCGAGTTTCTGCTGCTCGGCGCCCAGATGGAGGGGGAAGCCGTGCGCGATGCAGTGCGAGTATGCGATCACGAGAGCCGGCCCCGGATAGGCGTCGGCCTCCCTTAGCGCCGCGACCGTCTGGCTGTCCTTTGCACCCATGGCGATGTGCGCAACATACACGTGTCCATACTGCATTGCCATCAAGCCGAGGTCTTTCTTCGCAATCGCCTTGCCGCTGGCGGCAAACTTGGCGACCGCGCCCATGGGCGTCGATTTCGAAGCCTGCCCCCCGGTGTTCGAATACACCTCGGTGTCGAGGACCAGAACCTTGACGTTGGCGCCCGAGGCGAGGACGTGATCCAGGCCTCCGTATCCGATGTCGTAAGCCCAGCCATCGCCGCCGACGATCCAAACGGATTTGCGAACCAGGTCATCGGCCAGGGCCTCCAGCCTGCGCGCATCCGCGCCTTCGAGCTTGCCGAGGGCCGTGCGCAGGGTCGCCACCCGGGCCCGCTGTTCCGCGATCCCGGACTCGGTCGTCTGGTCGGATTCGATGAGCGCCTGGCAAAGGGGCGCACCGAGCTTCGGAGCGAGGCGGCCCAGCAGGGCATGCGCCGTGCGGACCCGCTCGTCGACGGCCAGCCGGACTCCAAGGCCGCACTCGGCGTTGTCCTCGAAGAGCGAGTTCACCCACGTCGGACCGCGGCCGTCGTGGTTCTTGCAGTAGGGCGTCGTCGGAAGATTGCCGCCGTAAATCGACGTGCAGCCGGTCGCATTGGTGATGAGGAGCCGGTCGCCCACGAGCTGCGTCAGCAGCTTCAGGTACGGAGTCTCGCCGCATCCGGCGCAAGCGCCTGAGAATTCGATGAGCGGCGTCATGAACTGCGTGCCCTTGACGGTCGAGGTGTCGAGCTTCGTCCGGTCGGGCTCCGGCAGGCGCGTAAAGAAGTCCCAGTTGGCCTTTTCGGCCTCGAGCCTCGGCGGCTGCGGCACCATGTCGATCGCCTTGTGCCTGGGATTCGTGCGGTCCTTGGCCGGGCACACCTGCACGCAAAGGGAGCACCCCGTGCAGTCCTCGGGGGCGACCTGGAGAATGTACCGCTTTCCGGGGAATTCGGTGGAGCGGAAGGCGGTCGATACGAAGCCCTTGGGGGCGTCCGCGAGTTCGGACGGGTCGCAGAACGTGGCGCGGATCGCCGCGTGGGGGCAGATGAGCGCGCATTTGTTGCATTGGATGCAGACCGCCGGATCCCAGGACGGGATCTCAAGGGCGATATTTCGCTTTTCGAACCGGGCGGTGCCGGTGGGCCAGCAGCCGTCGAAGGGAATCGCGCTCACGGGAAGCAGATCGCCCTGGTCGGCGAGGAGCCGCGCGGTCACCTCCCGCACAAACTGCGGGGCTCCCGGATAGGCCGGCGGGAGGGTCATGACGGCTCCCGCATCGGGCAACGCGGGGATCCTGACCTCCTTCAAGCCGGCAAGGGCCGCGTCGACCGCGGCGTAGTTCATCTGGACGATCTGCTCGCCCTTCTTTCCGTACGTCTTGTAGATCGCCTTCTTGATCTGCGCGATCGCCTCGTCCTGCGGGAGGACGCCGGACAGGGCGAAGAAGCAGGTCTGCAGGACCGTGTTCGTGCGCCTGCCCATGCCGGCCGCATGCGCAACCTTGGTCGCATCGATGACGAACAGGCGCAGCTTCTTGGCGATCAACTCCTCCTGCCACTCCCGGGGGAGGCTCTTCCAGGTGTCCTCCGGACCGTGGGGCGAATTGAGGAGGACGGTGCCTCCCGGAGCGGCGTAACCGAGGACGTTGGTCCGCCCGATGAAGCTGTACTGGCTGCAGGCGACGAAGCCCGCCTTGTGAATGAGATATGGAGCGCGGATCGGCCGCGGTCCGAAGCGAAGGTGCGAAGTCGTGATCGAGCCCGATTTCTTCGAGTCGTAGACAAAGTAGCCCTGGGCAAAGTTGTCGGTCTGCTCCCCGATGATCTTGATCGAGTTCTTGTTCGCCCCCACGGTGCCGTCGGCTCCAAGGCCCACGAACACGCACCGCCTCACGTCGGTCGATTCGATGTCGAACTCGGCATCGAAGGGAAGCGAGAAGCCGGTGACGTCGTCGATGATCCCGACCGTGAAATGGTTCCGCGGCTCCGGCGCCGCGAGGTTTTCGAAGACAGCCCGGGCCATTCCCGGAGTAAACTCCTTCGAGCCGAGGCCGTAGCGGCCTCCGACAACGCGCGGGGATGCGGCCAGCGGCGAGCGGCCCTGGGCAAGCGCCGTCAGCACATTCAGGTACAGCGGCTCGCCGAGGGAACCCGGCTCCTTCGTGCGGTCGAGGACGGCGATCGAAGAAGTCGTCCTGGGCAGGGCGGCGAGAAACTCGGCCACGGCAAATGGCTGGAAAAGGCGCACGGCCACGACCCCCACCTTTTCCCCGCGCGAGGCGAGCCATTCCACCGTCTCGACGAGGGTCTCCACCGAGCTCCCCATGGCGACAACGATTCGTTCGGCGGCAGGATGGCCGTAATAGTCGAAAAGGCGGTACTGGCGGCCCGTGGCGGCCGCGAACCTGTCGAACGTCGCCTGCACCGTCTTCGGCAGGTCGGCATAGAACCGGTTGACCGCCTCCCGGCCCTGGAAATAAACGTCCGGGTTTTGCGCCGTGCCGCGGAGGGTCGGCCGGTCGGGCGACATCGCGCGGGACCTGAATGCGGCAATATCGGCCTCGTCGATCACGGCGCGCAGGTGGTCGTCCGAAAGAAGCGCGATTTTTGACACCTCGTGCGAGGTCCGGAAGCCGTCAAAGAAATGAATAAACGGAACCCGCGCCCGGTAACTCGCCGCGTGCGCCACAAGGGCAAAATCGTGCGCCTCCTGGGGTGAATTGCTTGCCAGAAGGGCGCATCCGGTCGCACGGCAGGCCATCACGTCCTGATGATCGCCAAAAATGGAGAGAGCCTGCGCCGCCAGGGCGCGCGCGCTCACGTGAATCGTCAGTGGAAGCAGTTCACCCGCAATCTTGTACAGATTCGGGATCATCAGCAGCAATCCCTGGGATGCCGTGAAAGAGGTCGTCAACGCGCCCCCGAGCAGCCCTCCGTGCACGGCTCCCGCCGCGCCGCCCTCCGATTGCATTTCAACAATGCGCGGCACCTCGCCCCAAAGATTCGGCCGTCCGGCGGCCGCCCATTCGTCGCAGGACTCGGCCATGGCCGAGGAGGGTGTGATCGGATAAATCGCGATCAGTTCGTTAATTCGGTAGGCTACGGAGGCGACGGCCTCATTCCCATCGAGTGTTGCGAAGGCGTTGTCGGTGGTCTTGCGGGACATGAATTGGTGGCCATTCCGGGAGTATCCCGGATGGTACCGTCCAGTGTGCCACGGAGGGGGGACACCCGCTCCGCAGTTCTTGCCTTTCCCACCGCGCCTATTGTCGCCGGCCCTGGACTACTCCGCGGCCCCGGCCATGACCGTCAGGGTCGCGCCCGAAATGCCGTCGGATTCGGCGGTGATCGCGATCGTACCGGACGGGCCCTTGCCCGCTCGAACGACCGCCAATGCGAGGCCGTTGAATGCGTTGCGTTCGGAAGCCTGGAAGGACTCAAAGCTGGTCGCATCGCCATTGTCCGTGGCCGCGATCGCGCCGGACCCCGAGACGGCAAATCGGATATGATTCATCGCCTGCGGGACGAGGACGCCATCCTTGTCGCAAACCGAAGCGGTGACGAAGACCAGATCCCGGCCGTCCGCGGTAACCTCGGTCCGGTCGCCCTTGAGGACCAGCTTCGCGGCCGGCCCCGCCGTTTTCTCCGAGTCCTCGGCCCAATGTTTGCCGCCCTTGTAGGCGACGACCCTTAACTCGCCCGGCTGATAGACGACGTCATTCCAGCGCAGCACATAATCGTACGGACCCTTGGCCAGCTTCCCAAGCGATTTGCCATTCAGAAAGAGCTCCGCCTCGTCCCCCGAGGTGTAGACAAACACGGGCGTCACCTGGCCAACCCGATCCGGCCAGGTCCAATGCGGCAGGAGGTGCGCCATGGGGAGGTCCGGCCGCCAGTGCGCCTGGTACTCGTAAAAGCGGTCTTTCTTGAATCCCGCCAGGTCGATGATTCCGAAATAGGAGCTCCTGGCCGGATCCTTCGGCCCGCCAAATGGCGTCGGCTCCCCGAGATAGTCCCAGCCCGTCCATACGAATTCGCCGTTGACGTAGGAGTCCTGGTCCTCGGCCCGGAATTCGGCATCCGGAGGGTACGCCCACCGAGGGGCATACAGGTCGTAGGAGCTCACCTGGAAGTCCGCCGTCAGGCCCTTGGACTTGTCCTCGAGCACGGGAAACACATACACGCCCCGGGAACTGACCGTCGACGCGGTCTCGCTTCCGTAAAGAAACTTCTCCGGGTGCGCCGCGTGAAACTTCGGGTACTCGGCAAAGCGATAATTATAGCCGAACACGTCGACCGCATCCTCGAATCCGTTGTAGCCGGATTGTGCGTTATTGCAGGCTGAGGTGACCGGTCGGGTCGGGTCTTCCTCGTGCGCGATTCGGGCCAGCTCCGTCGCAATCGTCACACCCGCGGGACTGCCCGCCTCGGGAATCTCGTTTCCGATGCTCCACAGGATGACCGAAGGGTGGTTCCTATCCCGGCGGATCTGCGCCCTAAGGTCGGCCTCATGCCAATCCGCAAACAGCCGGTGGTAGTCGTTCGGGCGCTTCTGCCGCGCCCAGCAGTCGAAGGCCTCGTCCATGACGACGAGTCCCATCCGGTCGCAGGCGTCCAGGAGCTCCGGAGCCGGCGGATTGTGGCTCGTCCGGATCGCGTTGCAGCCCATTTCCCGGAGCAGCTCAAGCTGCCGTTCGATGGCGCGCTCGTTCACGGCGGTGCCGAGGCTCCCGAGGTCGTGATGGTCGCACACCCCCTGAAACTTCAGGCGCTCGCCGTTCAGGAGGAAACCCTTGGACGGATCGAAAACGAGCGTTCGGATTCCGAACGGGGTCTCATAGGCGTCGGTTTCGCCGTCCCTGCCGGACACTCTCGTCACGGCGAGGTACCGGTTGGGTGAATGCGTGCTCCAAAGCCTGGGATTCGGCACCCGGACGAGCCCCTCTGTGCTGATTTTTCCGTGCGCCGGGATTTTCGCCGAGGAGGTATCCGAAGCCGCCACGGCGCCCCCTTCCCTCTTTCCGTCCGCGCCCAGTTCAAAGACCTCCGTCCGCACCGTGACCTGAGCTTCCGAGTCGGAATCATTTTCAAGGGTCGCAGCGACCCTCACGGCCGCCGAGCCGCTCGAAACCTCCGGAGTCGTCACGGTCGTTCCCCAGTGGGCCACGTGGATCGGGGAGGTCTTCTCCAGCCAAACGTTGCGGTAGATTCCGCCGCCCGGATACCAGCGGGACGAATTCGGCGGATTGTCCAGCCGGATGGCGAGGACGTTCAGGCCGCCCGGAACGACATAGGGCGTAAGCTCGAGCTCGAATGAGGCATAGCCGTAGGGCCACCCGCCGACGAAATGGCCGTTCAGCCAGACGGTTGCGTACGACATGGCGCCGTCGACATCGAGAAACACCCTGCGCCCCGCGTCGCTCGCCGGAATGTCCAGCCTCCTCCGGTACCAGGCGCTGCCCCAGAACGGGAGCCGGCCCGTGTCGCCGGAATACTCCGCCTTGAACGGACCCTCGACGCCCCAGTCGTGGGGAAGGTCCACGGAGCGCCATCCGCTGTCATCGAAATCGGGCCGGGAGCGCGGCCCGCCGTCCGGAGCGGGGCGCTCCCCCGCTCCCATTGAATCGCTCCGTTCCAGAAATGAATCGCGAGTCCCGAGGACGGCCCCCTGCAGCGCCGGGTCGCCGAAGGCGCCCTCGGCCGCCACAAAACCGGCTTTCGAGAAGCGCCAGCCGGAATCGATCGAAATGCGCTCGCGGGGCGAATCGGCCGCCCGCGCGAGGCAGGCCAGGGCAATCAGGGCAAAAAGCGGCCGGACCGGCGCGCAGACAAGGAATGACGGGGTACGCATGGGTTGGGGGGGTATCAAGGCAATGATCGATGTCGCCGGTCAGGCGCTAAGGGGATCCCTCGTCCTCGTCCCGCATGTTGATCGTGAGGGAGTCCATCTCCCCCCGGTGGTCGGGGCGGGGCGGCATCTGGGTGTGGCGGAAAGCTTCGAGGACGGCCTCGTCGAATTCGCCGTTTCCCGACGAATTCACGATCCGCAGGCGGGAGAGGGATCCGTCGGCCGCAAGATAGAACTCGACGCGCGCCTCCAGGCGGTCGCTCACACCGGGCGGCGGAACGAGATTTTCCTTCACCCGGGCCTTCAGCATGGCGATGTACGAGCCGAGCAGATCCTGCTCATCCCGGGTGAGCGCCTTGCCTCCCGCGCCGCCCTCCTTGTTGGCCGTCGACCCGCCGACGACTCCTCCGGCGATGCCCTCCGCGTCGACCCTGGGCGCCTTCCCCGGGGCGCTGCCGTGCTCCTTCAGGTATTGTTCGTAGCTCTCCCGCTGCTTCGCCTCGGCCGCGGCCTCCTTCGCGAGCTGCCTGCGGTACTGCGCCTCAATCCGCGCCGCTTTCCTGTTTTCCGTGCTCTTCACGATCTTGGAGAAACTGGGCTGGTCCTTATTGGCCGGGGCGGTCTTTGCGGGCACAGGCTTTGCGACCGGAATGGAGGGCGCCTCCGCAATCGGCGCCGACTGCGGCGGGATCGCGGCGGCCTCGGGCGGCTGGGGCGCGGGCGGAGCGGGAGGTGCCGGAACCGTAAGCTTGATGCCCCCCGGGACGCCGATCGCGGGCGCGACGGTGGCCGCGTAGTTGTCGCCCTGGCCGGCGACCAATTCGAAGACCTTCGTCGTCTCCTGCCGGCTTTGGCTCGCCGCAAAGCCGAGAAGAAGCACGATCGCCGCGGCAAGCGCATGCAGGACCGCGGATAGAAAATAGGCCTGGGGGGAGTGTGCGTTCACGGCTGCGCCGGGGGCCGGGCTCAGGTCCCGGCCTGCGTGTCAAAGGTGATCCTGGACAGATTCGCTTTCTTCAGTTCGTCGATCAGCTGGATGATCTTGTCGTAGGACACGCTCCCGTCGCCGCGGATCCGGATCACGGGCTGCTTCTTGTCCAGGCCCAGGGCCTGGAGGCGGGTGCGCAGTTCGGCGAGCGAGATCGGGGTCTGCTGGGTGTTGATATAGTAGCGGCCGCGGACATCGACCGATATCGCCACAAAACGGTCGGCTTCCGGCTTTTCCTGCGGGCTCCTCGATTCGACCGGCAAAACGACCGGAATCGTCTGCTCCTGGTTGATGAGCGGCGTCGATATCATGAAGATGATCAGGAGGGTGAACCCGAGGTCGATCAGGTTCGTGACGTTGATGTCCGAGATCGGGCGGGACTGCCGCTGCCTGCGAAAGGTCCGTGCCATGGCCGGATTCCTCAGCTCTCGAGCTCGATGCGGTCGGCGAGCGAGCTGGCGAAATTCTCCAATTCCGTGATCATCTTCCGGGTCTTGGCCTGCAGCAGATTGTAGCCGAAGAGCGAGGGGATTGCGACGAGGAGCCCGGAGATCGTGGTCAGGAGGGCGGCCGACACGCCGGGGGCGAGCGTCTGGATGGATGCAGTCTGCTGGACCGAGACCGAGTCGAACGCGGTCATGACGCCCCAAACCGTTCCGAGAAGGCCCAGGAAGGGCGCCCCGGAAACGATGCTCGCGAGGAAGATCATGCTCGATTCGTAATTGTCCACCTGGCGGGCGAGGCCCCGTTGGAGCGCGTTTTCGGCAAGCTCCAGGCGGAAGCGCGCGGAGTCTATCCCCTTCTCCTTTCCGATGGCCGCGGCGCGCCAATACGCCTCGATCGCCTCGCTGAAGAGGTCGGCGTAGGGAATCGAGCGCTGGTTGCGAAAGGTCTCCGGCAGGTCGAGCACGCGGCGCTCCTCGCGGAGCCGCCGCTCGAAAATGTGGTTCATCCGGTTCAGGGCCGAGAGGTCGTTGCGCTTCCCTATCATCATCGCCCAGGCGACAATGCTGAATACGCCGAGTCCGGCCACGATGGTCTCGCCGACCCCGTCGCAGTTTTGAAAAACCCGGATCGGGTTGGCCATGGCGAGGAGGGGGACAAGAAATTGCGCGGCGGACATGTCGGTGGAAAAAGTGTTGGCCCTTTTGGCCGGACCGATCAACGACTTTCGCGGCCAATTATGTTGAACGTGGCGCCGCAAGATGTTCAGAATGGGCCGATGCCTCTTAAATCCAAACCCGCAGGCAAGCTCATCTCGTTCGAAGGCTCGGAGGGCAGCGGCAAATCGACCCAGATCATCCGATTGGCCGCCCATCTGCAAAAGCTCAGGCGCGACGTCGTGTCGGTGCGCGAGCCGGGCGGCACGGAGCTCGGCGAGCAGATTCGCAATATCATCGTCCATAATTCCAAGGGCGAGGAGATGTGCGCCGAAACCGAGCTTCTCCTGTTCACGGCCGCGAGGGCCCAACTCGTGAGGGAGATCATCGTGCCGGCCCTGGTGCGGGGCGCCATCGTGCTGAGCGACCGTTTTCTCGATTCATCGACCGTCTACCAGGGGATCGGGCGCAATCTGGCCCTCAACCCGGTGCACCAGATCAACCGGTTCGCCGTCGGCAACGTCATGCCGGACCTGACCGTGATCATCGATGTGCCGACGGAGGTGAGCCTCGCCCGCATCCGCCAGCGCGCCTCCGACGTGCCCAACCGCATGGAGCGCCAGAACATCGATTTCTACCAAAAGGTGCGGGATGGGTATCTCGTCCTCGGGCGGAGCATGCCGGAGCGCTTCATCGTGATCGACGGGACGAAGAGCGAGGACTCGATCGAGAAAAAGATCTGGGAGGCGGTCAGGCCCCGCCTGAAATAGGGATCCGGCCGGATGCCGGCCTGACCGCGGCATTCCGGGCACTCACCCTTCTCGTGCAGCCGTCCTCCCCCGTCCAACCGTGGCCCGCAGCCCTCCAGGGGACGCCGGCTGCGTCGGTCATCGACCGGGCCATAGACCGGCAGCGCCTCGGCCACAGCCTGCTTCTGCACGGGGACAACCCGGACACGCTGGCGGCAGTCGCCAACGCCATTTCCGACCGGCTGCTGAACGAAAATGGGGCGGCGCACCTGGCCCCCGACAAGCATCCGGATTGCTTCGCCCTTCGACCCGCCGGCAGGATGCGCCTGATCACGGCCCCCGCGACGCGGGAATTGATCTCCAAGGTGCAGAAGTCGGCGAGGCTTTCCCGCAGGAAGATCGCAATCATCCATGAGGCGGACCGGATGAATTCGACCGCGGCAAACATCTTCCTGAAGACCCTGGAGGAGCCGCCGGACCACACGACCCTGCTCTTGTTGACGACGCACCCATACGCCCTGCTTCCCACGATCCGAAGCCGGTGCCTGCATTTCAGGTTTTCCCCGGCAAGGACGGCGGAAGGCCCGTCCGCCGAAGCTCCGGCCAAGGCGGGCTCCTCCGCCCCGCTCTGGTCCGCCTGGCTAGCCGATTACGGGGCCTGGCTCGCCCGGCTCGCGCCTTCCGCCCCGCTGGACAAGCGCACCGTCACCGATCACATCTTCGCGGTTTACGGGCTTGCCGCGCGATTCGGCTTCATCCTCGACAAGGCCACCGAAGAGGCCTGGACCCTCCAGAAGGATTCATTGCCGCCCGATGCCGATGAGGATCAGCAGATCGCGATCGAAATCGGGCTGGCCAACGGAATAAGGGCCCGCTTTCTCGCCGAGATCGAGGAAGCCACGAGGGTCCATGCAAGATCGAGGCTGGAGGCGGGCGACGAGGCGGCCCGCAGGGCCTTCACCGCCGCCATCCAAAGGCTCGAGCACGGAGCGGGCCTGCTCTGGGTGAACTTCAACGAGTCGGCGGCCGTGGAGGATTTCCTGCTCGCCTCCCTGCGCCTTTGGTCCGGGCGTTAGCAGGCCTCCAACCCCTGACCGGATGAGCGAGCCCGACAAGCCGACCCCGATGATGCAGCAGTACCTCGAGGCGAGGCGCGGGCTGCCGCGGGATACCGTGCTTCTTTTCAGGCTCGGCGATTTTTACGAGATGTTCTTCGACGACGCGCTCGCCGCATCGCGCCTGCTCGGGCTCACGCTGACCAGGCGCCAGGGGCATCCGATGGCGGGAATTCCCTACCACGCAGCCGACGCGTACGTCGGGAAACTCCTGGCGGCCGGCAAAAAAGTCGCCATTTGCGACCAGCAGGACGCGGCCCGCCCGGGCAGGCTCGTCACGCGCAAGCTCACGCGGATCCTGAGCCCGGGCACAACCCTCGCCGCCAACCAGGTCGACGCCGCGCGCAACCACTACCTGGCCGCGATCGCGCTCGACCGGAGCGGCCTCCACGCGGCGTGGCTGGATATCTCAACCGGGGAGTTCAAGATCGCGACCGACGTCCGGATCGAAAACCTCCTGCCGATCCTCTCCGCCCTGGCGCCCGACGAAGTGCTGGTCGCCGAAGGCGCCCTCGCCCTCTGGCAGGCCAGCCCGCATGAGCAGGCGGCCGTCCACGCCCTCCATGCCTTTGCGTCGCGACGGCTGTGCACGGAACTGCCGGAAGTGCAGTTCGCCCGCGCTTCCGGTGCGCAGGCGGTCATGGCGACCCTCGGCGTCCTCAACCTCGAGGGATTCGGCATCCCGGCCGGCCATCCGGCGCTGGGACCGGCGGGAGCGCTGGTCCGGTACGCAACCGACAACCTGTGCGCGAAGCCCGAGAATCTGCGCGGGCTGCAGGAATACCGCAGTTCCCGCAGCCTTCTTCTGGACCCGGCGACGCTCCGAAATCTGGAGATTTTCAGCTCCAGCCGCGGCGCCCGCGACGGGTCGTTGCTGTGGGCCGTGAACCGGACGGCGACCGCCTGCGGCGTCCGGCTGATGGAGCGCTGGCTGGCGGCGCCCACCCTGGAGATCGGCGAAATCCGCCGGCGCCAGGCGCTCGTCGGCGAACTTGTGCGGCAGCCGGCCCGGCTTTCGAAGCTTCGGGACCTGCTCGTCCACATCCGGGACATTCCCAGGATACTCGGGCGTTTGCAAAACCGGTTGCGCAGCCCGCGCGAACTGGGCGGGGTCCTGGACACGCTGGCCCAGGTTCCCGACCTTAAATCGGCCCTCGGAGCGCCTCCCTCCGACCTGGACGGGAGCGCCGCGGACCCCGGTCTTGCGCAAGTCCGGGAAAGGCTTCACGAAATCCCGGTCCTGCGGGCGCTTCTCGAGAGCGCCCTCGCGAAGGAGCTGCCCGCCGCAATCGAGGACGGCCACTTCATCAAGGCCGGCCACGACGCGGAGCTGGACCGCCTGCGCGCCCTCACAAGCGACAACCGCACGTGGCTTTCGGAGCTCGAACGCACCGAGCAGGAGCGCACGGGCATACGGAGCCTCAAGGTCCGGTTCACGAACAACTTCGGCTATTACATCGAAATCACGAAGGCGAACCTCCACCTGGTCCCGGCCGATTACATCCGCCGCCAGACCACCGTCGGAGGCGAGCGGTACGTGACGGAGGAACTGCGCCGGAAGGAGAAGGAAATCTTCAGCGCCGAGGAAAACGCGCTCGCCCGCGAGCAGGAGATCTTCCAGTCGCTCGTCGCGTCGGTGCTCGCGGAGGCGCCCGCCCTCGCGGAGACGGCCGAGGCGCTCGCCGAGCTCGACGTTCTCGCAGGCTGGGCGGTCCTCGCGCGCGAATGGGACTATTGCCGCCCGGATCTGGACGAGGGCGACGGAATCGAAATCGTGGACGGCCGCCATCCCGTCGTTGAACAGATGCTGCGGGCGACGGAATCGAGGCCCGCCGGGGCCGGCCCCGCATTCGTGCCCAACGACACCTCGCTGTCCTGCGGCGAGGCCCAGATCGCCCTGATCACCGGGCCGAACATGGCGGGAAAGTCGACCTACATCCGGCAGGTCGCACTGATCGCCCTGCTCGCCCAGATCGGCTGCTGGGTCCCGGCAAAATCCTGCCGCCTCGGGCTCGTGGACCGGATCTTCTCGCGGGTCGGCGCAAGCGACGACCTGTCGCATGGAAACTCGACCTTCATGGTCGAAATGAACGAGACGGCCAACATCCTCAACAATGCGACCGACCGCTCGCTCATCATACTGGACGAGATCGGCCGCGGCACGTCGACGTACGACGGCCTGAGCATCGCCTGGTCGGTCGTCGAGCACCTCCACCGGGATCCCTTGCGCGGACCGCGGACCCTCTTTGCCACCCACTACCAGGAGCTCACGCAGCTCGAAAAGCACCTCCCGCGGCTGCGCAATCTCTCGGTCGCGGTCAAGGAGTGGAACGACGAGATCGTCTTCGTGCGCCGGGTGGTGCCCGGCGCCACGGACCGAAGCTACGGGATCCAGGTGGCCCGGCTGGCCGGGTTGCCGCTCTCCGTCATCGACCGGGCCCGCGCCATCCTGGCTCGCCTCGAGGGCGAGGATGCCTCGGTCGAGGTGCCCGCCCCCTCTGCGAAGCCCAGGAAGAAGATCACGGTCGCGCCCCCGCGGGACGACTCGCAGCTCGACCTGCTTTAGCGCGGGGTTTTCCCTTTCCCTTGCCAGCGCCCACCGGGCCGGGCACACTATTCCTTTTTTCCATGTCACCCGCCGCCGAAATCGCCCGACGACGCACCTTCGCGATCATCTCCCATCCCGACGCGGGGAAAACCACGCTGACGGAGAAATTCCTCCTATATGGCAATGCGATCCACCTTGCGGGGGCGGTGAGGGATCGGAAAAACCAGCGCTCCACGGCTTCGGACTGGATGGAGCTGGAGCGCCAGCGCGGAATTTCCATCAGCACAACGGTCCTCCAGTTCGACTACGGAGGTTATGCGGTCAATCTCCTCGACACCCCGGGGCACAAGGACTTTTCCGAGGACACCTACCGGGTGCTGACCGCCGTCGACGCGGCTCTGATGGTGATCGACGCGGGCAAGGGGGTCGAGGCGCAGACCCGCAAGCTTTTCGAGGTGTGCCGCAGGCGGGGCATTCCGATCTTCACGTTCATGAACAAGTGCGACCGGCCGACGCGCAATCCGCTCGCCCTCCTGGACGAGCTGGAGAGCGTCCTCGGCCTGCAATCCTCGCCCGTCGTCTGGCCGCTCGGAAACGGCCCGGAGTTTCGGGGCGTATTCGACCGCCGCACGCGCCAGGTCCACCTGTTCGAGCGCGTGCCGGGCGGGGCGTACCAGGCGCCCGTCCAGGTCGCCTCGCTGGCCGACCCGATCGTCAGGGAAAAGCTGTCCGAGTCGGCCCATGCCGAGGCAAGCGAGCAGATCGCGATGCTCGACGGCGCGGGCCATGCCTTTGACCTGGCCGCCGTCCGGGCGGGCCGGCAGACGCCGGTCTATTTCGGGAGCGCCGTCAACAATTTTGGGATCCAGCTTCTTTTGGACGGGTTTCTCCACGACTCCGTGCCGCCGCAGCCGCGGATGAGCGCCGCTCCGGCGCGCCGGAGCGCCCCCGAAGGGGAGGCGCAAAACGGGGGCGGCGCCGGCCTTCCCTCCGCGGCCGAACCCGCGGTCGTCCCGGTCGACCGCCCGGGATTCTCCGGCTTCATCTTCAAGATCCAGGCGAACATGGACCCGAAGCACCGCGACCGGATCGCATTCCTGCGGATCTGTTCCGGCAGGTTCGAGAGGGACATGACCGTCGTGCACCAGCGCACCGGCAGGACCGTGCGCCTGTCCTCCTCGCACAAGCTTTTCGGCCAGGAGAGGGCGACGGTCGACGAGGCGTGGCCGGGCGATGTCGTGGGCCTGGTGGGCCACGATTCGTTCGGCATCGGCGACACGCTCTCCGCCGAACGGGGCGTGGTCTTCAACGAAATTCCCCGTTTCGCCCCCGAGGTTTTCACCTACATCTCGAGCGGGAGCCCCGCCGATGCGAAGAAATTCCGGGCTGGACTGGAGCAGCTCCTCAAGGAGCGCGTCGTCCAGTCGTTCACGGCCCGGCTGGCGCCGCCCGGCGCAACGCTCCTGGCCGCGGTCGGGCCGCTGCAATTCGAGGTGGTTCAGTACCGCCTGCAGGCCGAATACGGGGCGGAGTCCCGCCTCGAGCAGACGCCCTGGACCCTGCTGCGGTGGGTCGACCCCCATCCCGCGCTCGCCGATCCGCGAAACCTCGTCGTCGCGACCGGAGTCAGCTTCGGCGCCGACCGGGACGGCCAGACCGTGGTCCTTTTCCCAAACGACTGGACTCTCCGCTATTTTATCGAGAAAAATCCCGGCCTCACGCTCCGCGAACTGCCGCCCGACCCAACGCCCTCCGAATGAGACTCCGCAGGAATATCCTTCTGGCCGCCGCCCCGGCGCTCCTGGCCGCCTTCCCGCTGCGCCCCCTGGCCTCGGGGGCGACTTCAACAGCCAATGCCGTCTACCGGGGGGCGATCGTCGTGGACGCGGCCTCGGGCCGGGTGCTCTTCGAGGACCACGCCGACGAGATAAGCCCGCCTGCGAGCATGACCAAACTGATGACTTTCGCCGTCCTGGACGACCGGATCCGGAGCGGAGCCCTGACGCTGCGGACGCCGGTCACCGTGACGGCCGCCGACGCCCGGGTCGGAATGCTGCCGGACAGCACGAGCGTCTGGCTCAAGACCGGGGAGACTTTTCCCGTGGAGGAGCTCATCTATGCGATGATGATCCAATCGGCGAATGACGCCGCCTACGCCCTGGCGCACGCAAGCGCCGGCTCCGTCCCGGTCTTCGTCGAATGGATGAACGCAAAGGCGCGGGCGCTCGGGATGACCCGGACGACGTTTCGAAGCCCCAACGGGCTGCCGCCCCCGAGCCGCCGGATCGCCGACGGGGATCTCACGACCCCGCGCGATTTCTCGGTCCTCTGCCGTTATCTGCTGCAGCAAACCGACATCCTCAGGTACACCTCGGTCAAGTCGCGCCCGTTCGGGGCGGGCCGCCGCTTTCCGCCCACCCAGATGACCAATCACAACCACCTGCTCGGGCGGATTGCGGGCGTGGACGGCCTCAAGACCGGTTTCACCGGCGGTGCGGGCTTCTGCCTCTCAGCCACGGCCTCGCGGGACGGCCGCCGGATCATCGCCATCATGATGGACAGCCCGGACTCGAAGACCCGGGACCTGAAAATCGCCCAGTTGATCGAGCGCGGATTCGCGGTCGACTCCGTCATGGTACCGGCGGTGAAGGTCCCCGGATCGCCGGATTCGTCCCCTTCCAGGCCCGCCCCGGCCGCGGACCCGGGAATACGGTATACGGGCCCCGGCGCCATCCCGTGAATTCGGCCCCCAACATCCTGCGCTTTCGGGACGTGACGGTCCGCTACGGACGCCAGCCCGCGCTGCAGGATGTGACCCTCGACATTCCCTGCGGCAGCCTGACGGCCGTGCTGGGGCCGAATGGCGCCGGAAAAAGCACCTTCCTTCGGGCCTGCCTCGGCTGGCTTCCCCTCACGCGGGGCGAAATCCGAATCGGGGACGCCCATCCCCAGCACGCGCTTCCCCGCCTGGCCTACCTTCCCCAGCGGCATGCGGTCGACTGGGACTTTCCGATCACCGTGCGCGGCGTCGTCGAGCAGGGTCGCTACCCCGCCCTGCGCCTGTGGCAGCGTTTCAGCGACCGCGACCGCGCCCTGGTGGACCGCGCCCTGGCCGAACTCGGCCTCACGGACCTCGCGGACCGGCAGATCAGCCAGCTTTCCGGCGGGCAGCAGCAGCGCATCTTCCTTGCCCGCGCGCTTGCCCAGGGTGCGGACATCTTCCTTCTCGACGAGCCCTTCACCGGACTCGACCTGCTGGCGGTCGAGGAACTGACGCGCATTTTCCGATCCTGGGAGGCGCGGGGGCGAACGGTGCTGGCGGCGGTCCACGACCTGGACATCGCCCGGCGGGCCTTCGGTCGCGCAGTTCTTTTGGCGACTTCGGTGGTCGCGGAGGGCCCCATCGAGAGCGTTCTCACGGAGGCGAACATCGACCTCGCATTCAGGCGCGGAAAAGGGGCGCGGGACGACCCGCTGCGGATGGCCCGCACGGCCGAGTTCCCGGAATAGGCGCGAAAATGTCGTTCCACGATCTCATCGTCGATCCGTTCTCCTTCGGCTTCATGCAGCGGGGCCTTTTCTCCGCCCTTCTCCTGAGCCTGAGCGGCGGCCTCCTGGGCAGCATTCTCGTCCTGCGCAGGCTGGCGCTCATGGGCGACGCCCTCTCCCATTCCCTCCTGCCCGGAATCGCCGTGGCCTGGCTGCTTTTCGGCACCAATACGCTCGCCCTGTTCGTCGGCGCTCTCGTGGCCGGCCTGCTTACGGCCCTCGGCAGCGCCCTGGTGAGCCGCCTGACGCGCATAAAGGAGGACGCGGCCTTCGGATCCCTCTTCACGATTTTCTTCGCCGCGGGCGTCGCGCTCCTCAGCCGCCTTCCCGCCCGCGTCAATCTCGAGCATTTCCTGTTCGGAAGCGTCCTGGGCGTCAGCGCCTCGGGCCTGCGGCTCGCCGCATTTTCGAGCGCAGTAACCCTGGTTGTTTTCGTCGTGGGGCGCCGCAGCATCCTCCTCGAGACATTCGATCCGGTCTTTCTCCGTGCAACGGGCGGCCGCGGGCCTATCGTCCACGCCGGACTCCTCGCCCTGACCGTCCTGAATCTGGTCGCCGCGATGCAGACCATGGGGGTCGTCCTGGCCCTGGGGCTGTTCCTCCTTCCGGCGGTCACCGCGTACCTTTGGTGCGACCATTTCGCGCTCCTCCTCGTCTTCGCGGTGGCGCTGGCGGCGGCCTGCTCATTCGCGGGAATCGTCCTCAGCTATCACTCGGGCGTCGCCAGCGGGGCGTCGATCGTCCTCTGCCTGGGGATCGTCTTCATCGCATCGGCCCTGTTCAGCCCCCGGCACGGCGCCGCGGCCCGGCTGGTCGAATTCATCCGGGAACGCCACAGCGTCCATCGGTCGGCCGACTGATTTCCTTCCAGGATGCCCCCCTCGATTCCCGCCGTAAAAGCCTGCCTCCTGGACCTCCAGGACAGGATTTGCGCGGCGCTGGAGGCCGCGGACGGGGGCGGTGGGTTTAGCGAGGATGCGTGGAGCCGGCCGGAGGTCGGCGGAGGCCGGACAAGGGTGCTCGCCGAGGGCGCCGTCTTTGAAAAGGCCGGTGTCGCCTTTTCCCACGTGCATGGAAATGAGCTGCCCGCCTCCGCGACCCGGAACCGGCCGAATCTCGCCGGAAAGGGCTGGGAGGCGCTCGGCGTTTCGCTGGTCATCCATCCGCGGAACCCGTACGTGCCGGCGAGCCACGCGAACGTGCGTTTTTTCTCCGCGGAGCCGGATCCGGGGCAGCCCGGCGAAAAGGCCTTCTGGTTCGGCGGCGGATTCGATCTCACCCCGTTCTACGGTTTTGCCGAAGACGCGGTTCACTGGCACCGGACCGCGCAGGCGGCCGTCCGGCCGTTCGGCGGAGAGCTGTATCCCCGCTTCAAAAAGGCGTGCGACGAGTATTTCTATCTCAAGCACCGCGGCGAGACCCGCGGAGTCGGCGGCCTTTTTTTCGACGATTTCAACGAACTGGGCTTCGAGCGCAGTTTCGCAATGGCCCGGAGCGTCGGGGACGCCTACCTGCCGGCCTACCTGCCGATCGTGGCGAGGCGAAAGGGCTCCGCCTATGGCGAACGCGAGCGGCGTTTCCAGCTGATCCGCCGGGGCCGCTACGCCGAATTCAACCTGGTGTGGGACCGCGGCACGCTCTTCGGACTGCAGAGCGGAGGACGGACCGAGTCGATCCTCATGAGCCTTCCCCCGCTCGTCCGGTGGGACTACGGCTGGAAGCCCGAGCCGGGCAGCCCGGAGTCCCGCCTGGCCCGGGACTTCCTGCAGCCCCGCGACTGGCTGGTTTGACAATGCGGCGCCGCAAGCGCGAAATCCCGTGGCCATGACCTCCCGCGACCGTTTTCTTGCCGCATGCGCCTGCCGGCCGCTCGAGCGGCCGCCGGTTTGGATCATGCGCCAGGCCGGGCGCTACCTGCCCGAGTACCGGGAGCTCAAGGCAAAGCATGGGTTCCTTGGCATGGTGAAAACACCGGAGCTTGCGGCGGAAGCGACGCTTCAGCCGATCCGCCGCTTCGCCCTCGACGCGGCGATCCTGTTTTCCGACATTCTCGTCATCCCGGAGGCCCTTGGGCAGCCCTACCGGTTTCGGGAGGAGGGCGGAATCGCGATGGAATTCGCGATCGGCAGCCGGGCCGACATTGAGCGCCTCGCGCCGGCCGAAGCGGTGCCCGACCGCCTCGCCTACGTGGCCGACACCCTGCGCGCCCTGAAGGGCGAGCTGGCCGGCCGGAAGGCCCTCCTGGGGTTCGGCGGTTCGCCCTGGACCCTCGCCTCCTATATGGTCGAAGGGGGAAGCTCGGAGGACTTCGCCCGGATCAAGGGCCTTTTTTACACGGACAGGCCCGCCTTCGAAGCGCTGCTCGACAGGCTCGTCCTTGCGCTTATCGCCTACTTTAGGATGCAGATCGAGGCCGGAGCCGATGCCATCCAGATATTCGACTCCTGGGGCGGCGTCGTCGCGGGCGACGATTACGAGGCCGCCTCGCTTCAATGGATTCGCCGGATCGTCGCCGCGCTGCCCGCCGGGTTTCCCGTGATTTTATTCGCGAAGGGCGCCTCGGCGCAGGTGCGCGCCCAGGCGGGTGCGGGTGTCCGCGTCATCGGCGTGGACTGGACCGCAAACCTCGCGTCGGCGCGCGAACAGGCCAACGCCTTGCATGGCGGGCGCTCCGTCTCCGTCGCCGTCCAGGGAAACCTCGACCCCGTGTTGCTCAACACCGCGCCGGAAGCCGTAAGGCGCGAATCGGCGCGCCTGCTCGAGTCCATGCGCGGGAAGCCCGGCCATATCTTCAACCTCGGCCACGGAATCCTCCCCGGCGCCAGGATGGAGTGCGTGGAGGCCCTGGTCGAAACGGTCTGCTCCTGGAGATGAGCGGCCGGCCGAACCGGAGGACTTAACGGACAGAAAATGGCAATTAATGCGCAGCCGACAAGCCCCGGCAAAGCGTATTGTTGGCACCCGCAAATGCCCGCCACGAACTCAAAGTCGATCGCAATCCTTGGGGCCGGAGTGACCGGCCTCGCCGCCGCGTACAGGCTTGCGGCAAGGGGCCACCGGGTGCGCGTTTTCGAGCGGCACGACCGGGTCGGCGGCGCGGTGGGGACCGAAATTTCGGACGGCTGGCTCGTCGAAGCCGGCCCGAATTCGCTCCAGGAAAGCCCGGAACTGAGCTCGCTCATCCGGGATCTCGGGCTCGCATCCGAGCGGGTCGAGGCGGGTCCGCAGGCCAAGAATCGGTTCCTGCTCAAGGGCGGCCGGGCCGTCGCCGTCCCCATGTCCGGGCCCGCCTTCTTCAAGTCGGATTTTCTCTCCGCGGGGGCGAAGCTGCGCCTTCTCGGCGAATTGCTGAAGCGCCGGAAAGACCGGGAATCGGAAGTGAGCCTCGCCGAATTCGTCCGCGACCATTTCGGCTCGGAAATTCTCGATCGCGCGGTTCAGCCGATCGTGAGCGGAATCTATGCCGGCGACCCGGCCGTTCTTTCCGCCCGGGAGGCCTTTCCGAAGCTCGTGGAGCTTGAACGCACCCACGGCTCCGTCCTGCGGGGAATGATCGCCGGCATGGGCAGGCGCCGCAAGCAGGGCCAGGGCGGGCCGGCCAGGATCATTTCGTTTCGCCGCGGCCTTCAGGCGCTTCCCGAGGCCCTGGCCGCCCGATTGCCCGAAGGGGCGGTTTCCCTGCGCACGTCGGTCCAGCGCATAATCCCGGGTGCGCGCTGGCGCGTCGCCTTCCGGCACGAGCAGGGCGAGACCGATGACGAATTCGACGCGGTGATCTCGGCCCTGCCGGCGCAGGCGCTCGCCGAACTCACGGTGGGCGAAGACGGCCTGCGCCCCCTCGCCCCCCTTTCCCAAATCGACCACCCGCCCGTCTCCTCCCTCTTCCTCGGTTTCCGGCGCGACCAGGTGGCCCACCCGCTCGACGGATTCGGAATCCTCGTCCCCGCCCTGGAGCGGCGCTGGGTCCTCGGCGTCCTGTTTTCCTCGAGCCTTTTCCCCGGCCGGGCCCCCGAAGGCCATGTCGCCCTGACCGTCATGACGGGCGGATCCCTGCAGCCGGAGATCGGGCGATTGATGACCGTCGATCTCATCTCGATCGTGCTCGCGGACCTTCGGAGCATGCTCGGAATCACCGGCGAACCGGTGTTCTGGCGCCACAACTTCTGGCCGAAGGCGATTGCGCAGTACAACATCGGATTCGCCTCGCACCGGCGGCTCATGGCGGATTGCGAGAGCGCGAATCCGGGGCTTTTCATCGGCGGCCAGGTCCGGGACGGAATTTCGGTCCCGGATTGCCTCGCCGCGGGCCTGAAGCTCGCCGAGCGCGCCTGCCCATCTGAATAGTTGCGGGAGAAGCGCTTTCAGATAAGGAAGGGCGATGGATAGCACTGCTGCCTCGCCTGCAAGCCCCCATGCGGATTCCGAGCGGACCGTGGTGAAGGTGCTCGTCGCGTTGAGCATTTCCCACCTGCTCAACGACACGATGCAATCGCTGATCCCGGCCATCTACCCGCTGCTCAAGGCGGCCTACGGCCTCAACTTCGCCCAGATCGGGCTGATCACCTTCACGTTCCAATGCACGGCTTCGCTTTTGCAGCCCCTTGTCGGTTTTTACACCGACCGGAGGCCCCAGCCATTCTCGCTGGCGGCCGGGATGGGCTTCACGCTCGCGGGCCTGGCCCTCCTATCCCGGCAGGGGAGCTATTCGATGATCCTCGTTTCGGCGGGCCTCGTCGGCGTCGGCTCGTCGATCTTCCATCCGGAAGCCTCGCGCCTGGCGAAGGTTGCCGCGGGACGGCGGCACGGCTTCGCGCAGTCCCTTTTCCAGGTCGGCGGCAACCTGGGATCGTCGATCGGACCGCTCCTGGCCGCGGCGGTTGTCGTTCCCGGAGGCCAGCGCAAGATCCTTTGGTTCACTCTTCTGGCGCTTGCAGGGATTGCGCTCCTGACGAAGATCGGCGGCTGGTACCGGGAACGGCTGGAGAGCGGGCGGACGGGGAGCCGGGCAGGGCCGCATCAGGAGGCGGCGGGGCTTTCGCGGCGACGGGCCGCCCTTTCGATCGCGGTGCTCCTCGTGCTGGTATTCTCGAAGTACTTCTACCTCGTCAGCATCACGAGCTACTACACCTTCTATCTGATCCACAAATTCCACGTTTCGGTCCAGAGCTCGCAGATCTACCTGTTCGTGTTCCTGTTCGCCGTTGCGGCGGGCACGTTCGCCGGCGGGCCCCTGGGCGACCGGTTCGGTCGCAAGCCCGTGATCTGGGTTTCCATCCTTGGCGTCGCGCCCTTCACGCTGATCCTGCCCCAGATGAATCTATTCTGGACGATCCTTCTGACCGTCCCCATAGGGCTCATTCTCGCGTCGGCCTTCTCCGTCATCATCGTTTACGCGCAGGAGATCGTCCCCGGCCGGCCGGGGATGATCGCGGGACTTTTTTACGGCTTTTCGTTCGGCATGGCCGGCATCGGCTCGGCTCTTCTCGGGGTGCTCGCGGACCACACGAGCATTTTTTTCGTCTACAAGGTCTGCGCCTACCTGCCGCTGATCGGACTGCTGACGGGCTTCCTGCCGAACCTGAAGACAGCCGCGCAACGCGCCGCCGAGCGCAGGTCCCTCCACCCTTGACTCATACGGCGGGCAAATTAGCCTCGCCCGTTTTTGTCCGGCATGTCGCAAGATCTTAAAGACACCCTGCAGTTGCCGAAAACCGACTTCCCGATGCGCGCCGGGCTTGCGCAGCGCGAACCTGCGCGGGTGGAGCATTGGCGCAAGACCGGCCTATACGAGGCCATCCAGCGCAAGAATTCCCGCCCGGGGTGCCCGGTGTTTGTCCTGCACGACGGGCCGCCGTTCACAAACGGCGACGTCCATATCGGAACCGCGCTCAATAAGACGCTGAAGGACATCATCCTCCGCTACAAGGCGATGAGGGGCTTTCGCACGCCCTACGTTCCCGGCTGGGACTGCCACGGGCTTCCGATCGAGCAAAAGGTCGCCCGGGACCTGCAGGCGGAAAAGCGCACCGTGACGACCGGCGAGCTCCGCCGGGCATGCGACGAATTTTCCGAGGGATGGATCGCAAAGCAGCGGGCCCAGTTTCAACGCCTCGGCACCCTCGCCGACTGGGCCAGCGAGTACAGGACCAAGGCGCCCGGGTACGAGGCCGACATCCTGCGGACCTTCGCCAGTTTCATCGAGAAGAAGCTCGTCGTCCGGAGCAAGAGGCCGGTTTATTGGTCCATCCCCTTCGAAACGGCGCTCGCGGAGGCCGAAATCGAGTACAAGGAGCACATTTCGCCGTCGATCTGGGTAAAGTTTCCGGTGAGTTCCGCCGAGGCCCGGAAATTCGGCCTGCCCGCGGACAAGCCGCTGAGCATCGTCATTTGGACGACCACACCCTGGACGATTCCGGCAAATCTCGCCATTGCGGTCCATCCCGAGCTCGAGTACAGCGCCGTCGAGACTTCCGCGGATGCCCCGGAGCGCTTTCTCGTCGCAACGGAGCGGATCGCGGCATTCGCCTCGGTGCTCGGCGAACCGGGTGCGGAAGCCCCCGTCATCGCGCGGATTGCGGGCCTGCCCGGCCGAAAGCTCGAGGGGCTCCAGGCGCGCCATCCATTCATCGACCGACCCTCCCCCGTCGTCCTGGCCGACTACGTGACGACGGACACCGGAACGGGAGCCGTCCACACCGCGCCCGGGCATGGCATGGATGACTACCAAACCGGCCTCCGGTACGGCCTGGAGATCTACTGCCCGGTCGGCGACGACGGACGCTATATCGACGACGGGAGGATTCCGGCGGACCTGGTCGGATTGACGACCCTCGAGAGCGTGGAGGACCTCGCGAAGAAAAAAACCGCCGCCGCCAACATCGGGGTCCTCAGGAAACTGGACGCCGCCGGGGCGCTCGTCGCAAAACAGCGCTTCTCCCACAGTTACCCCCACTGCTGGCGCTCGAAGACCCCGATCATCTTTCGCGCAGTCGACCAGTGGTTCGTTTCCCTGGACAAGGAGTCCTCCGAGTTCGCCGCCGGTTCCCCCCGGCGCCAGGCGCTCGCAGCCATCGACCGCGTCCGGTGGATTCCCGCCTGGGGCCGGGCGCGCATCCAGGGCGCCGTCGAGGGCCGCCCCGACTGGTGCGTCAGCCGCCAGAGGGCGTGGGGCGTCCCCATCCCCGCGTTCTATGACGCAAGGAAGAATCCCTTCCTCGACGCCGGCGTCGTCCGCGCGGTGGCCGACAAGATCGGCAAGCTCGGTTCGAATTTCTGGTACGACTCGACCCCGGCCCAAATCCTCGAGGGAATTCCGCTCCCGGCTGACTGGCCGGAACCGGGAGCCCTCGTCTGCGGGCGCGACACCCTCGATGTCTGGCTCGACTCGGGCTCGTCGCATGCGGCGGTGCTGGGGCGCGGCCTGGGAGGCACCCAATGGCCGGCGGATCTTTACCTCGAGGGAAGCGACCAGCACCGGGGATGGTTTCAGTCCTCGCTGTGGACGAGCGTCGTCGCCCGCGGCGGCGAGGCGCCGTACCGATCCGTGCTGACCCACGGATTCATCATCGACGAGGAGCGGAAGAAGATTTCGAAAAGCGCGACCTATGAGAAGCCGCAGACGAGCGACGCCTACGTCGCGGAGTACGGCGCCGATGTGATCCGCCTGTGGATCTCCTCCCAGGATTTCCGCGACGACATCCCCATCTCGAAGGAGATCCTCTCGCACGTCGGCGAGACTTACCGGCTCCTCCGCAATACGTTCCGCTTCCAGCTCGCGAATCTCTTCGATTTCGACGCGCGGCGGGACGGCGTCCCGGCGGAGCATCTGGACACGCTCGACCGGTGGGCGCTCCACCAGGCGGCCGGTCTCATCCGGGCCTGCACCGACGCCTACGAAGCCTACGAGTTCCACCGGGTCTACCAGCTTTGCAACCAGTTTTGCGCGGTGACGCTCTCCGCCACGTATCACGACATTCTCAAGGACCGCCTATACACCCTTGGAACCGACAGCCCCCTCCGCCGCTCCTCGCAGACCGCGCTCAACCACATCCTTGGTTCTCTCGTCCGGCTCCTTGCGCCGATCATCGCATTTACGACGGATGAGGCCTGGGCGTTTGGGACGGCGAGGACGGAATTTTCCGGGGATTCGGTCCACCTTCAGGACTGGCCGGTTGCGCCCTCCGAATGGACGGACGCCGCCCTCGAGGGAGACATGGAGGCCCTCCTGCGCATCCGGTCCCGCGTCAATGCGGAGATCGAACCGCTCCGGGCCGCCGGAAGGCTGGGAAAGGCGCTGGACGCCGCCGTCACCCTCAAGGTCGCGGCGGACGACCCCTTGCGGGGAATCGTCGAAAAGCACCGTGATTTTCTTCCCGAACTGTTCATCGTATCCCGGGTATCGGTCGAAACGGTCGGCGGAACCCAGCCCGGGCCGGCCGGCTCGATCGGGGTCGAGGTGCGCCATTGCCAGGAGCTTGGCCACGTCCGCTGCCCCCGCTGCTGGCGCTGGGTCCCCCGTCTCGACCATATGGCGCGCGGCGATGTCTGCCCGCGTTGCGTGGACGCCCTTAAGTGATACCTTGCCAGGATCAAATCGCGGTATTGACCCCCGCCTGATTTGCTCTAGCTACCCATCCCCACTTCAAAGACCCCCCATGGCCAAAAACAAATCGAAATCCGCGGGAACACGGAAACCCGCGGCGCCGTCAAAGACCGTCGCGCCCGCCAAGGCGCAATCGGCTCCGCATTCCGCCGCCGAGGTTAAACGCACCGCAGAATCCATGGAAAAACCTTCCAAAAAGTCCGCTTTGCGCGAAAGCATTCTCGCGCGCAAGGCGGCGACCAAGCCGATCGCATTCAGCCTCGACGAGGTGCGCGCCATCGCAAAGACAATCGCCTCAAAGACGGCCGAACCCGCGGCAAAGCCGGCCAAGGGCGCCAAGCCGGCCAAGGCCAGGCCGGTCGCGGCGATCGAGAAACCCGCCAAGCCAAACCATGTCAAGGCCGCATCCCTGGCCGATATTCTCGGATTCAACCCAAAAAAGGCCAAATCGGTCGAGATCATCGAGGAAAACGCCGTTCCCGAGAAATACCGGCGGTTTTACCGCCTCCTGGTCGACATGCGGGCGCAGCTGACCGAGGGCATCGAGCGCCATTCCGAGGAATCCCTCAAGCGCTCGGCCAAGGACGACGCCGGCGATCTTTCCGCGTATGGCCAGAACATGGCCGACGGCGGCATAAACACGTTTGACCGCGACTTTGTCCTGAGCCTGGTTTCGAACGAGCAGGAGGCCCTTTCGGAGATCGACTCGGCAATCAAGCGAATCCGCGATGGCACCTACGGCATCTGCGAGGTCACAGGAAAGCCGATCGCCAAGGACCGCCTGCTTGCCGTGCCCTTCACCCGCTACTCCGCCGACGCCCAAAAGCAGATAGAAAGGAACCGTTACCGCTCCCGCGCCCAGTCCGACCTGTTCGGCGAAATGGGAGAGGAGGGCGGAAAACTGATCGAGGATGACTCCGGCGGCGAAGAGTGACCGCCCCTGTGAGCCGCCCCAGCCCTTGCAAGCCTCGCGCATCCTCGCCTACCGCTGGCTCCTTCTTGTTGCCTTCGTGGTCCTGGCGGCCGACCGGCTCACAAAGGCGTGGATCGCGGCAAGGCTGCCCTTCGGCACCTACCTCGAAAGCGAAGGCGCGATCCCCGTGATCCGGGGATTTTTCTACCTCGTTCACGTCGGAAACACTGGAGCGGCCTGGAGCCTTTTCTCGGGGCGGAGCCCGGTCCTTGCGGCCTTCGCCCTGGCGACGCTGGCCGCGATTTTCATCTGGCGGCGCGCCCTGGGGCTTCGCGCGGCCGGCACACAGGTCTGCTTCGGGCTCATCTGCGGCGGAATCCTCGGCAACCTGATCGACCGTCTCGTGCACCATCACGTGGTCGATTTCATCGACCTGCATTTCGGCTCCTACGCCTATCCCACCTTTAACATCGCCGATTCGGGGATCTGCGTCGGCGTGGCCCTGTACGCCATCTTCTCCCTGCGGTCGCCCGACCGCTGAGCGCCGGGCCGCGGCGTGGCGCGGGCCTACTCGACGTTGGCGATCTGCTCCTTCACGCGCTCGATCTCGTTCTTGAGCTCGATGACGTGCCGGGAAATCGCAAGATCGTTGGATTTGCTGCCCATCGTGTGGCTCTCGCGGCCCATCTCCTGAAGGATGAATTCCGCCTTCCGGCCGATCTCGCCGCCGGACTTGATGAGGGCCGCAAACTGCTCCAGGTGACTCCTGAAGCGGGTGATTTCCTCGCTGATGTCGCAGCGGTCGGCGAAAAGTGCGATCTCCTTCAGGACGCGCTCGTCGTCCAGGTCCAGGTCGAGACCGGCCTCGCGGAGGCGCCTGAGAAGCAGCTCCCGGTAGGCGGGCGCAACGAGCGGCGCCCGGGCTGCTATCGCCTCGACCATGCGCCAGAGGGCCGCGACGCGGGCGAGAAAATCGACGAGCAGCGCCTCGCCCTCCTTCGCCCTCATGACGGCGAAGCCGTGCAGGGCCTCGTCGAGGGCCTCGATGACGACCGGGCGCGCGTCCTCGGCGGAGGGGAACCCCTGGGACTTGCGCCGGGAATTGGCGATCTGCCAGAGCAATTCGGGGGTCGGGCGAAACGCTATCGCCTGCGCGGCGGCCAGGTTCGCCAGCCGGTCGAGCGCCACCCGCACATCGGCGTCGTCCCAGGACGCCTCGTCCTCCCCGGGCTGCGCGGGCAGCTCGATGCTCACATGGACCTTGCCGCGCGCCACGACGCGCCTCACGCGCTCGCCGACCTGCGGTTCAAGGCTCTCCCATTCCGGCGGCAGCGACACGCTCAGGTCGAGCGTGCGGCGGTTCACCGAGCTTACCTGGACCGTAAGCGTCTGCTTTCCGATGACAGCGGTCGCGCGGCCGTAGCCGGTCATGCTTCGCATGCCGGCATTAACGGGCATTTCGCGCGCGAGCGCAATACCGCGCTCAGGACGGTCCTGCTGCGAATCCCGCCGCGGCCTTTGTACCGATCTGCCATATACAAGCACCCTTCCCCAATCACCCCGGGGACGGAGATCCTCCCGATCGCCCCGACCCAGGCGCAGGAAAGGAGTCGAGCCGTCTGTATATATACTTACATCCGAGAATAACCATAACCATTTATCGTTTAATATATTCGGCGATTACGGTTCCTTACGGCGGCCATTAGTGTCGGAAATACTGACACTTTCTGTATCAGTTTTTGGAGTACGTATAACTACCTAGCGGTTTCTCTATACCATGGCCTTCACGTGGTTGTGAAAAGGATACCGCGTCTTTATTCGGCCCGGATGACGGTTGGCATGAGTGCGGCTAAACCCGGAAAGCAGATAATATAATTCCACCACACTCAATCCAACCTCCATCCATATGAAACTCATACCCATCACCGCAATTACGATGATCTCGATCGCCCTCGGCGGCGGCGCGTCCGCCGCCGAGATCACCGCCACCACCCACTACCTGTCCGGCGACGGCGGCGAACCGCTGTTTGGCGACTTTACCATCCCAAACGGCACTTCCGTGACCACTGTGGACAGTTTGACCATTACGGTCGATAGCGACGAAAACTATACATCTTTTCCCGACTTCACCGTTTATCTTGACAAGAACTCCGGTGATCCCGTTTCCAGCGACTGGTGGGATTATAACTCAACCACCAATTTGCAGTCATTCTCGTTCGACGAGACGTCATCCACCGTTGTGGGTTACAATTGGCGGGATCAGCCCGATGAGTGGAGTTATACATTCACGGTAACCGGCAATTCGAATTTCAACTCCGCCGTAAAAAACCAGCTCCAAAACAACGATATCCTGTATTTTGCGGTAAACCAGTCCGATTGTGATCTTACGTTCGAGTCCGCAACGCTTGACATAGATCCACCCGCCGTGCCGGACGGAGCTTCCACGATGTCCATGCTGGGATTGGGCTTGCTTGGAATCTCGGCCGCTGCGCGCAGGCTCGGTATCCGAATCTAGCAAGGGTCTTCGCCTACTTGAGCAGCGCCGCGGCCTGCTGGACATCCTTGTCGCCGCGGCCGCTCAGGTTGACGACGATGATCCTGTCAGGCGGCAGCTCCTTCGCCCTCTTGAAGGCCTGCGCCAGCGCGTGGGCGCTCTCGAGGGCGGGGATGATGCCCTCGAGTTCCGAGCAAAGGCGAAAGGCGGCGAGAACCTCGTCGTCGGTCGCGTAGGTGAAGGCGATGCGGCCGAGGTCGCGGTAATAAGCGTGCTCGGGGCCCACGGCCGCGTAATCCAGCCCCGCCGACACCGAGTGCGTGCCCTCGATCTGGCCGTCGGCATCCTGGAGGATGAAAGTCTTGCATCCCTGGAGGACGCCCAGGCGGCCGCCGGCAAACCGGGCGGCGCTCGCCCTTCCGGATGCCCCGTCCCCCGGCCTCGACTCCGGTCATCCGGACGCCCCGATCCTCCAGAAAATCGAAGAACAACCCCATCGCATTGCTCCCGCCGCCGACGCAGGCGATGAGTTCGTCGGGAAGCCGCCCCTCCCGGGCGAGGATCTGCCCCCTCGCCTCGCGCCCGATCACCCGGTGAAACTCGCGCACCATCATCGGATAGGGATGGGCTCCGTAGACGGTGCCCAGGATATAGTGGGTGGAGCGCACGTTGGTCACCCAATCGCGCATCGCCTCGTTGATCGCCTCCTTGAGGGTCCGCTGGCCGGCATCGACGCCGCGGACCTCCGCCCCCATGAGCCGCATCCGAAAAACGTTGAGCGCCTGCCGCTCCATGTCTACCGCACCCATGTAGACGACGCACTGGAAGCCGAACTTCGCGCAAACCGCCGCGGTCGCGACCCCGTGCTGCCCGGCGCCCGTCTCGGCAATGATCCGGCCCTTTCCCATGCGTCTGGCGAGAAGCGCCTGGCCGATCGCGTTGTTGATCTTGTGGGCGCCCGTGTGAAGGAGATCCTCGCGCTTGAGGTAGATTTTCGCGCCGCCGAAATGCCGCGTCAGGCGCTCGGCGAAATAGAGCGGCGTCGGCCTGCCGGCGTAATCCCTGAGGTGCCCGTCAAGCTCCCTGCGAAAGGACGGATCGCTCCGCGCCTTTTCGAAGGCCTGAGCAAGCTCGGCGAGCGCCGACATGAGGGTCTCCGGGACAAAGACGCCGCCATACGGGCCGAAATGCCCGGATGAGTCGGGCTGGGACAGGCGGTCTGCGACTGGGGCGGCTTCTTCCATCGAGTAGTAACCGGCTACGCCGCCACAAAAGAGGCAAGTGGAAAATTAAAGGTGCCTGACGGTGACCAGCGTCAGGTCGTCCTGCTGGGGCACGTCCCCGACAAAACCCTGGACCGCCTCCAGAATTCCGTCGTTGATCTCCCGCGCGCTGCGCCCGCTTCGCTGGCGGACCGCGTCCGCGAGGCGCGCCCCCGAAAACTCCTTCCCGTCCTCATTGGGCGCCTCCGTTATCCCATCCGTGTACAATACGAGGATGTCCCCCCGCGCAAAGGGCTCGACCTGGTCGGCTATCGCCAAGGTGAACATTTCGTCGGGCACCAGCCCGATCGGCATGCCCTCGGAGCCTATGAACGCCGGGCGGCAGGCGCCCGCCGCGTCGATGCGCGCGAGGAGCGGCAGCTCGTGGCCGGCCCGGGCGATCACCACCTGGCCGCGCGCGCCGTCGATGACGGCGTAGAGGACGGTCACGTAGACGCCGCCGCGCACGTCCTGCGCGACGGCGCGGTTCAATTCGGCCAGGGCGCGGGCGGGCGACTCGTGGCGCGGCGCGATCTGCCGCATATGGGTGCGCGCGATCGCCATCGTGAGCGACGCCGGTATCCCCTTCCCGGACACGTCCGCGACGGCCACTCCCAGCCGTCCGCCCGGCAGCTGAATGACGTCGTAAAGGTCCCCGCCGATCTTTTGCGCCGGCTTGTACCGGGCGTCGAGGTCGAGGCCCTTGAAGCTCACCGCCTGCAGCGGCAGGAGCATCTGCTGGATCCCGCTGGCAATCGACAGGTCGAGGTCGAGCTTCGATTTTTCGATCCTGAGGTCCAGGAGCTCGGCGTTGTGCAGCGCGAGCGCCGCCTGGTCGGCGAGCGACTGAAGAAGCGAGAACTCGACTTCCGCGAACGGCCGGTCGTCGGCCGGATTGGCGACCGCGAGCACCCCGAAAAACCGGTCGCGAAACCGCAGGGGCACGGCGATGACCGACTGGACCGCGAGGGCCCGGTCGTCATGCCTGACGATCCGCGCATCGGAGGCGGCGTCGGCGATCAGTTCGGGGCGGCCGGTGCGGGCGACCCGGCCGACGACGCCCTCGCCGATCGGAAACTCCTCCGACTTGAGCACCTGCTCGATGAACTTGGCCCTTGTCGTGAGGGTCTCGCCGATGGCGGCGGGCAGCGGCCGGTGGGGCGGAAACAGGCCCTCCACGGCGACCCCGCGCATCGTGTCCGCCGGAGTTTTTTCGAACATGCATGCGCTCAGGGCTCCCGTGCAGATGATCGAGGCGTGCACAATCCTCTGGCGCAGCTCCTGGGGGGAGAGCCCTTCGCCCTGCGCCTCGGCCATCAGGCGCATGAAATCGATGACCCGCTGGCGATCCTGGGCAAACTGCTGTCTCTCCTCCTCCTGGCGCCGGGCGAATGCGCGGGCGCGAAGGACGGGCACGAGCATCAGCAGCCCGCCGATGGCTGCGCCGAGGAGGAGCTCCAAAAGCATGCCTACCGCTGTTCGACGCGGTTTTTGAGGAAAATAAGAACGTCCTGGAACTTTGCGCGATTGGCCTCGTCGGCGGCGATCAGGTTCTCGTGGGCCTCAAGGACCAGCCGCGCACAGTCCAGTTCACTGGTGTCCTTGCAGACAAGCGGGGTGTCCCCCGCTGAAAAACTCATCCGAAATTCGCCCGAATCCACGGTCAGGAGACGGTGCAATCCCAAGTTGCGGATCAGCTCGAGGTTGCGCGGCCCAAGCCGTGCGAGAACGAGGCTGCCGGGGGGCACGCGCTTTCGAAGCTCCAGGGCCGCTCCCGCCAGGACTCCCAGGAACGTGCTGTCCATTCCCGAACAGTGCAGAAAATCCAAAACGAACCGCGCCCGGCCCCGCTGCATCATTTCGGAGATAAAGTCCTGCAAGCAGGCGCTGTTCTGAAAATTGGCCCGCCCGTCAACCCGCACCAGGACCGGGTCGGAGTAGGCATCCACCAGATAAACCGGCTTTGTGACAGTCTCGGGCATGGCAAACAGCTGGGTGTTGGAAAAAATCAAATGGTTTGGCGCCCGACAGCAAGCCGTAGAGCCCAAGATACTATTTTGCAGCTACTAAGACTTTCCCGTGCGTTCCCCCTGTCGAGGCGCAGCCGCGCCGATTCTGGCTAGGCCGCGACAATCTGCCGGAGGACATAAGGGAGAATGCCGCCATGTTGATAATAGTCGATCTCGATCGGCGTATCTATCCGGCAACGTACCGTTATGCAGGTCTTTTCCGAATTCTTTCGGACTATCTGAACGGCCAGTTCCTGCCGCGGTTTCAGGGATGTGTCGAGGCCGAGGACGTCATAGGTTTCAGAGCCGTCGAGCCCCAGCGACTGCGCGCTGGCCCCCTCCTCGAACTGGAGCGGCAAGACACCCATGCCGACAAGGTTCGACCTGTGGATCCTTTCGAAGCTTCTGGCAATAACAGCTTTTACACCAAGAAGTTGTGTCCCTTTTGCCGCCCAGTCGCGCGACGATCCGGTACCGTATTCCTGTCCCGCGAGGATGACCAGGGGGGTCCCTTCCGAGCGGTAGCGCATCGCCGCATCATAGATGGACAGCTTCTCGGGGACGCCATTTTTTGCCCAATAAAGCGTGTTTCCGCCCTCTTCGCCGCCGAGCATCAGGTTCTTGATGCGGACGTTGGCGAAAGTCCCGCGGGTCATCACGCGGTCGTTCCCGCGCCGGGAGCCGTAGCTGTTGAAGTCATCGACGGCGACCCCGCTTTCGAGCAGGAACCGGCCCGCGGGCGAGGTCTTCTTGATGGCCCCCGCCGGCGAGATGTGGTCGGTCGTGACCGAATCCCCGAAAACCCCGAGCGCCCGCGCTCCCGTTATTGCGGCGATTCCCCCCGGTTGGAGAGAGAAGCCGTCGAAGAACGGAGGCTCCTGGATGTAGGTGGACGCGGCTTCAAAGGCGTATACGTCGCCCGTCGCCGAGCGGATCTCGTTCCACTTTGGGTTTTGCGAGGCGAAGTCCGAATACAGTTTCCGAAAAACCTCGGGCCTCAGGGCCGCCTGCAAATGCCCCCGGATTTCGCCGAGAGTCGGCCAGAGATCCCTGAGGTATACGTCACGTCCGTCCCGATCCCTCCCGAGGGGTTCCTTCGCAAGGTCGATATCCACCCGGCCCGCGAGCGCGAATGCGACGACGAGCGGCGGGGACATGAGGAAATTCGCCTTGATGCTCTGGTGAACGCGGGCCTCGAAGTTGCGGTTGCCCGAAAGCACCGAGGCCGCGACGAGGTCGTTCTTCACGACCGCGTCCTCGATCGCGGGCTGCAGCGGGCCGGAGTTGCCTATGCAGGTCGTGCAGCCGTAGCCCACGGTCTGGAAGCCCAGTTTGTCGAGGTAGGGTTGCAGGCCGGTTTTCCCAAGATAGTCGGTCACGACCCGGCTTCCCGGAGCGAGCGAGGTCTTGACCGTGGATCGCACCCCGAGACCCCGTTCCACGGCTTTTTTCGCGAGCAGCCCGGCGGCCAGCATGACGGAGGGGTTCGAGGTGTTCGTGCAGCTCGTGATCGCGGCGATGAGGACGCTTCCGTGGCCGATGTCGCCATTGGCCTCGGCGGGCGCGCCGGACACATGGAACACTCCCTTCAAGTCCGCGGCCGGCCTGCCGAATCCGTTCTCCGAGGCCGGACGCGAAAAGGCCGCCACGAATTCCTGCTTGAGATTGTGGAGTTCGATCCGGTCCTGCGGCCGCTTCGGTCCCGCGACGCTCGGAACGATCGCGCCCAGGTCCAGCGCAAGATCCCGCGAATAGTCGATCTCGCCGGGCCGCGGGACGCCCCACAGGCCCTGGGCCTTGTAGTAGGCCTCGTAAAGGGCCACGTGCTCCTCGCTTCGGCCGGTCGAGCGGAGGTAGGCCGTGCATTCGCCATCGATCGGGAAGAAGCCCATCGTCGCACCGTATTCGGGCGCCATATTGGCGATTGTGGCGCGATCGACCACGGGAAGCGCGGCGGCGCCGGCGCCGTAGAATTCAACGAACTTGCCGACGACGTTCGCCTTGCGAAGAAGCTGCGTCACGGTGAGCGCAAGGTCGGTCGCCGTCACCCCTTCCGCGAGGGCTCCCGTCAAATGCACGCCGACGACGTCCGGGGTGAGAAAATAGACCGGCTGGCCGAGCATTCCCGCCTCAGCCTCGATCCCGCCCACCCCCCATCCGACGACACCCAGGCCGTTGATCATCGTCGTGTGGGAGTCCGTGCCGACCAGGGTGTCCGGATAGCACACTCCCTGGGCATCGGTCAGCACCCCCTGCGCCAGGTACTCGAGGTTCACCTGATGGACGATTCCGATTCCCGGGGGAACCACCTTGAATGTGTCGAACGCCTGCATGCCCCATTTCAGGAACTGGTAGCGCTCCCGGTTGCGCGTGAACTCAAGGTCCATGTTCCTTTCCAGCGCTCCGATGCCTCCCGAAAAATCGACCTGGACGGAGTGATCGACGACGAGATCCACCGGGACCAGGGGCTCGATGATCTTTGGATTCTTGCCCAGCCTTGCCGCCGCCGAGCGCATGGCCGCGAGATCGACAAGCAGGGGCACGCCCGTGAAGTCCTGGAGCACGATGCGGGCCACGACAAAGGGGATCTCCTCGGTGCGGGCCGCCTTCGCGCCCCAGGAGGCCAGCGATCGCACGGCCCCTTCCGCCACGCGTTTGCCGTCGCAATTCCGAAGCAGCGACTCGAGGACCAGGCGTATCGAGACCGGGAGGCGCCGAACCGCAAAACCCGCCTTTTCGAGCGCGGGCAGGGAATAGAACGTGCGCGCCTTCCCGGAAGCGGTGAAAGTCTGGCGGGAATTGAACGGATTTGGGGGCCTGCCCATCGAGCCCGGGGTCACTTGGACAAAGCGGCGACGATCGCGTTGAAGTTTGGAAGGTCCTTCGGGGTCGGGGTTTGCTCCGCGTACTTCACGACCCCGTCCACGCCGATGACGAACGCCGCGCGGGCGGCCGTGTCGCCGACGCCGGCGAGCATCGGAAACAGAACCTGATAGGCCTTGGTCACCGTTTTGTTGAGATCGGACAGGAGGGTGATCTTGATGTTGTTCTGCTTCGCCCACGCCTCCTGGGAGAATGGGCTGTCCACGCTGATCGCATAAACCTCTGCGTTGAGGCCCGCATAGCGATCCAATCCGGAGGTGACATCGCACATCTCCTGGGTGCAGACGCTTGTGTACGCGAGCGGGAAAAAGAGCAGAACGGTCTGCTTCGTCCCGAAGTTGGCGCTCAATTTGACGTCCTTGAGGCCGTCCGCGTTCTTCGTTTTCAGGGTGAAATCAGGGGCTTTGGATCCGACGGCTATGGGCATGGCAGTTTGGATTAGACAATTTGTTGAGGTTGCGGAATGAAAGGGTTGCGAAAATAGAACCCGTCTCGACCCGGCCGCAAACCGATTTTCCATATTTGACGCCCCGGCACGCGCCCGGCCGAATAAGGCTATCCTGTTCATGAGCCTTCTTGAAGACCTCCGATGGCGCGGCCTGATCGCCGATTGCACCGACCTGGACGCCCTTGGACGGCGCCTGGCGTCAGGCCCCATCACGCTTTACTGCGGCTTCGACCCGACCGGGGACAGCCTCCATGCGGGGAACCTCGTGGGCCAGCTCACCCTCCGGCGATTTCAGCTGGCCGGGCACCATCCGCTTCCGCTCGCCGGGGGAGCCACGGGCATGGTGGGCGACCCGAGCGGCAAATCCTCGGAGCGCAATCTCCTCAGCCGCGAGCAGCTCGAGCACAATGTCGCCTGCATCAAGCGCCAGCTGTCCCGCCTCCTCGATTTCGAGACCAGGGTCAATCCGGCGCGCCTGGTTGACAACGCCGAGTGGACGACCCCCCTGGGCTATCTCGATTTCCTGCGCGATGTCGGGAAGCATTTCTCGGTCAACGTCATGATATCGAAGGAGAGCATCCGCGCCCGGATGGAGGGCGCGGAGGGGATCAGCTACACGGAGTTCAGCTACATGCTCCTCCAGGCCTATGACTTCTACCACCTTCGGAAGGCCTTCGGCTGCGAGCTGCAGATCGGCGGAAGCGACCAGTGGGGCAACATTACCGCCGGAACCGACCTGATCCGGAAGAAGCTCGGCGGCCCGGCCTGGGGCCTGACCTTCCCCCTGATCACCCGCGCGGACGGCACGAAATTCGGAAAGACGGAAAGCGGGGCCGTATGGCTGGACCCGGCGAAGACGAGCCCCTACCGCTTCTATCAGTTCTTCGTCAACACGGAGGACAGCATGGTCATCGGTTACCTCAAGAAGTTCACGCTGCTGTCCGCCGTCGAGATCGCCGGCCTCGAGGCCCGCCATCAGTCCGATCCGGGCGCGCGCGAGGCCCACAAGGCGCTCGCCCGCGAGGTGACCGGCCTCGTGCACGGGCAGTCCGCCTGCTCCGATGCGATCCGCGCGAGCGAGATCATGTTCGGCGGAGGGCTGGACGGAATCACCGAAGCGCTCTTTCGCGACGTCGTCGGCGAGATCCCGACGAAGGATCTCCCAAGGGGCCGGCTGGAGGGCGCGGGAACCCCGCTCGCCGAGCTCCTGGTCTTGAGCGGACTGAGCCCGTCCAAGGGCCAGGCCCGAAAGGACATCGAGGGAGGGGGAATCTACCTCAACAACCAGCGCGTATCCGAGGTCGCCCGCGCCGTCGCGCTCAACGACCTGCTTTTCGGCAAGTACCTCCTCCTGCGCAAGGGCAAGCGCACCTACGCGGTTCTGCGCGCGGCGGATTGAGGCAAGGCCCCAGCCTGTCGGCCAAAAACCCGGCGCCCACCCCATGCCCGCCTTGAGTGCCTCCGATATCTCCCGGCCCCCCGGGCCTGCCCTCGAAAGCCTCTCCGAGGCGCTGGAGGGAAGGCTGCGGACCGACGAAACGACGCGCGCCCTCTACGCGACCGATGCCTCCGATTATCGGGAGCTCCCGCTGGCGGTCGCGTACCCAAAGGACGAGGCGGAAATCCGGGATCTGATCCTTTTTGCCCGAAAACACCGCACTTCGCTTATCCCCCGGACGGCCGGCACTTCGCTCGCGGGTCAGGTCGTCGGCCGGGGAATCGTCGTCGATGTCTCGCGGCACATGACCCGGATTCTCGAAATCGACACCGCGAGCGCCCGGGTCCGGGTCGAGCCGGGCGTTGTCCGCAACGAGCTCAATCTGGCCCTGGCACCGCACGGCCTCTGCTTCGGCCCGGAGACGGCGACCCAAAACCGGGCCATGATCGGCGGAATGGTGGGAAACAACTCCTGCGGGGCAAATTCGCTCATCTATGGGAGCACCCGCGACCACCTCCTCTCCGCCCGCGCGCTGCTCTCGGACGGCAGCGCCGTGGAGTTCGGGCCCCTCACGCCGGCCGGGTTCCGCGCGCGGTGCGCGGGCGACGCCCTCGAAAACGCGCTCTATCGCCAGGCGCAGCGGACCCTCGGCGACGCCTCCGTCCGGGCTGAAATCGAACGCGAATTTCCAAAGAAATCGATCCACCGCCGCTGCACGGGCTATGCCGTCGATTCCCTCGCCGCCTGCGAGCCGTTCTCTCCCGGAGGGCCGCCGTTCAACTTTTGCCGGATTCTGGCCGGATCCGAGGGCACCCTTGCCTTTCTGACCGAGATCACGCTGGCCTGCGTTCCCCTGCCCCCGCGGGACACGCTGCTCGTCTGCGTCCACTGCAAAACGGTCGACGAGGCGCTCCGCGCCAATCTCCTCGCCCTCCCCCACGCCCCGCGCTCGAGCGAACTTCTCGACCGGTACATCCTCGACTGCACGAAAACCAACATCGAGCAGCGCAGGAACCGGTTCTTCATCGAGGGCGATCCTGGCGCAATGCTCGTCGTCGAGTTCGGCGCCCCGGCAATCGAGAAAGCCGAGGCGGAGGCGGCGGAATTCGAGGCGGAACTGCGGGCGGCCGGCCTCGGCTATGCGTACAAGTGCGTCCGCGGCGCGGACCAGGACAGGGTCTGGAACGTCCGAAAGGCCGCCCTCGGACTTTTGGCCAATATTCCGGGCGACGGGCGCCCGGTGGCGGTCGTCGAGGATACCGCGGTCGATCCAGCGGACCTGCCGGCCTATGTGAGGGACTTCGACGCCATTCTCGACCGTCACGGCCTGTCCGCGGTTCACTACGGCCACGCCGGGGCGGGAGAGCTCCACCTGCGGCCGATCCTGAATCTCAAGGACTCCGAGGGGCACCGGCTGTACCGCGTTCTGGCGACCGAAGTGGCCCGCCTGGTCAAACGCTACGGAGGCTCGCTGAGCGGCGAACACGGGGACGGGCGGCTGCGCGGCGAATTCCTGCCGCTCATGGTCGGCGAGAAAAACTACGCCCTTTTCCGGGCGGTCAAGTCGGCCTGGGACCCGGCTGGAATCTTCAACCCGGGAAAAATAACGGATGCGCCTCCCATGGACACGAGCCTCCGATACGAGCCCGGGCAGGTGACGCGCGATTTCCCGACGACCCTCGACTTCTCCTCATCCGGAGGGCTCATGCGCGCGGCGGAGCGGTGCAACGGATCGGGCGACTGCCGAAAGTCCCACCTCATGGGGGGAACCATGTGCCCGAGCTACATGGCCACCCGGCGCGAGGATGCGACGACGCGGGCGCGGGCCAACATCCTTCGCGAGGTTCTCACCCGCTCGAACCAGGCGAACCCGTTCGACAGCGAGGCCATCGCCGCCGTCATGGACCTGTGCCTGTCCTGCAAGGGGTGCAAATCCGAATGCCCCTCCAATGTCGATGTCGCGAGGCTGAAGGCCGAGTGGCTCCAGCACTTCCACGACGCTCGGGGCGTGCCGCTGCGCAGCCGCCTGGTCGGCGGATTTTCAAGCCTGGCCAGGGCGGGGTCCCTTGCCCCGGGAATCTACAACTTTGTCGCCGGAAACCGCCTCGCCTCCGGACTCCTGAAGCGGGTCGCGGGCTTTGCGCCCTTGCGGAGCCTTCCGCGGCTCCACGAAACAACCCTTCGCCGCTGGCACCGGAGCCATGCGGATCGCGCCGGGCCGTTCCCCCGCGGGCGGGTGCACCTGTTCTGCGACGAATTCACCGATTACAACGACACGCCGGCCGGGATCAAGGCAGTCCGGCTGCTCAACCGGCTCGGCTACGAGGTCGTGATTCCCGCGCACGTGGAAAGCGGCCGGGCGAAAATCTCAAAGGGCCTGCTCCGCGAAGCCCGGGAGCTCGCGATCCGCAACGTGGAGCTTTTGAAGGATGTCATCACCGACGCCCAGCCCCTGATCGGGATCGAGCCTTCGGCGATCCTGGGCTTCCGCGATGAATTCCCGGATCTGGTCCCCCCGGGGCTGCGCGAGGCGGCCCGGGCGCTGTCCCACCGCGCGCTTCTGATCGACGAATTCATCGCCCGGGAGGCCGGAGCCGGACGGATCCTGCGCGAAGCGTTCACCGACGAGCCGCGTTTGATCAAGCTGCACGGCCACTGCCACCAGAAGGCGCTCGCCTCGATCGGCCCGACCGTCGCGGCGCTCGGGCTTCCACTCAATTACCGGGTGGAGGTAATCCCGTCGGGATGCTGCGGGATGGCCGGCTCGTTCGGCTACGAGAAGGAGCACTTCGCCGTTTCCCAGCAGGTCGGGGAGCTTGTCCTGTTTCCCGCCGTACGGGCCGCCGCCGCCGACACCCTCATAGCCGCTCCCGGCACAAGCTGCCGGCACCAGATCAAGGACGCCACCGGGCGCCTGGCATTCCATCCCGCCGAAATCCTCCACGACGCCCTGCGCGCTACGCCGGGGTGATCTCCTCGATCTCCACCCGGACTGGCTTCCCCGGGGCGCAATCGGCCTTGAGCGAGACGAATCGGTGGCGGTGGGAATCGTAAATCGGCCAAAGGGCCGCGCGGTCGGTTTCGGGAATGGGAAGCTTGGAAATGGCCTGGCGCGAAAAAAACTCGAATTTCCCCTCCTGGATGTCCCCCGGCAGGGATTCGATGGGCTTGAGGCAGCGGAAAAGGAATATGAGCCAGTGCGACTGCCCCTCGTAGGCCTTCTCCGCGATGGTTGCGAACAGGTGGAGATCGGCCGCCATGATCGCGTGCCCCGTCTCCTCGCGCGTCTCCCGCACGGCGCATTCGAACGGGGATTCGCCGATTCCCATCTCCAGTTTTCCGCCGATCGGGCTCCACACGCCGAGGTTCGGCTGTTTTGCGCGCAGCATCAGCAGGTGCTCGCCGGCCTTGTTTTCGATGAACACGAGGACGGCGATCTTGTAGGCGAGCAGCGCCGCGGGCTGGAGGGTTGCCATAATGGGACAATGGCAAAAATCGCGTGGGAGGGCAACAGTCTGCAAAACCGGGGGGCGCGGGGAGAGTCGCTTGCCGCGGAATACCTTCGGCGGGAGCGGGGCTTCCGCATCCTCGCCCGCAACTGGCACAATCCGCAGGACAGGAGGGAGGAAATCGACGTGGTCGCGCTGGCAGCGGGCGCCACCGTCTTTGTCGAGGTCAAGAGCCGGAGCGCCGGCGGCCTGGTGCCCGGTTACTTCGCCGTGGGCCGAAGGAAGCGCAAGGCGCTGGGCCGGGCCGTCCGGGCCTACCTGAGCCTGCAGTCCCGGCCCCCGCGCACCTTTCGCCTCGACGTGATCGAGGTGGAGTTCGGTCCCGGCCGGCCGGTGATACGGCACTTCGAAAATGTGCGCCTGTTCGCGTAGGTTCCCGCGGAGTGAGCCGCTAGCCCATAAACCCGAGGTCCGGCTTTTCGAAGCGGCCGATGTTCGGCAGGACGATGGGCATGTCGGCCGGGCTGACGCCAAACCAGCGGGCGAGCGTCGCGCTGTATTCGTCGACGCTGGTCGTGGGTATCCAGCGCCCGCGGCCGGTGTCCTCGGGCCCGTTGACCACCAGATCCGGCACGCGCCCGTAGATCCGCCCCCCCTTGACCGCGCCGCCGACGATCAGGTGATGGCTGCCCCACCCGTGGTCGGAGCCGCCGCCGTTGCTCGTGAACGTGCGGCCAAAATCGGAGGCCGTGAAGGTCGTGACCTTTTCCGCGACTCCGATTTCCACGGTGGAGCGATAAAAGGCGGCAAGACATTGGCTCAGGTCCGTGAAGAGCCTGGCATGGGCCGGCAATTGGCCGTTGTGCAGGTCCCAGCCTCCGATGCGCGCGAAAAATATCTGGCGCCTGAGTCCGAGGTCGGGCGCGACTGCGATCAGGCGTGCGATCATGCGCAGCTGACTGCCCAGGTTGCCCTTCGGAAACTCCGTATTCAGCGGTGTTTCCTTTTTCAAGATCGAGGCCAGCCGGGCGCTGTCGGCAATCGCATCGAGGGTCATGCCGGAGAATGCGGCGTCAAAGAGATTGTCGTCCCCGATCTTCAGGAGGTCGGTCTGGGCGCGAAAGCGGACTGCCCCCATCACGCCGCCGCCGGCGGCCGGTTGCACGACGCCGCTGGGGCTGACGGCGTATTGGGTGACCGCCTTGCCGACTTGGAAGGCGTTTTGGCCCGCCAGGCTGATCGACATCGAAATGTCGCTCTTCTCGTTGAATGCGTTGGTCAGGTCCGCGAGCCGGCCGCCCCAGCCGCTTGCGAACATCCGGTCCGGGAGGCTGCTCTGCCACTGCACCTGCTGATCGTTGTGCGAGAAGAGCTGCCGCGGCAGCGGCACAGATCGGGCGTTGTACTGCGCCTTGGTCGTCGGCGCCGCGAGCGTGCCGACATTGGCGAGCAGCGCGGCGCGGCCGTCGGAGAAGAGTCCGCGCAACTCGCCGAGCGAGGGATGGAGGCCGAAGCTCCGCCCATCCGCCGCCCCGGGGGCAAGGGCGAGCAGCCCCTCCTGGGGGAGGGCCAGCGTGCTGCGGGCGGCGGCATAGGCGGCGTAGGCCGCACGGTCGCTTGGGATCAGCATATTGTTCGCGTCGTTGCCTCCGGCCAGGAACAGGCAGACCAGGGCCTTGTAATCGCCGGGTGCGCCGCCCGCGGGCGGCGCGCCGGCCGCGGCGTTGGCGACCGCGCCGATCATGCGAAGCTGGGCGAGGGCCGAGAGCATGCCGGTGACGCCCACCGAAGCGCAGCAGGCGCCGACAAACTTTCTGCGGGATAATTCGGAAAAATCGGATGAGCTCATGGCAGGATTCGGGGGGTGAACGCCGCCCTTTGGCGGCGTCCTAACGGCCCATGATGTAACCTCGCAGCAAGCTGCGAGGAATGTCTGTTTGTGTTCAATGTTGGATGGCCGCCGCCGGCGAAGTCACGGTCAGCTGAAGGGCGTAGCGCGCCCGGGCGAGTTCGGGCGCCCTCGGGGGCATGGCCGAGAGGGCCTGCTCGATCCGCCGGCGGGTGTTTGGCCCCATCGATCCGCCGCAAAGGGTGAGGTCGAGATAGTCCAGAAGCTGGCCGGGGGAATCGGCCAAGGGCAGCAGCGGGTCGAGCCCGAGTGTCAGGGCGTCCTCGGGCGGGGCGGGAGCTGTGAAAATGAAGCGCTGCAGGAAATTCGGCACCGTGATCGCGGTGTTCGCGTTGAAGATCTCGAACTCCGGCGCGTACAAGCCCGCGGCGGCCAGGGTCCCCGGCAGGACATAATCGGGTTCGAAGAAATTGAATACGGTCGGCGAGCGCAGCGCCGCCTGGCCCAGGTGGAACTCCGGATTGGGGATGCTGAAGCGCCCGTTCGCGGCCGAGGCGCGGAACGCCCGCAAAAGGGCCGTGACCCGCAGGATCGGCTCCTTCATCTTCCCGTATCCGATGTCGCTCGTGACATTCGGCGACCGCGCCTCGTAATCGAGCAGGATGGCCCGGATGACCGCCCCGAGATCGCCCCTCTCGCCCCTTCCGTTGTCGGCGAAGACCTGCGACACGCGATAGACGTAGCCGGGGCTCGGATTGCTGGTGACCAGCCGCTGGATCAGCTGCCGGCAGAGGAAGGGTCCGGCGTTCGGATGCTGGAACAGGGCGTGGAGAGCGATCCGCAGGTCGGCGACGCCGCCGAGATTGGCCGGGATCCGGATCCCCCCGATGATGACCTTGGGGCCGTCGTCGTGAAAGGAGGGATAGAGCGCCATGGGCTCGAGATAATCGGGCCGGCCGCCGTAGAATGTCGGACGTCCCACCGACGGATGAAACGCCCAGCCGGTGAACACCCGCGACATCTCCGTGATCGTATGCTGGTCGTAGGTGGGAATCGGCAGTCCGTCGGCTCCCAGGCGGAGCGTGCCGTCCGGCTGCAGTTCGTTGAGGCCGATCGTGAACAGCTGCATGACCTCGCGCGCGTAGTTTTCGTCCGCGCTCGTCCCCTTGGCGGGATCGCCCTTTGCGTTGCGAAAGACGTTGAGGTAGGCGCCCATCATCGGGTTGAGCGTGACGTCCTCCAATAGCCTCAGGTAATTGCCGAAGGCATCGCGCGCGAGCATGTCGTAATAATTGGCGGCCCCCTCGGTGTTGTTCCTGACAACGCCATTCACCTCCGAGATGACAAAGATCTCGCTCAGGGCGAAGGCCACGCGCTCCCTCAATTGGTCCGGCGCGGTCAGGGCGATCCGCCACCACGCGTTCTGGAAGTTGTTCGGATCGATCTTCGGCTTGTTTCCGACTGGCGGGAATCCCCGGTAGTCTTCCCGCACGGCCTCGAGATGCGAACTCGCCCCGAGCGCCATTTGCCCGCTGATCCAGGAGTCGAAACCCGTCCTGACAAGCCCGTCGATCTCTTCGCGCGTCGGGCCGAAGGTGGCCTGGATCAGAAATCGGGCGGCGTCGGCCGGGGTCGGCGGGCCGCCGCCCAGTTCCGGCGGGCGCCCGGGCGGGATGAAGACGGAGGAGCCTATGACTCGGATGAATTGCCCGCGAAGCTCGCCCTCGGGGTGAGTCCGCGTGTCGATGGCGACATAGATCAGCCCGTCACCGAGCGCCTTCTGCAGGTCGGCCCCGGTCAACTCTCCGGTGGCCGGGAAATTCCAATCGAAAACGATCGGCTGCCCGCCGTTGAAATTCACCAGATAGACGCCGTCTTGCAGCGGCGTGCCGAGCTTGAGATGCGAGCTGACGAGGGGGGACGTGAGATTCGAATAGGTCACGCTGACCCGGGAGCGCCCGCCGTCCGGCGACAGCACGAGGGTGGCCGTGCCGTATCCTGTCGAATCCGGCGCATCCGCGGCGGGACGGAGGGTCGCGACAAAGAGCGTGGGCCGCCGCGCGCCGCCGCCGCCGGGCGCGGGGAGGGCCGCATTTTGCGCGAAAATGCCGGGCAGTCCCGCCCCTAGGAGGAGGAATCCGGCGGCCAGTTGAGTGCGAATAAACGACGGCATTTTGATCACGTGCCGTGGGTTGGACGGCTTGCATTCAGTGACGCCGGATCAACGGTATGGGATACAGGGGATCGGCGCAAACCGGCGGGCGGCGGGGCCGCGCAGAGTTGCTCTTCGCGCCAACTCCAATTCCCTTGCTTCAGCCCCGCCCGCCTTTCACAAACACCGACCCATGGCCGAATCCGACCGTCATCCGTTCCTGCAGGGACTCAGCAAGCACCGCGGCGCGCCCCCCACGGTGGTCGTCATATTCGGCGCATCGGGCGATCTCACCGCCCGGAAGCTCATTCCCGCCGTCTTCAACCTGAGCTACGACAACCTCCTCCCGCCTGAGTTCTTCCTGGTCGGATTCGGCCGGAAGGAGATATCCGACGACAGGTTCCGCGAGATGGCGACCGAAGCCGTGAAGGAGTACTCCCGCCGGGAGCTCCAGGAGGAGGCCTGGGCGCGGGTCGCCTCGCAGACGACCTATGTCACAGGCGGCTACGACGACAGGCAGGCCTACGACCGGCTGGCCGCCCATCTCGTCGAAATCGAAAAAAAGCTGGGACGCGAGGTGCAGCCGCTTTTTTACATCTCGACCCCACCCTCCGTCTTCAAGCCGATCCTTGCCAATCTCGGGGCCAGCGGACTGGCCTCCAAGCATCTCGGTCAGCCGCACCATGCGAAGGTCGTCATCGAAAAGCCCTTCGGACGGGACCTGTCGTCGGCCATGGAGCTCAACGCGAGCATCCGGGCGAACTTTGCCGAAAGCCAGGTCTACCGCATCGATCACTACCTGGGAAAGGAGACCGTCCAGGACCTGCTCGTCCAGCGATTCGCCAACGCGATTTTCGAGCCGCTGTGGAACCGCAATTTCATCTCGAGCGTGCAGATCACCGTGGCCGAGGAAGTGGGCGTCGGCTCGCGCGCGGGCTATTACGAACAGAGCGGCTGCCTGCGCGACATGATCCAAAACCACACGATGCAGCTTCTGGCCCTCACCGCGATGGAGCCGCCCGTCTCGCTCGAGGCGGAGTCCATCCGGGATGAAAAGGTGAAGGTCCTGAAGGCTGTCCAGCCGTTCAGCGTGGACTGCGGCGGGGACGTCGCCCGCGCCCAGTATGCGGCCGGAATGATCTCGGGAAAGGCGGTCCCGGGGTATCTCGAGGAACCCGGGATCAGCCCGCAGTCGACGACGGAGACTTTCGCCGCCCTCCGGCTGTCGATCAACAACTGGCGCTGGCAGGGGGTGCCATTCTACCTTCGATCCGGGAAGCGGTTCGCGCGGCGGGTGAGCGAGATCGCGATCCAGTTCCGCAGACCCCCCGGGACCCTTTTCGCGGAGGGCGACCGGTTCGACCTCGCGGTCAACACCCTCGCCTTCCAGATCCAGCCGGACGAGGGGTCGAGCCTGCTCCTCAACGCGAAGATACCCGGCCTCGAGACGCGCACCCAGCCCGTCAAGATGAGCTTTCGCTACGCCACGACCTTCGGCTCGAACACGCCCGAGGCCTACGAGCGCCTGGTGCTGGACGCAATGATCGGCGACGGCACCCTTTTCATCCGCGGCGACGAGGCGGAAACGTCATGGAAACTGTACACCCCCGTCCTCGAATTCTGGCGCGAAAAGGGCCGGGGGGGATTGGGTTCATATCCGGCGGGATCCTGGGGACCGGCGACCGCGGATGCCCTCCTGGCGCGCGACGGCAACGTCTGGCGCCAGCCCTGAGGAATTCCCCGCAAGGAGCGTCCCGCCATGACCCAGATCTTCGACGCGCTGCCCGGAATCGAGGTGCCCGTAGGCTCCATCGCGCAGGGGTTCTCCTCCCTGTGGAAGGACACGGCCGCGCGCGGCGGGCCGGCGCCCGCCATCGAAGATGCAACGGCGACGCAGGTGAACCTCGTCCTGCACCTGGGTTTCAACACGACTCCGGCCGATGCCGTCATGCAGTTCGACACGGCGGCCCGGTTCTCCAGGCGGTATCCGAGCCGCGTCGTCATCCTCTGCCCCATGCGCGACGATTCGGGCCAGGGCGCCGAAATCCACGCAAAAATCTACGGCGAGTGCACCCTGGGCAAATCCAGGGACGACACGCGCTGCTGCGAGTTCGTCCTCCTCAGCTACGCCAGGCGCCAGCGCCAATACCTCGAAAACCAGGTCTCCATTTCAATTTCGAGCGATCTGCCGCTGTACTACTGGCCGCACCGGTTCTCGGAAAACAACGCCCTCGCAGACTACCAGTATCTCCTGACCCGGTCCAAGCGGGTCCTGATCGACAGCGCGGTCGCGCCGCCCGGGTCCCTTTCGTATCCCTGGCCCCGCCCGGATGCCGTGCGCGACCTGGCCTACTCGCGGCTCCTCCATGTGCGGCAGGCGATAGGACAATTCCTGAGCCGATATCCCATGGACGCCCTGTGCTCGGGCCTTCAGGAGGTGATTGTCGGCCACGGGTCGGCCTATGGCGCCGAAGCCGCGGCGCTCCTCGGCTGGCTGCGGAACCGCGTCAGCCTTTGCGGGCAAAACCGGGCGGATTTCCGGACAAGCGGCCCCGACGGGGCCGCTCCGGGCGCCTGCTCCGTGCGCTTTGTTTACGAAGGCGCCAAGGCATTCTCATGGACCGCCGACCTTGCGAAGGGGCAGTCCGCCTTCGATGCGGACTACGGCTCGGGCCGGATGACCCTCTCTTCCACCACAAGGCTCCTCGCGCCGGAGGAGGCGCTGAGCGACGCGATGTTTTTCTAAGGTGCGAGGCTAGGCGTCCCGCCTCACCGGCTGCGGCCGGCCACTGGCATCAATCGCAACGTAGGTGAAAATTCCATCGGTGACCCGCCGGGGCAGGTCGTGGCTGTAGTGCGAGACCCACGCCGATATCGAAATCCTCATCGAGGTCCGCCCCACGCTGAGGAGTTCGGCATAACAGCTTACCGCGTCGCCGACGCAGACCGGCGCCACAAAGCTCATCGCCTCGACCGCCACGGTGACGACCCGGCTGCGGGCGACGTCGCGGGCCAGCATCCCCGCGCCGATGTCCATCTGGGACATGAGCCACCCGCCAAAGACATCCCCGTTGGAGTTTGTGTCCGCGGGCATCGCGACCGCGCGCATCACCAATTCCCCCCTGGGTTCGGAAGCGGGAGCTGCGGCGGGATCCGGCATGATCCGAGCAGACGCCATTCGCCGCCAGGGCGCAAGCCGGCGATGGCGCGGGCCCGATTCCGGCCCGCGCCTCCAAAATTTTCTGTTTGGGCAGGAGAGAGTTGCGCGTTTCGGAAGGGCCACTGTCAGTGAAAGTGTCAGTGAAACCGGGTGGGGGAGAGCTACCCCTCCAGGATTCGCCAATACTCCGCTAAAACTCGCCTGCTACTCGCTAACGCGAGTCCCTCGGGATGCTCTACGATTCAGCGCATCACCATGAGCCAACGCTTCACTCTGTTCCGCCGCGCCAATGTCTTTTACTGCGAAGACACAACGACCCATCAGCAGGCCAGCCTGCGCACTAAAGACGAAGGGCAAGCCCTGGCGCTCCTCCACGCCAAGAACGAAGCCTTCCGGCAACCCGTGCTCAACCTCCAAATGGCCCGCACGTACTTATCCGCGAATGACCCCGAAATCGCAAAGCGCCCCTGGCAGGCCGCGATGGACGAGATGGCCAAGGCGAAGACCGGGGCCACACTAATTCGCCATCACCGGGCCATGGCAGACGGAGCCTTCGATCTAATCCGCGCCATGCCCATCGTCGAAACCCAACCGGCCCACTTCTTCAACGTGCTTGAAGCCGGGTCAGTCTCAACGAACATTTTCCTGCGGCGGATTCATAACTTCGCCCTGGACCTGGGCTGGCTGCCGTGGCCTGTCCTCCCGAAGAAACGATGGCCCAAGATTCGCTTCAAAGAGAAGCGGGCGGTGACCTGGGCCGAGCACCAGGCCATTGTCGCCGGCGAATTGAACCCCGAGCGCCGAGCGTACTACGAATGCTGTTGGCACCTGGGTGCCGCGCAAACCGATGTCGCCAACCTTTCCGCCGAGGACATCGACTGGCAAACCAAGATCGTCAGCTTTCAGCGGCAAAAGACCGGGACGGCTTCGATCATCCGTTTTGGCGGCGATCTTGAAGCCATTTTACGGACCCTTCCGAAATCCGGGCCGCTCTTCCCTCATCACCGAAACAAGCGGGAAACACACCGGTCGCGCGAATTCCGGCGCTGCTGCAACCGATTGGGAATTACGGGCATTACCCTGCACAGCTACCGGTACGCTTGGGCCGAGCGCGCTAAAACCTGTGGCTACCCCGAAAGATTCGCCCAGGAGGCCCTGGGGCACAACAGCAAGGCCGTGCATCGCGCGTATGCCCGGAAGGCCCAGGTCACATTGCCGCCACTTGAGGACTACGAAAAGGGGAGGGCGGCGGCAGCCATAATCCCGATGTCTCTTTCTACAACGGGCTGATTGGCTTTAACCTGTTTGCGCCTACAACGGGTCCATGTTCATCGGGCGAAAGTACCCGAGAATTGATGAACGGCTTCGGACGCATAATTGGATGTGGGTTTTCGCCATGATCTTCGCACCGTCGTACAGCGGTTTCCCTTCGAAAAAAGCCCCGCGAACCGTGTCAAACCGGGGCCGCCTCCGTTTTCGCCGGAGATCGTGAACGTAGTTGATGACCGCGCAGTCCAGATGCCGTTTAACGAGGTCTTCGTCGCCTTTCCCGCCCGGCTGATTTACCGGCAGCGGGAAGCCGGCGAGTTCGAAAGCTGCCTTGAATTCGGCGTGGGCCGTTTTGACCATTCCGAGCGACGAGGCTTCTGTTAGGTCCAAGCATTCGCCCAAGTCAATGATCGCCCCCACGACAAACGGCCTTTCAATTCGCGACCTAAACAGTTCAGGACGCGTTTTGATGAAACGGGCCCATTCTGCCGCCCGCTGAGGGCTGTTTTCCCAAAAGTAGACTCCGTGGCCTAACCAATCGTACTTATTTGCGCTTCGATGGAGATGGTCTTTACCCGCCAGCACCCTTTCACCGACAGCCTCGTCGCACCCATGAAACCCGAGCACGAAGGCCGAGGCATACATGGTATCACCGATAGTTCGGGTGTAGCTTCTTGTCCTTCGTAATGAAGCCGTTCTTAATCAGGAAATTCCGAGCCTTGGCGGGCGACGAAAGGATCTCTCTCGACGCCTCTTTCATGGCGCGAATCTCCTTCTGGACTTCCCTTTTGTTCGGCTGAGCAATTACTACGGTCATTTTGTAAACAAAAAGCTTATTCCGCGTTCATTTCAACTCATTCCTTTGAGAAAAGCGCGCCTTCAGTTCGTCAGCATCGGGCGTCAGCACCAGTTTTTTTCGCAGATTCTTCTCTTTCCAATGTTGGCTGACCGCATTCGTGACCTTGGTCAACCAGGTCCGGTCCTTCGCAAACTCCAAGACTTCCTTGGTAGCGAAATACTTGACGCTGTTCGGTGGCGGATTGCCCAATGGCCTTAGTAACCGAGCCATTACCAGAATTGGCACGTCATGAGACTGGCAACCGAGCACCCAGGCAACTTCCTCCGCCGTTAGACGGGCCGGGACGTGCCCTAGCAGACTTAGAAAGCGGTGTTGATCGTCTCTCATTTCAGCTGCTCGTAAGCTTGAAATTCTCAAAGTCTGGGTGCCGCTGCCCGAGCAGCTTCACATCCCACCAGGACCCCTCCTTGGTGACGTATTTTGCGCAGTAGTCGGCTACATCATCACGACTATTGACCGGTTCAATTCGCGCACGGCCGTAACGCTCATACCACGTCTGCCAAATCACCCGACGCTCCTTGCTCAAGCAATCGCACCACAGGGCGTGGACATGATAACCGTCCCGCCCTGGATTTTGCTCTAAAGCGTAGAAATACGATACGCCCCACATCTCTGACCGCATGAATTTCTCGTAGCACCGCTGCGCCGAAGCAATTGACGCCTCCCACGAAAACGTCATGTGCGAAATCACCTGCCACGGAGCTAACGAGTGAACCCAATCACCCATCTCTACGTTCAACTGCGCGACTTTTAGCCGCTCGTTCGGTTCAAGATTTCTCGCTCTATTCATATTTTGCTTCTGAGTTTACCCATCTGGACACACCTCTCGGACAAGGATGGGGCGGGGGTGGCCGGCGCGCGCCTTACGGCGCGCATCCGGCCAGCCCTCCGCCACCACCCCACGGGGTCGCCATGTGTGACCACGTTACGAACTACTCCAAGGGCAGCACAGACCCGGCACGAATGATGACGCCGTTCTTGGCGTCGAACGTGTTCGGCTCCATCAGATCAAACTCCACCACCATTTTTTGCCCGTCCTTGAACTGACACGGGCAATCTCTGGCAGCCTGCTCGACGGTCTGAACACTGCGAGGGCACCACACCTGGACGGTAGGTGCCTTCCCGTCGGCACATTGAACTTCGTAAAGGTTCACGATGCCGACGACATGCTTGGCTTTGTTTTGAACTTCCTTGTAGCGATGCGCTACGAACCTAGCGATGACCACACGGCGACCCGCCAGGAAGGATTCTACTGCACTTTGCTGTTTCATTGTTTTCCATTTGGCATGACTACGCGACAGGTGGCGCCACAGCCTTCGCCGTTGGATTTACCAACGATTTGTCCGTTGATGGCTCCATTCCCGCTGGACGGGCGGGCAGAGCGGCCTTTGATTCGCACACCGGCTCGACCGCGGCTTGTGTGCGGTGCACAGCCAATCCGGCTGCCCGTGAAGGAGACTGTCTCCAGCAGAGGCTTCGCTTGTTTACGATGGATTTGGCAGCCACGGGCATACCGTAGCCGGTCCCCGGTAACCCGTCAGGAGATTGGGACAGGGCACCCCCTGTCCGTGTCCTAAACTATTGACTCTCGTTCGGAGGAGGCCCGGGCCGCCGCTCTGTGGTTAGCCCGAGGCGTTCCCGGCGTTTCTTCAACGTGTCGGGCATCATTCGCTGGCCTGTCGCAATGAGAATCTTGTCCGATAGCTCTTCAGCCGCGGTGCCCACCGGGTTGTTTCGCTGCCACGCCAACACCTCGTCTTCCGTCCAGTCGTGTGCCAGCTCTGCAAAATAGGCATCGACCGCCTTCCGTTCCAAATTCTGCCGCGTCCGGGGATCATCGGCCACATCCGCTTTTTGAATCAAGCTCACAGTCGTCGGCTGGAATCCAGCCAAAGCTTTCAATCTCGCTTCATACAGATCGTTCGCCTCAATCGCACCTGGTCCAGCAACCGGCCCTTGAAAATTCGGGAAGCGCTCCTCGATGTAAGCCAAGTCCTCTTCCTTGGCCTTGAAGCACCGACTCAGCGACAGCAAGTCTTCCTTGCTCATCCGGTGAAAGCGAATCATCCCCGCCATCGCCCTTCGCGCATCTTCTTCCTTCGCTCCCGCAGTAATCAGTTCCATCAGGCCCTCCTCCTCATGTCCGTCTTCGAATTCCTTCCACGACATCACTGCCCAGACGTCTTCATACTCTGAGCAACCGCTCAATAACGCACCGAACAGCCCTTTCTTTCTCTCAAGTGGAATGTCACGAACCGTCATCTTTCCATAGGCAAAAAATTCGCGATACGCACAAACCGGTACTAGCGCCATGAAATCCCGGCATTCAACCAGCCTCACGTTCGAGAACGGAGGGATATAAATACACTTAGGTTTCGGCGAGTTATCACCCCTCATTTCGTCCGAATTGCTGTTACCCGAGGACATCTTCCAGAATTCTAGCAGCGAATTTGCCGCAGGTCGCTAACGCGAGCACCTTGGAATGCTCAACGATTCAGCGCATCATCCACC
>JBEKAO010000040.1:0-30860 GCA_050015855.1 Opitutaceae bacterium | reverse complement strand
GCGCGGACCTGTGCATAAAGTAGCTTGCCCGGCTCGGCATCCAGGTCCCCATCGTCTAGCCCGGTCAGGACACCACCCTTTCACGGTGAGAACCGGGGTTCGAATCCCCGTGGGGACGCCAGTTCTTATCCAGTTTAAAATCAGCGACCTACAAATTGGCAGAGCCTGATTCCGGGTGAGGTTACAATGAGCCTTACAATAAATCCGTCGAAATCGCTGATGGCGGCTATGCTCGCCGAGGCCAGGTTTGGAGCCCGAGTTTGGTTCATGCCGATCAAGAAAAATGAGTGAGAGCGCTCGCGACTTGGCCCATTGTGTAGACGTTGCCCTCTGCTTATTCCCGAATAAGGCCGACGCTGACCTTAAGCGTGATTTCATAGGCCGGTTCTCGCCCTAGGCTCTTTTATGAATCTACGCTATTTCCTATTATTACTTATTTTCGGAATCTCATGCGGCCTTTTCTATTCACCGCAGCGGTGGAAAACATGGAAGTATCCAATCCTTATTATATTCGTTGGTGTCATGATTGTGGCGGACGATCGCTTCGCTTTGTCCTTACCCTTAATGCGACGGCTGCTCCTTGATTTTTTGGGCTTTGGTTCTTTTTTGGCAGCCGTTTTCGTAGGCGGCCTTATTAAGGGAGCTTGGGAAAATCGCCCCCGCTAAGTTTTCTCTTAGATGGGGTTTGGAAAGCGAGTCGGGTGCATAGGCGTTTGCCCGGCCTCTTTCGCATCCGAATCGGATGCAGCCTCGATGTTCGCGATCAGGACCAGCCCCTTGATGTAGCCTTAGCCTTTTCGTGAGGTGCTGTTGCGCGCTGGGGCTGCGCCCGCCAGCATGCTGCCGTAGAAAAGGAGCGCCGGCCGCCGCTAGCAGGTCGGGCGTCGCCCGGGTGGGCCACGCGAGCGCGAGCAGGTATTCGCTGGACTACGTGGCAAGGTTTCTTGGGATCGTTCTCATGCGCAATTTGCTGCCGGATATCGGTCCTGATGGCGGATATGCCACGCTTCCCTCAGAAGCCCTCGAAGCTTGGATGGCAGGAGTTAAGGAGATCGTGGGTCGACATGGTATCCGTGTCACCTCTGTTTCCAGATTTGCCAGGGGTGAGAATCCTGTTTTCGAAATCAACGATCGCTTGGTGGTGAAGTTGTTGCCGCGCCGCTCTGCGCACATAGCTCTACGTGAAGTCGATTGTTTGGGATGGCTGTCGCAATGTAAGACGGTCCCGTTGCCGAAGCTTGTGGGTTCGGGGCAGTTGGAGGAATGGAGCTACTTGATCAGTACCAAGCTGCCGGGGCTACCGCTTTCAGAGCGATGGGCGGAACTCGGAGGGGCCAATCAGGAGGCTGTCGCTCTCGAGCTCGGCCAAATGCTGTCGAAGCTCCATGATATTCCCCTGGGAGGCTTCTCCCCTGGAGGAGTTCAATGGCAGGACTTTCTGGTTCAGCGAACGACGGCTTGGTTCGGCAGATCGAGTGTGGCACGTTTACCGCCGCGACTTCGCGATTCTGGGCCGGAATACATTGCTCAGGCGCAATTGGGCCGAATTGACAGCCGAACCGTTTTTCTGCACGGGGATCTGGCTCCTGAAAATTGCCTCGTCTCACAAGAGGGAGGGACCTGCCGCATTACCGGAGTCCTTGACTTTGGCAACGCAATGGCAGGTCACGCGCTTTTCGATTTTACGGCACTGACGGTCTTGTTGGCGCCAGGAAACGCCAAAATAATTCATGAGTTCTTTAAAGGGTACGGTTTAGGGCGGGGCGTGGCCGCAGGGCTGCAGCGACAGCTCATGGCCTATACTCTCCTACACCCACTTGGGGGCCTTTCACAGATCCTTGGCCTTATGCCCGGTCTCGACCGTTATGGTACGTGGGATGAAGTTGCTGAAAGATTTTGGCCGGCTGCCGCAATGCCATGATCGATTTTGCCGGGTGCCCGCCGGTCGTTGTCCCAAACCCCACCCCTTGTGAAAGACTGGGGAGCGCTGGATTGGTCTTTCAGTTAGGGACATCAAGTTCAACATGCTGTGGAAGGAGATATCCGCAGCGGCTCCCAATCGTCAAGCGGCCGGAGGTTGCCGACGGAAATCCGTCCCAAGAAGCGGCCATTGCGATCGGAAACGTGGACGTGCCGGGGAGCTTTGCCCCTCAGAGGCTCCGCTTTGCAGGCTTCAATGCGCGTCAAGCACAACGCACGCGGATACAGGCCCGATTTTCTCGTTGTGATACTGCCAGACGACCCGCCTGTCCGGGGTGACTTCAAAAACGTCCGGCAAGCCCATGAAATTGCTGATGACCGTGTTGCCATTCGGCAGGCGCTCGGCGGTGCCCAGGTAGTGAAGCTTGAAGTCCGCGGGAAGATCGGACGCCTTCAGCGTCCAGACGATCTTGGCGCTTGGGTTGAATTCATAGACTTCCGCGCCGTAGCCGCCGGTGACCAGGGTATTGCCGTTGGCAAGGCGAAAGGCGCCGTTGACGCCGCGATTTTTGACCGGGGGAAGGACGAAAGTCTGGAGCGTTTTGCCGTCGGCATCCAACTCGCGGACGACGGCATCGGAACCGTAGGCGACGAGGTACGTCCCGGCCTCGGTCTTTCGGGCGAGGCGGAACTGGTGGTGCGTGGGCTGCGTTGATTCCAGCCTGATCTCGTGGGCGATGGTGTGGTCGCGGTTGATCTCGAAAAGGCGCTTTGAACCACACTCGCAAATGAGGATGCGCTGACCCGGCAGCGGCTGGCAGGAGTGTACCTCCACGCCCGTGCCGGCCTGGTATTCCCACGTGATGGCGCCAGTGGCCGGATCGATCTCGCGCACGCCGGTCCCGTAACTGGCCAGCAGCCGGCCGTCGGGCAGAATCCAGCTGTCCTCACCCTTGGGACCGGAGGTATATTCCCCGGCGATGGCGCCGTCGGGGGCGATCCGGTAGTCCTTTCCCTGTTCCGGCGAATGGACGAGAAAGGCGTGGGTGATGCCCGTGGCGGACACAACCCCAGCGGGGAAAGCAGGCGGGGTGGTCGTGGGCGTTTGGGCGGAAGCGGCGGCCGACCCCGCCAGGTCGCAAGCGATGAGGGAGAGGAAGATTGGGAATTTGCGGCGGATCATGGGTTGGGTGCAATGGCGGGGATGCGCAAGGCGCCTTCATGGGGGCGGCGGGGGGCCGCGGCGTCCTCGGGGTCCGCCGCGCCGTTCAAAACTCGCATCCGGCGTGCCCCGAAATGCGCGTGGAATGAACGGGAAGTCCGCCGTCAGCACGTAGTAATAGGTGCCCTCCGGGAACTCCGGGGTGACCCCGCGCCGTCCGTTGCACTCGTCGAGATCGCCGCTGGCCGCGACATACTCGAAGTCCTCGACAAAAACGCCGTCGTAGGCGCCGCCGGGCTGGCCGCCGCTGGCGGGCCGCAAGCCTTTCTTCAGCCAATAGCTTGACTTGAGGGTGACGAGGCCGCTCGCGCTGTCCATGGCCGACCGGTAGCCCCATACTCCATAGATCGGAAACCCGTCGGCGGCCCAGCCGAGGAGCGTCATGGCGGGCTTGCCTCCGGAGAGGCGGGCGAGCAGGGCGACCGGGATGCCGTGATAGTGGTAGGCGCCGTTGGGCTGGACGTGGGCGTCGTTGCTGTCGAGTCCGAGCGAGAAGGCGTTGCCGTTGGCGTCGTAGTGCCACCCCGAGCCGCGGTCATCCTGCCAGAATTCGGCGGTGCCCGGATCGAAAAGAACGCCATTTACCGCGATGCCGAACGGCTGGTTCCGAATCGGCGTGGCCGCGGGATTGGCAACCGGCTTGGCCGGCATGGTGAAACGGTAATGCTGCTCGGCGATGCGGTTCGGATTGCCGGGGTTGGGAAATGCTCCGGTGGCGTGGTCCGGCAGACCGTTGGATACGATCACACGCCGGTCGCCCTCGATCGTTATGCTAACCCTATTGAGCGCCGGAGGCGGCTCGGTGGCGGGGACCGGCCGCACATCCGTCCGATGGTTTGCGCTGTGGTCCGGCTGCGCAATGAGCGGGGCGACGGCAAGCGCCAGAAGGGCGGGGCATCGAAGGAGGAAGCGGCTGGGAACCATGGCGAAGCGGTTTGAACAGGCGATTATGCGCGGGTGGATCGATTTTTCCGTTAAACCTTGATCAATGGCAAGGCGTTGCGTATCTCTCAGCGCCCAAAATTACCCCACAAATTATGCCGACGATACTGGTTGGAATTCTATGGCACATGGTTGGTGCCGCATCCGCAGCCTCTTTCTATGCGCCGATTGGAAAGGTGAAGAAATGGTCCTGGGAGACGACCTGGGCCGTGGCCGGGATTTTTTCCTGGATACTTCTGCCCATTCTGGTGACCTGCTACCTGCTGCCTGATGTCCGCGGCTTTTACGCCTCGATCGACTCCGGCGTGCTGTGGAGGGCGGCCCTGTTTGGGGCGATGTGGGGCGTTGGCAATGTGAGCTACGGCCTCACGATGCGCAATCTGGGAATGGCCCTGGGCATCGGCGTGGCGATCGGCGTAGTGTTGATCATCGGCACGCTGGTGCCTCCGCTGATTCACGGGCAGGCCGGAATTCTGTTTCAAACCAAGGGCGGGCTCCTGACCCTGGCGGGCGTGTTCGTCGCGGTGATCGGCGTGGCGATCGTATCGTACGCTGGCCACCAGAAGGAGGTCCAGCTCCAGGGCGCGCCACGCGCATTCAACCTGAAGCTCGGGCTTACGCTCGCCGTCCTGTGCGGCATCTTCTCTTCCGGCATGGCGTTTGCAATCGATGCGGCGAAGCCAATGGAAACCGCGGCGCTTCACCTCGGGGTGAACCCGGAGTATGCGGCGCTGCCGAGCTATGTGTTCATCATGGGGGGCGGCGCGATTGTGAACTTTGCCTACTGCTTCATCCGCCTGGCCTTGGTCAAGGGCATTTCTCTGAAGGACGACCTGGCGCAGGCGAGGGGGACGCTCATCAAGAATGGATGCATGGCGGCAACGGGCGGAATCATGTGGTATCTCCAGTTCTTCTTCTACGCCTGGGGCGCGGCCAACATTCCGCAGAGGCTCTCTTACGTGAATTGGATGCTGCACATGAGCGGATACGTTTTGTGCGGCGCCCTGGTCGGACTGGCGCTCGGCGAGTGGGTTGGAATCGGCCGCCGGCCGGTGCGGATTCTTTGGCTCGGCATCATCGTCATCATCCTGGCCGCAAATCTGGTGGGCCTGGGCCTGGCTTCGTAGTTGGGAGGCTGGCGCGCCGTGATCTGGGCGTAATTCTGGCGTAATGATCAAGGTGTGATAGTCTCGTCTCTTATGAACAGGCTCCTCCAAGCACCCAGCGCCCTGCTCGCGGCCGCCTTTGGCGTGTCGGCGTTCCTGAGTATAGCCCCGATCGCTCCCGCCGCCGACATGGCGTCCGGGCCCTACAGGATTCTCGCCACCACCCAGATCCCCGCCGCCGGAGGGATCGACTATGTCACCGCGGACAGCGCCAACCGCCGCGTATACGTCGCCTGCGGAAATGCGGTCAGCGTGTTCGACCTCGATACCTACCAGCTCGCGGGCACCCTGCACAATGCATCCGGGCATGGCGCGGCGATCGACCCGGAAAACCACACCGGCCTCGTATCCGGCAATCCCGCGGTCTTTTTCAACACCCAGACCCTCGAGCCGATTAAGACCATTCCGGCGCCCGGCGCGGACGGTTATCTCTTCGATGCCCCGACCCACCATTTCTTCATTCTCAGCCACCGCGCCCCCAATCTGCGGGTGTTTGACTCCAGGGACGGCTCGGTCGTCGGCACGGTGGACGCGATCGGCCCGGACGGCGCAAATGCCTCCGTGGAGCAGGGCGCATCGGACGGCGAGGGACATCTTTATTTCGACATCGAAAACCAGCACCACATCGCGGTCGTGGATGCCAACACGCTCAAGGTGACCGGACATTTTGACCTGGGAGAAAAGGGCGGCGCCCCGGCGGGCCTGGCCATCGATGCCAAAAACCACATTCTTTTCGCGATGTGCCGCGGGACAAACGGCGGCGAGCCCACGTGCGTCATCCTCAGCGCCGTCGACGGCAAGATTATCACCACATTGCCCTTGGCCGGCGGCAGCGACGGCGCGGCCTTCAATCCCCGCACCATGGAGGCCTTCAGTTCGCACGGCAACGGCACGCTTTCCGTCATCAAGGAAAACAGCCCGGCGGATTTTGCGGTCGAGGACACTGTGCAGACAAAACCGGGCGCCAAAACCTGCACGCTGGATGCCAACACCGATCATATCGTGTTGATCACGCGAGAGCCTGTTCCCGGAGCCGCGGCAAGCGCTTCGCCCTCCACGCCAACGCCTCCCGCTCCGCCGATGGCGGCTCCAGCCTCGGCGACGGCGGGTTCAGGGGGAGCGGCGACCCCGGGTCCGCAGGAAGGCGGCGGCCGCGGCAGACGAAGGGGCCCGAGCGGTCCGCAGAACCTGGACGTCATCTTTGTCGGGCGGTAGACAGCCAATCACGGAAGCGTGCAAGCCGCCCGATTGTAAAAAAGGGCGGGCCCCGGTTGTTAATGTGGAGACATTGACCTACATTCACCGAACCACCCGTCCGGTGGACGGAGTTGCGTCCGGTGAACGATGTTCCCTCCGGCATGAATACAGAACGTTCTGCAGCTGGCAAAAGCCCGGATCGCGCGGGAGACATCGCATCGCCGGGACAGCGTGGACGAGATCGAACAGGGTTCGCAAAGCCTGGGCGAGCCGCCTCGGCTCAGCGCAAAATCGATCATCTCAACAGGCTCTACGTCGCCCTTAGCCGGGTCAACCAGACGGTCCTCCGGTCCGACGTGGAACGGAAGGAGTTGCTCGACACGATCTGCCGCGAATTGGCGACCCATCCGAATTTTCGCCTGGTGTGGATCGGCGAGCACGATGAGAGGCGCCGCCGCGTAACGCCCGTGGCATGGGCGGGCCCGGACCAGGGTTTTCTGGACGGGCTGGAAGTATTCACCGACGAGCGCGCCGACACGAGGGAGCCCACGGGATGCGCAATCCGGCAGGGGCGCGGCGTGGTCTTGAACAACCTCAGGACAAGTTTGACGAAGGACCCGTGGTGCGACCGGTTGCGGAAATACAATTTCGGCTCGTGCGCGGCTTATCCCCTTCGGCTTGAGGGCAATGTGTGGGGAAGCGTGACAGCCTTCGCATCGAAGCCCGGATTCTTTCGGGACAGGGAGGTCGCGCTATTGGAGGCGGTGGCGGGAAGCATTTCCTTTGCGATCGAGCAGAGGGAGAACAAGTCCAAGCGCCGGCAGCTCGAGACCCACAACCAGCATTTGGCCACGATCGTCGAGTCTTCGGAGGAAGCCATCGCCAGCAGGACAATGGGCGGAATCATCACATCGTGGAATCGCGGAGCGGAGAAGATTTACGGCTACACTGCCTCCGAGGCTATCGGCGCTTCGATTTACCCATTGCTCGTTCCGCCCGGCCGGGAGCGGGAAATCGAGGAGATCAACGATCGCCTGCGCCGCGGTGAGGCTTCGCACCTGGCGGAGACCGTCCGGCTGCGCAAGGACGGCCGCGAGATCTATGTCGCCGTGGCGGTATCTCCGCTGCTTGACCGTGAAGGTCGCGTCGTTGGCGCGGCGACCGTGGCGCGCGACATCACGGCGCGAAGGCTCGTCGTGGAGGCGTTGCGGGCAAGCGAGTTCCGCTATCGCTCGTTGTTCGAAAGCATGACGGAGGGATTAGCCTTTTGCCGGATGATCTTCGCGGACGGCGCCCCGCAGGACTTCATCTATCTCGCGGTCAACGAAGCCTTCGAAAAATTGACTGGATTGCGCGATATCGTGGGAAAGCGCGTCACCGAGGCGATCCCCGGAATAAGGGAGGCCGACCCCGAGCTGTTCGAGCGTTATGGACGGGTGGCGCAGACGGGCCGGCCCGAGCGATTCGAGGTCTTCGTCAACGCCCTCAAGATGTGGTTTTACATCTCCGTCTACAGCCCGGCGAAGGAGCACTTTGTCGCGGTGTTTGATGTGATCACCGAGCGCAAGCGAATCGAGGAGACACTGCGCCTGAAAAGCGCCGCCCTGGAGGCCGCCGCAAATTCCATTTTGATCACCGACCGGGACGGGCTCATCTGGTCGGTGAATCCGGCATTCACCGCCATGACGGGCTACACGGCGGAGGAAGCCATCGGCAAGAACCCCCGGGAGCTGGTCAAATCGGGCCGGCACGACGCCAAATTCTACCGGAACCTTTGGGAGACGGTTCTGGCCGGACAGGTCTGGCGGGGTGAAATCATCAACCGGAGAAAGGATGGAAGCACATACCCTGAGGAAATGACCGTGACCCCGGTGCGAAATGAAAAAGCCGAGACCACCCATTTCATCGCGATCAAACAGGACATCACGGAGCGGAAGCTCCTCGAGGAGAAACTTCTCCACGCGCAGCGGCTGGAGAGCCTGGGGATGCTCGCGGCTGGGATCGCGCACGATCTCAACAACGTGCTGGCCCCGATCATGTTTGCCCCGCCGATGTTGCGTGAGAGCCTGTCCTCCGCGCGCGACTTGAAGGTCCTCCAAACGCTCGAGCTGAGCGCGACGCGCGGCGCAGGCCTCGTGAAGCAGATTCTCGGGTTTGCGCACGGCATTGCCGGGGAGCTCCAGCCCACGCAGGTGAAGCACCTCGTCGAGGATATCATCAGCGTCATCGAGGAGACATTCCCAAAGTCCATCCAGGTTGAGCGCCAAATTCCCTCCGGACTCTGGCTCGCGCAGAGCAATCCGACGCAGATTCACCAGGTGCTCCTCAATCTGTGCATAAACGCCCGCGACGCCATGCCGAGAGGAGGCACCCTCAGCATCACCGCGTCGAACCGCCGGCTCGGTCCGGAGGACGCCGCCGCGATTCCCGGGAGCCGACCGGGCGCCTGGCTGGTGCTCGAGGTCGCCGATACGGGCACCGGAATTCCTCCGGAGATACTGGCGCACATCTGGGAGCCTTTCTATACGACCAAGGGCGTGGGCAAGGGCACCGGGCTGGGGCTTTCCACGGTTCGCGGCATTGTCGTCAATCACAATGGTTTTATCGACCTGGGGACGGAAGTTGGCCGCGGAACGACTTTTCGCGTGTTTCTGCCGGCCATGGAAGGCGAGCTGCCCGCACCGAGCAACCGCTCGCCATTTGACGTCCCAAACGGCCAGAACGAACTCATCCTGGTCGTGGACGACGACCGATCCATCCGCGACCTGGTCTCGGCAATCCTGACGAAGCATGGGTATGGCGTTGTAAGCTGCGGCGATGGAGTGGAAGCCATCACTGCATTTACGGCTCATCAAGGAAGGTTTTCTCTCGTACTCACCGATGTCGACATGCCGCGTCTCGGCGGCCTGGAGCTCGCCCAGGCGCTCTTGCACCTTCACCCCGACGTCCGCCTCCTTGCCATGAGCGGGCTGTCCCGCGGAGACCCCGAGGGGGCGGACATCCCGGCCGCGATGAAGCTTGCGCGCGATTTTCTCCACAAGCCCTTCAAGCCCGAAGACCTTCTCAATGCCGTTCACCGGCAGATTCATCCACCCGAGAAATCCTGAATTCCCTTGCCATCCATTCTCTTAATCGAAGACGACGACGGCTTTCGCGAGACCCTCGCAGCCATGCTCATCGAGCACGGTTATGATGTCATTCAAGCCCCCGACGGCGAAACCGGCGCGAAGCTGTTTCGCGCCGCGCCGGCGGACCTTGTGATCACCGATATCGTCATGCCCAACAAGGAGGGCGTCGCCATCGTCATGGAGCTGCGCCACGAGTTTCCCAATCTGGGCATTATCGCAATTTCCGGGGGCGGGTTGACGCGCAACGCCGCGACCTATCTCAAGCTGGCGCATGCGTTGGGAGCCTCTCACACGCTAAGAAAACCCTTCGAGCCATCCGCCCTGTTGGCGGCAATCGAGGAGATCCTTGGGCGCCGACCCAAGGGTTAGGATGCAGATTGGCGTTTTGTGAATAAACCCCGGAAAATCGCCAATTAAACCGGGTTTTAAACCGCTAAGGCCGCCGCTTAGGTGGGTTTTCCGGGGTTTCCGGGTGTTTTTTGTTGAAAAACAGGCAAAAACCGGCTCTGGTGGCAAATACAGGCTGTCACCACTCACCAACCACGTATCACGTACCCCACGTATTGCGAATGGAAGAACAACCAAAAAAGAACAAGGGTGGGCGCCCGAGGAAGGAGACTGTCGAGATCCGCATTGACCTCGCGGCGCAACAGGACGTCTGGCTGGACCAGCTTGTTCAGCGAGGCCGCCACGGCCCCACGCGGAAGATGATCCTGGAGCGTTGGATTTCCGATCAGTTCGACGATCTCTGCCGCCAGGACGTTTTGCACGAATTCCCAACCGTTCATTCCTTTGGCGGCTCGGTGCCGTTGGCGACGCCCCTGGGGGCTCCACGGCCGCCCGCAAGGATTTCCAATGAGCCCAGCCGCATCATTGGAAGCGATCCCGACCAGCGCGCGCGGACCAAGTAGCCCTGCGCGGGGAATCACCCGGCAAGGACGCTAGTTCAGGACGGGTGTCCGCCCGCGGGCGAGCCGGGGGCGCCTTCGCCCATCCGGGCGACAAACGCCTTGATCTCCGCAAGCTGCCTTGGATCCAGCGTGCGATCGTCGGATAGCGCGCGCTCCCGCAGCTGCCTCGCGCCCTCTGGATCGCCCGTCTTGGCGTGGATGGCGGACTGGCCGATCAGGATCCATCGATCCCACGGAAAACGGGCCCGCGCGAACGCCATGAATTTTGCGTCGTCGTCCGTGACGCGATCCGAAAAGGCAAGGGCCTGGGCCATGAGATTGAAGCTCGGGCGAAAACGAAAATCCAGATTGGCGGCCTGCTCGGCGAGATTGACGACGGCGCGCGCACCCTTTGGCGAGGCGGCGGGATTGGCGATCTGGCTGAAACGGAAATCCGCTTTTTTCCAGGCGGTCCAGGCGCTTCGCGAGCCGTGCGCCAATGCGTCATCAACCGCCTTCGCGATGTCGGCCGGCGCCGCCTTGGAGGCGGCCAGCGCCTCGGCGCGGATGTCGTAGGCTTCGGGCCGGCCGCGCGAGGCGGCGACGGCCGCATCCGCGTGGGCGACGGGCTGACCGTGGCGGCTCACCATCGTCGCCTTTGTGAGGGCGATCTCGACCTCCATGGCGTCGGCCGGAACGATCGGATCCTTGTTTTCGATCTCTTCGCCCATCTCGATTCTCAGCAAATAGCGCGTGCTATGGATGAACGCGGACAGATCGGTGTTGACCTTCGTCTCCCAATCGGGTCCGAGAGCCTTGAGCATGGCCTCCTCCGAAGGATAGCCGTCGCGGAGCGCCTGCCAGTACGTGCTAAAGGCGTGCCGGTCCATCGACCATTTTGAGAACATGAGATACTGGACGAACGCCCGGGATTCGACGTTGAAAAGCACCCGGTTGTGTCCGGTAACCGCCTCCATTTCGGTCATGGTGAGGAGCTGCTTCACCGGGATCAGGGGCCATTGGTCCAGAATGAGCATCTCGTCGCGATTGATGGCGCCCAATACGCCGTGGGTGATCTCGCGCTTGAACCCCCCGAACATGCTCGCCATCCCCCGGGTAACGGCCGGAGGCGCCGGTGTCTTGAGCGCCGACAGGTACCAGTATACGCCGCCCTCAAGGACGCCCCTCTCCGTCTGATACCCGTAATCCTGAAACTCCGCCTGGCGCGCCTGGCGCGGGGACCCGTAATCCTGCGCGGCGGCCCCTATGGTCGTCCAGCCATTCTGGGTCCCTGTCATGGAGGTCGTCCACACTTCCATCAATTCCTCCGGGACATAGTCGACATTGACTCCTTCCGGAGTGACCGGCTTGTACGGGTCAAACTCGCCGTCGTCGGCAAAAAGGACGATGGTGAGCGGCGTGAGGCCCTCGGGCTTTGCGACGACAAATCGGTCGAGGAACCCCAGGAAATCGTCAAAGTCCGAGGCCACATGCCGTGTGAGGCGATCGGAGGCGTGCGTGATGATCGTGTACCGGGGCGTCGAAAGCTTGCGCCATTCGGCCGCATTGAGGGAGCACGCGGATGCCAGCGCGACGAGGAGGGTGAAAATAACGTGGAACGCGCGTTGCGGGGCGGGGCCCATCCAAGGTGCTTTCCAAAAGGATGGTTTCATGTCTGCCGTCATAGCGGAAGGCCCGCGCAGGGCACAACTTTTTTCCAGGGACGGTATGCCCCGCGGAAGCCATGCTTGCCTCGCCGGGGCGGGACAAGTTAGTCCAAAGCCGCGCCATTTGCCCGGTCCCTTTCCCATGCGTCGCTCACTTTTTCCCCAAGCCGCCCGCCGCCTCTCCGTTTTCTGCCTCGCGGCGTTGCTCCTCGCCACGAGCGCCTCCGCCGTTCCCAGGCGAAAGGTGATCATCGACCAGGACGCGTTTGGCGGAGTCAATCTGCAGCCCATCCTCCTCCTCATCCAGTCGCCCGACGTCGAGGTGGTCGGCATCACCGTCGAGAGCGGCGATGGCTGGCAGAAGGAAAGCGTCGCGCAGGCCCTCCGAATGCTGGAATTGATCGGGCGCACCGACATCCCGGTCGCCGCCGGCGCGACCTACCCCCTGGTCCATTCCGAGGAGGAGACAATCCGGTGGGAGGCCTTGTATGGCAAACTCTCCTACAAAGGCGCGTGGACGCGGGAATGGCCGGACTCCGGCGCAATCGACCGGCCGCACTACCATCCGGCCGACGTCGTGCCGCCCCTGAAGGAGGGCAACCCGACCACCCAGCCCGTGCCGGAGGCGGCGGCGGAGTTCCTCGTGCGGAAGGTCCGGGAGTTTCCAGGCCAGATATCGATTGTCGGAATGGGGCCGTTCACAAATCTCGCCCTGGCGGCCAAGATCGACGAACGTTTCGCCGCCAACGCGAGGGAACTGTGGATTATGGCCGGTTCATTCAACCCCGACTCCTACAAGGCCGATGAATTCTCGACACAATTCATCCACAACCCCCGGGTCGAGTTCAACGATTGGTGGGATCCGGAGGCCGCCCGCATCACGCTGCACGCTCCCTGGCGCAAGATCACGGTTGTGCCGACCGATGCGACCGTCGGCACCAAGATGACCCCGGTCCTGATCCGCGAGGCGGCCTCGGGCGGCTCGCCTGCCGCCCGTTACCTCGCGCGCTCCGGCCAGGTCGGATACCCGATGTGGGATGAGACGACGGCGGAAACCTGGCTGGATCCGACCTTGATCCGTCACACCGACCGCCTGGCCATGGATGTCGTCATCGACCACGGGCCGACCTATGGCGCAACCCTCAGCTGGCCCCCGGGCGGCGGCCCGGGATTGGGCGAGCCCGAGGTGACCGTCGTCCGGGCGGTCGACATTCCACGGGTGGAACGGCTTTTCGTGCGGCTCATCCAGAGTCCGATGCCAAAGCCGCCCGGACGCTGAAGTCCACCGGATGTTTTCAGATCAGTCGACTTGCCGCTGGGACCCGATGAGACAACCCTATTGGCGCCGAAGTCGGCGCGTGAGTGAACCCCCAATTGGAATCGCGATGAAAACTTGCATTATCCTGGGCGCCCTGGCTGTGGTTGGATTCGGCCTGGGCGACAGCCATTCCTATGCTCAACCGACGGCCGGCGGCGTCACAATCCGGGAGGATCAAACCGCCTATACACTCGACAATGGCGTCGTTTCGGCGCGCGTGGACAAGAGTTCCGGCGACTTGGTTTCGCTGAGATACAAGGGTGCGGAGATGCTGGCCACGATCCTGGGCCCCGACGGCCTTCCGGACATCAAGGCCGATCCGCCCGGCCAGAATGGGCGCGGCTTCGGCCCATTTACCGATCATCAGTATGGATTTTGGTCGCATGACGCCATGGGGCCGCGCGGCACGCTGCCCGCCGTGGCCAGCATCACGATCGACCCCTCGGCCAACGGAGGCGGGCGCGGCGAGGTCTCGATCAAGGGGATTTCCAACGGCCGGAAGATGGGGACGGGGCCCGGCTCGAACGCGCAGGGCAATGTCGTCGTCGACATCGAGATTCGCTATGCCATGGGCCGCGGCGACTCCGGCGTTTACACGTATTCGATCTGGGAGCACCGACCCGAGTATCCGGAAACGGCGAGCACCGAGGCCCGCTTCTGCATGAAGCTGAACGACACGTTCGACTGGATGCTGGTCGACGAGAATCCCCATCGCAACAAGCTCTACCCGAAGACGCTGAGGGAGGACAAATACGACTACACGACCGATCAGTTCGATCACCGCGCCTTCGGATGGGCAAGCACGACGGCCCGGACCGGCTGCTTCATCGTCAACCCGTCGATGGAGTACATGAGCGGCGGCCCGACGAAGATCGAGTTTCTCTGCCATCGCGACACAAACCAGGTCGCCGCGCCCTGCGTCCTGAACTACTGGCGTAGCAGCCACTACGGCGGCTCGTCCCTCAGCTTCGCTGCGGGCGAGCAATGGAACAAGGTGATAGGCCCGTTCTTTCTCTATGTGAATTCCGGAGGCGATCCGCAGACCCTTTGGCACGACGCCCTCGCGCAGGCCGATCGCGAGAGCCGGAAATGGCCCTACGATTGGGTGAACGGCGTCGATTATCCCCATCGCGACGGGCGGGGCGCGGTTTACGGCCGGCTCGTGCTGAGCGATCCGCTCATGCCCGGCGCGAAGATGTCGCACATCCTCGTGGGCCTCACCCATCCGGCGTACATGGCTCCCTCCGCCGGGGGCCCGGGCGGGCCGCGGATGGTGGACTGGCAGACCGATGCCAAGAATTATGAGTTTTGGGTGCGGGGCGGCGCCGACGGGCGATTTGAGATTCCTTCGGTGCGGCCCGGGACGTACACACTGCACGCCATCGCGGACGGGGTGCTCGGGGAGTTCGCCAAGGCCGGCGTCACGGTTGCGGCGGGGCAGGGCGTCGACCTGAGCGACCTTGCCTGGACGCCCGTGCGGCGCGGCCGCCAGGTTTGGGAGGTCGGCATTCCCAATCGCACGGCCACGGAGTTTTTCAGGGGTGACGACTACTTCCACGACGGAATGCCGGCGCTCTACGCCCAGCTCTTTCCGAACGACATAAACTTTGTGGTCGGGCAAAGCGACTATCGGAAGGACTGGTATTACCTGCACGTGCCGCACGCCGATCCGGCGTCGGTCGCGGCTTCCGCTGCTCCTGGAGCCCGCGGGCGCCGAGGGTTCGGTCCGCCGCCGATCACAGGATTCGCGGCGCCGCGGTCGATCACTTTCAACATGGCCGCGAGCCCGAAGGGCAAGGCGACCCTGCGCCTGGCCGTTTGCGGCACGGGCGCCCGGTCGCTCGCCGTCACCGTCAACGGCCAGCCTGCCGGAACGATCGGCCTCTCAACGCCGGACTCCACTTTCGGCATGGGCAACGGCATCCAGGGCATCTGGTATGAGCGCGAGTTCCCGTTCGACGCCTCGATGCTGAAGGCCGGCACGAATGTCCTGACGCTCACCGTTCCGGCCGGTCCGGTGAACAGCGGCGTCATCTACGATTACCTCCGGCTCGAGCTTGACGAAGGCGCCCCGCCGGCGGCGGCCCCGGGCGTCTGACCGATCCGGTGCGGATCCGGCTCAGACGTCGTCGTAGAGATGGAACTCGTACGGATGGGGGCGGAGGCGCACCGCGTCGTACCCGGCGACCCCCATCTCGATGCAGTTCTCAGGAAAGTCCTGCGAGAACACTCCATCTTTCAACAGGAACGCGCGCCAATTCGATTGGATCGAAATGGCTTTTGGGCGACCAATAGGAGGAATTCCTGCGACTCGTCCGTTTCCCTTGCGGGCCGTTTTGGAAACGCCTTGAATTCGATTTCGAAATCGTGCTCATCCAGGAATTCGTAGAGCTGGCGATTTTCCTTGAGCCCCTTTTCGGAGAACAACGAAGCGTTCCCCCTGAACGGAAGGTTGATGACAATGATCCTTCCGCCCGGCTTTAGAAAAACGGAGAACCCCTGGATGACCTTCCGGAAATCGACATAGTTCAGCACCTCGGAAAACACGATTGTGTCCGCGAGTTCAGTCCGAGGCTCGGTCCTTGGACTTATCGCGAGGAATGCGCAGGCCCTAAGCAAAGCCTTTCTGCAAGCCAGGCCTTCGCGCCGCCCCGCCTCCTCCGCGTCAAGGCGGATTCCAATGGCTTCCGCGGATTCAGCGTTGTCGGAGGCGATGTCGACAAGGATGCGCTTTCTTGCCGTCGTTGCCTTTAGAAGTCCCGTCACCGGCACGGCCCCGCAGCCCACGTCGATGACCAGGTCTCCGATTTTGCCCTCGGCCTCGAGCATGCCGAAAACAGGGGTCAGCATCCATTGTTTCAGTTCAAGGCCGTACGATTCGCCCCAGTATTCCTGCCACGGATTTGCACCATCCGGGGCGCAAATCCGCCCGGATCTCCGATCGCCATCCCGTTGGCCATCATCGGCTTCTCCCCATGCAGGAAGGCGCCTGAAAAACAACCCGGAAAACGCGAATGCGGGTGTCGCGGCAACCGCCAGTGAGCCTGGTGAAGATAGGAGGCTGTCCCTCATGAACAGCGGAATATTTACGCATTTTTTATGCCAATGGGCTGTTTGTTTATAAAATATTTATATCTAGAAAAGACAGGTTGAGTACCGAAGGGGCTGCGATTCAAAGAGTGCCCTGAATCACGATGGCCTCGTCGCGCTCAGGGTGGGCGGCCTCGCCTGTGAAGCGCCTCAGCGCAAGGCGGGTGACATTGTCCGCTTCCAAGGCGTGGGCATGCCTTTTGGCCATGCCGGGGCAAGAGCCATGGGCTTTTGCAAATGGCGTTTCGTGTGGCAGATTGGGGGAATGATAAAAATCCGAAAAGCGAGCGAACGGGGGCACGCCAACCACGGGTGGCTGGACACCTATCACACATTCAGCTTTGCCGATTACCGGGACCCGCGTTGGATGGGCTTCCGCAGCCTGCGCGTGATCAACGACGACCTCGTCATGCCCGGCCAGGGTTTCGGCACGCACCCGCACCGCGACATGGAGATCATCACCTATATCCTGAGCGGCGCACTGGAGCACAAGGACTCGATGGGCAACGGCCGAGTCATCCGCCCCGGCGAAGTGCAGTACATGGCCGCCGGCACCGGCATACTCCACAGCGAGTTCAATCCCTCCAAGGAGGAAGCCGTGCATCTGCTTCAAATCTGGATTCAGCCCGACCGCCTTGGTGTGGCGCCGCGATACGCGGAAAGATCCTTCGCCCGGTCGCCCGCGGGCTCGTTTCATCTGGTCACGAGCAAGACCGGGCGCGACGGCTCCATCGCGATCCACCAGGACGCAGACCTTTGGCTGGCCAGGCTCGATCCGGGCCAAAAGGTCGCGCACCGCCTCGCCGCGGGCCGGCAGGCGTGGGTCCACGTCGCCGAGGGCGAGGTGACGCTGAATGGAAGCGCGTTGAGCGGAGGGGACGCCGCCGCGCTGGGCGCGGGCGCCGCTCTGGAGATCACCGCCGCGAAGCCGGCGCAGATCCTCCTGTTCGATCTCAACTGAGCGATCCATGGCCGTGAGCCCAAAAGATCTCCGACCCGGCGCACCCTCTCCACCTGCCTCCGGTCCGCTGCCGCCGGATTCGAAGGTACGGATCGGCCACGTTCACCTGAAGGTCGCCGACCTGGAGCGCTCGCTCGCCTACTATCGCGACGTGCTCGGCCTTTCCGTCACGCAGCGCTACGGCTCGCAGGCGGCGTTTCTATCCGCCGGCGGCTATCATCACCACATCGGCCTAAACACCTGGGAGAGCGCCGGCGGGCGGCCGCCGCCGCATGGCGCGACCGGCCTGTACCACGTCGCGATCCTGTATCCGACCCGGGCCGAGCTGGCCGACGCGGTTGGCCGCGTCCTGAGGGCGGGACTGGCGATCGAAGGCGCGGCGGATCACGGGGTCAGCGAGGCCGTCTACCTGCGCGATCCGGACGGCAACGGGGTGGAGCTCTATTGGGACAGGCCGGCGGACCTATGGCCGCGCGGAAAGGGCGGCGAACTCGCCATGGTCACGGAGCCGCTCGACCTTGGCGCACTTCTTCAGGCCGCCCCGGACTTGGTCTCATGACTCCGGCTGCGGCGCGGGAACGGCGCAGCTGTCAAGCGCGGCCGTAAACCGGCACGAGATAGGTCTCGTTGAAGCCGAGAAGGGGAACGTCGAGCTTGACCTCCAATTCCCAGAACACCGGCTTGTCGGCCCCGAGCTGCGTCGAGCGGGCGTCCGGAGGGAGGTTGAATTTGAGATCAATCTCCTCCTGGGGGTGAAATTCCCGCGGCTGCTCCAAAACCCATCTGGCGCTCCAGATCTCCTCGTGGATCACGACAACGGTCCGGTTTTTTCCGACTCCTTGGGTTTCCGTCCATTCCTCCACGCAGCGGAGCGTGAACGTCCCCTTGTTAACAAGGGCGATTCCCTTATGGGGCCGCCAGCGGATTTCGACGGGCTTTGGCGGGTGGTAGGGGAAAACGGCAAAATCAATCCGCGAATGCCCGAACTTAAGGGCGCGCAGGAACTGCCTTCCGGCTCCAATCCAGATGAGGAGCCCGACGGCGTCGAACACCGAGGTGATGACCCGGAGCACCAACGGTGAATTCGGCCGGAACGCCCCCCAATTGAAAATCGACAGGAATGCCGTCCAAACCAATGCGAAAGCGACCGCCTTCGCCACTGCCGGCCAATCCGACACCTCGAATCCATCCGGATGCCATTCGTAGTCGGCCAGCGCCGGTTCGTCCGGGTACCGCAGCGCAGCCTCCCTGCGCCGGCGTTGGGCCGCGGATTGCCTCCAACTCATTCCGAGCGGCAGGAATCCGGCCATCGCAAATATCGCTCCGAAGACCATCGGAATCCACTGGGGAGCGGGCCCGCGGCCGCGATGTCCCCCTGGAAGGGCGCCTTTGCGCGCGATGAACAGCATGATTGCGGCGCCCACGGCGATGAAGACGAAGCCCATCGCGAACCCAACCCAGGTGGGATATCCCATCCGCGTGCCCCGCTTTTGCATCGCCCCCTTCAGTCGCTGGCGGCCTGAGGTTGAAACCTCGTATCGATCCGGGGTCATGTTCGCTCGTCCGGTGCCGTCGCATCGAAAAGGGGCATGCGGCCTTTTTGTCGCGGCGGCCCGGGCGCCGCAATATTGAAATATGACCGCCGACGTTGCCAATTCGACCGGTCTTGCTAACATGAATACAAGACCAGCTTTCCCGATCGATCGGAGCCGTTGATGGAACGAAGAGCCACCCCCGCCCAATGAAGGCCTTTTGGCGCATATTGCTTCTCACCGCGGGCTGGCTGGCGGCCCATGAAGGCTTGCGGGCGCAGTCGGCCGGAAGCCCTGCGGAGCCAGCCGGCGCTGCGTCACCCGCGGACGTCCGGAAAGAATTGGTGCAGCTGCTGATCTTCGACGCCCAAAAGGCGGGGGATCAGGCCCGGGCTCCCGCGACGGCGGCCGCTCCGGCGGGCACCGGAGTCATCGCAATGGATCCCTTTGTCGTGCGGGATCCAAAGCTTCCGAGCGTCGTTCTCCCGCCGCCCGAGACACCGTCGGCCTATTTCATCAGGACCGGAGCGATCTATTATTCGCACGGAAGGACGATCACAAAGGACCTTTACTTCGGCCCTTGCGGCGACGGTCAGTTGCTCAACTTGAAATTCTCCTGGTGACCGAAGGCGGAGCGGCCGCTAATAGGTGGCAAGCGAGACGCGCAGCACCACGGGGTCCTCGCCGAACCGGAGGCCCCAGTCAGTCTCGTCCCCATTCCAGATGCGAAGGAACTTGAATTCGCCGCTCTCATAGGCCCCTTCCTCCACGCGCAGGAACTGCCGGTGCTGCCACCTGCCGCCGATCAGGGCTGATGGAGTTTGGCCGGTTCCCTCCACGATATGCTGGGTTTTCCTTTGCTGCTCGGTGCCGGCGGGCCGGAAGTCGACGCGGCAATAGTATCCTGTCACCAGGAACTGGTTGTCGTTCAATTGGGCGACCAAGGCGCGGCCCATCGGGGTCGGATTCCCGACGGCGGGCGCCCGGCCGGTCGTCCCGTAGGACACCACGGCGTTCCAGGACCCAAATGGAAGGGTCTGCGTGACCTTGCCCTGCTCTTCGGCCACCGCCTGGAGCTTTCCCTCGAAATTCAATCGGGCGATCTCCCGCTGCATCGGGCCGATCAGCCGGTAATTCATCGCCCACGGGTTGAGGAAATCCTCCCGCGCCTTGGAGACCTCGGTCGGCTTGAACTCGCCCTCGGTGTTGCCTCCCGAAGGCGAAAAACCGATCGCCTGGTGGCCGAGGACCGAGAAAAAGAAACGGGCGTTGAAAGGACGGCCGGTCTCGGGCAAATAGAGCGGGTTGTCAGCGCGGTGATAGAGTTCCAGGATCCTCAGGTATGCGGCCGGGTCCGTCTGGTAATTGTCGGGCGCCAGAAAATCCAGCGCGGGCGCGGCGGCCTTCCAGATGTCGAGCACATTGTCGGTGGGACCGCCGCTTTCGTAGTTGCCGGCGGCACCCGGCTGGCCGGGAGCGCCCGGATTGATCGGGTCGCGCAATGCCGCATTGGCGTACATCGGGATCGGGTACTCGGCCTTTCCCGCGGCCGCGACCTGCCCCACGTACTTTGCCACCGACCAGGCGTTGAAGTACTCGTCCGCATCGGGGCCGAAGGCTTCCTGCCAGTTCGGGGATTGGGGGGCGGCCTTGACTCGCATGGCGGCGAGGACCTCCGGCGGCACGGGCGCCTCGAAGGACTTTTGCGCGGCCGGAGAAAAATCGCGGACGCTGTTCCAGTTGCCGGGTTCATTCTCCACCTGAACCATGATTACGGTACGCTGCGGGTCGGCCTCCTTGAGGTGTCGCATGAGGGCGGCAAACGCGCCCTTGTCCGCCTCGAGGGAGGCCGTTGCGAACGGCGATGGAGAGTCCACGGCCTGTCCGGCGCTGTCGATCGCATGCGAATAGAGGTCCGGGGCCAGCTTCATCCAGTCGGGCATGTAGTGCTGGCTGCCGTTTTTCCATGTCGCAAACCAGAGCGGCACCAAATGAACATTATGCCGGCGGGCCTCGGACAGGAGCATGTCGATCAATGTATAATCGTACCGTCCTGGCTGCGGCTCGAACTGGTTCCAATAGACCGGTGTCTCGACCGTATTGACATTCATGTATCCCAGGGTCGGCCATAGCCTTGGAAAAACGGACGGCCAGGCGCTGGAGTTCCTCACTTGAGCGGCCAGCACCAGAAACGGAGCATCGTCCACGAGCAGGGCGAAGCGCCCATGATCCTTGACCAAGCGGGGCAGCGGGCGCTCCGCGGCCTGGGCGTGGAGACTCGCGGCGAAGAACGCGGCCGCAAGCGCGGCGACCAAGGCAGAATTGAATTTCATCTTCTGAATTCCTGGGTTAGTTGGAAAAGAACGCCGAGAATGCGATTACCACGCAACCCCTTCATCCGGCGGTGCGTCAGATATGACCGATTGTTGATCGTTTTCCAACCCCTATGAACACAACAGGCATCCGCCTCGCCTTCGCCCTGGCCGCCGCGGCATTTCCCATCCCCGGCTTTTCGGCGCCGGAAACCCCGCCCGTGGTAAAGGATCCTCCCAGGACCTGGATCGATCCGGACACGGGACACCGGGTGATTCGCATCACGGACGACCCGGGCACGGAGAGCCTGTATTTCAACTACAACAGCATCACGCCCGACGGAAAGGAGATGATCTTCACGACGAGGGGAGGGGGCATTTCGGTGCTCGACCTTGCGACTTGGAAGAATCGCCCGGTGGTGAAGGCGGGGGCCCGCGTGATCATGGTCGGGCACAAGACGCCGCGGGTTTTCTACATCAAGTCGCAGGAGAACGCCCTTTACGCGACCAACCTCGACACGGGCGAGACGCAGAAATTGGCCGACATGCCGCCGGGCGGAAGCGTGTCCGCGATCAACGCGGATGAAACCATTGTCGCGGGGACCCGCGTTCTGGGCGAAAACCCCGAGCGCAGGGGCGGGGCCGGAAGAGGCAACGGCCGGTCCGGGGCTGGCAAAAGCGGGAGTTACCAGGCGGATGACAAGATGGAGATGATGGAGCGGCGCCTGGCCGAGCACCTGCCGAACGAAATCTTCCTGATCGACCTGGGGACGGGAAAGCGGACCACGCTAATCGAAAACACCGACTGGCTGAACCACCTTCAGTTCTCGCCGACGGATCCGGGGCTCCTCCTGTACTGCCACGAAGGCCCCTGGTGGAAGGTGGATCGGATCTGGACCATCCGCACCGACGGCACCCAGAACACCCTGGTCCAGCCGCGGACAATGGAAATGGAGGCGAGCGGCCACGAATTCTGGAGCGCCGATGGAAGGAAGATCTACTACGACCTGCAGACTCCCTGGGGCGTCGTTTTCTGGGTGGCCGGCTACAACATCGAGACAAAGGAGCGGACCTGGTACCATATCGAGCGCAGCGAATGGTCGATCCATTTCAACGCAACGAGCGACGAGACGCTTTTCTGCGGAGACGGCTCCGATAATCCGCCGGCGCCCTGGGCCGACGCGTCAAACCGCTGGATCTACCTTTTTGTCCCGGACACCGTGATCAACGGTGCGCCTTGGAAGACCATGCGCTGGCCCTACGTCACGGCTCCCGGCGAGACGCTGGTGCGTCCCGGAGTCTTCCACACCGAGAAATTGGTCCACATGGTGAAGCACAACTACCTGCTCGAGCCGAACCCGATCTTCACTCCGGACAAGAAGTACGTCATTTTCCGCTCGGACATGTTTGGCGACACGTATGCATTTGCAGTCGAAGTCGCCAAGGCCGCTTCCGCGCAGTAGATGCGCGGCGGTGAGGCACGCCCCAAGCCCCATGAAAAAGATCATCCCCCTGGCTCTCGCCGCCTGCCTCGCCCTGGCCGGCAGCGCGAGTGGTGCCGAAAAGAAGATCACAATCGCGTTCCTGCCCATATCGACGGGCAACGTCTACTTCGCCTCCTGCCGGGACGGCGCGGAGAAAGCGGCGAAGGAGCTGGGCGTCGACTTTATTTACGACGGGCCCGCCGACCCCGACCCTGCCAGGCAGATTGAGATCGTCGACCGCTGGATCACCCTGGGCGTGGATGCGATTGCCGCCGCCTGCGACAACAAGGAGGGAATGTCCGCTGTTCTGCGCAAGGCGCAGGGCAGGGGAATCAAGGTGATCACGTACGATGCCGATGCCGGGGCCGACGCCCGCACATTCTTCGTCAACCAGGCGACGTCTGAGAGCATAGGAGTCGCGCTGATGGATGACGCCGCCCAGCTCTGTGGAAATGAAGGCCAGTACGCCCTCATCACCGCGAATCTGACCTCGGCCAACGAGAACGACTGGCGAAAATACATCGAGTCGCGCAACCGGTCGGCCTATCCGGGGATGGTGCAGGTCGCGATCCGCCCGTGCCAGGACAGCATCGAAAGGGCCCGGGTCCAGGCGGCCGAGCTCCTAAGCGCCTATCCCGCGCTCAAGCTCATCATGGCCATTTGCTCGCCGGCCGTGCCCGGCGCCGCCGAAGCGGTCAAGCAGGCGGGCAAAGCCGGCAAGGTGAGGGTCATCGGCCTGGGATTGCCCAATGAGAACAAGCAGTACGTCCACGAGGGGGTGACGGACAACGTCATTCTCTGGTCCACCCAGGATTTGGGAAGCCTGACCGTCCATGCGGCGGTCGCACTGGTCAAGGGAACCTTGAAGCCCGGCGACAGCACGTTCACCGCCGGTTCCCTCGGAACATTCCAGATTCAGGCTGGCCAGATCTACCTCGGGAAGCCGATCCTCTTCAACAAGGACAACATCGACCAATTCAATTTCTAGCCGTGCCCAACCTTCAACCGCCCCCCGCTCCAAAAAGGACCCCCATGAGAAAACTGACGCTCGTCGCCGCAGCCGCCCTGCTCCTGTTTGCCCGGAATTCCCGGGCGCAGGACCCGTTTGCCGAGATCCCGATGAAGGTTCAGCCGTTTGTCGACAAGGGTGAGATCTCGGGAGCCGTCATGCTGGTCGCGACGAAAGATCGCATCCTGCATCTGTCCGCGGTCGGAGTGTCCGACATTGCGACGGGGCGGCCGATGCAGACCGGCGACCTCTTCTGGATCGCCTCAATGAGCAAGCCGATCACGGCCCTCGGGGTCGCGCTCCTGGTCGACGAGGGAAAACTGTCCTTTGACGACCCGGTCGAAAAATATCTGCCCGAATTTCACCGCCAGTGGGTGATTCAGGAAAATTCGCCGGACCGGCGCGTCCTCGTGCCCGCGGCGCGGCCCATCCAGATCCGGGACCTGCTCACCCACACGAGCGGCCTGGGGGAATACGTCGTCACCGATCCGCACTGGACGCTCGCCGAAATGAGCAAGGTCATAGCCCGCGAACCGCTGCGGTTCCAACCGGGCAGCCGGTGGGCGTATTCGACGGCGGGGCTGGACGTGGCGGGCCGGGTGGTCGAGGCGGTCAGCGGCCGTCCGTTCGCGGAATTCATGCAGGAGCGGCTTTTCGACCCGCTCGGCATGGCGCACACGACGTTTTGGCCCACGCCGGAGCAGGACAAGAGCCGAGCCAGGAGCTACGTCGTCAACGCGACCACCAACCACCTCGAGGAGACGGTCATTTCCTACATGTACCGCGGTGCGATCACAGACCGTGGCCGGCCCCCGCTGGGCGGCGCGGGGCTCTTCTCGACGGCCGAGGACGTGACCAAAATCTACCAGATGATGCTGAACCATGGCGTGGTGAACGGGCGCCAGCTGATCAAATCCGAGACCCTGGCTGAAATGACACGCAACCAGATCGGCAACCTTACCGCCCGGCCCGGGATGCCCTGGGGGTATGGATTCTGCGTGGTCGCAGACCCGACGAAGATGGTGGCGAACAACACGCTGTCCCCCGGAAGTTTTGGCCACGGAGGGGCGTTCGGCACGGATAGCTGGGCGGATCCGACCCGCGGCCTGATCTACGTTTTCATGATCCAGCGCGATCACCTCAGGCCCACCCCCGACGATTCCGACATGCGCAGGGCTTACCAGCAGGCGGCCGAGGACGCGCTGTCGGCGCGCCCGCGATAGGCGCCACCTGGCCGGGTACGGGCTCCGGTCGATTTCGCGAACCTTTCGGTGGCGAGGCTGCGTCTGGCTGCGGGTCCCCTTCACCGAAAAGTCATCATGAATAAATTACCCCTCGTCCGGGCGGCCGCGGCCCTCTGCGCGTGCGCGCTTTTTGTGTCAATCAGCTCCGCCCAAGTCGGCCGGCGCTTCCCCTCCGAAAAGAAACTCGTCATCGATCCGGTGACCGGAACGCCCCTGACCTTTCTCACCAGTTCGGATGTCGGGGATTCGAAGATTTATCAGACGCACCCGGATTGGACCTCCGATGGCCAATGGGTGATCTTCCGTTCCAATCGGGTGCCCGGCCAGGCGATGGCCGTAAACGAGGCGACCGGTGACATCGTCCAGGTGACCGAGAAGGGCTACATGGGCATGCTTTGCGTCGCCCGCAAGGCGATGAACCTCTATGTCATGCGCGATCTGGGCGCCCCCGCGCGCGGGATGGCGGGCGGCCCGCCGGCCTATCAGGATCCCTCTCTGGCCACGACTCCGCCGGCCCGCGGCGAGGGCATGGGTCCCGGTGGGCCGGGAGGCCCGAAGGATGCGGCCAAGAAAAAAGGAGGGTTCATGCGCCCCCGCGGCCCGCTTGCGATTGTCGAGATCCACCTGGACAAGATCTTTGCCGACAGTGCCAAGGGCGCGATGGGGCCGGCCGATTCCTACGAGCGGGTCTGCGGCACCATTCCAAAGGAGATCGGCGCCGGCGGCAACATGGGCCTCGATGCCGATGAGGACTATGTTTATTTTTCGTACAACGGCGGGCCTGCGAGCGATGGCGTGGACGTGAACAATCCGGTCTACAGCCAGTACATCGAACCCGGCACCAAATCCGCCAAGGTTTTCGGCCCGAGAGGAATGGGCGCCGGCCCGTCCGGCCTGGCTTCGATGAATTTGAAAACTGGCGAAGTCAAACTGGTCACCGCGGTTCCGTTCCAGATCGGCCATGTCCAGACCAATCCCTGGGTGCACGGCGAGATCATCTTCTGCTGGGAGACCGGCGGCAAGGCTCCCCAGCGCACGTGGGTCGTCAATTCCGACGGCACGAACCTGCGCCCGCTCTTCCCCGAGGCGCCATTCGACTGGGTCACGCACGAAGCCGCCATCACCAAGGATGAGGTCGCGATCGCAATCCTTGCCCACCGCCATCCGGGAATGCCGGCGGACACCCCCTGGGGCAACGAATCGAGCACCGGCGTGCACCCGAGCGGCGTCGGGATCGTGAATCTGCGCACGCATGAGATTCGCATCGTCGGCCAGGTGCCGGTCGGCGACCCCGGCCACTCGATCTGGCACGTGAACGGCTCGGCCGACGGCCGCTGGGCGGCTGCCGACGATTTTCAATACCGCCTCTGGGTCTACGACCGCCACAACGGCGAAATGCTCCTGTTGGCGAGCATGAAGCGGGTTGTGCAGACGGGAATGCCCGCCGACCATATCCATCCAACCTTCAGCGCGGACGGAACCAGGATCGAGATCCAATCGGCGATGATATCGCCCAACGGCCATTCGCTGAACATTGTCGTCGTGCCCCTGCCGAAAAGCTGGATCGCACGCAATTACGGCGAGCACGCGCCGGAATGAGATAGCAGGTCAGATTGCCCGACCTGCAGCCTTCCGGGACTGCGCTCCAGCGTCAGCGCTGGATCCAGACCGGCTGGACGAAGGCGCCGTTGACGGCCGAATCCCAAACCGCGAAGCGCACCCACTTTTTTCCGGTTGCGTCAAACGGGATCTCAAAGTGCCTCGTGCCCATCGCGTCCGTATCGGTGGCGCGGATGACCTGGCGGCCCGTCGTCTTCCCGTCGCCCCACGCCACCTCGACAAACTCGAGCGGAAAGGTCCAGTCCACGTCCGCGACAATCGTCCGCTGGCTGCCCGTGCCCTGGACGGAGTAGTTGCGGATGAAGACCTCCCCCGTCGTCACGAAGAAATCGCCCTTGCGCAGCACCTTGAGGATGGGGCTCCAGTCCTCGTCCGGACCCGGCACCTGGTCCAGCTTCAGGTAATTGACGGAAAATCCGGGAAACAGGTCGTCGTGCGGCCATTTCTGGTAGGTATCGACGTCGGCGATCACGACCTTCGGGAGCAGATTTGTGTCGGCATACATGTTGTTCATCTGGTCGAGGGCTCCGAACACCCGCCAGTCGGCCAGCTGCTTGTCCGAGAGATCCATCCCCATGCCCGCCTTGAACGCGACTCCGAGGTAACGGTCGCTCTTCGCGAAAAACTTGTCCCAATACGCGTCCGGGTAGCCCGCCGAGCTCTTCGTCCTGGGATGCGCCGTGTACCAGTACGCATCCGCCGCGTCCATCATCCTGACCACGTCCTCCGCGTTGCCCACGTGATAGACCGTGCCGTATTTCGGATCCTGCTCAGTGAACGGCTGCCCCGGCCGCCGGACTTTTGAATAATAGAGCGGCCGCGGGTTTATGAGATTGGTGTGCCCGCCGAAATAGGTGCTGGGCTCCTCCCACGGGAGGACAAGAAAGTCCTTGTCCGAGGCCCGGCGCGCCCCCTCGAAATAATCGTGCTGGTCCGCAAACCGCAACGGGCCCGGATCGCCCTGCCGCAACTGATCGGCGTGAAAATCACTGAGTCCTATGATGTTCAACCCGAGCGCCTTCATGGCGGCCAGATCGGGCAGCTGCGTGTCCAGGGAGCCCGTGTCACGCAGGCGGTCGGTGAACTGGAGGTGAAAGTGATTCACAAAGATCTTGTAGCCGGGGATGGCCTTGAACGTGTCGTTGTTCGTGAACGCCATCACGGCCGCGCGCGCCGCCTCCCCGTCGCCGGGACTCAGGTAAAAGTACGTGGCCATGCGCTGCATCGTGCCGGGGGGCGCATTGTAGACGGCGAAATTCTGCAGAAACCGCGGGTCATCCTCGTGGTCCGCCTGCTTGACCCCCATCGCGTACTGCGTGTCGGAATCCTTGCGATACCAGACATAGCCCAGGTTCGTGTCCACTTCGCGCGCGGGAAAGAAGACCGTCGGGGGAGGAAACACGGCGATCGAGCCGGACGGGCCCTCGGCCACCATCACGCGGTTCTTGGCCCTCACCGTCACGGGCCCGTCGTGGCGGGCGCCACCGAACTGGTATTCCTGCTGGTTGCCACCAGTGTCGATCCAACGCACGCGCGGCAGGACGGCAGTGGACAATCCCTTGAAGTCGACCGCGTATTTGTAGGCCACGAGATTCTTGTCCGTCTTGGCGATCGCCTCCACCCGAAGCAGATTGGTGCCCCGATAGTGGGTAAAGCGGATGCCGCCGGAAAATATGCCCATCGACAGCCCGGGAAAATCGACCTCGATTCGCGCCCCGTCGGTCTTCACGTCGCAGGACGTCGTGGTGAACGTCCCCGCGGCACGCTGGACCTCGCTCGGCAGGCGCGGCAATCCGGGGTTTCGCTTTGGATCGCCCGGGATGACGAACGGCGCATCCCAGAACGACACCCAGGCTTCCCGTTCGATCACCGCCTTCGACGTGATGTCGACTCCGAGGAGGCGGAGCGGGGCGAGCCCCGCGTAATCGATCCGCCGATGGCCCGTCTGGACCGTGAACTCCGGCGTCAGGTCCCGGCCGAGCACGGACCATCCGCCCTTCGAAAAGAACAGTTGCCCGCGCTTTGCGCGCACCGCCAGCTCCCGGACGACCGGCTGGCCGCGGTCGATCGCGTAGCTCGCCCGCAATTCGCTGTTCGCCGCCCCGGTCCACGTGATCGTGAGCACATCCCCGGCGACGCTCGCGCTCAGCCCCGGAGCGGCTGCGAAGCCTGACAGGTCGCAGTTGAGCGGGTCTGCAAACAGGGCAGGCGCGAACGCCGCGCCAAAAAGGCAGAGGAGGGCCGCGATTCCGGGGCTGAATGCACGGCGGGAAGCGAGGGGTGTTTTCATTTGTGTAATATGGATTTCATTGACCGGGGTGGGCCGAGATTTCATCGGGCGCGATTGAAAACATGATTCCTTTCATCATCGGGACGATGAAACACCAGGACTCCGATCACCGATGTGAGGTTCAATCCGATAACAAGAAGGAACGCGCTTGCAAACGATCCGGTCGCCTGGACCGTCCAGCCGGTGATGGTCGAAGCCACCAGGCCGGCCACCGCAAAGCAAACATCCATGATTCCAAGCGCGGTCCCCGATTTTTCCCGGATCAAATCGACGTTGATTGCGTAGAAGACGGAGTTGGCCGACAGGTTGAATCCCACGGACATGGAAATGCCGACGAGGGCGAACCGGACGGAATGCGCGCCGAGCAGCGGAATGACGCACAGCCCGCTCAGGAGCTGGGAGATCCAAATGGGATACGACCGGGCGAGCCTCAGGCTGCCGGTTGCCCGAAGAACGCGATCGGACAGGTAGCCGACCGCATAGAGCAGGACGGCCCCCAGAGCCCAGGGCGGGATGGAGGACATTCCGACCTGCCCGATATCCAGGCCATAGGTCCTCGCCAGATAGGTGGGCAGCCAGCCCATGAAGAAAAACAGATTGTAGCCAAAGACGAAGAATGCCCAGTCGTTGGACAGCAGGGTCGGATTGGTGAGCATGAATCTCCAGGCCCCCGCGGTGACGGTGTGATGTTTGCGGCGCAGTTCCCCCATGGGCAGATTGCGGGAGGCCACATCCGCTTCCCGGATGTGGGCCAGCTCCGCGTCATTGACGAATGCGGAGTGCTCCGGGAAATCGCGGAACAGGAAAAGCCAGATCGGAGCCCAAATCACGCCTATCCCCCCGAGAATCATGAACGCCCCCCGCCAGCCGGCATGGATGGCCAGCCATGCGACGAGAGGGCCGCCCACCATCAGCCCGATCGGGACCGCGACCAGGGTGTTTGACAAGGCCACGGCCCGTTCCCTGGTCGGCAGCCAATCGGCCACAACGCGGCTCAATGCCGGAAAATTCGGCCCTTCGGAAAGGCCCAGGAGCAGCCTCAGGGCGAACAGGGTCGCGAACCCACCCGCAAACGCGGTCGCAAAGATGCTGATCGACCACACAAGGGCGGTATAGAACCAAATCCACCGTGCTCCCCACCGGTCGACCATCAATCCGCCGACAAACACCATGACCGCGTAGCCGATGTTGAATGCCCCCAGCGTCAGGCCGATTCGCGAACTGTCTAGGTGGAACAGCCCGCTCAGGATGGGCATCGCAAATGCAATTGCCGAGCGGTCCACATAGTTGACGACGGAGATCAGCAAGGCCACGCCGATGATCAGCCAGCGGTATTTCGTCCGATTCATATCCGGTTTTTCGGCCCCCCTTTGTTCCGGCGCAGGTCAAGGCAGGGGGTGAAAGCGCATGGGGATTGCACGGTCGGCGATCATGACGGTGAATTCAAGCCGGTCTGGCCGATTGGATGGACATGGGGTACACTGACGCGTTGAATTGCCGGACCCCCTGCCAGACGCAACGAACACCCCGTTCGGACCGTCAATCTGCCGTCCGCCCGATTTCCCCAAAATCCCAATGTTTGCGACCAACCGGTCTTTTTTCGCCGCGGGACTTGCCTTTGCCGCCGGTCTGGCCCCGGTCCGGGCCCAGGACAGCGTCGCCGCCGCCCGGCCGCGCATCCTCGCCGTCGCCCAGGTGGCGCTCTATGTGCACAACATCGATGCGTCGCGGAAGTTTTATCACGACTTCCTGGGCTTTGACGAGTCGTACACGCTTTCGCGGCCCGACGGGAGCCTGCGCGCCGCGCTTATCAAGATCAACGACCGCCAATCGATCGAACTCATTCCGGAAAACGCCCCCAACACCGA
>JBEKAO010000039.1:0-31296 GCA_050015855.1 Opitutaceae bacterium | reverse complement strand
TTCTGGCGCCCGGCCCAATAGGTCGCATTGGCCAGCGCCCGGTCGTGCCAGCCGAGTTCATCCAGGACGTAGGGCCCGCGCCAGCCGAGGAGCTTCGTGCGCCAGGCTATCGCGCCGTGCATGATGGCCTGCTGGGGCTCGTCCCACAGGGCGTCGGCTGCGACGTTCAGGGCGCCGACCGCCGCATTGAGAAAGGGGTCGGGCGTGTCGACGGCGACCCGGGTCCGCAAGGCGGCGAAATGAGCCTCCGTCTCCGCGAAATGACGCGGCAGGTCGGCGGCGGCATACGCGGGAGGGAGCGTGAGTGTCGCCGGCTTGCCGGTCGCGGCCCCGCGCTCCGAGCTGACCTCCCTGTATGTGTTGAGATCCGGGGCGGAGGCGGCATTGACTGCCAGGCGCTGGAGCGAAAACAAGAGCGGCCTGGACGCCGTGAGGGGGGCCAGGGCGACGATCACCGGAAGCTCGGGCGCCTGCTTGGCTGCACCGGCCAGCAGGGCGGGGAGATCGTTCCAAAGCCGGGCGTCGCCGACCGCCAGGCGGGCGCCCGCGGGCGCGAGGCCGGCGATCGTGGCCGCTTTCGCCTTCAGAGTGAAGCCACCCGCTCCAACCTCGAATTGGTTGCCGCGGCAGAATTCGGGCTGAAGCTGGAAGTACTGGCTGATCGGCACGCGTTCGGTTCCGATGTCTCCGTCGCGGGACCCGCGCTGGCCGTTTATGCCGCCGTACACCCAGGCAAGCTCGAGTCCGGGAACGACGCCTTGCGCGGTCGTGCGCACGACCAGCCCCTCCGTCTGGTCGTAGGCCAAAGCCTCGACAATCAGGACGCCGTTGCCCCCGAGCAGGGGGTCGCGCACCTCGTAGAGCAATTCGCCGGGACGATAACGGGTGACGATCCGGCCGGCCTGATGGAGCCATTTGGCCCCGGCGGGCGAGCGAAATGCGAGCCGGAGATTTCCGCCCCGGCCGGGCAGGTAGAGGACGAACTCCGGCCTGTCCCCGCCGTCGACGCGGAAGGCGGTGTCGCCGCCATAGAGCGAGCGGTTGAAAAACTCCGCGCCGTTTTCGATGACGAAGTCCGATCCGTCGGGCCGATAGCGGAGCGGCCGCTCGATATTGCCGGCCAGATTCGGGAAGATCCTGGCGGCTGAAATCTCCTGTCCGCCGGCGGAGAGGGCGGCGGAGAGGATCGCCAGGGCGAGACCGGCGGCTCCGGCAGAGACATAACGGCACGATTTCATGGGGGCACGAGACACAAGCAATGATCGGCGGCGCAGCGCAAGCTCCATGCGGGCCCGGCGGCGCCGATGCCGCCGGAAAAGTGTTTCTGGTTGCGGAATCGGCCAGGCTCGATGCACTAGAACACTCCGCAGTCGAGATTGTCACCTCCCACGAAGCCATGAGCCTTTCCGCTCCGAAGTCCGCCCCGATATCCGGCGCCCCGTTCAAGGTCGGCATCGCCGCGGCGCGGTACAACGAGCGGTTCGTGGGGGCGCTGCTGGGCCAGGCGGTGGACGTTCTGCGGAGGATGGGCGTCAGGGAAAGGAGCCTGACTGTCGTCCGCGTGCCCGGATCGAACGAGCTTCCGGCGGCGATCCAGCTCCTCGCGGAGAGGCGCCGTCCGGACGTCCTGATGGCGCTTGGGGTCATCATCCGCGGCGACACGATCCACTACGAGCTGATCGCGGAGGCGGTGACCCACGCCCTGCAGCGGGTGGCACTGGACACCCGCAGGCCGGTCATCAACGGGGTCGTCGTGGCCGAGAACGAGGCCCAGGCGGCCCAAAGGTGCCTGGGCAAGATCGACCGGGGCGCGGAGTTTGCCCGGGCGGCCCTGGCGATGGCCGCGCTCCGAAGGACGCTTTCCAAATGAGCCGGGCCCAATTCGCGCAGCGCCGGGACGGCCGCGTGGCCGCGGTCCAATATCTCTACGCGTGGAGCATAAACCCCCCTTCGAGCCTCGAGCACGACCTGCGCGTGTTCTTCACGGACCAGGAGCAGCCGCGGGCCTACTATGCCTTCGGCGAAGAGCTGATCCATGGCACGATCGAACATGCGGCCGAGATCGACGGCCATATCCGCGGGCTCGCCCAAAACTGGGAGTTCGACCGGATCGCAAAGATCGACCTTGCGATCCTTCGGGTGGCCATTTTCGAAATGATGTTCCGCAAGGATATTCCGCCGGTCGTCTCGATCAACGAGGCGATCGACCTCTCAAAGCAATTCTCGAACGCCGACGCGAAGCGGTTCATCAACGGGATTCTCGACCGGCTTAAGGACCAGCTGGGCCGCGACGCGAGGAAGGCCGCGGCCGATTCATGACATGGAGTTCCCGGGCCGCTGATGTCTGGAATCCTCAAGAAATTCAGGGAAGGGCTGGCAAAGACGGTCGCGGTGATCGCGACGCGGACCCACGGCCTGTTCGGCGGCCGCAAGATAGACCCGGCGTCGCTCGAGGAGCTTGAGGAGGCCCTCTACACGGCCGATTTCGGCGTCGAGACCACGGCCGAGATCATCTCCGAAATAAAGATCGCGCACCAGAATGACAGGGACCTGCAGGGCCGCCAGGCGGCCGAGATCGGGGCTGCCGTTCTCAAGCGGATCCTCGCCGGAAGCGAGGGGGTCCTGGGGGGCGATGGCGGCCTGGCCAAGCCCGTCGTCATAGCGATCATCGGCGTCAACGGTTCGGGCAAGACCACGACCTGCGCAAAGCTGGCCTGGCGCCTGAGGCAGGAGGGCAGGAGCGTGACGCTCGCGGCGGCCGACACGTTCAGGGCCGCCGCGATCGAGCAGCTCGAAGCATGGTCGAAGCGCCTGGATTTCGAGCTCATCTCGAGCCACCGGGGGGCCGACGCCGCCGCGCTGGCCTTCGACGCATGGCAGGCGGCGAAGGCGCGCGGCCGCGACTATCTCGTGATAGACACGGCGGGCCGCCTTCATACCAAGAACAATCTCATGGAGGAACTGGCGAAGATCCGGCGCGTCCTCCAGAAGCACGATCCCGCGGCGCCCCACCACCGCTGGCTGGTCGTGGACGGCTCGCTCGGGGCGAATTCCATCGAACAGGCCCGCGTGTTTCACGCCGGCTTCGGACTGACGGGCCTTGTCGTCACCAAGCTCGACGGCACGAGCCGCGGCGGGGCCCTCGTCGGAATCTACCGGCAGCTGAAGATTCCCATCTATTTCATCGGCCTGGGCGAGCAACCCGGGGACCTGCAGCCCTTCAACGCGGATAATTACGCAAGGGCGGTTTTTGGGATCGGGGAATCCTGACGAATTACATCGACCGGCTGTGGCGCCGCTGAAGAAGGTTGGTGGCCAATAGAAGGGTGAACGATATCCCGAGCAGAAGGGCGGCGAATTCATGCGCCTGCCCGTAATTCAGCGCCTGCACCTCGTCGTAGAGGGCGATGCTGGCGACCTTCGTCACGCCCGGGATCGAACCGCCGATCATCAGGACGACACCGAACTCCCCAAAAGTATGGGCAAATGCAAGCGTCAGCCCGGCCGCCACGCCGCGCCAGGCGAGCGGCACGTAGATGCGGTACCACACGCGCCAGGGCCGCGCCCCGAGGGCGGCCCCCGCGTCGAGCAGTTCCGCCGGCACGGCCCGGAGGGCCGCCTGGAACGGCTGGACCGCAAAGGGCAGGGAGTAAAGGACGGAGGCTATGACCAGGCCGGCAAAAGAGAAGACCAGCGTGGAGCCCGTCGCGTCCCGCCACCAGCTTCCCGGCGGATGGTTCGGCGAGAATATCAGAAGCAGGTAGAAACCGATCACCGTCGGCGGGAGGACAATCGGCAGGGTGACGAGGGTCTCCACGGCCGGCGCAAAGCGCCATCGGCTCCTGTTCAGCCAGTGGGCGAGGGGAAGCCCCGCGACCCCGAGGATCGCCGCGGTCGTGGCGGCAAGCTCGACCGTGAGGCCGAGCGACTGCCAGAGCTGCCCGGGCATGTGCATGACCGATAGAAATGGGAACTGAATTCCGAGACTAAGCTGTTGATTTGCAACGTTGATCATTCTGACCCAAGACGATTAGAGTTGGAAACCGGGTCCTCAGGCTGTCGATGGCATGCGCTGGGAGGAAGAAAACAGGCTGCGCAGCATTGTCGGGGCTCGTTAAAAATCGACAGTATGCCGGGCAGTGAGAATTGGAGCAAGCTCAGGCCCAGGCGATGCAAAAACATCCGTGAAACGTGGCGTATTGGACAGGTCGCGTCGTGTTGGGGCTTTCTCGTCTAAGGCTTACACCCCATAGGCGGAGCAGAGTTTAAGGTGCATCTTGAACCGATGAAAAAGAACACCCGTCAACGGATGCGGGTAGGTCATCGGCCCGCCGGTTCAAGCCTCGCAAGAAACATAATAACGACAGCCCCCGACACATTATCACTATCCTCCGCGAATTCCGGATTTGCTCCCTCTCATGAAGAAATCGCGATACAGTCGGAGGCGCTTTGGCGGCAAAAAGGATGTCCGCAAGGCTGCGACGAGGAGATATGGCTGGAAGCCGAGGGGGAGTTGTTGCGCCGGCGACCTCTCGAACGAGACGCGACGGACAAAATGGAACGCGCCGACCTGGGCCTTAAGTTTGACAGGATAAGTGACAGCCTGATGGGCGAATTGGATGAGCGATTTCCAGAGACGACGGGCAAAGAAACGACCGCGTTGTAGGGGAATCTCGCGCAGACGAGGAGCCTCCATCGGGGAGTCGACGAAAGCGGGTTGGTGCAGGGAGGCGATTCGTTCCCGCTCCGATCCATCCGGATCGTGAAAGGGCCCGAGGGGCGTTCACCTCACTTTTTGCCGCCGGTTCCGATTTGAAAGCGCCTGCGCGCTCCGTCGGCGATCAACTCGGCCGCCTCTGGGGGCGGCACACAGTCCGTATTTACGGCTAGATGATAGAGCAGGTCGTCGTCAACGCGCACGTGAAAGTGAGCTTTTGCGTAACGACCGCGTCCGCGATCGCTCCCGGCGACAAATTTGCCGGCCTCTTCGGGCGTCACGTGGTTCAGTTCCTGCACGCGCGCGATTCGCTTCGGCAAAGAGCCGATCAGGCGGACATGAAACACATTGGGCATGCGCGCCGTGATAAACGCCCCGCCCCGACCCACCAGAATCACGTGCCCGGCGTTGACCAGGTGCAAAATGGTTTCTGTAACTTCCGGCACCAGCACCCACGACGGAGGGCGCAATCCCAGCAATTCCTCCACCACGTCTCGAATATACGAGCGGCGTTCCTCGGGCATAAGCCTTGCGAGCGAGTCGGGCAGATGATGTTCCGCGAGCATTTTCTCCACCAACTGGCGATCAAAGACCGTCCACGGGACAGCCTGATCGACCTCCGAGGACTGCAAAATCGCGGCCAGGCGTCTGGCGATTTCATGCTCACCTGAGCCGCTCTGGTAGGAAATCGTAATGGCCGGCCCTGGCGATGGCAGGCCGTATGCAGAGGGTTTTCCCATGGCCTGAATTTGGCCGATAATATAGGCGTTGCATTGCTCCAACTCGGTTTCATCAGCAGGACAATCGGGTGAACCATCTGTTTTCATGGTCGTTTCCTTATCGCTGAGGTGATAACACCGGCTGATCGGGATCGAGAATCCGATACGCACAGAGCTTCACGCGGTCGTTGACCAGCCACCATGCGAGGGCGTAGCCCCAGACTGCCGCGGCCCAGCCCCAGCCGATGGGCGGCATGAACAGACCGTAAACGGCTATGAGTGTCGCGACGATTTGGGTTCCGATGACGGCAACGAGGAGGACCGGAGCAGGCCGCGTGGACCACAACGGGCCGCGTGTGCGCGTCAGGAAGATCGTCAAATGGCCCGCGACGGAAAGTTTCAGATAAATCAATGTTTGGATCATTTCGCGATTGAGGTGATAGACCCGCTCGCCCAGGTAAAAGAGGACAAACGAGGCAATCACGCCCATGACTCCCAGCACGGAGGCGATTCCCAGGACAAGCCGCATGTTCCAGCCTTCGGGCCTTTCCGAGTAGGGCACCCGGTCGTAAGCGATGGAGAGAATCGCGCCGTCGTTCAGCAACGCCAGCAGGACAATCATCACGGCTGTGACCGGGTAAAAATTGAAGACGAGAATCGAAAGCGTCATGAACAGGAGCACGCGGATCGTCTCGGCGATGCGATAAGTGGCGTAACTGTTCATCCGCTGGAAAATCTTCCGGCTCTCCTTGATGGCATCGATGATGACGGACAAGCCGGGTGTCAGCAGCACAATGGCCGCTGCCGCGCGGGCCGCGTCGGTCGCGCCGGAAACGGCGATGCCGGCATCCGCTTTTTTCAATGCCGGCGCGTCGTTGACGCCATCGCCCGTCATGCCGGTGATGTGACCGTGCTTCTGGAGCACTTCGACGATGTGGTATTTGTGCTCCGGGAAAACCTGCGCAAACCCATCCGCTTTTTCGATGGCTTCATCCAGTTGCCCGCCTTGGTGATGGCTGGTCTCGGCAAAAAGGCTGGCATCCAGAATGTTCGTTCCCAGGCCGACCTGTATTGCAACCTCCTTGGCGATCGCGACTTGATCGCCGGTGACCATCTTCACGCGGATGCCCATTTCCCTGGCGGTGGCGATGGTGGCCTTCGAGTCTTCGCGCGGAGGATCGGACAGCGGGAGCACGCCGAGGAATTGCCAGCGGCCGTGCTCGTCCGTGCGTGCGACGCCGAGCGAGCGAAAGCCGCGCATGGCAAACTCATTGATGGCCTTTTCCGCCTGCGGCCGGACTTGAGCGGCGTCGGGAGCAAGGGCCAGGATGACCTGGGGCGCGCCCTTGCTGACCTTGAATTGCTTATCATCCGCCGCCTTCAACGAGACCTCGGTGCGCTTGCTGACCGGATCAAACGGCTGGAAGCGGAGAACTTGGCAGCCCTTAAGAGCCTCTTTGTTTTTCAGTCCGTTGAGGATCGCCTGGTCAATGGCGTCTGCGGCTTCCGCGCGCGAGGCGAACGCGGCGGCCAGGATCACGTCGTCCGGGTTGATGCCGTTGATGCAGAATGGTTCGCCGAGCGCGAGCTTGTTCTGTGTGAGCGTGCCCGTCTTATCCGAACAGAGTGTGTCCATGCCCGCGAGTTCCTCGATGGCCACAAGGCGGCTCACAATCGCCTGCTTGGATGCCAGCAACCGCGCGCCGACGGCCATCGTGACCGAGAGCACGGTTGGCATCGCCACCGGAATGGCCGCCACGGTCAGCACAAGGGCAAACTGGAGCGTTGTGGTGAACTTGTCCCCGCGGAACATCGCCACGACGATGATCACTGCCACCAGTGCCACCGCGATCACGATCAGGTAATCCCCGATTTTCAGCACTGCCTTCTGGAAATGGCTGACCGTGCGGGCGGACTCGACCAGTTGCGCGGTCTTGCCGAAATAAGTCGCGCTGCCCGTGCTCGAAACCACCGCGTCAATGTCGCCCTTTTTCAAGATCGAGCTTGAATAGACTGTGTCGCCGAACTTCTTCTCGACCGGCAGCGATTCGCCCGTCAGAGCGGATTGGTCCACTTCGACCGGTTCACCGTCGGACAAGCGGGCGTCAGCCGGAACGATGTCGCCCAGCCGCAAACGGATGAAGTCACCCGGCACCAGTTCGCGCGCGGGCACCTCGCTCCAAGTCCCGCCCCGCTTCACGCGTGCCTTCAGTGCCAGATTCGCCTTTAAGGCGGCGATGGCGTTGCCTGCCTGAAACTCCTCCCAGAACCCGACCACCGCATTTGCCAGCAACAAGACAAGGATGATGATGAAGTCGGCCCAATGATGCACCAGCGCGGAGAGAATTGCCGCCGCCTCGATCATCCCCGGAATCGGTCCCCAGAAATGCGAACAGAATTCAAGAAGCGGATTGCGCTTTTTTTCCGGCAGTTCGTTGTAACCGCACTGCGCCAGTCGTTGTCTGGCTTCGTCCCGGCTCAGACCGTCAGGCCCAGTTTCTGATTGAGCCGGCAGTTGGGCATTCTTCGGAACGGCAGCGCGGGCGTTGCCCGAATTGGAGGCGGCCGCTAAGTTGTTCATGGTCTTATCCTCTCATTTGGCCGGGTTCAGAGATACTTAGATGCAGCCAATCCGGCAACAGGGAAGACAGTTGATACTACGGTAGGTGAACACCCCATCATCCCAACAGGGGTCAGACTTGTGCTCCCTGCTGAGGAGGAAGAAAGTTTCCTCAGTGAGGACGATAACGCTATGGAAGCCGATCTCTTGAGGTCAGCGGCGGTTCACGCGGATCAGGTGACAGATTGCGCATTGCTATACGTCTTCATCGCCTACGGTGACCAGCTCGCCTACAGACGCGCGCTGCGCACCTTCGTCAATGTTTCCCGTGAATTGAGCGAGGATGGCATCGAGTTGCGGCCACTGCCCTGGAGGTTCGACGTCTTGGCGGAGGCAAGTTGGCGTGCGCTTGCGGTCGCCGACGCGGCCAGGGCGGCGATCGTCGTGATCTCGACGAATGTCGTCGGCGCACTGCCCGAAGCGATCAATGCCTGGTTGCCCGCGTGCTTGGGCCAGCGACGCGAGCCCAACCCGGCGGTGATGGCCCTGCTTGGCGCCCCCGATCATCCGGATGGACCGGAATCGCCGCGATATCAATTCGTGCGCAACACCGCGCGCAGTGCGGGATGCGATTTTATTGAGCCGATGCCATTTGCGGGTAACACCCCATAGGGCCTCATCGATCTTTGGCTTAAACTGCCGGTCGGTTCAAAACCAGCGATCGGTCGACGTGAAATCGGGCACTCCGTGCGTCAGGCGGGCAAAATCAACCGAACATCATGAGAGCCACCAAACAGCTGCACAACCTGGGCCAGAGCCTCTGGCTCGACAATATCACGCGCGACCTGTTGGACGGCGGCACGCTCAAGCGCTACATTGATGAACTATCAGTGACCGGGCTGACCTCGAACCCGACGATCTTTGATCATGCGATTAAGAGCAGTGCCGCCTACGACGCCGCGATCCGAGAGGAGCTGGCGAAGGGAAAGTCCGGCGAGGGCCTCTTTTTCGACCTCGCGCTGGACGATCTCACCCGGGCTGCCGACCTGTTTCGGCCGGTTTACAACCGCACGAATGGTGTGGACGGCTGGGTATCGCTGGAGGTGTCGCCGCTGCTGGCGCATGAAACGGTCGGCACGATCGCCGCCGCCAAGGAACTTTTCAGCCGGGCCGGGCGGCCCAACCTGTTCATCAAGATCCCGGGCACGAAGGAAGGTTTGCCTGCCATCGAGGAGGCGATTTTTTCGGGTGTGTCGGTCAACGTAACCCTCCTCTTCTCGCGCGAGCATTACCTGCCGGCCGCTGAGGCATACCTGCGCGGCATCGAGAGGCGCATCGCCGCAGGTCTCAATCCTCAGGTCGGCTCCGTGGCCTCGGTGTTCATCAGCCGTTGGGACGCCGCCGTGGCGGGCAAGGTTCCGCCGACGCTGGACAACCGGCTCGGCATCGCCGTTGCAGGCCGCGTCTACAAGGCGTACCTCGACCTGTTGAGCACCCCGCGCTGGCTGCGCGCGTGCAATGCCGGTGCCCGACCGCAACGCCTGCTGTGGGCCAGCACCGGCACCAAAGATCCCAAGGCCTCCGACACCCTTTACGTCAAGGCGCTGGCCGCCCCGTTCACGGTGAACACTACTCCCGAGGAAACCTTGAAAGCCTTCGCCGATCACGGCGAAATCGGCCCGATCATGACGGCGGACGGCGGTAATTGCAAAGGGGTGTTAGACCAGTTCGCCCAGGCCGGCGTGAACGTGGCGAGCCTGGCCGCCCGCCTCCAGGACGAGGGCGCGAAGTCGTTTGTCAAATCCTGGAACGAGCTGCTGGCGGTGATTGCCACCAAGAGCGACGCGCTCAAGAAGGCCGCCACGCCTTCGGGACTACAGGAGGATTAACTTATGTTATTAAATATTAAGCATCTATACGGCGTTAGCATCGCAGCGCTGGATTTCGTCGTCGGCGAAGTGAAGGATTTTTATTTCGACGACAAGAAATGGGTGATTCGCTACATGGTCGCAGACACGGGTGTTTGGCTGCCCGGGCGCCTCGTGCTGATCTCCCCGCATGCATTCGGCCCATTCGACAGTGAAGGAAGGGTCCTGTCCATAAAGCTGACCAAAAAGAAGATTGAAGACAGCCCCTCAATCGAGTCGCACCGGCCCGTTTCCCGCCAGTATGAAGTCCAGTACTACAGGCATTACGGCTGGCCCAGCTACTGGATTGGCGGCGGATTGTGGGGTGGCAGCGGCTACCCGACGGTCGGACCACTATTGAAGGCCGAGTCAGAAGACGAACGGAGGGACGATCATCGGGACGACAAGCATCTCCGGAGCGTTCGCTCCATAACCGGCTACCACATCCAAGCGATCGACGGCACCATTGGCCACGTGAGCGGTCTTCTGGTCGACGATAAAAGCTGGGCGATTCGCGAACTGGTCGTTGAGACCTCGCATTGGTATTCAGGCAAAGAGGTCCTGATTTCGCACGGCAAGATTGAACGGATCAGTTATGAGGAATCGAAAGTGTTCGTCAGCCTGACCATGGAAGACATTCAACGGACAGCGGAACACGCCATCGCAGAGTCGGGAGAGGGGAAATCAACATGAACTCACGAACGGTCGGCCTTAGAATCTCGAGCCTGATCTTCGGGCTCATCAGCCTAGGTCATATCGCCCGGCTGTGGGCACGAGTTGACATCGTCATCGGCAGCCACCACCTGGGACGAAGCTGGAGTTGGATTTCCATCATTGCCACCGGCTTTCTCGCCATCTGGCTGGCGAAACTGGCGGGGCCCTGGTGCGTTGAAAACGGAAAATCGCAGACGCGGGAATTCTAAGGCGCAGGGTTCGTGTAAATGAGATCAGGATTTCCCTGCCCGAATACCAGTGGCCGGCTTCGACGGCCAGTTCAGGGATCAGGGAACGAGGGCGGGGACCTGGTTTTGCGGCGGCCGGCCCGGCCGAAATGACAGATCGTCCGTCACCACGTAGACAAACATCGCGAGTAAAATGAAAAATGCGGCCATCCAAAAGAACGGACTGTGATGCATCCGCTTCCAGTGGGGGCGGTGCGTCGGGTGCGGTCCGCCGTGCTGTTGGAACTGGGGATCATTCATGGGGGCCAGCAATCGGTCGTTACGGGGCTTTATCGCACTCGGCAATCATTTCCCGCCCTGTTCGGGCAGCCTCCCTGGCAGCCGGTTCATCCACCCAGTACCCTTGGCGGTTGTAATGCCGATGCAATCCAGCCTCATAATCACGGGTAACGACATAATCGTCGGTGTATTCCGGCGCCCGCTTGATGGTTTCGCGGAGAAGATTGACGAAGACTTTCCGCTCACCCCAGCTCACGCATTCAATCCACCGCGGTGAAATCAGGACTTTCTTCCCCGGCCACCAATTGTGGGTGTCAACAACGATATAACGAATCGCCCACGTCAGGTCATCAATGATGAAATCCTCAATGTGGCCAAGCTCGCCATCCAAGGCTTGGATGTGATGACCACTCACACTGTAGGTGCTGCGCAGATGGGGATCACGCCCTATCAAATCCGGGTTTGAAATCTTCTGTCCATGGTCCCGCGCTTTACGGCTCCGCACAAGATAAGGGAAGGCCCCCCAACTGTAGGGGCCGCCCCAATAGGTCGGATAATCATAATGCCGATAGTAGGCCTGTTCAAATTGATGGGAGACCGGTTTGTCGGCGTCCAGGGACGGGCTGTCCTCGATCTGCTTTTCGGTCAAATTGACGCCGATGCTTTGCTCTTCGATATTAACGGAAAGCAGCGCATACGGGGAGATCAGCACCTGCCTGTCCGAGAACCAGCCTCCTGTGTCTGCGACGAGATAACGAATTGTCCAATGCAGATCATCGAAGTAAAACTCCTTGACCTTCCCTATTTCCCCATCAAGGCCGGCCAACTTGTAACCATTTAGCGTTTTGGCTATACGTAGCATAGTGATCCTTTCGTGCTTTTGCGTTTCGTTTTTCTCCTGTTGGCGCCCGACTGAAAGCGCTTTTTGCAATTCGTCTCACTGCAATCCGGACGGACGTGCGGCCAAGTCTAGCGTCGACGGAGCGGCATCGCCATGAGGTAAAACCCTACTGTGGATTGCAGGCCGAAATTGCTCGTTGAAAGTGGGTCCGGCTCTTCGCATCCCCAGCGGTGAGTCGCGCATGAAAATTCCCGCCTTTTCCCACGGCGCAACTATTCGTACGCGTTGCATCTTTCCACTGGAGCGATTCGCCTGACAGCAAACCGCATGCTCCAGATTGCTCTCGCGCGGGCGGTGTTGATATGGGGTGAGACCCTACCGCAGATTATTTGAGTCTGCCGGGTGGCTTCAGAGCCGTTGGCGGATGGCCCGCAATTCCCGCCGGCGCTTCGCGGTGCTCTTGGGATAGGCCATCTTGAGGCCGCGAAGCGCATCCAGGACGATCTGTGAGACGATCAACCGGGCGTTCTCCTTGTCATCGGCGGGAACCACAAACCACGGCGCTTCGTGCGTGCTGGTCGCGGCCAGGCAATCTTCATAAGCCCGCATGTAATGCTTCCAGAACTTCCTCTCGTGAGCGTCCGCGAGGCTGAATTTCCAGTTCTTGTCCCGATCATCAATGCGCGCCAGGAAGCGTTTCCGCTGTTCGCTTTTCGAGAGATGGAGGAAGATCTTGACGATCCGGGTTCCATTGCAGTGGAGATGGTCCTCCAGGTTGGCGATGGAACGATACCGCTCCTTCCAAATGGTATTCTCGTCGATCAACTCGGCCGGAAGGCCCTGGCCGCGGAGGATTTCCGGATGCACCCGGACGACCAGCACTTCCTCGTAGTAGGACCGGTTGAAGATTCCGATCCGCCCGCGTTCCGGCAGATGTCGGGTCGTACGCCAGAGAAAATCATGCTCCAGCTCGTCGGCGGTCGGTTGTTTGAAACTGAACACTTCGCAGCCCTGCGGATTGACCCCGGACATGACGTGGCGGATGGCACCGTCCTTGCCGCCCGCGTCCATCCCCTGAAAAATCAGCAGCAACGCATAGCGGTGGGAGGCGTAGTGCAGGTTTTGCAGCGCGCTCAACCCCTCGATGTGTTCTCGTAGGAGCTTTTTATACCGCTTCTTCGAACTGCAGAAGGCCGGCACGATCGTCGGCCACTTCTCAAGTTTGATCCTTTTTCCGGGAAGCACCCGGAAATTCTTTGTATTGATTTTCATTTTCGACCTATCGGCCATGTTGGCCCCGGTTCTCGCGTTTTCTTATTAATCATCTTTCCGACTCTCGCGCTCTGTCTTCTCCAAGTCCTCAACCGCTCGAACCTCCTCGCGCCCTAAGTCCTCATAGAGTTTGTGGACGCGCTTGACGAGCTGCGGCGTCAGATCGGCCGGGGTCTTGGCTTTGGTTTCGGCCTTCGGCGCGCCTTTGGCTTCGGGCTCGGGTTCAGCTCTTGCGTCGGGCTTGGCACCGGCTTCGGGCTTCGGCCCTGCCGGAGTCCCAGGCTTGGCTTCAGTCTTGTCCCCGGGCTTGGCCCCATCCTTGGCCTCAGGCTTGGGTTCAGCTTTTGCTTCGGGCTTGGCACTGGCTAAGGACTTCGGCTCTGCCGCAGCCTCAGGGCGAGGCTCAGCTTTGGTTTCAGTGTTTCCGATATCACGCTTTGCCTGTTCCCAGTCCTGAGCTGCCAGATCGCCCTTGTGGCTTCGTTGTTCGTAGATTTCATAGGCTCGCTTGGCGATCTGCGGCGTTGAATCGGCCGGTGTCTTGGTTCTGGTTTCGGCCTTCGGCTCGGCTTTTGCATCTGGCTTGGGTTCCGCCTTTGCATCTGGCTTGGCACTGGCTTCGGGCTTCGGCTCGGCCGGAGTACCGGGCTTGGCTTCTGTTTTGTCCCCAGGCTTGGCCGCAGCTTTGGCTTCAGGCTTGGCTTCGGTTTTGTTTCCAGGCTCAGCCGCAGCTTTGACCTCGGGCTCGGGCGCACTTTTGGCTTCAGGTTTCGCCTTCGCTTTGCCGCGATCAAGGATCCGATATGCCAGGAGCTTCACGCGGTCATTCAAGAGGAACCAGGCGAGCGCATAGCCCCAAACGAACAGCGCCCAGCCCCAGCCGAGCGGCGTCATAAACAGTCCGTAAACCGCTATCAGCGTCGCCACGATTTGCGTGCCCAGGACCGCAATCCACAAAATCCGTGCGGGGCGAATGGACCAGAACGGGCCGCGCGTGCGGGTGAGAAAGATCGTCAGGTGTCCCGCCACGGACAGCTTCAAATACATCAGCGTCTGGATGTGCGCATGGTCGAGATGAAAGACGCGCAAACCGAGGAAAAACAAGCCGAACGCGGAGACGACGCCAATGACGCCCAGCACCGTGGAAATCCCCAAGACCACGCGCATATTCCAGGCCTCGGGCTTATCCTTGTAATGGACGTTGTCATAGGCGATGGAGAGGATTGCGCCGTCGTTGAGCAACGCCAGCATCACGATCATCACCGCAGTGACCGGATAAAAGTTGAAGATCAGGATCGCCAGCGTCATGAAGAACAGCACCCGCAACGTCTCGGCGATGCGGTAGATCGCGTAGCTGTTCATCCGCTGGAAGATTCTTCGGCTTTCCTTGATCGCGTCGATGATCACCGACAGGCCGGGCGTCGTCAGCACGATGGCCGCCGCCGCGCGCGCCGCATCCGTCGCACTCGAAACGGCGATGCCGCAATCGGCCTTCTTCAGAGCGGGGGCGTCATTCACCCCGTCGCCCGTCATGCCGACGATGTGGCCGAGTTTTTGCAGCACATCCACAATGTGGAACTTGTGTTCGGGGAACACCTGGGCGAACCCGTCGGCCTTCTCGATTCCCTCGGTCACCGTCGCACTCTCCTGTTTCTTTGAGTCGCCCAGGGTGCCGGCATCGAGGATATTCGTGCCCATTCCCAGTTTCTTTGCGGTTTCCTTGGCGATAGCCAGGGCGTCGCCGGTCACCATCTTGACCTTGACGCCCATCGACAGCGCGGTCGCGATGGTTTCCTTGGCATCCTCCCGTGGAGGATCGAACAGCGGCAACACACCCAGGAATTGCCACTTGCCCTCCTGGTCCGCGCGGGCAACGCCCAACGAACGAAAGCCGCGGGCCGCAAAATCGTCGACCGCCTTGTCAACGGCGGGTTTCACCTGCCCGGCGTTGGCCGACAAGGCCAAAATCACCTGCGGCGCGCCCTTGGTCGTCTTGAACGTCTTTCCGTCTTTGCCTTTGACGGTGGCCTCGGTGCGCTTATGCACCGGATCGAACGGCTGGAAATGAACCACCTCGTACGCCTTCAGCGAATCCTTGTCCTTCAGTCCTCCCAGCACGGCGAGGTCAATGGTGTCGTTATTATCACCGCGCGACGCGAGAGCGCCACCGAGAATGACTTGATCGGCGGGGACATTGTTTACGCTGAACGGATCGCCCAGCGTCAGCTTGTTCTGGGTCAGGGTGCCGGTTTTGTCCGCGCACAGCACGTCCACGCCGGCCAATTCCTCGATGGCCACCAACCGGCTCACAATCGCCTTTTTCTTGGCGAGCAGACGCGCGCCGACCGCCATCGTGACCGACAACACCGTCGGCATCGCGACCGGGATCGCAGCCACGGTCAGCACCAAGGCGAACTGCAAGGTGCTAAGGATCGGATCTCCCCGGAAGATCGCAACCGTGATGATCGCCGCCACCAGGACGACCGCGAGGACGATCAGGTAATTGCCGATCTTCAAAACCGCCTTTTGGAAGTGGCTGACCGTGTGCGCCTCCTGCACCAGCTGCGCCGTCTTGCCGAAATAGGTGTTCTCACCCGTGGCATAGACGAGCGCACCGATCTCGCCCCGCCGAAGGGTCGAGCCGGAGAACACGGCCTGGCCGCATTTTTTCTCGACCGGCAAGGATTCGCCCGTCAGCGCCGATTGGTCAACCTCCACGGGATCGCCCTCCAACAAGCGTGCGTCCGCCGGCACAATGTCCCCCAGTCGCATGCGGATGACGTCGCCCGGCACCAATTCCCGGGCCGCCGGGTTGATCCATTTTCCGTCCCGGACCACCCGGGCTTTGATCGCCAGCCTGGCTTTGAGGGCGGCGATTTCATTTCCCGCCTGGCGCTCCTCCCAGAATCCGACCACTGCGTTCGTCGCAAGCAAAAGGAGGATGATGAAGAAATCCGGCCAGTGCCGGACCACGCCCGACAGAATCACCGCAATTTCGATCATCCACGGGATGGGCCCCCAAAAATAGCTGAGGAATTTTAGGAGGAGATTGGTCTTCTTTTCCGCAAGCTCGTTGGGGCCGTATTGGGCCAGCCGTTTCTCCGCCTCCGCCTGACTTAGGCCGTTGGGCGAGTAGCCCAATTTTTTCTCCACTTCCGCCAAGGGCAGCATTTTCAGATCTTCCTTCGGATCGGTCTTGGCATCGGGTTTCGATCCCGGCTTGGCATCGGGAGCCTTGGGCATCGATTCTGCGGATTCACTGGGCTTCGCTTCGGGAGCCTTGGACTGGTCGGCGTCGGGTTGCATATTCGGATTTCCTTTTGTCGTTGTTATCCAGGAGGTCTCGTGGATTGCGGGATACCTGTTGCCAGGTTCATGTCCTTTTCATCGCCACAGTGTCCCCACCGTCAGTTTGGTTCGGATCCACGCGTCTTTTTCGCCCGCGGTTTTGGTTTTTGCGTCTCGTCCCGGCGCCACTTCCAGTTCCGGATTTCCGGAAGGTCCTCGCCATTTTTGTCGATATACCGCTTGTGCTCGATGAGCTTGTCCTGCATCTGCTGCTTCAGGTAAGCGCCCTTGGCGCCCAAGTTTGGCACGCGATCGACCACGTCTTGCACCAGGTGGAACCGGTCCAGATCATTCTGCACCCGGATGTCGAAGGCGGTCGTGATCGTGCCCTCTTCCTTGTAGCCCCGGACATGGAGGTTGCGGTTGGTCCGGCGGTAGGTCAGCCGGTGGACCAGCCAGGGGTATCCGTGAAAGCCAAAGATGATGTGCTTGTCCTTGGTGAACAGCGAATCGTAATCCGTTTCGCTCAGTCCGTGCGGGTGCTCGCTCTTGGGCTGCAGCTTCATCAGATCGACCACATTGATCACCCTGATTTTCAGGTCGGGCAGGTATTCGCGAAGGATGGATACGGCGGCCAGGACCTCCAGCGTGGGCGTGTCGCCGCAGCAGGCCATCACCACGTCCGGCTCGGCGCCCTGGTCGTTGCTGGCCCATTGCCAGATGCCTATTCCTTCCGTGCAATGCACGACAGCAGCGTCCATGCTCAACCACTGGGGAAGCGCATGCTTTCCAGCCACCACCACGTTGACGTAATTCCGGCTGCGCAGGCAGTGATCGAAGACCGAAAGCAGACAATTGGCATCGGGCGGCAGGTAAACGCGCACGATATCGGCCTTCTTGTTGATCACATGATCCAGAAAGCCGGGATCCTGATGGGTGAAGCCGTTGTGGTCCTGCTGCCAGACGTGGGAGGCGAGCAGATAGTTCAACGACGAAATCTTCCGGCGCCAGGGCAATTCCAAACACACCTTCAGCCACTTGGCGTGCTGGCTGAACATCGAGTCGACGATGCGAATGAACGCTTCATAGCTGTTGAACAGCCCGTGCCGACCGGTCAGCAGATAGCCCTCCAACCAACCCTCGCACTGGTGCTCGCTCAGCATGGAGTCCAGTACGCGTCCGGAGGGTGCCAGGAATTCATCATTTTCCACTATACGGGCGTCCCATTGGCGGGGGGTGACTTCAAAGACGGCTCCGAGGAGATTCGAGAGGGTCTCATCGGGCCCGAAGATGCGGAAATTGTGCTGATCCCGGTTCAGCTTGGCCACGTCGCGCAGGAACTTGCCCAGTACAAGCGTATCCTGGCCGTTAACGGCGCCGGGAGAAGGCACACTTACCGCATGGTCATGGAAGTCCGGCATTCGCAGGTCGCGGAGCAAAATCCCGCCGTTCGCATGCGGATTGGCGCCCATCCGCCGGTCTCCCTTCGGCGCCAGATCGGCCAATTCCGGCATGAGACGGCCATTTTTGTCGAACAGCTCCTCGGCCTTGTAGCTTTTCATCCAGCTTTCGAGCTGCCCGACATGCTCGGGATGCTCGGAGTCCACGAGGAGCGGCACCTGGTGCGCTCGAAACGTGCCCTCGATTTGCAGGCCATCGACGACTTTCGGTCCGGTCCAGCCCTTGGGTGACCTGAGGACGATCATGGGCCAGCGTGGCCGGGTGGTGTCGTTCCTGCTCCGCGCATCGCTTTGGATCCGTCGGATGTCCTCGACGGCTTCTTCCAAGGTCGCAGCCATGAGCTGGTGCATCCTTTCCGGCTCATCGCCCTCCACGAAGCGGGGCGTCCAGCCGCAGCCTCGCAAAAACTGCTCCAATTCCTCATGCTCGATGCGGGCAAGGACGGTCGGATTGCTGATCTTGTAGCCATTGAGATGCAGGATCGGGAGCACGGCCCCGTCGGTCATCGGGTTCAAAAGCTTATTGGATTGCCATGCGGTCGCCAACGGGCCGGTTTCCGATTCGCCGTCGCCAACGACGCAGGCGACGATCAGGCCGGGATTGTCGAACGCAGCCCCGAAGGCGTGGCTCAGCGAATAGCCCAGTTCGCCTCCTTCGTGGATTGATCCCGGCGTCGTTGGCGCAACATGGCTGGAGATTCCGCCGGGGAATGAAAACTGGGTGAACAGCTTTTTCATCCCGGCTTCGTCCTGGGTGACGTCCGGGTAAACCTCACTCCAGGTGCCTTCGAGGTAAACGTTGCCCACGATCGCCGGACCGCCGTGGCCCGGACCGGCGATATAGAACATGTCCAGATCGTACTTCTTTATCACCCGGTTCAAATGCACATAGATGAAATTCTGGCCCGGGGTGGTGCCCCAGTGTCCGACCACCAGCGGTTTCACATGCGACAGTTTCAGCGGCTCCTTCAGAAGCGGATTGTCGTAGAGATAGATCTGGCCGACCGAGAGGTAGTTCGCGGCACGCCAATACGCGTTCATTTTCCGAAGCAAATCGGGCGACAACGGCGTGCCCATCTTCGTCATTTCCTCCGTCTCCACGGCGGTGTTCCCATCAACCCGATTTTTCACGTTCATAACGACGCTCCCGTCAGATAAACTTTTCAGTTTCATGATCATGTTTCCTTTCAATTGTGAGACCCAGAATGCGGCAGACCGTGTTCGCGATCATCCATTCCTCGTCCGTATGAATGACACGGACCGCAACGCGGCTCGCCGCCGCCGAAATCACGCCCTGATTCGCCGCGTTTCGCTTTTCCTCGAGTTCGATTCCAAGAAATCCCAGCCCCTCGCAAATCCGTGCGCGGACGAGCGGCGCATTTTCTCCGATGCCGCCCGCGAAAACGAGCGTCTCCACTCCGCCCAGCGCCGCCGCGAATGCGCCGATCCACTTCTTGACCTGGTAGCAAAACAGCGCGACCGCTTCCGCAGCCCGCACGTCCTGCGTTTCACGGTCGAGCAAATCATGCATGTCGGAACTTGTCTCCGACACGCCGAGCAGTCCGGACTTGAAATTTACCATCTCGTTGAATTGCTTTGCGCTCATTTTTTCAGCGCGCATCAGATACGAAACCAGTCCGGGATCGAGGTCGCCGGAGCGGGTGCTCATTGGAACACCGGCGGTCGGGGTGAAACTCATGCTCGTGTCCACGGATTTGCCGCCGCGCACCGCCGCCAGGCTCGCGCCATTGCCGAGGTGGGCGAGGATGACCCGGCCCTGCGCCATTTCCGCCCCGGCCAGGCGGGCCAGCTCTCCCATGAGAAAGGCATACGACAACCCGTGAAAGCCGTACCGCCGCACGCCTTGCGCCTCGTATCGGCGCGGGATCGGCAATAGCCGGGCCACGCGGGGCAGGTCGCGGTGAAAAGCCGTGTCAAAGCACGCCACTTGGGGCAGGTCGGGAAAACGGCGATGAAACGCGCCGGTCAACAGGATCTCCTCCGGCAGATGCTCGGGATCGAATGGACTGAGGCGGTGCAATTCCTCGACCAGTTCCGCGGTGATGCGCTGCGGCTCGCCATACTTCGGCCCGCCATGCACGACGCGATGGCCTGCAGCGGTCAAGGCATTCCGCCCGCAGCGTTTCTCGATCCAATCCATCAGGGCGGTCGCCGCCACCGTGTGGTCGGGCGCCATCACCGGCCGCGAAAAATTGTCCGCCTGGTTCACGCCCTTGACCCGAAAAGTGGGCTCCGGCAGTCCAATCCGGTCAATCCCGCCCTCCAGAATCCGTCGGAGCGAGGCATCGGTCTCGAAAAGCGCGAACTTGATGCTGGACGAGCCTCCATTGATCGTAAGAATGCGCGCGTTAGCCGGTTTCATGGGTGGCTCCTTCGTCCGGCGGCAATCCAAGCGAAGCCAGCTTCGCGCACGTGGACCTGTAATCCGTGTGAAGAATGCTGCGAATCCCCAAGCCTTCCGCGACTCGGACGAACATCGGGGTATTCTCGATATAGAGGACGTGCGCAGCCGGCGTTTGGGCGACGTCCAGGGCCAGCCGAAAGATGTCCGTGTCGGGCTTCCGAATATGGACGAAGCAGGAGGAAATGAAAAAATCGACGAATCCGTTCAGCTTGAACCTGCGAATCCGGTGTGAATTCAATTCCCGCGCCTCGTTGCTGACGACGGCGATCTTCAGCCCATGCCGGATTTTGAGCCGGGCGACCATATCGATCATCTCGGGGTAGGGTTTCGATTGCGCGAACATGAAGCGTCGAAACTGAGCCCGGGTGAACGGTCGCTTTTGGTGGAAAACCACTCGGTTCAAATACTCCTCCAGCGTGAGCTTTCCCTCCTCGTAGGTGTCGAAGGTCAGGTGATGCCGATCCTCCAGGTCGGCCAGCTCCAACTTGAAATGGGTCGCCGCCCGCTTCCGGGCCTGATGAGCCCATCCGTCGGTCAGCAGGACACCGCCGATATCCAGAAACAAAGTAGTGACCGGGGTCGCTCTTTTCATTTGGCCTTCGTCAACGCCGTCTGCCGGCTCCCCCGGTTGGCCGCCCGAACCTCAGCGCGCTCGGGGATCTCCGAAAGGCAATCGTGCGACTCGCGCCGGGGTGCTTTCGTCATCGCTGCCATAGGATTCGATCGGATTCCAGGGGAACCGCCACCCCTGTGCGGCGGGGCATGACTCGCGCCGTGTAGTCGCTTGCCGGACGCACACCGGGTACCGTTGCATGATAGATGCGGCGGCTGGAGGCGTCGGATGGCGGTCGCGCGCACTTCATTTCCTCCCTTGCGGGATCTCCGCCGTTGATTCCGTCCGCATAAAGCTCAACGCGAACCGAATCCGGGTCGAGACCGTTCAGAAAGATTTCGACTTCAAAAACGTGTTGGTCCGCGCGGGTCTCAACCCGCAGGCTCCCGAAATGCAACGAGCTCCAGTTTCGATCCACCGCATGCTGCCAATCGACCACTTGCCTGCCCACGGCCCCTTTGTTTGCCGAGCGCTCGCGGTAAGCGATGGCAGCCGGAAGGTAGTGTTGTTCTGTGTATTCGCACACCGCGCGACTGGAGGCGAACCTGGGCGTCAACCGCGCCATGCTTTCCCGGATTCGCGCCACCCAGGCGGTCGGTATGTCCTTGTCGTTGCGCGCATAAAACTCCGGTATCACCTCCTGCTCGAGCCGCTCGTACAGCGCCCCGGCCTCGGCGGCGTCCCAGGCGGGATCGTCGCCGTGCTCCCTGCCGTCGCCTAGCGCCCAACCGACCTCCGGCGTATAGGCTTCGGCCCACCAGCCGTCCAACTCGGAGAGGTTGATGCCGCCGTTGACAAGCACTTTCATGCCGCTCGTGCCGCTGGCTTCCCACGGCCGCCGGGGGGTGTTTACCCAGACGTCCACCCCCTGCACCAAGCGTTCGGCCAAAAGCATGTCGTAATCGGCCAGGAAGACCACCGGTGGACTCACATCGCTGCGACGGATAAAACGAATCCACTCCTGAATCAGCGCCTGCCCGGCTTGGTCCGCCGGATGGGCCTTGCCCGCGAGGATGAGCTGCACCGGACGCTGGGAATTCTTGAGGATGCGGATCAGCCGGTCGGGATCGTGGAGCAGGAGGTTGGGCCTTTTGTAGGTCGCAAAGCGGCGCGCAAAGCCGAGGGTCAACACCCCGGGATCCAGCCGGGCTTGGGTCCGGGCGATCGCCTCCGGTCCCGCTCCGGCGACGGCCATCTGCCGGCCGACCCTTTCGCGGGCGTGTTCCACCAGGGATTTTCGGCTGGCGGTGCGCAGCTCCCAGAGCTTTTCGTCGGAGACGCGGCGGAGGTCGGCCTCCAGGGTCGTCGACGTTCCCAGCCACCGTTCCTTGCCGCAGGCCTCCGTCCAAAGGCTGTCCGCCGCCGCCGAATCCCAAGTCGGCATGTGCACGCCGTTGGTCACGTGACCGACCGGCACTTCGTCCTCCGGCCACCGGGGAAAGAGCGGCGCGAAGATGTGGCGGCTCACCCGGCCATGCAACCGGCTGACTCCATTGACCGCCCCGCTCCCGCGCATCGCCAGGTAGGCCATATTGAAGGGCTCGGTCGCGTCATCGGGATTCTGGCGTCCCAACGCCAGCAAATCGCGCAGGGAAATGCCGAGATCCTCCTGTGCGTACCGGCCGAGATATTGCTCCGTCAGGGCCGGGGAAAAGAGGTCGAATCCCGCGGCGACGGCCGTGTGGGTGGTAAAGAGATTGCCGGCGCGCGTGGCCGCCAGGGCGGCGGCGAAGGGCTGCCCGGTCCCGGACATGAAGCCCCGGGCACGCTCCAACAGGGCGAAGGCCGCATGCCCCTCGTTGAGATGGCAGACGTCCGGTTTGATTCCGAGTGCCTCGAGCAACTGCCAACCGCCGATCCCGAGCACCATCTCCTGCTTCAGGCGCAATTCCGGGCCACCCCCATAAAGCTCGCTGGTGATTCCCCGACGCAGGGGAACGTTGGCCGCGTCATTGGTGTCGAGCAGGTAGAGTTTTGCGAGGCCGACATGGACTTCCCAGGCGCGCACCCAGACCGAGTACCCGGGCAGCGCGATCTCCAGACGCAGCAGCTCGCCATTCGGCTGACGCAGCGGTGTGACCGGCAATTGTCCGGGATCGTTGTAGGGATAGAGTGCCTGTTGCGCTCCGTCCCGGTCGATCACCTGGCGGAAATACCCCTGCTGGTAGAGCAGCCCCACGCCGATCACGGGCACTCCCAGATTGCTGGCGGCCTTGAGCTGATCGCCGGCCACGTTGCCGAGCCCGCCCGAATAAATCGGCAGGGCCTCGCTCAACATGAATTCCATGCAAAAATAGGCGACACAGGTGAGGGGAGCCCGGGGATGTTTTTGCTGAAACCAGCGGGGCGCCGTTTCCGCCCGCCGTTTGTCCTGCACCAGGCGGTCGAGCAATCGGCAAAAGTCCGGATTGGCCAGGGCGCTCGCAAGCTTTTCGCGCGAGACTGTCTGGAGCACCACGCTGGGATGATGCGTGAGCGCCCAGAGTGCGGGATCGAGCCGCCGCCACAGCTCATCCATGCTGTGATTCCACGTCCAGCGCAGGTCCATGGCCAGTTCGGTCAGGGCGTCAAGGCCTTGCGGCGAGTTGGGCGGAGCGGGGCTGTCGGGTGTGGGTGCGCTCATGAGTGTAAATTCGTCCGTGAAAATGGCCCGGCTGGGATCGCTTTCATCGCGCCGCGCGGCGTCCGCTTTGCTTTCCGTCTTTTGATGGGCGAGAGGAGGGTGCCGCCGGGCGCGCTTTCGCCCCCGCTGCCGCTGCCAACGTTGCGCTGACGATGGTCTGGGCCTCCTCCAGGATCTGGCGCAACTGGGAGTCCCCTCGAAAACTCTCGGCGTAGATCTTGTAGATGTCCTCCGTCCCGGACGGACGCGCCGCGAACCACCCGCTTTCCGTCACGGCCTTCAACCCGCCGATCGGCGCATCGTTGCCCGGGGCGCGGGTGAGGACGGACTGGATCCTTTCGCCCGCCAGCTCGGTGAGTTTGATCTGCCCGGGGGAAAGTTTCGCCAGCACCGCCTTTTCCGCCGGCGTGGCGGGCGCTTCCACGCGATCGTAACACGGCTCGCCGAACTCGTGAATGAGCGCCCGGTAGATTTGGCCCGGATCGCTGCCAGTCCGCGCCGTGATCTCCGCAGCGAGCAGGCAGGGGATGAATCCGTCCTTGTCCGTCGTCCAAACCCTGCCATCCAGGCGGACGAAAGAGGCCCCCGCGCTCTCCTCTCCGCCAAAACCCAGCGATCCGTCGAGCAGGCCGTCAACGAACCATTTGAAGCCGACCGGCACCTCGTGGAGCTTCCGGCCAAGCTTCGCCGTGACGCGATCGATCATCGCGCTGCTCACAACGGTCTTTCCCACCGCGGCCGCCTCGCGCCACTTCGGCCTGTTTTGAAACAGATAGTGGATCGCGGCGCAGAGGTAATGATTGGGCGGGAGAAGCCCGGCGCTCCGGGCGACGATCCCATGGCGGTCGTAATCGGTGTCGCAGGCGAACGAGAGATCGAAACGGTCCTTCATTCCGATCAGTCGCCTCATCGCATAAGGCGACGACGGATCCATGCGGATCTGGCCGTCCCAATCGACCGTCATGAAACGGAAGGTGGGATCGACCGTCTCGTCGACGACGGTCAGGCTTAGCCCATGGCGATCCGCGATCCGCGCCCAATAATGGACGCCGGCGCCGCCGAGCGGATCGACGCCGAGGCTCAGCTTCGCGCCGCGAACGACGTCCAGGTCGATCACGTTGCGGAGGTCGTCGACGTAGCCGCTGACATAGTCGTGCCGATGCGTGGTCGAGGCGCGCAAAGCCCGCTCATAGGGAATTCGTTTCACCCCCTTGAGCCGGGCTTCGAGCAGCGCATTCGCCTTTGCCTGGATCCAATCGGTGACAACGTTGTCGGCCGGCCCGCCATTCGGCGGGTTGTATTTGAAGCCGCCGTCATGCGGCGGATTGTGCGAGGGAGTGATGACAATCCCGTCGGCCAGCCCGGTCTTTCGCCCGCGATTGTGGGTCAGGATCGCATGGGAAATCACCGGGGTCGGAGTGTATTCGTTTCCTTCGGCGATCATCGCCTCGACCCCGTTCGCCGCGAGCACCTCAAGCGCCGTGCCATAGGCCGGGATCGACAGCGCGTGGGTGTCGATGCCCACAAACAGCGGGCCGCCGATATTTTGCCGCGCACGATACAGGCAAATCGCCTGGGTGATCGCCAAAATATGCCGTTCGTTAAAAGCCCGGTTGAACGACGAGCCGCGATGCCCGGATGTGCCAAACGCCACGCGCTGCGCCGGTACCCTGGGGTCGGGCGCCTCGGCATAGTAGGCGGTGATGAGCCGCGGAACATCGACCAGTATTCCGGGCGGCGCCGGCTTTCCGGCCAGGGGACTGATTTTCATGGCGTTGCCTTCGCCGGCCGGCCTTCAAGCGCGGCCACTTTCTCCAGACGGCGGCGATGGCGTTCGGCGCCGCTGAACTGCGCCGCGAGAAAGGCCTGGACAAGTTCCCATGCCGTCGCATGGCCGACGACCAAGCCGCCGAGGCAGATCATGTTCAGGTCGTCGTCTTCGACGCCCTGGTGCGCGGAAAATGTTTCATGAATCAAGCACGCGCGCACGCCCGAGACCTTGTTGGCGGCGACCGAAGCACCCACTCCGCTGCCGCAGATTGCGATTCCGCGATCCACCGTGCCGGCGGACACTGCTCGTGCCAACGGGACGACAAAATCCGGATAGTCATCGTCCGGCTGCTGCCGGGGGTCCCCGAAATCGCTCACGTGACGTCCGCTCTCGCGAAGCATCCCGACCAGATGCTGCTTCAAGGCAAAGCCGCCGTGGTCAGCGGCGATTCCGATCCGCAGCGGCTTTGTCAGCTCCGTCGGGCTGGAATTGATCATCGGTCCGGTGCTCCGTTTAGAGCTCCGGATTTGCGTTTGCCGCCCGAAGCGGAGCCATCGCCGGGGTCTTCCTGACATCGGCGACCTGCGCCGCGGCTGTGCGTTCCTGCAAACCCATGGTCAGCGCCGTTACCCCGGCGAGCCCGCCAAGCTGCATGGTTTCGACGGCCGTACTCGGAACGATCACGATCGTGGCATTCTCCTTCAAGCCCTCATACAGCATGTTCATGGCCCGCAGATGGAAGGCGATGGGATTGTGCTCATAGCTTTTCGCGGCTTCGGCAAACTTCTCCGCCACCTGCCGCTCTGAATCCCCGAGGATCACCCGGGCCTGACGCTCTCTTTCCGCCTGGGCCTGCATCGACATGGCGTCCTCCAATGCCGAGGGGATCAAGACGTCCTTCACCTCCACGGAGATGACATTGATGCCCCAAGGCTCCGTGCGCTCATCAATGATCTTCTGCAGCACGCTGCTGATCTTGTCCCTGCCTTCCAGCATGTCCGAAAGCATCGTCTTGCCGATCACATCGCGCAGCGCTGTCTGGGAGGCCCAACTGATGGCGCTTTGATAGTCCGCCACGTCCAGGGCCGCCCTCTTTGGATCCACCACCTTCCAGAACAGCACCGCATCCACATCCACCGGCACCGTATCCTTGGTAAGGGTCTTTTCCGCCTTGAAACCAGTCGTGATGACGCGGGTGTCGATCCAGTAGGGAATCGCGTCGACGACCGGGATGATGAAGAAGAGTCCCGGACCCCGGAGGGCGTGGAAGTGGCCCAGACGCAATATCACCGCCCTGTCCCACTGGTCGGCAACCTTGGTTGCGGAGGAAACAATGATGGCGAGAACGAAGGCTCCGATCACAATTCCGACGGCCTCTGCGTTGGCCCCCGCCCTTTGTCTGGTGTATGCCGATGCGGCGCCGGCGCCCAAAATTACGATGAACAGCAATGTTGCGAACGCTTTGTTTTGTCTCATTTCAATTCACTCCGTTGTTTGCTCCCGGGTGGGAGCCGTTGCCCATTCGCGGTGAAGTTGTTGTTGGGGCGTCGTGATGGCCTCTTTCAAATCGGCAGCCCCCGGGAGCCGATGCGTTCACTGATGGTGTTCCAGTGTTTCCGGCTTGGTGCGGCTCAGGATTTCCTTGGCGCTGGCGATTTCGTCCATGGAGCCATGGGCAAGCAGGAGAAACTTGTCGGTCTTGAGCGCCGTTTCATATTTCAGAATGCTGTCCTTCGGGATGCCCAGGCTGAACAAGCCCGCCCCCAACGCGCTCAGACCACCGACCACGACCGCGCTTTCCAGCGCCCCGACAAGCCAGCCGACGAGCGGCCCGGCAATGAGCAACGGCCCGATTCCCGGAATGAAGAAGAACGCGGAGCCGAACAAACATCCCCAAATCCAGCCCCAAAAGGCGCCTATTTTTCCCCAGTGCTTCATCCGGTCGCCGACATTATAGTATCCGACCACATGCTGGTCGGTGTGATAGTCGCGGCCAACAATCGACAGTTTCTTCATGTCGAAACCGGATTGCTGCAGTTCCTTGACGGCCGCTTCGGCTGCCGTGTGCGAAGGGTAGATTGCCACGACGGAATTGTTTTTGTTCATACTTTCTCTCGTGCTGTTGGTTTATGATATAAGGATAACCACCACAGGCTTTAGTGTGATCGGAAATTCTGCACTCAATGCTTGGTAACTATAGCGCGATGGGCTGCTGAGGGGGTATGGGGTGTTACCCGCACGGAGGTCACCCAGGCCGGTCGAGTGTGACTCGAAAGTCCGGGTCCGATCTTGCCGCCGGACGCAGGAGGCGAGCGGATTCCCGCTCGATTTGAGGCAGTGTTGGCTCGCGCAGGGATTGGCAGCACCGGGTCCCGAGCCTCGGACGTCAAGGCATCCGCACCGCGGACGTCAACCGCATCTTGGAGGCGCGCCTGCGGATGAATGGCCCTCCGGCGTTCGGCCGTGAGGAAGCGCAGGGTAGGGCAAAGCCCCATGGCGACTTCCTCACTACCACGGTACGATCCTCCAACATCCGATTTGTAGCCGCTATGACCAACTTTGCCGCAACGTACCTTCGTTTCGTCTGGGCCGGCCTTGCAAAGCATGGGCAAACCGGTGGCATTGTGCCTTCTCAAAGGTTTCTCATCGCGACAATGATCGCTCCTGTTCCAATAACGTACGGCGGGAAGCTCATCGAACTGGGAGCGGGGACCGGGGCCCTCACGCTGCGACTGGCGGCAAGATGTCCGGAGGCGCGAATTCTTGCGTGCGAGATCAACCCGACATTGGCGCGCGAACTTGGCAGGAATCTTGCCGCGGCGGGGTTCCAAGACAGGGTGGAGTTGTTTGCTGGCCCGGCCGAGGATCTGCTTTCGGGATTGGGCAAAGGCGGAGTAAAGAAACCAGATTTTGTCATTTCAGGCATTCCACTTGGAAATCTTGGCCGGGAAAAGGCTCTGGCTCTAATTCTCGCCATCCGCCGGGCCCTCGGTGAAGGCGGAAGGTACATCCAGTTTCAGCATTCCTTGCTGGACAGAAAGAAGATCAGAGCCTGGTTCCCAAATCTGCGCACGATCCCCGTGTTTCTGAACTTCCCTCCCGCGTTCGTGTATTGCGCGCGCAAGTCAAAGCCATTCGGCGCCCAGGCCGCTTGATCCGTGCGGTGGGCGGGAGGAGCTGGAAGTCAGTTTGGCGGGCACCGCTTGGGAAACCGGCGAGAGCAGCCGGTCTCGGCGAGCTGCTCGCTTTGCTTCGCCCCTCCTCGTCCTCGCTGGCGGACTCCTGCGCGCGGCGCCCGATTGATCCCGGCACCGGATCCCTCTAAGGCGGTGTGGCTAATCTGTCTCCGGCGAGCGGGGCGGCACGTCAGGAACGCGCTTCAAGGCATCGTCAATCGATTTTCTCAGCAGCGCGACCTCGGCCGCGAGTTGATGAATAGATGTCTGGTTGGGAATCTCCGACTTCGGATCCGCCGCATCTTGTCCAATAAAAAAGGCGGCAAAGACCGCGGTCAGGTAGCCAAATATTGCAACCGCAAAGATGGAAATCCCGAGGCAGAGAACATGTCCGCCTACTGTCATCGGTCGATATCCGGATCCGATGTTGGTGATCTGCATGGCGGTCCACCAAAGAGCCTTGGGGTAGCTGTGAATGCCCTGTGGATCCGGTGCGGTGTTCTCAAAATGAAGCATGCCGGCCGCACCCGCTAGAATCACGACCGCCGTAAAGGTGAGCGCGTAGCCTGTGCCCCTGCGTCCCATGGTCCGCCGGAGCGAGCGCAGCCCTTGATCGGCCGAGGCAAACATCCAAATTACTTGCATACCAAAGGTTGCGGTCAGCGCGCGTGCCAGAGGATACGATTGAAGGTGAGGAACAAGCCGAAGGACGGGAACCAGAATCGCCAGCACAAAAAGCCAGTTTCGCTTCAAAAAGACCAGTCGCTTGGGAACGACGGCCAATCTCAATCCGAAATAAACCACAAACAACGTCCAGAGCACAGTCCCAAGACTCTGCAATACCGGACTCATGCCATTGACCAGTTCCACGATGATGACAAGAAACCATACGAAGCTGAGAAGCAGCATAGGCCTCTCGAGCTTTCGAGGGAGCGTCGTGAGAAAGCTCGGCTTGGCACTAACGAGGCGCGTGTTGTCAGTCGTGAGGGGAGACCTGGCCGCTTGGATTTCCGCACGCTTCGACTCGCTCTGCAGATTCTTATCCATATTTGCCGGGTGCGGATGCGCTCATGAGTGTAACTACGTCCGTGAAAACAGCTCAGCTGGGATCGTTTTCATCGCGCCGTGCGGCGGCCGCTTCGCATCCTCGTTAACTATAGCGCGACAGGCTGCCGAGGGAATATGGGGTGTTACCCGCACGAAGGTCATCCAGACCGATCGAGGATGACTCGAAAGTCCGGAGCCGATCTGTTCTTCGCGGAGGCGGTGTGGCTGGCGAAGCCAAAAGGCCGGATGCCTTCGGGCACTTCCCGGCCGATGCAACCCAATGGATTTCCTGACCGAATCCGCTTTCAGAGGACGGTGGCACCCCCGAACGGCAGGGTTATGCCCCATGGAAGAAAGCCAGTCCCGGGCGTAGCATCAGCCCATGGCAACACCCAAGTCCTCATCCTCCACCGGTCGCCGAAGTGCTCGCGTTACGGCCAAAGAGCCCCGCCCCCAGCGCCCACTCGCCAGTTCACCGGCAGAAGCGGAACGGGAGATCGCGGAGCTCCGCCAAGGGCGCGAGCGCCTCGAATCCGCGCCCCCGGCGGGCGATACCGACGCGCGAGCTTCGCTCATTTGACGGGCGGGAAAGCTACTCCACCGTCACCGACTTGGCCAGGTTGCGGGGCTTGTCCACGTCGCATCCCCGCTCAACGGCGATGTAGTAGCTGAGCAGCTGGACGGGCACCGACGCGATGATGGGCAGCACCGCCTCGTGGCACTCGGGTATGGTAATCAGCTCGTCGACAAGGCCCGGGGGAAACTCCGCGCCCTCCGTCGCGACCGCGATGATCGGGCCCTTGCGCGCCTTGATCTCCTGCATGCTCGAGAGGATCTTGTTGAACACCTCGCCCTTGGGGGCGAGGAAAACGGTCGGGCACTTTTCGCTGATGAGGGCGATCGGGCCGTGCTTCATCTCCGCGGCCGGATAACCCTCGGCGTGGATGTACGAGATCTCCTTGAGCTTGAGGGCCCCCTCGAGGGCTATCGGAAAGAGCGAAAGCCGCCCGAGGAATAGGAAGTCGTTTGTCTGCGAGAATCGCCTGGCAATCTCCTTGATGCGCGGCGCCTGCAACAGGACCTTGCGCACGAGGTCGGGCGCGGACTTGAGGGCCCTCACAAAGTCCGTGCCGGAGGCAAAGCTCATGTCGCGCATCCGCGCCAGGTAGAGGGCCATCATCGCGCCGATCAGGAGCTGGGAGGTGAATGCCTTCGTCGAGGCGACCCCGATCTCCGGCCCCACGTGCTGATAGATCCCGCCGTCGGCCTCGCGGGCGACCGTCGAACCGACGACGTTGCTGATTCCGAGAACGCGGTAGCCCTTCCGCTTCGCCTCGCGGAGGGCGGCGAGCGTGTCGATCGTCTCCCCGGACTGGCTGATGACAAAGAAGAGGGTGTGCCGGTCGAGCGGGCTGTTGCGGTACCTGAATTCCGAGGCGTAGTCGACTTCCACGGGCAGCCGGGCGAAACGCTCGATCAGATGCTCGGCGACGAGGCAGGCGTGCCACGCCGTGCCGCAGGCGCAGAACATGAACCGGTCGATCTGGCGAAACTCGCCCGGAGTGAGGTTCAACCCGCCGAATTGCGCGGTGCTTCCATCCTCCGAAAAACGGCCCCGCATGCTGTTTTCGAGCGCCTGGGGCTGCTCGAAAATCTCCTTTTCCATGAAATGGCTGTAGCCGTTCCGGTCGGCGTC
>JBEKAO010000038.1:0-32137 GCA_050015855.1 Opitutaceae bacterium | reverse complement strand
TGATGATGCCCATTTGGGGTGCCAGGTTCAGGAAATCGAGGCCGTCCTGCCGCGTCAGGTTGGCTACCGAGACAAGCTGCCGCTCTTCCCAGAGCAGCCGATAGGGAAAGCTCGGGATATCGCTCATGTGGATGCCCGCGCACACGACGCGACCGCCCTTGCGGATTGCCTTGAGCGCCAGCGGGACGAGCTCGCCCACGGTCGCAAAGATGATTGCCGCGTCGAGTGGCTCCGGCGGCATCTCGCCGGACCCGCCGGCCCACGCAGCGCCCAGGCTTCGCGCGAATGCTTGCGTCGGCCCATCTGCCGGACGCGTGAAGGCAAAGACGGACCGCCCCTGCCAGAGGGCGACCTGGGCCACGATATGCGCCGCGGCGCCAAAGCCATAGAGCCCCAGCTTCCTGCCCGGGCCGGCGATACCGAGCGACCGCCAGCCGATGAGGCCGGCGCAGAGCAATGGGGCGAGAGCCACGTCGCTTCCGACCTCGCCAAGGGGGAACGCAAAACGCGCATCGGCGATCACCGCCGTAGCGAAACCACCGTCGCGCGTGTACCCGGTGAAGAGCGGCCGGTCACAGAGGTTCTCGCGGTGCTCGGCGCAGTACGGACAGGCGCCGCAGGTATGTCCGAGCCATGGAATTCCCACCCGCTGCCCTACCGCCAGTCCTTCGACCCCCGCGCCGAGCACGTCGATCCGGCCGACGATTTCGTGGCCGGGAATGATCGGTACCTGCGGGTCGGGCAGCTCGCCGTCGACGACATGCAGGTCCGTGCGGCAAACACCGCAAGCGGACACCTTGACGCGAATCTCGCCCGGACCGGGATGGCGGTCGGGGAGCTCGGTCCATTCCAATGCAGCCCTAAGCCTCCTTAGCACCATCGCATGCATGATTTCCTATGGTTTCTCGGGTGGGCCCGCAGCGACAGTCTTGCTGAAGCCGGCGGGCATCCGTCGCCTGACACTCACGTTGTTTGAGGCTATCGAGGTGGCGGAACACGCCCGGGAGCAAGTCCGGCAAATCCTCGGCAATGAGGCCCGGCCCAAATGCGGTGGCCGCCGCACCGTGCAACCAGACTGCGGCGGCAGCGGCGAGGAACGACTCCATCCCTTGCGCGAGGAGTCCGAGAATGATCCCGCTTAGGACGTCGCCCGCCCCGGCCGTGGCCAACGTGGACGGCGCGTTGGCATTGATGATGGCGCGCCCGTCGGGAGCCGCGATGACCGTATCGCTGCCTTTGAGGACGATGATCGCACCGCTGCGGCGCGCCGCAGCGCGCGTCCGCGTGAGTTTATCCCCGCGCGCGTCAAAGAGGCGCGAGAACTCGCCGTCGTGCGGTGTCAGCACGCACGGCCCGGTGATCGCCCGATCAAGGGCTGCCGGATTCTCTTGGAAGGACGTAAGCGCATCCGCGTCAAGCAGCGTCGGCCGCCCAGTCGCCAGCATGGCCAGCGCCCGGCCTCGCGTCTCGTCGCCCACGCCCGCCCCGGGCCCGATCAGCAAGGCGGTCAGGCGGCGATCCTCAAGCAAGCTCCCGAATTCCTCGGTCACTATGAGCGGTCGAACCATGATGCTCGTCAGGGCCGAGGCATAGATGGGCAGGGCGACCTGCGGCACCGCGATGGTCGTCAGACCCGCACCGGCGCGGGCCGCAGCACGGGCAGCCATTCGGGCGGCGCCAGTGATGGGGTAGCCCCCGGATATCAGCGCATGTCCGCGGGTGTATTTGTTGCTGTCATCCTGGGCCCGCGGCAACTCCCCCAGCCAAAGCTCCGGGCCATTCTCGAAGATGTCGGGAGCAACCTGCTCCAGCACGGACGCCGGAGTTCCAATGTCGGCGACCACCACCTCACCGCACAACCGCCGGCCGGGCAGCAGCAGGTGACCCGGTTTCTTGCGCAGGAAGGTGACGGTCAGGATGGCCCTCACGGCGCCCATCGCCCTGCCGGTGTCTCCCGCCAGTCCGCTGGGGACATCGATGGCGACGATGGGTATTCCGCTGCGGTCGGCCGCAGTCAGTACTGCCAAGATCGATCCCTCCAGCGGCCGGTTGAGCCCGGCGCCAAAGAGTGCATCAACCACCAGTTCCGCTCCGTCAAGCGCGGCGCAGGTCAACGGCTCCACCGTCCCCTTCCACTGCCCGGCGTGATGGCGGGCGGCGCCGGAAAGTTGCTCAACGGTTCCAAGCAGCGCGAGCCGAACGGCCCAGCCTGCTTCGGACAGGTGCCGGGCCGCGACGAATCCGTCGCCGCCGTTGCCTCCGGCTCCGCAGAGCACCGTAACGCGGCGCTGACTCCAGCGCTGTCCGATCTCCCGTGCAACCGCCTTGCCGGCATTCTCCATCAGCTCAGTGGACGGTGTGCCGGCCGCCACCGTCAGGCGGTCGGCTTCGCTCATCTGGCGGACATCGAGCAATGCGTTCTTAAGGTCCATCTTATCTATCCCAATGAAACGCCAAGGATATGGCCGATTGCTGCGGTTATCGCCATTGCAAGCGCGCCCCCGATCGTGACTCGCAACGATGCCCGACCGAGTGGCGCACCGCCGAGGTAACCGCCAAACGCACCGAGGACCGCGAGACTGACGAGCGAAAGCGCGGCTATCACCGGCATGCGCAGGGCCGCCGGGGCGACGAAAAGGGCCGCTATCGGAACCGCGGCGAAAGAGGCGAAGCTTGCCGCCGATATCCAGGCCGCCTGCATCGGGCGAGCGAGGTCCTCCTCGTGGATGCCCAGTTCATCGAGCAGGTGGGCTCCGAGCCGGTTGCGCGCGCTGAGTTGTTCCGCCACTTTCATTGCAAGGCCGTGCTCCACCCCTCGCTTCACATAGATGGCCGCGAGCTCGTCCAGCTCGGCTTGGGGCTGCTCCACGAGCTCCTGCTTTTCACGCCCAATGTCCGCCTGCTCCGCATCGCGCTGCGAGCTGACCGAGACATACTCGCCTACGGCCATCGACATTGCCCCGGCCACCAGGCCGGCGACGCCGGCAACCAAAATGGCCTCTTTCGAGGCGGAGGACGCGGCGACGCCAATCATGAGGCTCGCGGTCGATACGATCGCGTCATCCGAGCCCAGCACGGCGGCGCGCAACCACCCAACGCGCCCGCTGCGGTGCATTTCCCCCTGTCCCAGGCGAAGGACAGGCTCTTTCATCGATCCCCGACGTGCGTCTCCACACCGGGATGCGCCGGCAGCTGCTTGACAATCTTCTTCCATGTATTTTCGTGCACGGACTTCTTCGGGAGCACACGCCCCATGGGCGATTTCTTCCGATCGGCCCGTTGCACGCCTTGATCGAGGTGCTCCATATCGAGGTACTCGTCGCCGTCCGTCAGGTGGGCCGCCGTCTCGGCGGTGGACACGGCAGCGACTTCATCGTCGGAAAGCTGCATCAAGACGCTCTCACGGGTTATGTAGGTGCTTCGCGGGTTATTCTTCATGGTTCGTTCCTATTTGGTTTCGTTCTTCACATTCGGTTGGCAGGGCCAACGGCAACGCCTTTGGCGGGGTTTGGAAATATCGCCGCGAACCTAGCAAGGTTGGACCAGTGCCGCTCTATCGCGCGGGCGACGGCCTGGCCGGCATTCGCCATCAGCTCGCTGGTCGATGTGCCCCCCGCCACCGTCAGGCGATCCGCTTCGCCCATCCGGTAAACATTGAGCAACGCCGTGGCGAAGCTCAGTTCCGCCGCCACGATTCTCAAATCGAACATGCTGGTCGCTTTTGAACTCGCCAGCCCGGTGGTTCGCGCTGGCGGCAAAGCGGCGACATCGAGTTTCATCCGATTGGCCCTCGGAGCTAATGCAAGGGAGGAAAATCGGCTCCCAGCGAAACCGCCTTCCACGCCGCGAAGTCCTCGCGCAGGCTTTCGAGTTTCGCAGTGGCTGCGTTATAGGCGTCTTTGCCGAGCAGCAGACGGTGCGGTGGACTCGCGGACTCGATGGCCTCGATGATCGCGTGAGCCGCCCGAACCGGATCCCCGGGTTGCTTGCCCGAATTTGCGCGTAATTGTGAGCGCCATTCCCCTGCAGTTGCGGCGTAGTCGTCGATTTGTTTCTTGCTTTCGTTTGCCGAACGCCCGGCCCAATCCGTGCGGAAGCCGCTCGGCTCGACGAGCATCACCTTGATGCCGAGCGGTTCCACCTCCTGCCAGAGGGCTTCGGACAATCCTTCGACCGCAAACTTCGTCGCGTTGTAATACCCAAGCGAGGGAAATCCGCAAAGTCCCCCGATGGAAGAGAAGTTGATGATGAACCCGTGGCGCCGCTCGCGCATTCCCGGCAGGGCCGCACGAATCATGCGGCTCAGGCCGAACACGTTGATCTCGAATATGCGGCGCACCTCGTTCTCTTCACCCTCTTCCACGGAAGCAAAATAGCCGATCCCCGCGTTGTTCACGAGTACGTCGATCCGGCCGAATTTGTCCTCGGCCGCCTGGATGGCGGCATCGACCTGGCCCTGATCCGTGACGTCGAGCTTGAGCACGAGCGCCGCGCCCTCGGTGGCCAGGCCGTGAGCGTCAGCCGGATCGCGCGCGGTCACGACCGTGCGGTGGCCGCGCTCGAGCACCTGCTTGGCGAGTTCGCGGCCGAAGCCTGTCGAACAGCCGGTAATCAACCAAACCGGCTTTTTGCCGATCTCCGTTGTCTGATGTTTAGTGGACATGATCGAAGGTATGTTCGGGTAAACCGCAGACGCGTTCAGGCCGTCGCCTCGATCGAGGCGACGCGGACGAGTTTCTTGTTCACGAACTCCTGAATGCCGAGACTGGAGAGCTCTCGGCCGTAGCCGGAATTCTTGACGCCGCCGAACGGCAGCTCGGGTGCGGTCCAGGTCGGGTGATTGATGAAAACCATTCCGGTGTCGATGCGGCTCGCCACGCGCTTGCCGCGGGAAATGTCCCGTGTGAAGACGGAGCCGCCCAGGCCGTAGTCCGAATCGTTGGCCAGGGCCACGGCCTCGTCCTCGTTCTTGACGCGAAAGAAGAGCGCGACCGGCCCGAAGAATTCTTCCCTGAACGCCGGATTGCCGGTCTTGATGTTGGTGAGGATCGTTGGCTGCATGAAGGAACCGGGGCGGTCGATTCGCTTCCCGCCTATCACGACGGTGGCTCCTTTGGCGACGGCGCGGTTGACCTGATCCAGTAGGGTGACCAAGGCCGCTTCCGTGGAGAGGGGCGCCAGCGTCGTCGCCGTGTCCATCGGGTCGCCGGGCTTGAGTGCCGCGAGGGCGGCCTGAAATTTCTCGAGAAACCGGTCGGCCACTTCTTCGGCGACGATGAAGCGTTTGCCCGCGACGCAGCATTGGCCGGTGTTATTCATCTTGGCCCAGACCGCCCACGCGACCGTCTTGTCGAGATCGGCATCCGCAAGCACGATGAAGGCATCGCTGCCGCCAAGCTCCATCGTGGTTTTCTTCACGTTTTGTCCAGCTCGGGCCGCGACGCGCCGGGCGGCATCCACTCCGCCGGTCAATGCGACTCCCTTGACGCGCGGATCGTCGATCACCCGGCTCACCTGCTCATGCGAGACGAATAGATTCGTGTATGCGCCCGCCGGAGCGCCCGCTTCAAGCCAGAGCTTCTCGAAGGCGAGCGCGCATTGAGGCACGCAGCCGGCGTGTTTCACCATCACGACATTGCCCGCCATCAGATTGGGCGCGGCAAAACGCGCGAGCTGATAGTAGGGGAAATTCCACGGCTGCACGCCGAAAAGCACGCCGAACGGACTGCTCTCGATCACCGCCTCACCCGAGGCAGGTGTCAGAACCTTCGGGGCGAGGAAGCGCTCGGCGTTTTGCGCATAGTAGTCGAGGATGTCGGCGCTGAGCAGCACCTCGCCGCGCGCCTCGGCGATGAGCTTGCCCATCTCGAGTGTCACAAGCCCGGCAAACTCCGCGACGCGCTCGCGCAAGAGCGCAGCCGCTTTGGCGACCACGACGGCTCGTTCGGGAAAGGTTTTTTGCCGCCACGTCTCGAAGCAGGAAACGGCCGACGCGAGCGACGCTTCCAGCTGCGGGTCGGTCAACTCCGCGAAGGTCTTCACGTTCTCGCCGGTGGAAGGATTGACGCTTTGGTAGGAATAGCTCTTCCCCTTTGGCTTGGTCGCGGGTATTCTCGAAGTTGTGGTGCGGAAGGCGAGGGAGGTTGTCATGATGTTAATCCCAGGGCTTTGCCTGAGTGCAGCGACTATAGGCTGCAGGGCCACCTGCGTGACAGTAGGTCTTACCCGCATCCAGCTTGCAGACGGCGCCCTGGTGGTTGGGAGGCGGGAGGTATCCGCGTCCTCGAAGGACGTCGAGATACGCCTCGATTTGTGGAAAAAGAGGCCCGGATCCCGGACCTCGGCCTGAAGGAATAGTGGTTGAAGTCATCGGCCGAGCCTGGCGCGGCCAATGCGTGGACAGCGATCAGACTATGCCGGGTGGGCACAGGGCCGCGCCGACCGAGGAGCCGCCCGCACCCGGCATAGTCCGGCGGTCGGCATAGGCCGCTTTATGCCGGGAGCGGCATAAAGCGGGAGGTGATCGACGTATTTGCTCAGCGCCACCCAGGCCAAAAGTCCCGCCGAAGCATATCCCCCCGCCACCGGCCGCGCCGGCGCAGCCGCCACCACCGGGGCTTGGCTCCTGTCGTCCTTGCGGCGGTATTTCGGACGGACGATCTCCCGCTTGTACGCCTGCGGCGGCACGATATCGACCTCGAAGGTCCGCTCCTCGCCGATTCGCTCGTATTTCTCCGGCTCGGCCTTCACTTCCTCCGGCTCGATCACGATCGTCTCCTTCACCGGCAGGTGGGCAAAGGCCTCCGCCGGCAGCTTGCGCTTCTCCGGGGCCGGCGCCACCCGCTCGTAGGTCACCGTCGAACGCTTCGGCTCCTTGGCCACGAGCTTTTCCAGCTCGCCCAGCGTAAGCAGCAGCTGCGCCTGATCCATCCGCTCGCTCTGACCGCCGCCAAACAGCTGCTTCTTCAGCCAGGCGATCTGTGCCCGCAGGACCGCGTTCTCGTCTCTAAACGCCTGGATTTCCCCCTTGAGGGAGCAGTTTTCCTGGAACAGGGCTTCTGCCGGCGGCATAGGAAGTATCCATAAGACGGATATGTATTACGTCAAGTCATTTTATCGCTCGTACCATGCTTTTTGGCAACCATCCTTCAGGTCGATCCCGCCCAAGAGCATCGTCATCGCCTCCGGCGTCATCGCCTCCGGCGTCATCGCCAGCTTTGTCCGGTCGCTGCCCACCGGCCAGCTGAACCGACCCCGCTCCAGCCGTTTGGCCATGACCCACACCCCGCTGCCGTCCCAGTACAGCAGCTTGACCCGGTCCCGATCCTTGTTGCCAAAGACGAACACCGCGCCCTGCCGCGGATCCTCCTTGAGCTTTTCCGTCACCAGCGCCCACAAGCCGTTGAAGTGCTTGCGCATGTCCACCGGCTCTACCGCCAGGTAGATCTTCAGGCCCAGAGGGAACGACAGCATCGCTTACCGGCTCAGCGCCTTGACCAACGCGGCGATCTGGCCGGCGTCGTCACCGCGGATCGCGATCCCTCCGGGCAAGCTCACTTCCAATCCCGGGGCTCTCCCGCCCAAGCGGAGCTCGGCAAAACGCACCGGCTTATTCGGCGTGGCCTGCTCCTTGCGGCGCACTTTCAGCCAATACGCCAGCGTGTAATACTTAATCCCCTCCTGCCGGGCGAACGCCCTCTGGGTCAGTCGGCAGCAATCGTACGCCGCCAACACCTCCGCCCGCCTCGCTTCGTCGGAGATCTTGCGCCCTCGCGCATCCCGCTTCTCTCCGGTCTCCACCAATTCCGTCGATATCGCTTGCAGCATCCCCAAACTCTACACGACCGATCATCCCCCAGCTAGGGGGTCGTCGACCGGACATTTACGTTCAATCTCGTGAACCGCTATGAAAGCGCGTGCCGTGTTCCTAATGACTCCGACGAAAAGCTGGCGCGATCGTCCGGACCAATCTAGCGCGCATATTTCATACTCTATTGGCGCCAATTTCGGTTAACATGGTGCCCGGTTATCTCGTGATCAAATGCCCGAGTGATTAGACTAGGAGTAGCTAAATTTTCCCAAGAATTTGCCACTGATTTGTCAGGAATCCGGTTTCTGGCTTGTTTTCTCTGCACTTTTCTGCATCTTGTTTCCTGTTCTAAGTCTCTCGTAAACAACTTAAAGCACGCGCAGCAAGGTTTTTCGGTTGTTGGGGTATTGGGGGTTCGAATCCCTCCCTCTCCGCCATCTCGCGCCAGCGAGATGGCGGGTCCGCGTAGCGGACCGACCGCGAAGCGGGCGGGAGGAGGGATATGGGCAAATGGGCGCGCAGCGCCCGTTTGGGGCGAAGCCCCGAGCGAAGCGAGCCAATCCCTCCCTCTCCGCCACCTTTCGCAATGCGAAAGGTGCCACGGCGAAGCGCAACGCGCGAAGCCGGGCTCAACGATGAGAACGCTACGAGGGTCGGTGCGGCAGACGCGCTCTGACCTGGCACTACGGGTTGATTGCGAAAACGACCGCCGATTCTGTGGGCCATGAGTCAACCGGCTGGATTACAAGAGCATCGGAACGCTGTTCCCAATTCAGCTTCCCCTTCGCGCCGAGCAGGGTCACGTGGCCAATCGGTCTGTCCAGCAATTTGGCCGCAGTGCCGAGCGCCTTGATCGTCGTTGGACCGGCGGGTACGCCGAGCACGATAACGTAGAGGACGCCGCCCTTGGTCGTGAAGCGAACATCCGCCGCTGAAAAAGGCGTGCCTTTCCCCTCGTTGAATCCCTGAGCACTAAGCGCGGCGCCTCCCGATGCCGGTCCCTCGCCGAATAGTTTCCACGGGCGTGTCCCGAAGATGCACTCCCGATTCACGTCCATCCAGGAAGCTATGCCCTCAAGCACTCCCTGTTCCCTGTCGTCGATCGTTCCGTCGCCGCGAACCGGAATGTTGAGCAGGAGGTTGCCGTTCTTGCTGACGATATCGGCCAGCATGCGTATGACCGTAGCGGCGCTCTTGTAGGCGTTCTTCTCGTAAAGTGAACGCTCGTAATGCCAGTTGCCGATGCAGGTGTCGGTTTGCCACGGAAACGGCTCAATATGGTTGGAGGCGCCGCGCTCGATGTCCCAAACCAGACATTTTCGCTCTTCTGCATTGAGCTGCTTGCCGAGGAGGACGGCCTCAAGTCTGCCTCCGTGGACCTTCATGCTAAAGTTGTAGAAATCCGCCGCGATTTTCAGGCCCGCGTCACTCACCGGCCAGAGCGGCAGCGCGTCGTCATCGAAATAGACGAGGTCGGGCCGGTACTTGTGGACGAGATCAATCGTGCGGTTGTAGAATTTTTCGCAGTAAGCCACATCGGGGATGCTGGCGCCGTTCTTATAATCCCACTGGCTATGAATGGTGGTCGGCGTGGCGAACCCCGCGCTCGGCGCGTGGTTCTGGGCGTAAAGGTCTTGCGGATCGAGTCCGTCCCACCACTTGCCCTTGCCGTCGGCCTTCGTTAATCGGCCATCGTACGGCATGCCAGCCAGGGGCCCGTTTTTATCGGCGGCCTGTGCAAGCTCATAAAAGCTCCATGCGTGCGCCGCGTGGACGCTCACCCCGAAGGGCAGGTTTTGGTGGTGTGCGGCTTGGGCAAATCCACCCACAATGTCTTTTCCCGGGCCCAGTTTCACCGAGTTCCACGGCTGGTATTGGCTGTCGTAGAGGTCAAAATTATCGTGATGATTGGCCATCGCGAAGAAGTATTGCGCTCCAGCCCGCTTGTAGAGGGCGACCAGTTTTTCAGGGTCCCATTTCTCCGCCTTCCAGAGGTGGATCACATCCTTGAACCCAAATTCCGAGGGCGGCCCGTAATTGGCGACATGGAACTTATTCTGCCGGCTGCCCTCCGCATACATATTCCGCGCATACCAGTCACCCTGTTCAGGCTGATTCTGCGGGCCAAAACAGGCCCAGATGCCGAACTTTGCATCGCGAAACCATTCGGGGGCCAGGTATTGTTTCAGCGATTCCCAGGTTGGTTGAAATTTGCCGGGCGTCACGGGCTCGGCCGCGGTGCTCACCCTGACCGTGGGAACGGCTGTTTCTGCAATGGGATCTGCGACAGCGACAAATTCGAAAATCGCCGGGGAGGCGAAGAGCGCTGCAGCGATAAGGAAGCCTCGGTTCATCGGATGGGAATCTGTGGGCGCCAGGGTCTTCCACACGAGGCAAAAACGCCAGGAACGATTTGGGGAGGAGTGAAGGAAGGCGACCGCGAAATGGCCCAATTCCTGCCCTGCCCCCTGGCATCCATCGAATTCGCGGTCGACACCCTGCGTCTGAAAGCCCTATGGAGGATTACCCATCCCCTGGGGCCCCATGAAAATCATCTCCCTTTTTGCGATTGGTGTGCCGATCAGCCTCGCATCGCTTGCCGCGGGCCAGGCTTTGCCTAGGAGCACGCCGGAGGCGCAGGGCGTCTCCTCACCGGCGATCGAGGGATTTGTCAAAGCTGCGGATAAGCGCATCCACGAGATGCACAGTTTCATGTTCGTGCGCCACGGTTATGTGGTCGCCGAAGGCTGGTGGAAGCCGCATTCGCCGGATGAGCGCCACCAGGTGTATTCCATCAGCAAGAGCTTCACGTCGACCGCGGTTGGCATGGCCATCGCGGAGGGCCGGCTCAGCCTGGATGATCCGGTCCTGAAATTCTTTCCCGAGTATGCGCCCGCTGCGCCGAGCGCGAACCTGTCTGCCATGCGGGTGAGGGACTTGCTCACCCTCACGAGCGGACACTCGAAGGAGCTCACGCTGCCGGCGAAGTCGGGTGGCTGGCTCAAGAGATTCTTCGCCTATCCGGTTACCTACCCGCCGGGCACGCATTGGCTGTACGACGGATCGGATGTGTATGTTCTTTCAGCCATCGTCCAGAAGGTCACCGGGCAAACCCTCCTCGATTATCTTCACCCGCGCCTGTTCGATCCTCTCGGGATCGATAATCCCACCTGGGCGGCGAGTCCGGAAGGCATCGACCTCGGGGCGAGCGGGCTGAAATTGCGCACGGAGGACTTGGCAAAGTTCGGCCAGCTCTATTTGCAGAACGGGACATGGCAGGGCAAACAGCTCCTGCCCGCGTCTTGGATTGCAGCCGCGACTTCCAAGGAGGTCCCGAACGACGACGATCCGGATGCGAGGCAGGACATTGATTCGCGCCAGGGTTACGGCTTTCTTTTCTGGCGGCTGCGGCATAATGGTTTCCGCGCCGGGGGTGCCAACGGCCAATTCAGCATCGTTTTGCCCGACCAGGATTCGGTCGTGGCGATTACGGCAAACACGAAGGCGATGACCGAAGTCGTGCCCTTGATTTTTTCCCTTCTCCTCCCGGCGTTGCGAGCGGAACCGCTCCCGCCCGATGACGCGGGGGTGAAGAGTCTGAGGCAAACCCTGTCGGGTCTGTCCGTGCGCGGCCAATGAGTTGAGTTCCGGGGCCGCTTGCAGATGGCTGCCTCGCCCCGCCGCGATTCGGCCCGACCGATCAATGGTGGTTGCTAAAAGGCGACCGGTCGATGGAAAACACGACCGGCACCATCACGTGGGTGTTGACGGCCTTGCCCTTCCTCTGGCCCGGCCGAAACTTCCACTGGCTCACCGCCCGCACGGCGGAGGCGCCAAACTCATGCTGCGATGCGTTCCCCACAAAGGCGCCCCGGACGTCGCCGTGGGAATCGACCACGCAGTCGACCAGAGCATTGCCCGCAATCCCTGCGCTGCGCAGTTGATACGGATAATCCGGGGGCACCTGCACGACCACCTCCGGAATCTCATCGACCTTGGCCAGCTCGTAGATTTCGACCATGCCTTCCAGCCGTCTGCCCGTGCTGGGGGGCGTCGCGGGTATCGTGATCGCGAACTTGCTCATCGCCTTCACGCCCGGCACCGGAGGCGGCAACGGCTGCACAAAAGAGGTGTCGAGCACCATCTGGAAAGTCTCTTCGAGTACCGGCGGCGCAAAGACCTGCTGCATCTTCTGCTGGCGATCCTCGTAAACCGCGTCGTCCGCGTCGGGTTTATCGGGCTCGATTTTGGGCATGGCGATCAGCTCGATTGCGGGCAAGTACACCTTGGCCGCCGGCGCGGGCCGCCTGTTGACAGACCACTCCGAATATTCGATCACGCCGGCGTGAAGCGCACTGGAAACGATCACGCCGATGATTAGATCACGGCGCATTTATGGGGTTATGCCTGCAGCAAGCCTTACAGCGGGGAGGCTCCGCCGTCAACGCCGATTGCCCGACGGCCTTGCAAGCCGCCCGCCCGTTCCGCGCGGGTTATTTGCCTGGCTTGTCTGGAGCCGGGGAGGCCGGATTGGGCTGGGCCTCCGCGGGCTTGTCCTTCGGTAGCCAGCCGTGACTGCCGAGGACGGACAGCATTTTCTGAATGCGAGGTTCGGCGCGTTGATTGGGTGGCATGAGCGACAGGATTTGCGCGGCCTGAATGCCGGTGGCCGGCTTGTCCAGCTTCAGCGCCGCCACCGCCCGCAGGACCCAGAGTTGATAACTCGGATCGTAGTGATCCCTCAGAAAAACGCGGCTGTCGTAAAGAAAATTTTCGAAAAGGTGACGCTGCTCGGCGGGATCTTTTTCCCGCGCCGCCCGACCCGCCTCGTCGATCATATGGGTGTATTGGCCCGCCAGCCTCCGCACATCATTCTGGAGGTCGATCACCTGGGTCATGCTGTTTTGGTACTGTTGAAACGCCGCCATCTCCTGCATATACTGGGCCGAGCCGTACGCCGGAGGTGCCGTCGGCACCGGAAGACCGGTGCCGGGATCCGTCTTGTCCGACGGCCCCGGGTGGGCAATGGCGTTTCCCTGGACCAGGTTCGGTTGCGCCATTTGCAGGTAGGCCTGCATATTGACCAGGTTGACCGTGTCGTTTTCATCCGACGACTTGACCGTGTTCACCGTGTCCGACTGGGCGAAAGCCAGACCCGGGACAAGGGCCAAAACCGCAATATGAAGCGGTCGCTGAAGGTTAATCCTAGATGCATGTTTCATGGGGTAAGCATTCCTCTGCTAAGGCGTTGCAGGCAAGTCCCGCAAACTCAAAGTTCGCGCGCCCAGGCGGCCGCCTTGCCCCTATTTCTGACTCTCGAGCAAGCGCTTCAGCTTTGCCACCTTCGGTCGGATCACCGCGGAGCAATAGGCCCGATCCGGGTTCTTCGCGAAATAATCCTGATGGTAGTCCTCCGCGATCCAGAATTTTTTCAATGGGACGATCTCCGTCGTGATGGGCTCGGAGAATCCCTTCTGCGCCTCGGCGCGCGATTTCTCGGCCGCGGCCTTTTGGGCCGCATCCGCGTAGAGTATGATCGAGCGGTACGATTCGCCCATGTCGTTGCCCTGGCCTCCGACCTGGGTCGGGTCGTGCGCCTCCCAGAAATAGGCGAGCACCTGGGCTAGGCTCACCTTGGCCGGATCATAGTCGACCTTGACCACCTCGGCGTGGCCGGTCGCTTCGGAACAGACCTGCTCATAGGTCGGGTTCTCGACCGTTCCGCCGGCATAACCGCAGGTGACGTGCGTGACACCGGGAAGAAGCTTGAATGCGGCATCCATGCACCAGAAGCATCCGCCCCCGAGAACGATGGAGTCGGCCTTGGCTGGCGTGGAATGGGCTAGCGCGGAAATAGCGGACATAAAAAGAAGTGGACGAATAAGGACCGTTCGCCGCAAGCGTCTCTTATCGGCCGGCATAGGAGATGCGCCAGATCGTGTTGTTGCCGTCCTCGGTCACCAGGAGGGCGCCGTCGTGGGCTACGGTCACCCCGACAGGGCGGCCCCAGACATGACCGTCGTCGATCACCCAGCCGGTCAGGAAATCGTCGTACTCGCCCGTCGCCACCCCGTTCCGGAGCCGGATGCGCACGACCTTGCTCCCGGTGCGGCCGGTCCGGTTCCAGGAGCCATGGAATGCCGCGAAGACATCCCCGCGGTACTCCGCGGGAAACGCGGCCGGGCCAGAGGCATTCGCCGGATAGAAGGTCATTTGCAGCGATGCCGAATGTGCCTGCACAGGCACATCGGGCACGATGGTCCGGCCCGCCAGATCCGGCCGTTCGCCGGCATGGCGCGGGTCCTCGTGATTGCCCATATAATACCAGGGCCAGCCGTAGTACCCGCCCTCCCGCACGTGCGTGACGTAATCCGGCACCAGGTCGTCGCCCAGGGCGTCGCGCTCGTTGACCGAAACCCACAGTTGGCCCGTGACCGGATGCACGGCGATTCCGACCGCATTTCGAATTCCCGTCGCGTAGGTCCGCAGGCCCTGCCGTCCCTCCGGATCGGTCACCAGGACGTTGGCGCGGTTGGCCTCGTAACCCCAGGCGGCTCCCAGGCCGTGCGCAGCCTCCCAATCGCGGATCTCCGCGGGGGATTTCGGCGGCAGCCCTTCCGCGACGTTCGAACCGGAGCCGACGGATATGAACATCCGCCGTCCATCGAGCGAAAAGGCCACGTCCCGGGTGGTATGCCCCCCGATGCTGTCGGCCAGGAGCGGCACAACGGTCTCGGCCGGCCCGCGCGCCTTGAGATCGCCGTTGCGATAGGGAAAGCGCACGAGGGAATTGAGATTGGCCACGTAGACCCATTGCGGCTCCTCGCCGAGCGGATAAAAGGCTATCCCAAACGGTCCCTGCAGGTTTTCCGCAAAGACCGAGTTTTCGGAAGGCGCGTCCGCCCCGTCCACCGTCCGCAGCACCCGGACCTGCCCCGAGCGGGTGTCCGCGATAAAGATGTCCCCGTTGGGCGCGGTGCGAAGCAGCCGCGGGGCGGCCGGATCGGAGGCGAAAAACTTGACTTGAAATCCCGGGGGAACGGAAAGGTGGGCGTCCGAAGGCCGGTCGACGATCTGGGGATTGTTTCCCGCCGACACGGTCGCGAACGGCGGCGGCAGATCCTCAACCCGGATCCGATGGGCGACGCCGGGGGCGTCATTCTGCCAGTCGCCCGGGCTTGACACCCGGGTAATGGAGGCCGGGTTCATCCTCTGCTCCGGCGGGGTGATCGGGCCCAGGGTTCCCAGGAAAGCGATCAAATCGCGCCGATCCGCCGGATTGGCCACGGGAATCGGCATGCTGGTCCCCGGCACCAACCCTCCGGGTCCGCTCAGGAACCGGTCCAGCGTCGCGGCATCCCACGTCAGGTGCGAAGCGAGCAGCGCTTTTGTGTAACTGAAATTGGGCAGCGAGGCCGCCGGCCGTCCAACGACGCCGGCCAGGAGCGGCCCCTGGCCCGCGGGGGCCTGTCCGCGCTGCCCGGTGGCATGGCAAAGCGCGCAGGTTTGCTGGAAGAGGATCCTTCCGTGAGCGGCATCTCCCGCCTGCGGGACCTGGGCATGCGTCCGGACAGCGAGGCTGAGGGCGGCAAGCGCGAAAAGATTCGGGACCGGTGGACGGGGTAAGGAACGCATGAGAAAGGAAAGACAGAAGCCACTCCGGGTGATTTATCAAATGCCAGTGATGGCGGCCCTTTAGCCAAGCGCCTGCTCGATGCCCCGGCGAATCCACAATGCGGCGTAGATCGAAAACTTGTGGCCGCGACGGCATTCAAACCCTTCCACGGCCCTCATCAGGCCCATGTTTCCCTCGTGGATCAGGTCGAGGAACGAAATTCCGCGATTCAGGTGCTTCTTGGCGATCGAAATGACAAGCCGCAGATTGGCCTCGACCATTTCCGTCCTGGCCCGGTGGGCTTCGCATATGTGCAGCTGGGTCTTGCGGACGACCTCCAGGAGCTGCCTGACGGGCATGCGCTGGTCGATCTCAATCCGGCGCAGGCGCGCGCGGATTCCCTTTTTGTCGATCGCGGCGTCTTTCCTGGTTTTCGGACGCCTCGCCCGCTCCAGCTGGGCCTGGCTGCTCTCGATCTCACCGATCACCAAGGCGAGGATCTCGACGTACTCCTCGTAAACCTTCAGCTTGAAGCAAAACTTGGAAAGGTTGCCCCGCAGGAGCCTCTCCAGCTTGCGGAATTTGGACTGGAGCTTCCGCCGCTGCACTTCGTCCCGGCATCTGACCAGGGCATTCCAGGCCTCGGCCGCGCTCGCATCGGCGCGCCGGGTCGCCTCCACCAGGCTGGGCAGGCCCTTCAAATACGCGTCGCGGCTCCTTATTTTCCTGTCGATCACCACGCGGTCGAAGAATTCCTCGCCGTTGAGGAGCTTGACGCCCAATTCCGCAACGTACCTGCCGACCGCGGCCGCCTGAAAGATCGCCTCCCGGGCCTTGGCCTCGGCCGCGTCGATCCGCTTGAAGATCTTCACCTCCTGCCCCCGCGTCAGCGGCGGGACCCGGCCCATCTGCTTCAGGTACACCCGGATCGGATCGTCCAGGATGTCGTTTTGCGAGGCGCCCGCACTGTCGCCCGGGCTCACCTTGTGGCTTTCGACCTCGTTGGGCTCGAGGATCTCGATCTCGAGGTTCTTCAGTATCAAAAGAACCTCATCGATTACCTCCTGATTCTCGGCCGGCTCGGGGAGGACTTTATTGATGTCGTCGAAGGTCAGGTAGCCCTGCTCCTTGGAAAGGCGGATGAGGCTGCGGATCTTTTCATTGATTCCGCCCGGGACGGCGGCTTCGGGCGCTTTGCCGAGAATATCTGCCTGGGCCGCGGGCGGGCGGTGGAGAATGGGCAAGGAAGCGGCGGCCCTGTTCCCGGCGCACAACCCGCAGAGATGCTCCTCGATCGTCTGCCTGAAAACCACTGTTTTCAGGTGAACAGTCGCCTCCTGACGGCCGCACTTTTGGCAGAGCATCCGTCAGGAAAATGCAAATTCCCCGGAAGACAAGCGGATGCTCCGCGGCCTCAAGGCGGCTATCGAGGATTCAACGCGGACCGCTCGCAGCGCCGGCCGGCGGGCTTGCCGGCGGCGGTGTCCCGGAGATGCCGTGGGCCGATTCCCAGGCCGGCAGATAGTCCTTGGCAAACTCCAGGGTCTCGATCGCATTCAACGCCCACTGCACGCTCGCCACTCCGTGGAGTTGCCAGCCGACGGGCGCCCCCAGGAAGGCGGGATCCGTAACGGGCTTCAGCAGCCCCTGGCCCGACACTTTCTTCGGCACGGAGACCGGCGGCAGCGTCGGTCCGATCAGCTTGTTCCAGGCCATGAGCCCCAGCTCCGCGCTGTGCTTCTTGTACGCCGCATAGGCGAGCATCCGCGGCGCTGTCATTTCGTTGCCTCCCGCCTGCCGGCCCACCGCCTCGCTCGTATTGGCCCAGGCCCGCCAGAATCCGGGCACGTCGAACATCGGCTCCATTTCGTAGAGGTTCTCCGGTCCGCCGAAAATCATGTCGAAGTAGGAGCCCGGCAGGCGGTCTTCCGGTTTCAGGCCGGCCGACATCGCCTTCATGTCCCCGGCCACCCGGTCGCGCCAGAACACGTTCCCGGTTCTCTGCCATTCCATCATCCAGTTCATCGCATAGCACATCCATTCCAGGCCCGCGCGGGCGGCCTGGGTCCGCTCCGTCGGCTTCGGCGGAAGATTTTCAGGAAGGGGCGCGGGCGGCGGCGGCGTCCGGGTAAAGCCGCCGCGGCCCCTGCCGCCGGTGTCGAGCCGGGCGCCCCCGTCCGCGGTCGGGACGTAATGGGAGCCGTTGTACTGCTTCAGCATCTCGTAGGTGAGATCGGCGTTCAGCTGCTCGTGCATCAGGTCGCCCACCCGCTCGTCGGTGCTCAGGAAATAATAGAATTGCTTCAGGCCGGAGTGGCTGATGCGCGGCTGCTTCGCGCCGTCGCCCCAGTGATTGACGTTGTGCCGCGAGCCCAGCGGGGCGAACGGGCCGATGTGATAGACCTCCACCTCGCTCGTCTGCCGGGTCATCGCCTCGGCCATGCGAAAGAGATCGGGCCGCCCGGTCCGCAGAAAACTGTACCACAAAAGCATGTCGGGCATCAGCTCGGTGTTCGCCCACGCCCATCCTCCGACGTCGTAGCGCCATTCGTGGCGCCCGAAGTCGTAGTTGTGCATGATATCGCCGAAATCCCAGAATCCGTACCAGGAGCGCTCGTCGACCTGGCCCTGGTAGAAATTCACAAGGCCGCCGATCTGGTCCTCGAGCCAGCTGAGCGTCGGCGTCGAGCGCTCCGGCAGGCTCCAATGCCCGAACACCTGCAATGAGTGGTAGTACTCCGGCTGGCAGACGAGCATCGGCGGCTCCCTCCCTTCCTGCGTCATGGCGAGCAGCTTCTGGTCGGACGGCACGGCCCCGAGCGCCCAAATCGTCAGATCGGACGTGTTTCCGATGCCGTACGGCGTGCCCCAGCCCGGCTTCCAGTCCTCGTAATTGACGCTCAGGCCGTGCGGCTCGGTGTCGTAACGCCGCAAATCCATCGCGTCCGCCTCCGGGGACCAGAACCAGATCTTCATCTCCCCGGAATCCGCGGCGCCGTTCGTCAGCTCGATGGATGTCGGGTATTTCTCCCAAAAATGCCGCATCGCGACCGCGATCCCGCCCGAAACGTCGGAGAGAACCGCCAGCCCTTGCGCCCGATGCCCGTCGGTGACGTGAAGCCACGAACTGGCCGCGGTCGTGCGCTTGTAGATCGAGAAACTGTTGGGCCCGGTTTGGGTGAGCTTCGCATCCCCCCAGACCGGGACCGTGAGAAGGGCCGACCGGGATTGCTCGGACAGGGCGCTCAGGTTTGGAACCCGCTGGCCCTCGAGTTCGGGCTGATAGAGCCCGCCCACCTGCGAACCGGTCTGCGAGCGATATCCAGGCAGCATCCGCACCGGCTGGCGCCAGACGCCGCCGCCGTCGCCCACGAAGCGGAAGTGCCGGTTCTGAAGTTCCTCCTTGAATGGAACGGCCAGGGAAATCCCGAGCCCCTTGATGAAGTCCTTGTCCTGATCGCCGTCGTAGATGAACGAGTGAACGATGCGGATCGCTCCCGAACCGCGGAAAAAGTAGAGCCGCACCGTGAATGGAAGCAAAAGGCGGTCTGAAGTCGCCGATTTGTGCTTGCCGGTGATCTTAACAACCGCCCGCACCGGCCCGGACTGCTCGACGGTCACGGTTTCAATCTGGCTGGCAAAACTCTCCTCCCGGAGAATGCCCTCGGAGGGGTACCGCGAACGGTCTTCGATCAGGGCGATCAACCGGCCGTCTTGCGCCACCTTGCGCTCGCCGACATAGAGCGCCTCGATGAGATTGGCCCCCTGCCTGGGCACGATTGCCCGGACCGCGCCGGTGTCGATCGTGACCGACTCCGGGGCCTCTGAAACGGTCAACGGGGAGGATACCGGCGAGCCCGGTTCGATCGCCAGCTGCAGCGGCCCATCGAGCCCCTGCGTGGCGGCGATCGCCTGGCCCGACCACTTGATCGAGCCGTCTGGCCAGTACGCCAGCGGCCAGGTTTGGAGAGGCACGGATTCGCCCGTCCGCGTCTTAAGACCCAGGTTGTCGCCTTTTTGCAGCTGGCCCTTTGGCCAGGGCACGCCCCAGCTCACGCCGTCGTCCGCGGTCGGCGCCACGCCGCCGAGCCAGTCGAGGGTCACAGGGCTCGGAGCGTCCGCGGCTTTGAGGATAAATCCGGACAAGGCGGCCCAGACTGCGATGCTGAAAACAACGGGGAATTTCTTCATGGGGAAAAGTGCAGTTGAAAGACGTTGGCCGGAGGGCAAAGGGTCCGGGCTCGCCGCGGGTTTTTTCGCTTCGCCGGAGGGGCTCAGAATGGAATTGCCCGCCCCGCAAGGCGGGCTACAACAGTCCCCTTTGGTACGCCGTTCTTTTCCAACGTCCGGGGCAGCGGGGAAGGCCGTGGGAATCGGCCACAGTTGCGCTGCGGTTACGCATCACAAACCTCCACTGCGCGGCAGTCGCGCGGCAAGAGCCAATCGGTTTTGATACCGGTGAAGGCGGAGGCAAGGCAGCCTGGCGGTTTTCGCCCGTTCAACGGGCGGACCGGCGGGCGGGAGCTGCGAAGTCCGAAGATCCGAACCCGGATGCTCACGCGTCCGACGCGATTTGCGCGCGCCGGCCGCGAAAACTTCATCGCAAAAATGAAGCGTGAGAGCGGCGCCTTTTCGCCTCCCGAGCGGGTCTGCTCTTGCCGCGAGTCTTGCACCGTCGAAACAGGCGGGCGGCCGTCCGGCCAATCGGCCGGCGGGCCCCCGATCCGGCGTTTTCACGGTGCGGCAAATTGATCGAGAGCAGATCCTTGTGAAAACAAAAACCCTGTCCCGTTCGGCGGGACGGATTCCCTGTCCCAACGCCCCGGCGGCGGGCCCGGTTTTCGCGCGCCTGCTGCTGCCGGTGGCCCTTGCGCTCGCCGCATCCCTGTCTGCGGCGCCGGCGGGTGTCCGGGTTGTTTCGCAGACGGTGGGCACCGACGAATTGCTCCTGGCCCTGGCCGCACCGGGCCAGATCGCGGCATTGAGCCCCCTGGCCCGCGATCCCGAGTTCTGCGCGGCGGCGGAGGATGCGCGGGGCTATCCCACGATCGCACCCAATGGCGACGCCGAGTCGGTTCTGAAATTCAACCCCACGCTCGTCCTTTGCGCGGACTACAGCCGGGCCGAGATGGTCGCGCAGCTGAGGCGGGCGGGAAGGCGCGTCATCCTGTTCGACCGGTACACCACGCTCGCGGACTCCTACGCCAATCTGCGGCGCCTGGGCCGCGAGCTCGGGCGCGAAGACCGCGCAGAGCGGGTCATCGGCGAATGCGAAGGCCGGGTCGCCGCGCTGGAAGCGCGCCTGCGGCGCGTGCGCCCGGTGCGGGTGATCGCGCCCTCGACCTTCGGGGTGATCCCGGGAGCACAATCGACCTTTCAGGATCTCTGCGACCATGCGGGAGCCGAAAACCTCGCGTGGACGCTCGGCCACATCACGGGCCACGGGCCTCAACCGTCCGAGGAGATGCTCACCTGGCCCGTCGATTTTGTCGTCGTCGCCGGCGCCGACATCGGAGCGGCGCTGGCGCCATTCCGCGCCCTGCCTCCCTATGAGTTCATGCCGGCGGTCAAATCGGGCCGCGCGGTCCTCCTTCCGCCCGCGCAATTGAGCTGCGTATCCCATCTGCGGGTCGACGGCTACGAAATCCTCGCAAGGGCGCTTCACCCCGAAGCGTTCAGGTGATCCGATGCAAATTGTCCATTCAGGGATGATTCTCCCGGCCCGGCTGGTCCGGTTCGCCCTTCCGGCGCTGGTCGCGCTCCTCGTGGCCCTTGTATTCGCCGCATTGGCGACCGGCGACATGCCCCTGTCGGCGGGCCGGCTGCTGGCCGGGCTAAGGCACGAGGATGCGATTGCGGCCACGATCGTCTGGCAGATGCGGCTGCCGAGGATCCTGTGCGCCATCCTGGTCGGCGGGGCCCTCTCCGCGGCCGGCCTCGTCATGCAGGCGTATTTCCGAAACAGCCTCGCAAATCCGGGACTTCTCGGCGTGAGCAGCGGCGGGGCCGCGGGGGCCGTGATTGCGATCGCGGCCGGCTGGGCATCGGTGTCGCTGTGGTTCCTGCCGTTGGCCGCCATCCTGGGAGCGCTCGCGACGACCGCCGGCGTCGTGGTCCTGGCGCGGCACGGGGCGAGCACGGAAAGGCTATTGCTCGCCGGAGTCGCGTTGAACGCGCTTCTCGGCGCCGTCACAAGCTATGTCCTTTCCCGACACGTCGGCCTCTACGAGCGCAACGCCCAGATCCTCTTCTGGCTCATCGGGGGCCTGGAGGACCGCACGTGGGAGCATGTGGTGATCGCGCTTCCGATCGTCGCGGCCGGCGCCCTGCTCCTGCCCCTGGGGCGGTCGATGGATCTCATGAGCCTCGGAGTGAGCGAAGCCCAGAGCCTGGGAGTCGATGTGCGCCGGGTGAGGCGGCAGATGCTCGCGCTTGCAACCATCCTGACCGCGGTAGCGACAGCCGTCTCGGGCGCCGTTGGATTTGTCGGCCTGGTCGTGCCGCATATGCTCCGCCTTCTCGTGGGGCCCGAGCACCGCAGGCTTGTTCCGCTGTCCCTCGTCGGGGGAGGCGTGTTCGTCCTCGCGTGCGATATCGCCGGCCGGCTGGCCGGCGGGCTGCAGCTCGGGATCATCACCTCCATCATCGGGGCGCCCTTTTTCCTCTGGCTCCTGCGCCGGCTCCCATGAACTTCCTCGACCTCGTCGATGCAACGGTCCCCGGGCGCCTGGGCAATGTCACCCTGGGGCTTCCGCGCGGTAAACTGGTCGGCCTTGTCGGACCGAACGGAGCCGGCAAGTCCACCCTTCTGCGGGTCGCCGCCGGGCTTCTCCCGTCGGGCGGGACCGTCGCCTGGAATGGCCGGCCGCTGCCGGGGATTTCGGCCTTGGAGCGGGCCCGGTGCGCGGCATGGGTGCCGCAGGAGGCGCATTTCGAATTCGGCTTCTCGGTGCGTTCGGTCGTCGCCCAGGGCCGCTACGCGCACGGCGACGACGAGGAGGGCGTGGATGAAACCCTCGACCAGTTCGGCCTCGCCGCCCTCGCGGACCGTCCCGTGAACCGCCTCTCGGGAGGAGAGCGTGCGCGCGTGCTTCTGGCCCGGGCGATCGTCACGAAGGCCCCGCTCCAGCTTTGGGACGAGCCCCTCGCGCCCCTCGACCCGCGGCACCGCCTGGAAGTGCTCGTTCTCGCGCGCGAGCTCGCCCGAGGCGGCTCAACGGTGTTCCTTTCCCTCCACGACCTCTCCCTGGCATCCTCGCTCGACTTCCTCGCGGTCCTTTGCTCCACGCGCCTGCGCGCGCTCGGGTCCCCGGCCGAGATTCTCACTCCCCAGCTCCTGCTGGAGGTCTTCGGCGTGCGCGCCAGCGAGGCGCCCGGCCTGAAATTCGAACTCCCATGAAATCCGCCCGCAGAAAACAGACCGAAGCCGGACACCGCGCCCGGATGAAAAAGCTCCAGGCCAGGATGCGAAAAAAGATTGCGGCCGCGCGGGAAAGGCGGGACCTGCTGATCGTGCACACGGGAGACGGAAAGGGGAAGAGCACGGCCGCCTTCGGCATGCTCGTTCGCATGCTCGGTCATGGCCGCAGATGCGCGGTGGTCCAGTTCATCAAATCGGGGGACACCGCGATCGAGCGCACCCTGCGTTCACCCCTCCTCGCTTGGCACAAGGTCGGAGACGGCTTCACCTGGGACACGCAGAATCGCGCGGCCGACATCGCCCGCTGCCGGGAGGGCTGGGCGATAGCCTGCGGTTGCCTTCGCGACCCGGACGTGCGGTTTCTCCTCCTTGACGAACTCAATATCGCGCTGGCACACGAATACCTTCCGGCCCGCGAGGTCATCGACGCATTCCGGTCCCGGGCACCCGGAAAGCATGTCGTCGTCACCGGCCGGGGCGCTCCAAAGAGCCTCATCGAGGCGGCCGACCTCGTCACCGAAATGCGCGAAATCAAGCATCCTTTTGGCGCAGGGGTCGGGGCGCAGGCCGGAATCGAGTTTTAGAGAGGTCAGGGGGATTTGACAGGCTTTTGAGCTTGCATCTACTACAAGTATAGTAATTCTAGCTGCAACCCCCGTCATCGTGAAAAGATTCAAACCCACGCGCCTTGAAATGGAATTGCTCGAGCCGCTCTGGCGGCTGGGATCGGCCTCCATCCGTGAGATCCAGGAGAGCATGCCCGAGAAAAGGCGGCTCGAATACACAACGGTCCAGACGATCATCTACCGGCTCGAGCGCAAGGGCGCGGTCCGAAGGGTGAAGAAGATCGGCAACGCGCATATTTTCGAGGCGACCGTCTCCCGGAAGTCCGCGATCGCCACGTTGATTGATGATTTCCTCGGGGCATTCGGCGGGTTGCACGAGCCGTTTATCGCCCATCTGGTCGATTCCGGGCGGGTATCGTCCGCTGAAATCGTGGTGCTCGAAAAGATGGCAAAGGAACGGAGTCGCGAGACAAGGCCATGAGGACATTGGGCGAGATCCTTCTCGCCTTCTGGCCCCGGACGGCGGAGGGATGGGCGAGCCACATCTGGCAATCGACCATCGCAGGCTGCGGGATCCTGTGCCTGCTGAACGCCTGCCCGCGCCTCACGGCCGGCGCCCGTCGCGCGATCGCATGGGTGGGCCTCGCCAAGTTCGTCGTTCCGGCATCCGGCCTCCTCGCGCTCGCAAGCGCCCTGCCCTTCCTCCCGCGGCATTGGGCGATTCTTCGAGCGCCGGTTTTTTCCGTCCCGCTGCCGGAGGTTGCGGGGCCGCCCGCCGGCGGGCCGGCCGCCCCGCCGGGCGCCGCGTCGATCGGGGCCTTTGTCGCCGCCATCTGGCTTGCGGTTGCGCTCCTGTTTTTCCTGAGCTGGGCGATCCGCGGAATCCGACTCAGGCGGCGGACGCTGAGGACGGCCCGTCCGCCATCGCCGCACGTGCAGGAATGTGTCGCGGCCGCCGCCGCCCGGGCGGGCCTCCGGCGCGTCCCTCGGTGCGTGATCACGGCCGAGAGCCAGGGGCCGGGAATTCTCGGCGTGCTGGCGCCCGTCGTCATCATCCCGGAGGGGCTGGAAGGGGCGCTGGCGGCGGGCGAACTCGAATCGATTCTAATCCACGAATTCGTCCACATTCGCCGCCGGGATCCCCTTCTCAACGCGCTGCACGCTCTGATCCTCAGTTTGTACTGGTTTGATCCGATCGCGTGGTTTCTCAGCCGCCGAATCGGGATCGAGACCGAGAAATCGTGCGACGAACGTGTCCTGGCCATTACCGGAAACGCCGGCGTCTACGTGGACGGCATCATGAAGGCGCTTCACCACTCCCTGGGCCTGCCGCAGCCCGCGTTCGCGGAGGCGGCGGCCATGCCTGTCGTTTCGCGAATCAACAGCATTCTGTCGCAGGGACCGCATCTGAGCAGGCCCCTCGTCCGCAACTCGGCCGTCGGAGCGGCGTGCCTCGTGGCGGCCCTCAGCGGCTACGCCGGATTCCTCGCGGTGGCGCCGCCGGGAGCGGGGCTCCCGCAGGATCGCAACGCTCCGGGCGGGCCGGCCGCGAATTCCGCATCGGGGCGGGAATTCGCGCGATCCGCCGCGCTCATCGTAAACCTGGTTCAAGGCGCGCCCGACGACGATTTTTTTTACGCTTCGGAGGTCGATAAGGCTCCCGCTGTGCTTGTCCGAATCCCACCGCGCTATCCGGCCTCACTTCCGCCCTCGACAGCCCGCGAGGAAGTCGTCTTGGATTTGACCGTCGATTCGGCCGGAAACCCGAAGGATGTCCGCGTCGTCCGCTCGAGCGCGCAGCGGCTCGAGCAGGCTGCGATCGAATCGGTTTTTACGTGGAGTTTTGCACCGGCGGAGAAAAGCGGCCGCCAGGTGAACGCACGAATCCGAGTGACGGTCGCCTTTGGTCCGCCACAGGCCCAGCGATCCGATTTGACGCGGCCCGCAGGCCTGTAGCCTCCGGGCGAGGAGGGCTGCCGGATAAAAAAGAGTGGAACATCGCATGTTTTTTCTTGCCTCCTACTACATTGTTAGTAGGAAGTACTACATGAGATGTACATCCGCGTTGCCCCTTCCGCCGCCGTGGCGGCTTTCACCGGTGCCGCCCAACCGGCCGGCAATCGTCAATAACCCAAAAATCTTACCCCCCATCCCATGCGCCGCGACCTGATAATAGGCGTCCTTTTCTCCCTCCTTGTCCACGGCGGCGGCGCCTGGATCGGAGAAATCGTGGCTCATCGTCCGAAGGCGGTGGTGGCGAAGGCCAAGGAGCCCACCATCGAGCTCATCGAGATGCCGAAGATCGAGCCGGACGAGCCGGATCCCACCTTGGACGACCAGGCGCAGCAAACCCCCGTCGATTTTGCCCCGCCGATGCAAGCCGACGTGCCGACCATCGCGACGGACACCTCCTTCGTGCAGAAGATAGAGCCGCCCCCGCCCGACAACACGTCGGTGAACAAGGGCGCGATCGTCATTCCCCAGAATTCGGGCAACTGGCGCTCCGGCATCGGGCCGATTTTCGACATTTCAAAGCTTGACCAGATTCCCGTCCCCGTCGTCCAGGGACGTCCGCAATATCCCTTCGAAATGCGCCGCGCAGGCATCTCGGGACAGGTGCTGGTCGACTTCATCGTCGACACCGCGGGCAATGTGAGAAACCCGTTCGCCGTGTCCTCGACCCAGCGCGAGTTCGAGTCGTCCGCCGTCCAGGCGGTGGCCAAGTGGCGGTTCCGGGCCGGCAGAAAGAGCGGGCACACGGTCAACACGCACATGCAGGTGCCGATCGTGTTCAATATCACGAACGAAGACTGATACCAGCCCTGGCGGACATGGGCTGCAGTCGTAGGCCTCATAAGTCGAAAAACGGCATTTTCCCCTTGCTATCTACTACAGACTTAGTAGTAAGTACTACATGAGCTCAACATCCGCGTTACCCCTTCCGCCGCTGTGGCGGCTTTCGCCGGTGCCGCCCGCCGTTCTCCGCCGCAATCTCCTGCTTTGCGCCGCTTTTTCCGTGCTGGTTCATGCCGGCGTCGCGTGGTTTGGCAACACCCACGCCCAGGCGAAGTCCGTGATTGTGGCCGTGCGCCCGCCGGCAGTTCAAGCCATCGTGATGCCGCCGTTGGAGCCCGACCCCCTGGATGCCGCGGCCGAACCGGTCGACCATGCCCAGCTGCCCGTGGATTACCTGCCCGTGCAGGACGAGGTACCACCGATCACCAAGGGCGACTTTACCCAACCCCCCGAGCCTGCCATGCCCCCGATCGAAGGGAACACGCACCAAATGACCATCCCTCCAAATCCGGGATACCCTGTCAGGTCCGAACCAATCTATTCGACCGCGATGCTCGACAAGCAGCCGGTGCCGCTTGTGCAAGGCAGCCCGGAGTATCCCTTTGAACTCAGGCAAGGCGGTGTTTCGGGCGAGGCGGTCGTCGATTTCATCGTCGACTCCCAGGGCAACGTCCGCAACGCCCGCATTGAGAGCGCGTCGGCAAGCGCATTCGGGTCCAGCGCCCTGGCGGCGGTCAGCAAATGGCATTTCAGGGCCGGAATGAGGGGAGGCAAGGCCGTCAATACTCACATGCAGGTGCCGGTTCTGTTCAATATCGACGACAGGAAATAGGCCGTCGGCGCACAATTTCCCCGAAAATCGGCGGTCTCCCCGGGCGCCATCGGCGCGCGCCCGCTGCGGCCCCATCGGCCTCCGCATTTCCGGGCTCGACAAGCCGCGCCGGCTATCCTAACTGATCCCTTCCCCTGGTTATTCGCTCAGGTGGTGGAATTGGTAGACACACACGTTTGAGGGGCGTGTGCCGTAAGGCGTGCAGGTTCGACTCCTGTCCTGAGCACCACCAAAATGGCGGGCCGTGGTCAAATCGGGGTAGCGGACTTGTCGCCCGGCGTGCTCCAGTTCGCCTGCTCGACGGGTCCCAGGACGAACAGGTAGGCCATCGCCCCCGTCAGCACGACAGCCGCGACGGCGGCGAAGGCCCAAAAGAAATTCCCCGTGCGGTCCACCACGAATCCCGTCAACGCGGGGGCCGCCACGCCGGCCAGGTTCCCCACGAAATTCACCATACCGGACCATCTGCCGACGGCGAGCGGCCCGGCGATCGTCTGGGAGATCGCCCAGTGGCTCGAGGCGAAAACGCCATAGGAAATGCTCGCGAAAATGAGCAGGACCATGGACGCAGTCGTGTTCGAAACGACCGGGACAAAAATGACGACCGCCGCGAATCCCAGCCCCAGGATGGTGCAAGTCTTCCGCACCCTGGTCGGCGTGGCCCCGGCGGCCAGCGCCCGGTAAGACAGCCAACCGGCCGCGATGGTCGCGCCGGCCGTGAACAGGGTCGGCAGCGACCCGACGGTGGCCATGTCGACCATCGACAGGTGCCGCTCATGGACGAGGTAGTAAGGCAGCCAGGTGAGCAGGAAATACCAGAGATAGTTGCCGCTGAAATGCCCCACAAAGGCCGCCCATATCGCGCGATGCCTCAGGATTTCCCCGAGGCCGGGGGCGTTCGGGGCGCCGCTTTGAACCGGCTTCATCCCATCCGGCATGAACTTGAACCAAAACGGCAGCCAGAGGAGGCCGCCCAGCCCCAGGGCGATGAAGAACGGACGCCAGCCATAATGGGCCACCAGCAGGCCGCCGGCAAACGTGCCGAGCGCGGGTCCGAGCTTCGTGCCGCTGTCGATCAGGGCATTGGCGACGCCGCGTTGGCGCTCTTCAAGGTGCGCGGATAGAATCTTCGAATAGGCCGGGTAGGCCACCGACTCCCCCACTCCGACAAGCATTCTAAAGACCAGGAAGGTCGCGAATCCGCCGACAAACCCGGTGGCGGCAGTGATTCCCGACCAGAGCAGGAACCCGGCGGCCAGGGCCCAATTCACGTCAAACCGGTCGACCACCCAGCCCGAGATGAGATTAAAGACCGAGTAGGTCCAAAAAAAAGACGAGAGGAGGATCCCCAATTGCAACGGGGAGATTCCCATCTCGCCCTTGAGCAGGGGCGCGGCGATGGACAGGTTTCCCCGGTCGACGTAGTTGATGGCGACTGAGACGACCAACAAGGCGACCAAAAGCCGGGTGCTGCCCGGGATCGTTGGCCGTTTGTCGTTCTGGGCACGCGGGGCTGACATGCTGCGCGGTAGCGAAACCTACTTTCGCCCCGAGCACCAGCCTTCGCGATGCGAGGGTCGGCTGGCGGCCGGGATTGCCTAAGAATCGCCGAAACGTTAGCAGGACGCCATGAAATGGAACTTCGGCCGGCTTGCGCCGGCGGCGATCGTCGCCGCGGGGCTTGCCGCCTACGCCGATTCATTTTCGGGCCCATTCGTGTTCGACGACCCGGCGTCCATCGTCGACAACCCGACGATCCGGCATTTGACCCGGATGAAGGCGGTCCTGGCCACGCCCGCCGGGAGCGGGCTGCCGGTCGACGGCAGGCCCCTCGTCAACCTTTCCCTGGCCGTCAATTACGCGATCAGCGGCACAAACGTCTGGAGTTATCATGCGCTGAACCTCGCGATCCATGTCCTGGCGGGCCTGGCCCTCTTCGGAATTGTCCGAAGAACGCTCGAGGGGATGGCCGGACGGACGGACGCCCGCATGAGGCCCGGACCGGGCGGGCCGGGCCTTGCCGCCCTGGCCGTGGCGCTCATCTGGGTCTTGCATCCGCTGCAGACCGAGTCGGTCACCTACGTCGTGCAGCGGGCCGAATCCCTGATGGGGCTCTTTTACCTGCTCACGCTGTATTGTTTCATCCGGTACGCCGAAATCCGGTCCGCGCGCGCCGGGGCCTCGGAGACCGGCGAGGGGAGCGGAAGAAGCTGGGCCGCCCTCTCGATCGCCTGCTGCCTTCTCGGCGCCGCAAGCAAGGAGGTCATCGTCACGGCGCCGCTGATCGTCTGGCTGTACGACCGCACGTTTGTCAGCGGGACCTTCCGGAAGGCCTGGCGCGAACACCGGGGGCTGTACCTGGGCCTTGTCTCCTCGTGGCTATTGCTCGGCTGGCTCGTCATCGGCACAAACGCCCGCAACCATTCCGTCGGATTCGGCTCGGCCGTCGCCTGGCCGGCCTATGCCCTGACGCAGTTCGGCGCCGTGGCGCACTACCTGCGCCTCTCATTCTGGCCGCACCCGCTCGTCTTCGATTACGGCTCGGCGGTGGCGGGCGGCCCGGGCGCGGTCGCGCCGCAGATGGCGGTCGTGCTCTTGCTGCTGGCGGCGACATTGGCGGCGCTTTGGCGCCGGCCGGCGCTCGGTTTTTGCGGCGCCTGGTTTTTCGCGATCCTTGCTCCGACGTCAAGCATCGTGCCGGTGGCGACCCAAACGATGGCGGAACACCGCATGTATCTTCCTCTTGCCGCCGTCGTGACCCTTGCCGTTCTTGGCCTCCTTGCCGCGGCGGGGCGGCGGAGCCTGCCGGTGCTCCTGGCAATCGCGATTGGGCTGGGATTCCTGACCGCCCGGCGCAACGGGGACTACCGCAGCGCCCGGTCGATTTGGACCATCACGGTGGCGCAGCGTCCGCAGTCCTGGCGCGCCCACAACGATCTGGGGCTCGCGCTGGCGGACAGCCCCGGCCGCCTCCCCGAGGCGATCTCGCATTACGAAGAGGCGCTGCGCCTGAACCCGGACTACCCCATAGCGCATTACAATCTCGCAAACGCGCTGGCAGGGATTCCAGGCCGCCTTCCCGACGCGATCCGGCATTACGAAGAGGCGCTGCGCCTGAAGCCGGATTACGCCGAAGCGCACGTCAATCTGGCAATTGCCCTTGCAAGGAGCCCCGGCCGCCTGCCCGAGGCGATACGGCATTATGAGGAGGCGCTGCGCATAAACCCGGATTCCCCCGAAGCGCACAATAATCTCGCAAATGCGCTTGCAAGGACTTCCGGCCGAACGCCCGAGGCGATCCGGCATTACGAGGAGGCGCTGCGCCTGAACCCGGACTATGCCAATGCGCATTTCAACCTGGCAATCGTCCTGAAGGAAGATCCGGGCCGCATGCCGGAAGCCGTCTCGCATTTCGAGGAGGCGCTGCGCCTGAACCCGGATTTCGCGGAGGCGCACAATGAACTGGCCATAATCCTGGCAAGGAACTTCGGCCGCGTGCCGGAAGCCGTCTCGCATTTTGAGGAAGCGCTGCGCCTGAAGCCGGATTATGCGGAGGCGCACAACAATCTGGCGCTTGTCCTGGCAAAGATTCCCGGGCGAATGCCCGAGGCGGTCGCGCACTACGAGCAGGCGCTTCGGATCAATCCGGGCTACGTGGACGCGCACTGCAACCTTGCGGCGGCATATGGCGCCATGGGCCGCCTGGACGAAGCAATCGCCCAGCTTGAGCTGGCCCTGAGGCTCGACCCCTCCCGCGCCGATGCGCGCGACAACCTGGAAAGGCTCCGGAAGACGGCCGGGCGATGAGGCGGAAAACTGGATTGCGCGGCGGCCGGGGACAGCGCAGGATGGAAACTCCGGGATACGCAATCGCTTGGAAACCCCCTATTCACGGAGAACGATCATGCGCCATAGGCTTCTGCTTTCGCTTGTTTTCTGCGGCTTCACTGCCTCCCTAATTGCGCCCCTGCGCGCCGCCGACGCCGGGGTCAAGGCATGGGAGCAGCAGGTGCTCATTCCGACCTATCTGATAGGCCCGCCCGATCCGGACCCGCGGTTCTATGTGAAGGGTGATCAATCCCAGGGCGCCGAGCACCGCGTCTATCCCTATCCGGCATACGACAACCTCACCAACGACAAGGAGGACAAGGCCTACAAGATGGTCTACCTCGAGAACGAATACGTCAAGGTGGGCATTCTGCCGGAAAGCGGCGGAAAGATCTTCGAGGCTGTCGACAAGACCAACGGCTACAGTTTCTTTTACCACCAGCACGTCATCAAGCCGACGCTGATCAGCCTTTTGGGCGCCTGGATATCCGGAGGCGTGGAGTGGGACCTGCCGCACCATCACCGCGCAACGAGCTTTCTCCCGGTCCAATACTCGATCGAGCAAAACGCCGACGGCAGCAAGACCATCTGGGTCGGAGAACTCGAGCTGCGCGATCGCATGCGCTGGTCGGTCGGCGTGACCCTGCATCCCGGCAAGTCGTACCTCGATGTGGCGTTCCGCATGGTTAACCGGACGCCCCTTCCCGTGTCGATGCTCTGCTTCTCCAATGTCGCCGTACACGCGAACAACGACTACCAGATCATCTTCCCGCCCAGCACCCAATACGGAACCGGCCACTCCAAGCGCCAGCGCGACATGGACACATGGCCGATCAGCAGCGGCGCCCGCCTCGCCGCGGGCGCGGACCTGAGCTGGTGGAAGAACCACCTGAACGGCACCTCGGTCTTCGCCTGGAATTACCAGGACGACTTCATGGCCGGATATGACCACGGAAGGCACGCCGGCACGATGGCGGTGGACGACCACAATGTCGTGCCCGGCAAGAAATTCTTCACCTGGGGCACCGACTCGATCGAATACAAGCTTCTGACCGACAACGACGGGCCCTACATCGAGCTGATGGTTGGCGCCTATTCCGACAACCAGCCCGATTACAGCTGGGTCCAGCCGTACGAGGCGCGGACCTGGACGCAATACTGGTATCCGTTCCGCGACATCGACGGCGTGAAAAACGCCAACATCGACGCGGCCGTCAACCTCGAGGTGAAGGACGGCAAGGCCAGCGTCGGCTTCTTCACGACCTCCGCC
>JBEKAO010000037.1:0-59277 GCA_050015855.1 Opitutaceae bacterium | reverse complement strand
TCCACGTACTGGCTGAAAACCGGATTGTTCACGTCCAGGTTCTGGCCGACGTCGTTGCCCGCGACCTTGAAATACACATAGTCCTCGCTGGCATCGAGCCCCATGTCGCCGTAGGCCCGAAGCCCCTTTGGCAGCGTTCCGCAAACTCGCTCGTAGGATTCCGCCGGCCCCATCGCGCCCTTCGCGCTGTCGGCAAATATCTGGCCCAGGTGGACCTCGATGACCGCAAATGGACCGCGCGGAGGGGTGAATCCACCTTTCTTCTTCGCCCCGGGCGGGCCCTTCCGCCCTTCGGATCCCATGCCTCCGGGCGCCGTCTCTTCGGGGCCCGGAGCCGCGGGCGGCGGCTGGACATCCGGCTCTCCCCCGCGCGCTGGGGCGCCGAGATCGCGCAGCAGGTAAAGGTTCATCGAATGGCGGGCGACGCAAAGCATGCCGAAGAAACCCTTTTCGGTCACCTGGACGATGTCCCCGCTCGCTTCATTCACGGCCATCACGTTCCCGTGCGCCCTGTTGGAACGGAAGATCACCCACTGGCCGTCCGAGGTCCAATCCGGGTGGGTCTGGTAGATTTTTGAGTCCCCGTAAGGGGCGCTCGTGAGAAAGGTGAGGGGAGTCCCGGTGACCGGGTCTATTACGAGCCTTTTTTCGGACGGGGAACGGTTTCCGACCTGGGCTGAACCGATTGATGCCAAGATGGCGCACGCGCAGAGGGTCGCGGACGCCCGGACGAGGGGTAGTTTTTTCATTGTGTGGGCAAAGTGGATGGGGTCCCGGCGCAAGACGCAGGCGCCCCCTCCGAGGGTCCGTGAAATTATATTGATCGGCGCCCGCACCAGCAGGTAAACCCCTCGCCATGCGAGCCCGGATTGCCCTCGACGCTTTTCGGATGCGGCCGTGGCGCGTGGGCGCATTGTTCCTGGGCCTGGCCCTTTGCTGCTATTGGCCCGCGCTGCGGGGAGGGCTTGTCTGGGACGACCAGGCCCATGTCACCCGCCCGGATCTTCAGTCGGTCGCCGGATTGGGTCGGATATGGACCGATCTTCACGCCACCCAGCAATACTATCCCGTCCTGCACAGCGCCTTCTGGATCGAGCACCGACTGTGGGGCGATTCGACCCTGGGCTACCACCTGGTCAATGTGGCGCTTCATGTCGCAGCCGCCTGGCTCCTGGTCCTGCTCCTCGTGAGGCTCAGGGTTCCGGGCGCCCTGCTTGCCGGGACGATTTTCGTCGTCCATCCGGTCTGCGTGGAATCGGTCGCCTGGATTTCGGAGCAAAAGAACACGCTCTCGCTTGTGTTTTATTTGTGCTCGGCGCTGGCGTACCTGCGTTTCGACCAGGAACGCGCACGAAGTCCGGGGGGCGGACCCGCGGCCGCCCGGGCCTATGCGCTGGCCTTGGCGCTGTTCGTCCTCGCGCTTCTGACGAAATCGGTGACGGCGACGCTGCCGGCAGCCCTGCTCGTCGTACTTTGGTGGCAGCGCGGCCGGCTGTCCTGGCGGCGCGACATTCTCTGCCTGCTTCCCTGGTTTGCCTTGGGCATGGCCGGCGGGCTGTTCACGGCCTGGGTGGAGCGAAGGTACAACGGCGCGGTGGGCGCGGACTTCGAGCTGACGCTGGCGCAGCGCTTCCTTCTTTCCGGACGCGTCATCTGGTTTTATCTGGAAAAGCTGTTCTGGCCGGCCCGGCTCGTTTTCATCTACCCGCGCTGGGATGTGAAATCCGCCGCGGCCGGATGGACGGGATATCTGGCGGCCGCCGCGGCGGTGACCGCGGTTCTATGGTGGATGCGCGGACGCTGGCGCTGGCCGCTGGCCGCCTGGCTTTTCTTTGTGGGCTCGCTTTTTCCGGCCCTCGGTTTTTTCGACGTCTATCCCTTCCTCTACTCCTATGTGGCCGATCATTTTCAATATGCCGCGAGCATCGGAGTCATCGTTGCGGCCGCGGGCGCCGCCGCAGGGTGGCTTGCAGGCCGGCCGCCGGGAGTCCGGGCCGCCGGCTGGGCCCTCTGCGCGGGCCTGGTCGCAGTCCTGGCTCTCCTCAGCAACGCGCAAAGCCGGAACTATCGGAGCTCGAACGCGCTCTACACGGCGACGATCCGGGAAAATCCCGATTGCTTCCTTGCGCACAACAATCTTGGCATCCAATTCGAGCGTACCGGCCATGCCCGCGAAGCCGAGGAGGAATACCGGGCGGCGATCGCCAGCAAGCCGGACCTGGCCGAGGCGCACTACAACCTGGGGCACCTTTTCCTGTCGCTTCCCGGCCGCGCGCAGGACGCGATTGCCGAATTCCAGGCGGCCCTGCGCCTGAAGCCGGACTACCCTGAAGCGCATGACAATCTGGGCAATGTCCTCGTCAGGCTGCCGGACCGGTCGGACGAGGCGATCGCCCAGTTCGAGGAGGCGCTGCGCCAGCGGCCCGATTACCCGGAGGCGCAAAACAATCTGGGGACCGCCTTGTCTTCGGCGGGCCGTCCGTCCGAGGCTGTTTCCCATTTTGAGGAGGCGCTTCGGCTGCGCCCCGGGGATTTTCAGATCGAGGTCAACCTGGGGCATGCCTTCCTGAAAATGCCCGGGCGTTTGAACGACGCGATCGCCCAGTTTGAGGCGGCGCTGCGCCAGCGGCCGAATTCGGCCGCCGTCCATCTGGACCTCGCCGTTGCGCTGCTCCAAATCCCGGGCCGCACCGGGGAAGCCGTCCCGCACCTCGAGGAGGCCCTGCGGCTTCAGCCAGACCTGGAGCGGGCGCGGCGGCTGCTGGAACTGGTGCGGGAATCCTCCCGGTGACGCCCGCGCCCGTTTCCCGCCCGGACCGGGGAACGGGGGGCGTTTGTCATCCTAGTCTTGCTTCAGGTCCGCATCTGTGAGAAGCTTAGACTCTGTATCAGGGATTCGCCCCAATGAAGATCGGCATGCAAAATCCGCTCTTCTGAAAGCAAGCCAACTCATTCTATCCATATGAAAAAGACCCTCCATACCTCGACACTCGCCCTCCTGTTCACGGCGGCGAGCGCATTCACGCTAGTGGGCTGCGCGACGGGCGGCGGCGCTCCCGTGGACGACGCCACGCTCAAGGAGAGAGTGGAAAGCTACCTTAAGAACGACAGTGAATTTGATACCCACCCGATCAAAGTCAGGGTCCAGAATGGAGTTGTGACTTTGACCGGAATCGTCCTCACCAGGACCGAATTGCAGAAGGCGGAACAGGATGCCAGGATGGTCGGCGGCGTGAAAGACGTGGTCAACAATATCACCCTGAATGACATCATGAAATTGCAGCAGTAATTCGATCCCGCCCCGCCGGGAGATTACAAGCTGTTGGACGAAGAGCTTCGAGCCGCCGGCCTTTTGGGCCGGCGGTTTGCTTTCGCGCCCCAGGCTTTTTTGAGTCCCCATGAAAACCCATTCTCACCCCGATTTGAGCCGCCGCGATTTCGTCAAAATCGCGGGCGCGGCCGCCGCAGCGTCGCTTTTCCCGCCGATAGCGCGCGCGAGCGCGGCGCGCCGGCCGTTTGAGGTCTCAGCCAGCCTCTATGCCTGGGACCTGCACGACGAGGGCGTCGAACAGGTCCTCGACAACCTCCAGGGGATGGCGGCGGTCAACTCGGTCTATCTGATCGGCGTCATGCACCCGGAGCGGCGCCCGCTGGGAGGAGGGTTTTTTCCGCACAATCCGGTGCGCAAGACGTGGACTGCGGAGGATGCGCGATGCTATTGGCATCCCGACCTGAAGCGATACGGCAGGATCAAGCCGCGGCTCTCCGACAATGCGTGGCTGAACCGGACCGATTGGGTGCGGACGCTCGTGGATGCGGCGCGCCGCCGCGGGCTCAGGGTCGGGGTCGAGAATTCCCACGCCCTGGTGGACAAGGAGCGGGCGGAGGGCGAGTTCGCCGACCTGGTCGAGCGGAATATTCACGGCGAGATCACGCACGTCCGCACCTGGCTCCGGCCGCTGTGCCCGAACCATCCCGACGTTCCGGAATACGCCGTCGCCGAGTTCTCGGAACTCGCGACCACCTACGGCGTGGACTATGTGATGTCGGCGGTCGTCTCATTCGACGAGGGCGGCCCGGCGCAGGGAGCGTGTTTTTGCGACGCGTGCCGGCGCGCCGGCCGGGACATGGGCTTTGACCTGGCGAAGGCCCGGCAGGCGCTCCTGGCCGACCCGGACTCGCAGCCGGCCCTGGCCGATTGGCAGGATTTCCGCTTCCAGTCGACGGCGCGCTATTACCGGGCGATCCACGACCGCTTGCACGCGCTGAAGCCGGCGATCGATCTTCGCTACAGCCAGCACATGAGCGACCCGGTGGAATGGGGGGTCAAGTTGAGCGTCATGGAGCCGCACCTCGATTCGGTGCGGATACAGGACTACAGCGAGCAGACCGGCGATCCCTCGCTCATGCCGGGCAAGCGTCGGGCGCTTGCCGCGGCCCGGAGCGAACTCGGGCCAGCTTTCCCGATCCACGCGGCCCTCGGCGTCCGATTGAAGGCGACGCCGGAGCTCATCCGCGAGGGCGTGCGCATCGCCGTGGAAACCGGGATGAGCGGCGTCACGCTCGGCCACTACGACGGGGCGACTTTTCCCATGCTGCGCGGGGTCCGCGAAGGCCTCGTCGAAGCGGGGGTCATTTCCAGCTGAATCCCCTCAAAGCCCCACGCGGCAGCCGTGGGTGCTGAAACCGGCCCCGAAGCTCGCAAGCCACCAGTCGCCCTTTTCGTCGGGCGATCCCTCGCGCAGGGCACGCTCCAGGGCGAACAGCACCGAAGGACTGCTCATGTTGCCGCACTCGCGCAGCACCTGCCGGCCGGGCCGCAGGTCGCAGCCGGCGCAGGATTGCTCGATCGCGTCGAGCACATCGCGCCCTCCGGTATGCGTCACGACGCGCGCGATCGGCCGCCCGCCCGGGCGCAGGCGTTCGCCGTTGAGCAACTGCTGCACGGCCGCGGCCGCAAGCGAGGGCACCGAGGGGTGCAGCAGGTTGCGCAGCTTGCCGTCCCGCATTTCGAAGCGTATGTGATCCCGGCTGGCCGGCTGGTGCAGCGTCGTGAAATCCCCGCACCGCAGCGCGCGCCGCCCGGGCGCCCGGCGCCAGATCGTGGCGGCGGCTCCGTCGCCGAACAGGCAGGCGCTCACGAGGACGCCGGGATCGTCGTCGAGATAGAAGGCGGCCGAGCACAATTCCACCGCCACGCACGCCACGACCGCGGCGGGTTGCGCCGCCAGAAGCGCCTCGGTGGCCCGAAGGGCCGGAATCGCCGCGCCGCACCCGAGCCCCACCAAATCCTGCAGGAACGCATCGGGGCGCAGGCCCAGCTGTTCGGCGACGTAACTGGTGACTCCCGGGCAGAGGTAACCGGTGCATGTGCAGACAAGCAACGCGTCCAGTTGATTGCCGGCGATGCCGGCCTGCACCAGGGCCTGGGAAAGCGCGCGGGCGGCGAGCCGGGGCGCTTCCGCCCTAAAGACCTCGTTGAGCTCGTCCGGGGTCAGCGAGAAGACCCTCTCCAGGTCCGGCATTGCAAAATGCCGGGTGGAGACGCCGCTGTCGTGACGCAGGATTGCCTGCAGGGTGAGCAGCGAACGGCGGCTGAGGCGCTGGCGCGCCTCGGAACGCCGCACCATCTCCCAGCATTCGGTTTGCGTGAATGCGGCGGGCGGCAGGGCGGTGGCGAGAGCTTGCAGGTGCATGGGCTGGGGTCAGTGCAACAGGCGGTAGAGTCGGTTGACGGGAAGGAGTCCGGCCCGCGAGACGGCTCCCAGGCAGCGTTGGAGGGGGCGGTTCAGGAGGAAGGGGTGAAGGATCGAGGCGCCGCAGAGCCGCAGCCGGAATTCGCGGCCGAGCGCCTTGCGGATGATCCGCTCGGTGCTGTCCCAGGGCTGCCGGTCCCGCGCCCAGGCCACCAGCGGATCGAGCGCCAGGGCCGCGCTCTTGAAGGCCATGGCAATGCCGTTGCCCGTAAATGGCGGAATCATCGCGCAACCGTCGCCCAAATGAATCCCCTCCTCGATCGTCGTGCGGCGGGCAAACGCGAGGCCGGCTACGGCGCTCGCCGAGCCGGGCCGGACCTGGGCGGCCGCGATGCGTTCGGCCAACCGCTGCAGGCCGCTCGCCCGCAGGTAGGCGCACAACGCCTGGTCGGGATCGAATCGCAGCCCGGGCCGGCGCCGAAACAGGCCGCACACGTTGATCCATCCGTCCTCGACGGACGCCAGGCCGACGTAGGCGCCGTCGCCCAGATGCAGCTCAAGATCGTCGGCAGTCGCCAGGTTGCGGGCGTGGAGTTTGAGCCCGATCCACGGCGAGGAACCGCTGGGCTTCCGCCCGCCGGCATCGACCCATCCGCAACGGCTGGCCGGCGGCGCGAGGCGGGTGCGGGTGACGAGTCTTCCTCCCGCGGCGACGAAAAGCCCGGCCAGCCGCGCATCCAGCGCAAAGCGGCTGAGCGCCCGTGCGGGCGAGGGGAGGGCCTGCCGGCCGACGGCCCGCCCCCGCACGAACCAGGTGACGCTGCGATGGCAGCCTGCCCCGGCAAAGGCGGGGCCGATCCCCAGTTTGTCGATCGTGGCCTCCCCGAGTCCGGTGACAAATTCCCCGCAAACCCGGTGACGCGGATAATCGCCGGCCTCGAAGATCTCCGTCCTCACCCCGGCCTTGCGCAGGCCTATGCCGAGCGAGAGTCCCGCCAGCCCTCCGCCGATGATTCGGACCGATTGGACGGCAGTCATGGCCGCCTCTCCGCAACCAGGCGACAGGCGCCAAGCCCGGTCTCGCGCTCCCCCCAGCTCCACTCGGCCGGGTCGAGGCGGAGCAGCTGCGGGAGTTCACCTTGCCTGAACCCGGCGGCGATGCTCGCCGCCCCGTCGTGGCGGGTCACCGGATGGGCGCGGATCAGCAGGCACAAGAGGGAGAACAAACGCCCGGTCCGGCGCGCGCGGAGCGGCTCGCTCGCGATGATCAACCTTGCGTGCCGGCTTAACTCCGCCCCGATTCGCCCCAGCTGTCCGCCGTCGAAATGGTGAAAGAACAGGCTGCCGATCACCACCGGGAACCCGGCCCACTCCGCGAATTCGAGCACGTCGGTTTGAAACCAGCGGCCCCCTTGCGGCCATCCTGCGGGCCGGCGGCAGAGGTCGAGGCCCGCAATGTCCGGCGCTATTGCGCCGAGGGCCCGGCCGAGTTCGCCGGTGCCGGCGCCTGCCTCCAGGACGCCTTCGCCCGCCCGGCGCCGCTCCCGGAGCGCCCTTTCGAACCAGGCCCGGCTCCCAAGCAGCCGGTTGATCGTGCGCAAATCGCCGCGCGAAGCGCGCGCCTCAGGCGAATCCTGGGGAAGTCGGTCCAGGATTTCGGCTCGTACAAGCCGCGGAGCGGTGATCGTGGAAACGGCGGGCATCGTCTGGATTCGATTCGGCTTTGCGCGCAGGACAGTAGCGCCGGTATCGGTTTTTTCAAAGGGCTCGCCCGAAACGGATTGAATTAATTCAACTTTCTTCGAGATTTGGCATGATCCCCATGAAAACATTACCCCTGTGCCGCGCCTGGTGCGCCCTTGCCCTCGTCCTTTCGTCCGCAGTCATCAGCCGCGCCGCGGACCGGCCGCCGGCCGTCTACAACGTCCGCGACTATGGCGCGACCGGCGACGGCAAGACCCTGGATTCGGACGCCGTCAACAAGGCGATCGACGCCGCGGCGGCCGCGGGCGGCGGAACCGTGTTGTTCCCATCGGGGACCTACCTTTGCTACTCCATCCGACTGAAGAGCGATATCGAGCTCAACATCAGCCGTGGCGCGACCATCCTCGCCGCCGACCAGCCTGCGGAGGGCCAGCCCGGATACGACGCGCAGGAGCCCAACCGCTTTGGCGAACTCGGCTACCAGGACTACGGGCACAGCCATTGGCACAACAGCCTCATCTGGGGCGAAAACCTGGAAAACATCTCGATCGTCGGGACGGGCCGCATCTACGGCAAGGGCCTGCTCCGAAATGGCGGCGAGCGCCCCGGCCAGGGCAACAAGTCGATCGCCCTCAAGCTGTGCCGCAATGTCGATTTGAAGGATTTCACGATCCAGCAGGGCGGCTGGTTCGCCCTGCTCGTCACCGGGGTCGACAACCTGACGATCAGCAACCTCAAGGTGGACACCAACCGCGACGGCTTCGACATCGACTGCTGCCGCAATGTCCGCGTGTCGGACTGCCTCGTCAATTCGCCGCAGGACGACGGAATCGTCCTGAAGAGTTCCTACGGGCTCGGCTTCGCCCGCTCCACGGACAACGTGGCCATCACCAATTGCCAGGTCAGCGGCTACATCATGGGCTCGCTGCTCGACGGCACGTACAAGGTTCCCCCGAGCGGCGGCGGAACCGGGCGCATCAAGTTCGGCACCGAGTCCAACGGAGGCTTCCGCAACATCTCGATCTCCAATTGCGTGTTCATCCACTGCAACGGCCTCGCCCTCGAAAGCGTCGACGGGGCGATCATCGAGGACGTGACCATAAGCAACATCGCGATGGAGCACATTTCGAACCCGCCCATATTCATCCGCCTGGGCGCGCGCATGCGCGGCCCGGAAGGGATCGCGATCGGCGCCATCCGCCGCGTCAGCATCAGCAACGTCGTGGTGGCCTACGCCGCCTCGCGCGCGGCGTCGATCATCAGCGGCATCCCGGGCCACCCGGTCGAGGACGTAACCCTCAGCAACATCCGCATTCTCTACAATGGCGGCGACACCGCGGCCGCGGCCCGGCGCGACGGGGCCCGGCGCGACGGGGGGCGGCGCGGGGGAGGCAACAGGCGGGCGGACGGACGCGGCACGGGATTGCCGCCGGCTCCCCCGGACGCCTTCGGCGTTGCGGAGAATGAGGACGGCTACCCCGAGCCCACGATGTTCGGGACGCTGCCCGCCTATGGCCTGTATGTGCGCCATGCGAGCCGTTTGACGGTCGACCAAACCGACCTGAGCCTGATCGCCAACGACGCCCGGCCAGCGATCATGATGTTCGATGTCGCCGGGGCGGTCTTCCGGGACACCCGGGTGCAGGCCGCGGCCGGCGTCCCGGCATTCAAGCTCAATCACGTGTCCGACTTCTCGACCGAGAGGTTCACCGGCGTGCCCGACCTGCAGCGCGACCGGGTGGATGACGAGTCCATCTCCGGGACGGGGCTTCCGCTCCCGGGCTCGACCTACACCGCGGCCGCCCCCGCCGAGAATGTCCCCGACAGCGCGAATACGCCCATTCCGGGAGCCGGCCGGGGCCCGGACCGTCCGCCCGCTTCGGCCCCTGCCGCCGCGCCCCGGCCCTGATCGATTTGGGTGAAGATCTCCCTCCAGAGTCTTGCGCTTGCGGGCACGATCGGGATCTACCTTTTCTTATCGTCGCTGGGCCTTTCGGACCGCGGAAACAATCCGCAGGACGCGGCGTACAACCTCCTCTCCCAGGGCTTGCTCTCGGGCCATTTGTACGTCGCCAAGCCGGTTCCGCCGTCCCTCGGCCGGGTGAAGGACCCCTACGATCCGGAGGAAAACCAGGCGGCGCGATTCGGAACAAGCGCTTCACCGAACGGAGTCGGAGACTTCAGCCTCTACAACGGCCGCCTCTACCTCTGCTTCGGAATCGCGCCGGCGCTCCTTTATTTCATTCCCGCGCATCTCCTCACGGGATTCTGGATGCCCCACTGGACGGCGGCCATCCTGTTTTGCTCCCTCGGCCTGATCGCCAACATTTCCCTGGCCAATCGGATTCGGAAAGCCCACTTCCCGGGTTTTCCAGGCCGCCTCGCGGCCGCGTTTGTCCCCGTGCTCGGCCTCGCCTCCTACGCCCCGGTCCTGCTCGCCCGCCCGGACATGTGGGAGATTCCGATCGCGTGCGGCTACAGCCTTGTCTCGGCGGCCCTGCTTTGCCTTTGGGAGGCGCTGGAAAAGCCGGAGAACGCTCCCAAGTGGCTGGCGCTGGCGAGCGCGGCCCTCGGAGCGGCGTTCGCCGCCCGCCCGACGACCCTTTTGGCCGCCCCCATCCTCGCCGCCGCGTTCCTGAATTCCGGAATCCGGTCGAACCCCCGCGCCTGGGTTGCGGCCGCGCTCCCCCTGGCCGCCTGCGGTGCGGCGGTCGCCCTGTATAATTTTCAGCGATTTGGCAGCCCGTTCGAATTCGGCGCCAAATATCAGCTGGCGGGCGAATACGAATCGCGGGTCCGCGCGTTCAGCTTCCGGTATGTTTGGGCCAACCTGCGCCTCTACCTTTTCCAGGGTGTCCGCTGGCATCGGTGGTTCCCATTCGTCGCCGAAGCCGACCCCGGACCGCTCCCCGCGGGCCATGGCGTGGTCGAGCGCATTTCGGGCGTCCTTTTGAACGCTCCGATCCTCTGGGCCGGCGCAGCCATTCCGTTTTTTGTCCGGCGGGCGCGGCCTGGCCGCTCTTTTTCGCTTCTGGCGGGATCCGCCGCCTGGGCGGCTTTTGCCAGCCTCGGCCTGCTTGCGTTCTTCTTTGGGACCTGCGCGCGGTACCAGTTCGAGTTTGCCCCGCTCCTCGCGCTGGCAGCCGTTCTGGGAGTCATGGCCCTGGACCAGATCTTCTCCGGTGGAACCCGGGCGGCCGTCCGGGGGATCTGGCTGGCAGCCGCCGCTTTCTCCTCGGCTTTTGCCGTCCTGTTTGCCGTCGACCGGGTCGTGCACGATCGGATCGGCCTGGCGGCCGCCTTTTTTGATTCCGGGAGGCTGGACCTCGCCGACGAGAATTACTCCCTCGCCTATGCGCTGGCGCCAAAGGACCTGCTTGCGCGCGAGGGGCTCGGCCGGCTGCATTTTGTGATCGGGCGCCGCGCGGATGCGGAGCGCGAGTTTCTCGAACTCATCGGCGATTTCCCCAGCGAGCCCAAGGTATGGGACGATTACGCCGCTGTCTTGGAACAGGAGGGCCGGATTCCGGAGGCCATCGAGGCCTATCGGCAAGTCCTTGCGCGATTCCCGAATTCCGGCACCGCCGCCCATCTGAAGGCCCTGATCGCCCGCTCCGCCGGCGGCAATTGAGATCTCGTACACCGATTCATGCGCCGGCGCACCTTTCTTGCCCTCACCAGCGCAGGATTGGCTGCGCTGAGGGCGAGGGCCGCCCTGCCGGGCAGCCTGCTTTCCCCGGCCGGCGAGGATTTTCTCGAGGACCTGCAGCGGCGCTGTTTCAGGTATTTTTTGGAGCATACCGATCCGAACACCGGGCTCACCCTCGACCGCGCGACCTCCGACGGCGACCCTTACACCCTCGACCAGCGCCCGACCGCCAACATCACCGTCACCGGATTCGGCTTGGCCGCGTTTTGCATCGCGGCGGAGCGCGGCTGGATCGGCCGCTCCGAGGCGGCGGACAAGGTGCGCATCGCGCTGCGTTTCCTTGCCCGGCGGGCCCCCCACGAGCGGGGCTGGTTTTACCATTGGATACACTATCGCCTGGGCACGCGGGCGGCCGCATTCTCGACCCGCGGTGAACTCAGCGAAGTGTCCACGGTCGACAGCGCCTTCCTCCTCGCCGGCATTCTTACGGCCCGGAGTTATTTCGGGTCGGACAGGGAGATCTCGGATCTGGCCGGCGAAATCTACCGGCGGGTCGATTTTCCATGGATGCTGGAACCGGCCGCGCCGATCTTCTGCCACGGCTGGACTCCGGAATCGGGCTTTCTCCCTTACACCTGGTCCTTCTTCAGCGAGGCCAGCATCCTTTATCTTCTCGGGATCGGATCACCCACCCACCCGGTTCAGGCCTCCTCCTGGGATGCCTGGACCCGGGATCCGAACACCTACGGCGCCTACCGGTTCATCGGCACCACGCCGCTCTTCAGCCATCAATACTCCCATGCGTTTGTCGATTTCCGCGGCCGGCGGGACAAGCGGGGGGCCGGAACGGATTGGTTCGCCAATTCGGTCGTTGCGACCCGGGCTCACCGGCAGTTCTGCATGGATTTGCACAAGACCTATCCCGGGTATTTATCCGATATCTGGGGCATCACCTGCTCGATGAGCGCCTCCGGGTACCTGGATTGGGGGGGGCCGCCGCTCGACCCTCGGACTGACGGCACGGTCGTCCCTGCCGCGCCCGGCGGCTCGCTCATGTTCGCTCCCGACATCTGTCTTCCGGCCCTGCGGGCCATGAAGGAGCGCTTCGGGGATAAGATCTACGGCCGCTATGGTTTCACCGACTCCTTCAATCCCACGAACGGCTGGGTTTCCGCCAACATCATCGGCCTGAACCTGGGAATCACCCTTCTTTCCATGGAGAACCTCCGCTCGGGGAAACTGTGGAGCTGGTTCATGGCCAATCCGGAGCCCCGGCGCGCGATGGACCTGGCCGGCTTCCGGCCGGCGGCGTGATCGCCCGTGGGACTGACCGAGCCGCAGGCAGACCCGAAGCCGCTCTGATTCCCAGGTTTGCGATTTACGCACCACACCTCATCTTTGAAGCTTGAACCCCGCTGGAAGAGCATACCTCCCTTGATCGATGAAGCTACCCATTTGACAATGAACAGATCCGCGTTCGGCTTCTGGCCACGAAGAGTTTTGGTGATCGTTGCGATCCTGCTCGGTTCAACCGATGCGAACCGACTGGCGAAGGCAGCGGAGCCTCAGGAGGCACCCTTGATCGATCGGGAGATTTTCTTCGGGAACCCGGAGATTGCCGGAGCGCAGGTTTCTCCGGACGGAAAGTATGTCACATTTCTCAAGCCGTGGATGGGCACTCGCAACATCTGGGTGAAACGCGTCGATGAGGGATTCGAGATGGCCCGCCGCCTCACAGCGGAAACAAAGAGGCCCATTCCCGGATATATGTGGAGTTGGGACAGCAAGTACGTCCTTTACGTAAAGGACCGCGACGGCGACGAGAATTTCAACCTCTACGGGGTTAACCCGGCCGAAAAGCCGGAGGAGGCGACCGGTGCGCCCCCTTCGCGCAACTTCACCAATCAGACGGGTGTCCGGGTCGTGCTGTACAGTGTGCCCAAGCACGAGCCCAACTTGGTTTACATCGGCCTGAACAACCGGGACAAGGCGTGGCACGATCTTTACCGGCTGAAGCTCGACACGGGCGAACTCACGCTTGTTCGCCAGAACACCGATCGCATTGAAGACTGGACCTTCGATTTGTCGGGCAAATTGCGCCTGGCGATGCGCTCGGCGGAGAACGGGGACACGGAGATCCTGCGCGTCGACCCGGACAAGCTCGTTAAGATTTATTCGTGCAACGTGTTCGAAACCTGTTTGCCCCTGCGTTTTCAGAAAGGCGACCGGCGGGTGTACTTCGAGAGCAATCGGGGCGCCGATGTGAATCTTATATCCCTATGGCTTCTCGATCCGGAAACGGGCGCCACGGATTTGGTCGAGTCTGATCCCTTGAATCGGGTGGATCTCGACGGCGCGACATTTTCGGAGGCAACTGACGAGATTGCAGCGACAGCCTACGAGGATGACCGGCTGCGGCGTTATTACAGGGATCCCGGATTTGCCGCCGATCACGAATGGCTCCAAAAACAATTTCCCGGCATGGAAGTCGGCGCCAGTTCGCGCAGCATGGACGAACAGGTTTGGCTCGTGACGGTCTATAGCGACACCGAACCGGGACAGACCTACCTTTTTGACCGTCGCACCCACCGGCTGGCATTTCAGTTCAGGATTCGGGAAAACCTGCCCAGAGCGTCCCTATGCCAGATGAAGGCCGTCCGCTACCCCTCTTCGGACGGACTGGAGATTCCCGCGTACCTGACGCTACCCGCGGGGCCGGGAACCGGGCTGCCGGCCCTGGTGATCCCGCACGGCGGACCCTGGGCGCGGGATTCGTGGGCATATAATACACTTGCCCAGTTCTTCGCCAATCGGGGCTACGCCGTCCTGATGCCGAATTTTCGCGGATCGATTGGCTACGGAAAGAAGTTTCTCGACTCCGGCAACAGGGAGTGGGGCCGCAAGATGCAGGACGACGTGACCTGGGGCGTGAAATATCTCGTGGCCAAAGGCATCGCCGATCCGAAGCGTGTCGGCATCCTGGGGGCGTCCTACGGAGGGTACGCCACTCTCGCGGGGCTGACCTTCACGCCGGACCTCTATGCCGCCGGTGTCGACATAGTCGGACCGTCCAACCTCATAACCTTGATGAAGTCCATACCTCCCTACTGGGAGTCGGAGCGCAAACTTTTCTACGAGCGGATGGGCGATCCAACGACGCCGGAGGGAAGGACGCTCCTGAACGATCGTTCGCCGCTCACGTTTGCCGATCGGATCCGCACACCGCTCCTGGTCGCCCAGGGCGCCAATGATCCCCGGGTCAACCGAAGTGAATCTGAACGCATCGTGGTCGCCCTGCGGGATCGGGGTTTTCCGGTCGAATACATCATGGCACCGGACGAGGGTCACGGATTCCAAAGGCCGATCAACAACCTTGCTCTTTTCATGGAAACGGAATGGTTCCTGGCCAAATACCTTGGGGGACGGTTCCAGGTGGGCGGATCGCCGGAAAGCGTCAGGCGACTTGCGGAGATCATGGTTGATCCGGCGACCGTGAAGCTTTCGAAGGCGCCCGATGCTGCAGCCTCGGCCAGCGCTCAACCTTGATGCCACTAGCCGCTATCGGCAATAGGATCGGTCGTGTAACCCATTGGAAGTTGAGATCATCCGAAACATGGTGAGATAATCACCAAGTCGTGGGGAAATTGCTAGAGCATAGAACGCTGTCCACGGCGCGGGTTCAATTCTCGACGATGCCCGCGACCGGGTAGTTCCATTGGTCGGAACGAAACGGCGCGGCCGGGAGGCCGGCGGCGTTGTACAGGTTGCAGCCCCAACCCTCGGGATAATCGGTAAAGGCGTAGCGCACGGCGACGGGAGCGGGCACCTGGGCGCTGCTGACCACAACAGTGTCGCCGTCAATCCGGGCGTCGGCATCGACGAATTTCTGGTCCGCGCCGGCTACCTGGAAGCCCTTCAGGGGACCGCCCTTGGCGACGAGGCCGCCGCCGAGGTGGTTGAAGGTTACGCGGACCGAATCCTTCACTACCGTCATCGAGCCGTACATAGGGCCGTAGGCCTCGAGCTTGCGCCCGTAGGCGTTCGCGAGGGCGATCCTGGTCAGGCGCTCGCCGAGCGGCTCCTTGTTGTGCGGGTGCACGTTCCTGGCCTCGCCGATATCGATGGTGACGGCCATGCCGGTGTTGGGCAGCGAGAGCACGGCCATCTGTTCCTCGCGAATGCGCGGGTTGTTGCTGATATTCTCCTGGCCCGGAAGCTGGACGATGTAGAAGGGGAAATTTCCCTCGCCCCAGCGCTTGCGCCAATCGGTGATCAGGGCCTTCTGAACGTAGCCGTAGAGATTGAGGCCTCGCGTGCCGCCGATGATGGATTCGCCCTGGTACCAGATGACGCCCTTGATGGCGTAGGGGATGATCGGGTTGATCATGCCGTTGAACAGCACGGTGGGAAAGTGCTGGTCCTGCACTGGATCGCGCAGACGGGTGACCGGGCCGGCGGCGCGCGGCTTGTTGATCGGGGTCGGCCGGATGGGGGCGCCGGCCGCAGGGCCCTGCGGATTCTGGCGGAAATAGGCTACGGAGGCATCGAGCGAATCGAGCATCCACTTGAGCTTGGGGTCGGTCATGGCCTCGCGGGAGATCCACGCCTCGGCGCAGCTGGCGCCGGCCGCGGAGGTGATGATGCCGACGGGGACGTTCAATTCCCTCTGGAGATCGCGGGCGAAAAGGTAACCGACGGCGGAGAAGCCGGGGACGGTCGTGGGGCTGCAGACCAGCCACTGGCCGGTGACCTCGGTCTGCGGTTCATAGGTCTTCAGTCCCTTGACCGTGAACATGCGGATCTGCGGGAAATTTGCCGCGGCGATTTCCTGCTCCTCATTGAGCAGGCCCGCAAAGGGGGCCTTCGCCTTCGACACCGTGAACTCCATGTTGGACTGGCCGGAGCCCACCCAGACCTCGCCGACGAGGACGTCCGTGATCACGAGCGTGGCCGGCGTCTGGTCGCCGGAGATGCTGAGTTCGAGCGGGCCGCCGGACTTGAGCGCGTTCAACTTTGCCTGCCATCGGCCATCGGCGCCGGCGACTGCGGAGGCCTGCTGGCCGCCGACGGCCACGGTGATCTTTTCACCCGGGGCGGCGGTTCCCCAGACGGGGACGGATATGCCCGACTGCAACACCATGTGGTCGCTGAACAGAGCGTTGGGCTTGACGGTGGCGAGGAGCGGGCCGGCGGCAAAACCAAGCGCGGTCAGGGAGGACAGCAAGGGGCGGAATTTTCTCATGACACTTGAAGGCTGGGGTGGAGGTAGCGCAGGCCGGAAAAAACGGCCTGTGACCGCATGACGACGGGGGCGGAAAAAGGATGCCTCGCCGTCCGCCGCCGAACCTGGTGCCGCAGACGGTCTTTTTCAAACGTGCCTGTTACTACTTTCGATACTACTCGCGGCTATCGGCAATTGGGTCGGTCGAATAACCCCTTGGCAGTCTGGCGCACCCGGAGGGACTCGAACCCCCAACCCTCTGATCCGAAGTCAGATGCTCTATCCAATTGAGCTACGGGTGCTCGACTAAACCTAAGCGCCGCTCTTCCGGGGAGCGGCCACCTTCAGAAGCTCCTCCTCTGCGGCAAGGCACCAGGCTCCACCATCCAGTTTCGCGGCCACAGTTGGAAAGCGCTTGGGCAATTCCGAAAGGGGGATCAATCCGACATCGTGCAGCATGGGATAGACGACGATCTTTCCGGCAAGGGTCCGATTTTCCACGGCGGCGATTCCATCGGCCGCCCCTGCGATCCCGGATATCGCATCGACCGACCGGTTCGTGTCCAACTGCCGGTCGATCACCTTCTGCAGCACGATCTTCATGTCGCGGATCACCGATCCGCTGGTTCCGAACATGTAGCAGTGGTTGGCGATGTAGGTATCCAGGTCCAAGTCCTGCCGGGTCGGGGCGGGGATTCCCGCGAAGATATTGATCAGGCATCCCGGCTTGCTGTCGCGCACGCTGCCGGCCACCAGGGCGCCGATCGGCGCCATCAGCGCGAAGTAGCTGAATTTTTCCGTCACCGGATGCTTCTGGGAATTCACGAGCCGCATGGACACGTGGTTGGCCCTGGCGAGCGGCTCGGCCTTCCGGTGAAGCGCCTCGATGCGCGCGTCGTCGACGTCGGCTCCGACGATCGAAACGTTCGGAATCCCGGAGCAGGCGGTCCGGATGACGTGCATCTGTCCCATCGGCCCGCCGGCGCCGATCACCAGGATCGACTCGCCCGGCCGGATCTCGCCGGTCGCGGGAATATGCCTGTACGATTCGGCGGCGCTGGCGCCGCCCGTTCCGATCCATCGGGTCATTCCGTAATGGACGCGCCCGATTCCGACGGAGACCGGCTTGCCGATCTTCTTTCCTCCCAGGACGACGTTGAACAGTGCGCGCGGGGCCAGCCTGTCGTTGAGAAGCTCGATCGCCTCCTTGCTGGCTCCGAAGTAGACGATGTCGTCGAACTCCGAATTCGCCAGGGCGGCCAGGTCGGCTTCGAAGGAGGGGGTTGGAGCAAGCGATCGCAGCGCGGCTTTTTGCGAGGCATCCGCGGCAACCGCCGTGATCGAGGCGGGCTTGTTTTTGGCGGCAAGCTCGGCGAGCCCCTCGATGGCATGGCCCGCTTCGGCGACGACGAGGAGCCGCCCGCCCGCCTTCAGCGACTGGCGCTCCGAGTTCACATACGAATCCTCGACGCAGGCCCAGGGCTCGACCAGCGCGATCGAGGAGGCGCTCAGGTTCTCCGGGGCCGGGATCAGGAACCGCTCGCCGGTGGAGTCGATCACCACGCGTTCGTCCATCAGCACGAATTCCTGCAGGCCGCCCTCGAAGTTGTACCCGAAAGCCGCGTTGGAATTGGCCGTCGGAAGCTCGCGGTAATCCGTCTGGACCAGGCATCGCTCGCCCACCTTGTGCTGCGATACCCCTTCGCCCACCTCGACGATCCGGCAGGTGACCTCGTGCCCCGGCACGGTGGGCTTGCCGCCGGGCACGTAGCTCGGGATTCCGGCCAGCACGCCTGCGCTGATGCCCGAAGTGATCTCGCTCTTGCGGGCATGCTCCGAAAACTGCTTGAGCAGCTTCAGGTCCGAAAAGCACAGCCCCACGCATTCCACCCTGGCCAGAATCTGGTGCGGGCCGGGCTTCTGGACCACCTTGGCGGGATTCACCTTCAGCTGGCCCGGGCCGACCAGCTGGATCGCGTGCTGCGTGTTTGGGATTTTGGTTTCTTTGCTCATTGGGTCTTTCCGCCTGTTGCTCAACTCAGCATGACCTGACCGCCGGTCACGGGGACCGCCTGGCCGGTCTCGTATTTCTGGTCGATGAGATAATAGATCGCCTTCATGACGTCCGCCGTCTGGCAGCCGCGGTTCATCGGCACCTTGGATTCGTACGATTTCTTGACGTCGGCGACCGTCTTCGCGCCCGGCACCTTGCCGCTTTGCAGGTACTGCACGAAAAGGCCGTTTTTCGGATCGCTCCACAGGGGCCCGTCGAAAAAGTTGCCGGGGCAGATCGAGTTTACCTTTATCCCGTCCTCGACGAGCTCCAGCGCGAAAGACTGGGTCAGTCCGATGCCCCCGAACTTGCTGCCGGCGTAGGCCCCGTTGCGGTTGGAGCCGACCAGGCCGCTCTTGGAATTGATCTGGATGATGTCGCTCCAGTACCCGGGCCGGGCCATGTGCTGGGTCGCGAGGATGGGGGATGCCGCCTTCACGCAGACGAAGTAGCCCTTGTAGTTGACGGCGGTCACCATGTCGAATTCGCGCTCGGGCTGGGTCTTGACGCTGCCCGCCCTCAGGACCCCGGCGTTGGAGACCAGGAGATCAAACCCGCCAAAGATTCGCACGGCCTGATAGACCGCCTCGTCGACCGACGCGCCCTCCGCGACGTTGACCGGCAGCCCGACCGCCCGGCCGAAGCCGGCGCGCGAGGCGATTTCGGCGGCGGATTTCCTGACGCCTTCGACATTCATGTCCGTCAGCACCACGTGGGCGCCCTGGGCGGCCAGATCCTGCGAGATTTCGAACCCGAAGCCCTGCGCCGCTCCCGTCACGAAGGCGACCCTGCCCACGGCGCGGCCGGCGGCGGATGAGGCGGTGGAGACTTTTTTCCGGTACGACTCGACCTCCCAATTCTCAATGAAGCGGTATTGCCCGGTGGTGAGCGGATGGACGCCTCCCAGCCTGCGTGCGCCGGCCATCACCTTGATTGCGTCGAGGTAAACCCTTCCCGCGACGTCGGCCGCCGCGAAATCGTTCCCCGCCGAGAACATCCCCAGACCCTTTGCAAACACGATTCCGGGCAGCGTCCTGCGTTTGGCCTGGTGATCGGCGACGGCCGCCTTGAGCCGGTCCACCAGTTGGGCCGCGGCCTCGCCCTCCACCGGCTCAAACCAGAGGGGGAACGACGTGCAGTATACGATCTGGTCGGGAGTGATCGGGCCGGCCGACACGGCCGCCTGTCCGTCGCCGCCGCCCGCGAGGTCCAGCACTTCGTCGCTGTCACGGAAGGTGACGATCTTCAGGTTATCGGAGGTTGCCAGCAAAGCCCGAAGCGCGGGGCCGATCTGCGTGACGAGCGCGCGCGCCGAGGCCGCACCCAGGCGGGAAACCGGCCCGAACGGGCCCTCGGCGGGGGTCTTGGCCAGGTGGGTCCGGATCGCGCCCACCACCTGCTCGGTCTGTTCATGAATCTCCCCGGCCGAGTTTCCGCAGACGATGAGGCCGTGGTTTTGCATGAAAACCGCGGTCGGGCAGTCGCGGCCGGTCGACTTCGCGTATTTCCGGAGAAGTTCATCGAGGGTCCTGGCCAGGATGTAGCCGGGATCGACATAGGGAATCCACAGGACGTCCTCCCCGAACAGACGCTTTGCGAGCGCTTCGCCGCCGTTCGCGCACGTGATCATGTTCACGTAGGTGGAATGGCTGTGCACGACCATCGGCCGGGGAAGAAGGCTGTGAAGGACGCACTCCACGGACGGGCGCTGGCCCTTTTCGGGATATATTCGGGCGGCCATGACCGCCTGCTTGAACGCCTCCTCGCGGGCGTTGGGCTCGGCCGGCAATTCGCTGGCCAAAAGGGCGGCAAGCGAGCGGCGGTCCATCTCGACGAAGCCGTCGAGGGTGATCGTCGCCAGGGAAAAACCGCTCGCCTTGACGAGCAGACGGTCGCCGGCCTTGATGGACGTGTTTCCGCCGCCGGCCAGGCAGAATTCCGCGTCGCTTCCGTAATGGCGCGAGACTTCGATCAATGCGTCGATGTCGCGGGGATTGAACGGGGTGGGGTGGGCTTTGGTCTCCGTCATGGCTTCGGTTAAGGGAAAGAATCGGCCCGATTCAGCGGGTGTAAACCTGGGCGACGGCCGCCGCGCCGATTCGCGCCAGCTCCCGGATTCGGGAATCGGCGGTGGTGAAATTCGGATTAAACCGGCCCTGGTCATCCGTGAGCCCGCATTGGCCGTTCAGCACCAGCTGCTGGTGCGCGGCCGCCACGAAGGCGCCTTCGCGGAAGATCGCCATGATCCCCGGCGGCACCGGCTGTCCCTTCAGGCAGGCCGGCTCGATCGGCGCGAGATCGAGCGTGTTGTGCTCGGTGCCCGCCGTCACCGCTATGCCCGCGGCCCGCAAGGCCGGGACATATTTCTCGAGGGTGGAGACGGCGTTTCGCGCCGGGATGAACTCCGCCATCCAGACCCCGGCGGACCAAAGATTCTCGATCAGCTTTTCCACGGGCGCCTCAAATGCGCTGATCGGATTCTGCCCGTCGGCCAGGATCGGATAGCAGGGGATGCCGCCGAGTTCGCAGATCAGCCGGTACGCGTCCTCGAGGGTGACGAAGGACTCCTCCACGAACGCGGGCTTGCCCGTCTTCATCAGGTGCGAGCGGATTTCGTTCTGTATGCCCACGGCGTCGTCCGGCCGGCTCTTTGAGGCGGCGCCGAATAGCTCCGCCAGCTTGGCCGGCCGCTTGTCGGCGGCGACAAGCTCGAAAAACCGCTCCTGAAATGCCTGGCAGACGTGCCGCTCCTGCAGATAAACCCGATTTCGCGGGCATTGGTGCCGCCGGACGACCCGATCGATGACGGCGCTGGCATCGAGCCCCGTGTCGACGCCGTTGCGGCTGAATACCCCGGCCAGGCGCGCGGTCATCTCCGCCATCCGGCGCGAATCGTTGCCCCGGATGAGGCCCAAAAGCCGCGCCGCCTCGGCGCTCATCGGGTCGAATCGCGTGATCCCTTTTCCGCAGATGTAGATTTTTCCGGGATTTCCCGGGTCGTTCACCTTTGCCCCGGATAGCCGGAGAGATTCGGACATGGCGATGATTTCCAGCCCGAACAACGGGTAGATGCCGTTTGCCAGGGCCAGTGCGCCAAAATCGCCGTAGACTTCGTAATCGTAATAGTTGCTTGCCCCCAGGACGCCGATCCGCTGGCGGCTGGCCAGGTCGACCGCCTGCCGGACCGTTTCAAATGCCGAAAAATTCGGCGGCAGGTGGATATGGGCATTGATTCGGGCGTCAAATGCCGGGGATGAGTCGGGGGCGGCCGTGGTTCCGAGCCGCCTGAGTTGGGTGAGAACGTCCTGAACAGCCATATGGTTTCTCCAACCCGATATTATGCCACAACGCCCGCGATGCGAAGCACTTTTCTCGGCGGCAGGTGCAGGCCGGAGGATAGCGCGTCCTCCGCGGACTCCTTCAGCGATTCGGAGATCGTCGGGTGCGCGAAGATGGTCTCCGCCACGTCCCGGACGCTCGCCTTCATGTGCATGAGCGCCGTGGCCGAGGCGATGCATTCAGTTACATTGTGTCCGATCATGTGCACGCCGAGCAATTGGCCGGTTTGGCGGTCGCGGATCACCTTGGTGAAGCCCTCCGTATCGGCGACGGCCATCGCCTTGCCGAGGTGCGAGAGGGGGAAGAATCCGATCGATATGGGGCGGCCCTTGGCGCGGGCCTCCTCGTCGGTCAGCCCGACCGACGCGATCTCCGGGAAGGTGTAGACGGCGCTGGGAACCGGGGCGTCGGCGGACCGGTCATGGCCGAGCGCGTTCTCCACGGCCACGACCCCCTGCTCGGATGCGGCGTGCGCGAGGAGGCACCGGCCGTTGGCGTCTCCGATGCAGTAGTAATCCTTGACGGAGGTTTCCATTCGGTCGTTGACGCGGACAAACCCGCGATCGGCGGAAAGGCCTATGCTCGGGAGCCCGGCCTCGGCCGTATTGGGCTTGCGGCCGGTCGCGACCAGCACGCGGTCGGCCTCCAGCGCCGTGCCGTTGCTCAGCTTCGCCACGGCTCCCTGGCCGGATATCGACAGATCCGTGATCTTCGTCGCAACGTGCGTCCTTATTCCCCGCTTGTTGAATATCCTGGTGAGCGATTCGGCGATCTGCCCGTCCATGTTCGGAAGCAATTGCGGCAGCATCTCGACAACCGTCACTTCGACGCCCAGGGGCTGCATCATGCAGGCGAACTCGCACCCGATCACGCCCCCTCCGACGATCAGCAGCTTTTTCGGAAGCGTTTTCCAGTGGAGCGCCTCGTCGCTCGTGCACACGATGTTCGGATCGGTCGGCCAGCCCGGAATCCGCGACGGCACCGAGCCGACGGCGAGGATCGTCTTTGCGGCGGTGATGGTCTGGGTGGCGCCGTTGTGCGCGACCGCGATCCGGCCGGTCCCCGCGAGCGTCGCCTGTCCCTGGAACAGGGTCACCTTGCGGGCCGAGAGGAGTCCTTTGACGCCGCCGCGCAGGGTCTGAAGAATCTTGTCCTTGCGGGCCTGGATGGCCGGCCAGTTGGCGTTGACCTTTCCCTCGAGCTCGATGCCCACGTCGGCCGCGTGCCGGAAATGGTGCAAGAGCTCGGCCGAGGCCAGCAGCGCCTTGGATGGAATGCATCCGTTGTTGAGGCAGGTGCCGCCGAGATGGCTTTTCTCGATGATGGCGACGCTCGCGCCCATTTGGCCGGCCTTGAGCGCCGCCACGTAGCCGCCGGGGCCGCCGCCGATGACGGCGATGTCGAAGTTATTGCTCATAGACTTTTTTTCTCCGCCTGTTTCAAGCCAGGGCCGCCGGCGCTTCCAGGAGTTCCTTCAGCCGGGCCAGGAACTTGGCGGCCAGTGCGCCGTTGATCAGGCGATGATCGGCGCTGAGCGTCATCGTCATGACGCGGCCGGCCCGCATCGCGCCGTCCTTGACGACGACCGCTTCGCGCGCGGCTCCGATCGCGAGGATCGCCGACTCGGGCGGGTTGATGATTGCGGCGAATTCCTCGACTCCGAACATTCCCAGATTGGTGATCGTGAATACGCCGGTGCCCATCCCCTCGATCTTTCCCGCGCGCGCCGCGGCCGCGATTCGCTTGGTTTCGACCGAGATCGCCGCCAGGGACATCCGCTCGGCGGAGGCCAGGACAGGCACGACGAGGCCGTCGTCCATGGCCACGGCGACGCCGATGTTCGCCGTCGGGAACTCGATCACCTCATCGCCGGCAAGCTGGCTCCGAAACGCCGGGAACTCCATGATCGCCCTGGCGCACCCCAGCACGACGACATCGTTGAGCGTCACCGGATACTTCGCCTTTTCGCCCTGATAGAATGCAAAGAGCGGCTCGGCATTGATGGTGAGGCGCTCGTAGAAATGCGGGATCGTCTGCTTGGAAAGCGACAGATTCCGGGCGATCGCCTTGGCCATCTGGCTCATCTTTCGGCGCGTGCCGCCGGGGGCGACGGGAGCGGAGGGGCGGGCGGCAGATGCGGTCAGGGGCACGTCCGTCGAGATGATCCGCCCGCCGGGGCCGCTTCCGGCCGGGAGGCGGGTGAGATCGATTCCGCGCGCGCCCGCGATCTTGCGGGCGGCGGGGGATGCCTTGGCCCGGCCGTTCTCGACAACCGCCGGATTGGCCGGCAAAGCGGCGGATGCCGCCGGGGCGCCCGCGTCGCGGGACACCGCCGGGGACGGCGCCGACGCTGCGGCCGCGCCGCCCTGCGATGCGATGAAGGTGTCGACATCGGCGTCGTTGTCCGCTAGGTAGGCCACCGGCTGCAGGACGGCGATCGTGCCCCCGTCGGGCAGCACGATTCGCGAGAGCCTCCCGCTATCCGTCGCTTCGACCTCCATCTTGGCCTTGTCGGTCTCGATCTCGAAGATCACATCCCCTTTCTTGATCTGGGCGCCGGGCGCGACCAGCCACTTGGCCAGGACGCCTTCTTCCATCGACTGCCCGGCCTTGGGCATCACGATCGGAATGACGGTCCCGCCCGCCTTCGCCCGCAGGGCTTCGGCGGGTGCGGCCGGGGAGGGGGCTGGCTTGGCGGGCGGTGGAGCCGCGCTCGCCTGATCGGGATTCACGACCGCGAGCGGCCCGTTTGCCGACACCGTCTCGCCCTCGGGGGCCAGGATTTCCACCAGCGTCCCGCTCACCGAGGACTCGATTTCGACAAGGGAGGTTTCGCCCTCCACCTCAACGATGACTTCACCCTTGCTTACAGCCTGTCCGGCCTTCTTGCGCCATCGCCGGATCGTACCTTTTGGCATTTCCTTGGTCTGGGGAAGCGTGATTGTCGGCATGTCTCACCTGAATGTTAATTGGGGGAGTTTCGGGAATTTTGACGAAGCTTTGTCAAAGAATGTCGCAGATCAAGCAGAATGTTGCATTAAATGCTTGAAATTTACGACAACTTGGACGAAAAACCTGAAAACTCGTCGAATTCGCCAAACCATGAACGGGCCATCCCAACAGCGCCGACAGGAGATTCTCGCTGAGGTATTCGAGAAGGCCCATGTGAATGCGCGCGATTTGGCCGCGCGAATGAATGTGTCGGAAGCAACCGTGCGGCGCGATCTCAAATCGCTCGCCGGTGAGGGCCGTATCGAGCTGGTCTACGGCGGGGCGACGCTTCGCCGGCCATCGGATTACTCGATCCGATCGAAGGGCCAGCGCAACGTCGAGGCCAAGCGCGCGATCGGCCGGCTGGCCGCAAGCCTGGTGGGGGACGACGAGCTCATCTTCCTCGATTCGGGCACGACGTGCTTCGAGATGTCGCCCTTCCTCAAGCGCCGGCGGAATCTGTCGGTCATCGTCAACTCCGCTCGCCTGGCCCTGGAGCTGGACGCGCCGGGCCTGAGCGCCATCCTTCTCGGCGGACAGTACCGCCCCGACCGCCTGGATTGCGTCGGGCCACTGGCGACGGCGACCCTGTCGCAATTGCGCGGGTACATGTGCTTCATCGGCGCCGACGGCGTCGACATGGATTTCGGCCTGTCCGCGGCCGACATCGAGAGCGCGAATCTCTACCGCCAGGCCGTTCAGAACGCCCGCCAGACGGTGCTTCTGATCGACCACACCAAATTCCACAACCTGTCGCTTTTCAAGATCGTCGATTGGAGCCAGGTAAACCGAATCGTCACCGACCTGCCCCCCAATGCGCAGTGGCGGGAGTTTCTTTCCCGCCGCAGCATAGAGATTTTCCATCCCGACGGCGCGGCCCCGGAAATCGACCCGTTGCCCGCAGTCAAAGCCAACTCATAAGAAAAACCACCCGCCATGCCCAAGAGCCAGATGATCAGCCCTACCGAATCGAGAAAGCGGTCGACCCTTCAATTCCAGCCGATTCCGGTCAATCAGTACAACCGGTCGATCAAGGACGAGCTGACGCACTATTCCCGAAAGGACCTGGTGCGGATCCAGCGCGACATGGAGCTGATCCGCGCGTTTGAGAACATGCTCAACGAGATAAAGCTGCGCGGAAACTTCAAGGGCGTGGAGTACAACCACCGCGGCCCGGCGCACCTTTCGATAGGCCAGGAGGCCTCCGCCGTCGGCCAGGCGTTTCTGCTCGATCTGGACGACCACATCTACGGCAGCCATCGCAGCCATGGCGAGATCCTGGCCAAGGGCCTCTCCGCCATCGAGAAGCTGGACGACGCGGCCCTGATGAAGATCATGGAGGGCTACTTCGGCGGCGATTGCCTGCGCGTGGTCGAGAAGGACGCGAAGGGCTCGACCCACGATCTCGCGATCGACTACCTGGTCTACGGGGCCCTGGCCGAAATCTTTGGCCGCGAGGCGGGGATGAACAAGGGCATGGGCGGGTCCATGCACGCATTCTTCCCGCCTTTTGGGATTTATCCCAATAACGCGATCGTCGGGGGCTCGGGCGACATCGCCGTCGGCGCCGCCCTGTTCAAGCACGTCAACCGGAAGAAGGGCATCGTCATCGCCAACATCGGCGACGCCTCGGCGGGCTGCGGGCCCGTGTGGGAGGGGCTCTGCTTCGCCAACATGGACCAGTTCAAGCTCCTCTGGGACGAGGCCCACCGCGGCGGGTTGCCGCTCATCATGAACTTCGTCAACAATTTTTACGGCATGGGCGGCCAGCCGGTGGGGGAGACGATGGGCTTCGGAATCCTGGCCCGGCTCGGGGCCGGCCTGAGCCCCCGGCAGATGCACGCCGAGCGCGTCGACGGGTACAACCCGCTCGCCGTGGTCGATGCCATCGCCCGCAAGAAGAAGATTCTCGAAAGCGGCGACGGCCCCGTCCTCCTGGACACGGTCACGTATCGTTTCAGCGGCCACTCCCCATCCGACGCCAGCAGCTACCGGGAGAAGTCCGAGGTCGAGGCCTGGCAGCAGGTCGATCCCCTGAAGACCTTCGCGCGCGACCTGGTGGCCGCGAATGTCTGCACCCAGGCGGAGATCGACGAGATCAGGGCCGGCTGCGACGAGATCGTATTCCGCGCGTTCAAGAAGGCGATCGATGAGAAGGTCTCCCCGCGCGCCGACCTGAAGAAAAAGGGTTCGCTCCTGGAAAGGACCATGTTCTCCAACCAGAAGGTCGATTCGATGGAGACCGGCCGGACGCCCGATTCCCTGATCAGCCTCGCGGACAACCCCCGCGTCAAGCAGCTGGCCGGGCGCAGCCGGAGCGCATTTGACGAAAAGGGCGCGCGCCTTTCCAAGGCGAAATGCGTCTCGATTCGCGACGCGATCTTTGAGGCGATTGTCGACCGGTTCTACGCCGATCCCACCCTGGTGGCTTACGGCGAGGAGAACCGCGACTGGGGTGGCGCGTTTGCCGTCTATCGCGGCCTGACCGAGGCCATGCCCTATCACCGCCTGTTCAACTCCCCCATCAGCGAAGGCGCGATCGTCGGCACCGCCGTCGGCTACGCCCTGGAGGGCGGACGGCCGCTCGTCGAACTGATGTACTGCGATTTCATGGGCCGGGCCGGCGATGAGATCTTCAACCAGCTGGCCAAATGGCAGTCCATGTCCGGCGGGCTGCTCCGGATGCCCGTCGTACTCCGGGTTTCCGTCGGCTCGAAATACGGCGCCCAGCACAGCCAGGACTGGACCTCGATGTGCGCCCACATCCCGGGCCTGAAGGTCGTTTTCCCCGCCACTCCCTACGACGCCAAGGGCCTCATGTACTCAGCCCTGACGGGCACCGACCCGGTTATCTTTTTCGAAAGCCAGCGCATCTACGACCAGCCCGAGGAATTCGCGCCCGGCGGCGTCCCCGTCGGCCGGTACGAGATCCCGATCGGGGAGCCGGATGTGAAGAAGGCCGGCAAGGACCTGACGATCCTCACGATCGGAGCCACGTTGTACCGCGCCCTGGAAGCCGCCAGGACCCTGGAGGAAAAGCACGGCGTCTCCTGCGAGATCATCGACGCGCGCTCGATCGTGCCGTTCAACTTCGAGAAGGTGGTCGCCTCGGTCAGGAAGACGCGGAAGATTCTCCTCGCCTCCGACGCATGCGAACGCGGCAGCGCGCTGCAGACCTTCGCGGCGAAGGTCACCCAGTACGCCTTCGACGAATTGGACGCCCCGCCGACCGTCGTCGGGGCCCGCAACTGGATCACGCCGGCCGACGAGGTGGAGGACGCGTTCTTCCCCTATCCGTCCGACCTGGTCGACGCCGTGCATGAGCACCTGATTCCGCTGAAGGGATACGCCCCCGTGCGCCCCGGCACGGTCGCCGAGCTGATGCGCCGGAGCGCCGAGGGAATCTGACCGGCGGCCGGCCGGGTCCGGAGTCCGGAGCCGCCTTGCGTTTGTCGAATATGGGACTTACGTCGGGGAACCCATGACCCCGATGAAAAATACCCTGTTCCTCCTTTCCGCAATCGCCTGCTCCGCCGTTTTCTCCCGCGCCCAGGACCTGCCGCGCGAATGGGTCGATCCGGATACCGGCCATCGAATCGTCCAGCTTTCGAAGGAGCGGGGCGAGGAGAGCCTCTATTTCACGCAGTACCCGTTCACGGCCGGCGGGACCAAGATGGTCATGATTGCTCCGCAGGGAAACATCGACCTCGTGACGCTGGCCACGGGCGAGATCGAGCATGTCTACACGGATCACGGCGCCCGCATCCTGCATACGGGGAGGAAGACCGGGGCCATCTTCTATACGAAGGGGGGCGCCCTGTATTCCCTGGACCCCGCCACGAAGGAGTCGCGGATGCTGGTCAAGGTGCCGGAGCACGGCGACATCGTCGCCGTCAACTGCGACGAGACCCTGGCCGTCGGCACGATCACGGAGGGCGGCGGCGAGAGGCGCGGCCGCGGTAAAGCCGCGCCCGCCCAGCCCGTGATCCTGCCGGGAGGCATCCAGCAGGGCGACATTCCAAGCCAGGTGGCCAAGCACGAGATGATGGACCGCCGGCTGGCCGAGCACATTCCGACGACCTTGTACGTGATCAATCTCCAGACCGGCGAAATCAGGAACCTCGTGCACGGGACCGACTGGATCGACCACGAGCAGTTTTCCCCGACCGATCCCACGCTGCTGATATACGCGCACGAGGGCCGCCAGTGGAAGATCGACCGCGTCTGGATGATCCGGACCGACGGCCAGTCCCAGCCCATGCTGGTGCACCAGCGGACGATGAAGATGGAGATCGCCGTGCACGAATACTGGAGCAACGACGGCCAATGGATCTGGTACGACCTGCAGACGCCCCTGTCGGAGGACTTTTGGGTCGCCGGCTACAACGTCACGAACGGAAAGCGGCTTTGGTACCACCTTCCCCCCAACCACTGGTCGGTGCATTACAACACCTCGCCCGACGGCACGCTCTTCTCCGGCGACGGCTCCGATCCGGTGATCCACTATGCGAAGGCGCAGGACGCCAAATGGATCTTCCTGTTTCACCCCTCGCTCATACCGGACATGCCCGATGAGACGCCCGATCAGGAGCACATGATCCAGGCGGGCAAGTTCACGGCCGAGCGCCTGGTCAACTTCTCCAAGCACGATTACTCGCTCGAGCCGAACGGGATTTTCACTCCGGACGGCAAGTGGATTGTCTTCCGCTCGAACTTCCGGGGGCCGATCGGCGTCTATGCCGTCGAAGTGGCCAAGGCGCAGTAGGCGCGCCGCGGGCTGGGACCGCTGTTTGGCCGTCGCGATTCCCCGCTAGTCGACGCTTTGGAACGCGATCGGCACCTGCATGTGGGTGTTGACCACGCGCCCGGCCTTCTTGCCCGGCCGGAAGTGCCACTTCGATACCGCCTGGACGGCGGGCGCCTCGAATTCATTGTGTGTTGAGCTCAAGGCGAAGGCGTTTCTAACGTTGCCCTCGGTGTCGACGATGAAATCGACGGTCACCATGCCCGAAATGCCTGCGCGGCGCATTTCGAACGGATACTGCGGGCGCCCCTGGACGACGACGACGGGGATCTGGTCCAATTTTGAAATGTCGAAGATCTGCCCTATGCCCGCGCGCCACGATCCCGAATTCTGGGGAATCACGATGGATCCCTTGGCGGCCATGGTGTCGGGCGGAGGCGGCTCAAGCTTCTGCACGAAGGAGGTGTCCGTCGCGATCGACGGCACGTCGAGCTGCTGGGGCGGAGTGAAATCGACGGGGCCCTGCTGTTGCGCATCCGGATCGACGGGATCCGGCTCGTCGGGCTCGATCTTCGGCATCTCGATGAGCTCGACGGTCATCTCCTTGGGCTTTGGCTTAGGCGCATGCGGGCGATGAGCCGCGATCTCCCCGTACCAGGCGGCGCCGCCGTGAGCCGCCAGCGAGAAAACGATACCGATCAGAAGATCGCGACGAATTTTCATGATTTCAGGCGCACTGTATCAGGTAGACGTCGGCTTGCGCGAGAAGATCCCGATCAGCAGTCGAAGTGCCCGTCCTTATTAAACTGGTTAGGAAATCTTATGGGCCCCGGCATGGGAACTGCTTGGGAGTCCTCCATGTAGTCTTTCCTCGGGTTTAACGCCCCGGAGTATCCGTTACCTGACGGCAACCAGGTGACGGCCCGGCGGCTTGCTAGCCTCTCAGGTAAGGCTTGAGGTAGGCGTCGAGCGCCCTGCGGACTTCCTCGTCGCCGATCGGCGGACCGCCGCGTGCGCCGCCGCTGACGGCTGGCGCGGGCCTGAACCGGACGTCGGGCTTGAAGACCCCGCGGGAGATCAAAAGCCTGTTTTGATCGATGGTTCCGAGGCTGCTGAACGCAAGGATGCGGCCGAACATGTCGCAACCTTCCCGGCGCCGTCCCCCGTGCCACAGGTCGTAGGCGGCGGCAAAGACGTCGGCCAGTCCGGTGTACGGGCAGGTCCCGACAAACCCCAGCTCCATCTCCCTGAGCATCGTCAGGCCGCCGTGGCCTGAAAAAACCCGGAGCTGGTCATCGGTCCTGCGGCGGAGCTCGGCGATCCGCTCAAGCGGAACGCCGGCCTCGTCCTTGAGCTGGCGCATGGTGGGCACCGTCTTGAATATCTCCACGATGAGATCGACGCTCATGCTGCCCTGGCTCTGCACGAACAGCGGCAAGCCGGTGAGGCGGCCCACCTGCTGGTAATAGTCGAGGAGGACCTTCTCATCGGTCACATTCTTGGGCGGGAGCGAGATGATGGCATCCGCGCCGGCCTTTTCGGCGTGGTGCGCATAACGGGTCACCGCGGCCATGTCGCTCCCCTGGACGCCGATGACGATTGCCGCAGCCCCGCCCCTTCCCGCGGCGATAATGGCCTCGGCGCCGGCCATGCGCTCCGCCTCGGTGAGGGCGCCCCAGTTGCTCGCGGCCTGCGGCCAGGCGAAACCATGCACGCCTCCGCGGTTGCAGAACGTCACTTCGGCAGCCAGCGATTCCAGGTCGAGCTTGTCGTCCGGGGTGAACGGGGTCTCGCCGATCGGGAATACGCCGCGCAGCTTCTTTGGCCCGGGGGTAAAGTCGAAGGCGGGGAGGGGACCCGCGCCGGAATCGGCTTCTGCCCTGCCATCGCGGACCGAAAGGGCGAGACCCAGGGCGCTTGCGCCCAGCAACTGCAGGAATTCCCGGCGGGGAACGCCGCTTGATCCGACGGATGGCTGTAACTTATTCATGGGGAATCGGGGGGCGTGGTGGGCGGGGTGCGGGCGCAACCCATCCCTCATTCGGCGATGATCATCCAGGAGACGCCAAACTTGTCCGTCAGCATCCCGAACTTCTCGGCAAAAAAGGTCTTCGAAAGGGGCATGCCCACCTTTCCCCCCTCGCTGAGCGCCGAGAAGATCTTCTCCGCCTCCGCAGCGCCCGGCCGCAGGGTGAGGGAAAAGCCCTCGAAATGCAGCTTGCTCCCCTCGTGGCCATCCGAGACCAGAATCTCGGTGTCGCCCACGGTGAGGCTTCCATGCATCACCTTGTTTTTCCACCCGGGCGTGACCATGCTTTGGTCGGGAGAGTCCTTGTACCGAAAGATCTGGCCGGGTTTCGCTCCGATCGTCCGGCCGTAGAACTCCACCGCCTCGTCGCAGCGGCCATTGAAGAAGAGGTAGGTTTGTACATCCATGGTCGGGTGATTGCCCGTCTCGGATCGCCCCTTTTTCCAGCGCGGTCAAACCGATTTTCCAGAATCTCCCCGAAAGCAAACGGGACGACGGTCGCGGGAACCGCAAGGCGAAAAGTGGCGCACCCGTAGGGAGTCGAACCCCAAACCTTCTGATCCGTAGTCAGATGCTCTATCCAGTTGAGCTACGGGTGCGTAGTGGAAGGCGAGAAAAAGCAGGTAATGGCTGGCGAGTGCAAGCGAGAAAGGAAACTCGCCGGCCAAAAGCCGGCGGGCGGCCCGATCCGCGGCCTTCCTCAACCCGGAGCGCGCTGCTTCAGGCAGTCGCCACCTTCGGCAGGGCCACGTCGAACTCGACCGGGTGCTTGTCCTTGCGCCGCACCTTGAAATAGCGCGATCTGCGGCGCAGCATCCGGTCCAGTTTGTCCACGAGCAGGCTTACGGCCTTGTGGCATTCGTCGGCCGCCACGATTGCGTTCAAGTCGGGGCCGTGAATCATGATGTGTCCCTTGGCCTTGAAGCGCGCCGCCACGCCCTCCTTGGCCTCGTATTCCAACTCAACCCGCAACCGCACGATCCTCTCCTCATGCCGGAACAAACGGTCGGTTTTCTCACGCACGAAATACTTGAGGGACGGGGTAAGTTCGAGGTGGATGCCGGACACGATCAGATCCTGGTTGTTTTGTCGGTTCATGATTCTGCGTTTGTTTTGGGTTGCCTGAGCCGGCACGTCGCCGGCTCGCGAAAATGACTTCCTCCCCCGTTTCGATTTCTGCCAGGCGATGCGCTCCGGAATTCCTCAGCACTCATCGTCACTGGCGGCTCTTCCGCGATTGGAAAACCGTTCATCGAGCACGTCGGCAAGTAAAGCCCGGACCCATGCATTTGCAACTCATATGGTCGGTCATTTGAGACAGGACTTGAGAAGCTTAATTCGAGCCACACCTTCCGCGGCGCGTCGCAAACCAAACCGGTCGCGGGCGCGGCCGCGCAGTTAGAAGCGCCTCTTCACTGCGGAGCCCCATGATGTCCTCACCCGAGCCGCAACCGGAGCCCGGAGAATTTTCTCCAAGGCGCGCATGCGCGTGGCCGCGGCGGCTGAAACAGGGGCCGGTGCGGATGATCCTGCCCGGGGAGTTTCCCGGATGGGTCATCGACAAGCCGGGCGACGTCGTTTGCCATCCGTCGAAGGCCGGTCCCTGGTCGAGCCTGGTCGGGGCGGCCCGCGAATACACCGGCAAAGGCGTCATGCACCTGGTATTCCGCCTCGATCGCGAGACGAGCGGGCTCGTGGTCCTTGCGAAGGACCCGTCGATGGCGAGCCGGCTGCAGCGCGCCATGAGCGAACATCGCATCGGAAAGGCCTATCTTGCGATCCTCACGGGAGAACTGGCTTCGGACGTGACCGTCGACCAGCCGATCGGGGACGACACGTCGAGTCCCGTCTTTGTGAAATCGGCGGTTCAACCGGATGGGCAGCCGGCCGTCACGCGATTCGAGCCGCAATCCGCCCGAAACGGATTCACCCTTGCACGGGTCGTCACGATGAGCGGCCGCAAGCACCAGATCCGGGTCCACGCGCAGTGGCTCGGGTTCCCATTGGTCGGCGACAAGATCTACGGTCCGGATTCACGCCTGTTCATCGAGTTCATCGACGGCGGCTGGACGCCTGCGCTGGCCGCCCGGCTTCTCCTCGCCCGGCAGGCGCTCCATTGCGCGATGATCGACCTTCGTCCCGCGGGCCTTCCGAATGTGTTTGAAGCGCCTCTGCCGGGCGATCTGCGCGGGTTCTGCGAATCACGCGGCCTGTTGGCCGCGGCGGGCTAGTCTCCAGGCGCCGTCAGCCCGTCGGCGCGCGCTCCGTTGCCTTGGGATCGGCCGCCAGAAGATCGACGGCCGTTTCCACGGCGGTTCGCAAGGCGGCGATTCGCTTCGCCAACGGGAATGAGGAGGGTGTCTCCAGGGTGTAGTGAATCCCGGCGTGATTGTTTGCGCGCAGATAAATGGATTCCGGCCATTTTTCCCGGACGGCCGGGTCGCTGTTCGGGCGGATGATCCCCGCGCGGGCCTCGCGGCCGTCGATAAGCGGGCTCAAATCGGCGGGGATGATTGCGCTGGCCGCGCCGACGATGGCCTCGGCTAAGCTCGCGCGGCGGTCGGGATTCAGTTCGTAGAGGTAAAAGCCCTTCGCCTCCCAGTCCTCGTGCAGGCAAAGCGTCAGGTCGAAGCTTGGCTGCCGCCGAAGCCATGCGATGTGCGCCTTGTTTTCAGGGGTTTGCGGGTCGCGGTAGCCGCGGTTCAGATCGGCCCCGGCGGTGTTTTCGCGGATGCCGCGGGCCAGGCCGGCCGGATTCAATAGCGGGCAGACGAACCAGGAGGCGCGGTCGTCAAGACGTCCGGCTTCAAGGAGTTCCAGAATGGAAAGGGTGGAGGCCGGCTCGTCGCCATGGATTCCCGCGGAAATGTAAATTCTGGGGCGCGTGCCCGGAGCCGGCCGTGTCAGCGCGACAAGCGGAAAATCGCCGATTTCCCCGAATCGCTCCAGGCGAAAGCCGGCCGCGGCCCCGGCGGCGGCGAAACGGGCCGCCAGATCGGCCGGGCCGGGGCGCGGGGAGGGGAGGGAGCCTTTGACACCTGGATTTGAATTCGCTGGAGTTGTCATTTCGTCGGTCGGAAGATCGGCATCCCGATCAAGACGACTGTTAGCCGAAAATCACCGAATTTCCATTCATGTCCCAGGTACGCGTGCGCTTTGCCCCGAGTCCGACGGGCTTCTTTCATATCGGAAGCGCGAGAACCGCCCTATTCAACTGGCTCTACGCCCGGCACACCGGCGGGGTGTTCGTCCTCCGGATCGAGGACACCGACCAGGCGCGTAACAGCGCCGAATTCCTCAACGTGATCTATGACAGCCTGAACTGGCTGGGGCTTGGCTGGGACGAGGGCCCGAAGGCGGGCGGGCCGCACGGGCCGTACCTGCAGAGCGAACGCTCCGCCATTTACCGGGAATACCTCGAGAAGCTCCGGGCCGCCGGCCGCACGTACGAGAAGGACGGCGCGGTCTACTTCAAGCTGCAGGGCGAGCGCTTCGAGGTCTTCGACGAGCATCGCAGGAAGACCGTCGTGAAGGTGAAGAACGCCCCCGCGGTCATCGACGACAGGATACGGGGCCGGGTGGAGCGGACGGAGGACGAGGATTTCGTGATATTCCGGTCGGACGGCAATCCGGTCTTCCACTTCGTGAACGTCGTCGACGACATAACGATGGAGATCACGCACGTCATCCGGGGCGAGGACCACCTGTCGAACACGAGCAAGCACGTCGAGCTGTTCAAGGCGTTCGGCGCGCCCGTCCCGGTGTACGCGCACATTCCGCTCATTTTGAAGCAAAGCGGGCCCGGGAAGATGTCCAAGCGCGACAAGGGCGCCCTGATCGAGGAATACCGCGGGCGCGGCTACCTTCCGGAGGCGCTCGTCAATTTCCTGTGCCTGCTCGGGTGGAACCCGGGCGACGACCGGGAAAAGATGCCGATCGGGGAGATCGTGCGGCTGTTCGACCTGCCCGGTGTGAACCAGAGCAACGCGCGCTTCGACGAGAAGAAGCTCGCGCACATGAACATGCTGTACCTCCTGGCGCTTCCGGCGGAGGAGTTCCTTTCGCTGGCGCGGGGCTATCTCGAGCGGCAGGATTGCGCCCGAGCCCTCGCGGCGGACCCCGCGTATTTCCGGGAGGTGATGCTGCTCAGCCAGCCGAAGATCAAGGGCGTGGAGGAACTGCCCGGCTACACCCGGTACTTCTTCGGCGATGATTTTCCGATCGATCCCAAGGTCCGCGAGAAGGTCATGGCCCGGGGCGATGCGGGAGCCCGCCTGGCCGAACTGGCGGGCGTTCTGAGGACGGCGGATTTTACGAGCGACGGCGCGATCGAGGAGGCGATCAAGGCGCTTGCCGCGAAAAACGGCCTGGGGTTCGGCGATTACCAGCCCGCCGCGCGCCTGGCGGTGTCGGGGACCAACGTGGGGCCGAGCCTGACCGGAATGTTCCGGATCCTCGGCCGCGAGCGCGTGATCGGCCGGATCGAGCGTTTCCTGAAAGCGGCGGGTTAGCGCAACGGGCCGAATTTCTCTTTTCAGCCGCGTCCAAGGGGCATTGCATGGGATCATGCAAAATCGGATCTCCGTCCGGGGCGCCCTGGCAAGCGAGGCCCCCCGGGATGATGTTTTGGTCCAGGGCTGGGTGCGGACGCGGCGTGACGCCAAGGCCTTCTCGTTCCTGGAGGTCAATGACGGCTCCTGCCTGCGCAATCTGCAGGTGATCGCCCCGGCGACCCTGTCCAACTACGCCGAGGTGCAGCACCTCATAACCGGTGCCTCCGTGGCGGTGCGCGGACGGCTGGTGGCGTCCCAGGGCCAGGGCCAGAAATGGGAGCTGGGCGCGGAGGAGGTGACGATAGTCGGTCCCTCGGACGCCGCGTACCCGCTTCAGAAAAAGGGGCATACGCCGGAATTCCTGCGCGAGATCGCCCATTTGCGCCCGCGCTCGAACCTTTTCGGGGCCATCTTCCGAACGCGAAGCCGCCTCGCCTTCGCCGTCCACCGGTTTTTCAACGAGCGGGGCTTTGCCTACGTGCATGCCCCGATCATCACCGGCAGCGACTGCGAGGGGGCGGGGGAGATGTTCCGGGTGACGACGATCGATCCTTCTGCTCCGCCCAAAGGGCCCGGCGGAGCGGTCGACTATTCCCGGGATTTTTTCGGGCGCCCCACCTATCTCACCGTGAGCGGGCAGCTGGAGGCCGAGGCGTTCGCCTGCGCCCTGTCGAAGGTTTACACGTTCGGACCCACCTTCCGCGCGGAAAACTCGAACACCTCCCGCCACGCGAGTGAGTTCTGGATGGTCGAGCCGGAGATGGCGTTTTGCGACCTGGCGGGCGACATGGATCTCGCCGAGGAGTTCGTCAAGGCGCTCATCCGGGAGGCCAGGACCGGCGGAGCCGAGGACCTCGAGCTGTTCGCGAAGTTCGTGGACAAGGACCTGCTGGCGCGGCTCGACTTCGTTCTCGAGCGGCCGTTCCAGCGGGTGAGCTACACCGAGGCGGTGAAGCTGCTCGCCGGGAGCGGCAAAAGCTTCGAGTACCCGGTCGCGTACGGGACAAATCTCCAGTCGGAGCACGAACGCTACCTCACCGAGGTCGTGTTCAAAAGCCCGGTGACCGTCTACAACTACCCGCGGGAGATCAAGCCCTTCTACATGCGGCTGAATGACGACGACAAGACGGTGACAGCCATGGATGTCCTGGTGCCCGGGATCGGCGAAATCGTCGGCGGCAGCCAGCGCGAGGAGCGCCTGGATGTCCTCGAGGCGAGCCTGCGGCGCCACGGCCTCGATCCAAAGGACTACGGCTGGTACCTGGACCTTCGCCGGTGGGGCACGGTGCCGCACGCGGGCTTCGGCCTAGGCTTCGAGCGGATGTTGATGTTCGTCACCGGAGTCTCGAACATTCGCGACGTGATTCCGTTCGCCCGGACTCCGGGCAACGCGGCATTTTGACGGCTGCCGCCCGTCAGCCCTTGGCCCACGTGTCCCGAAGTGCGATCGTGCGGTTGAAGACCGGCTTTCCCGGTTTTGAATCGATGGGATCGGGGAAAAAGTAGCCCAGGCGCTCGAACTGGTAATGCTCGCCCGGCTTTGCGAGGGCGAGGGCGGGCTCGAGCTTGGCGGCGACAACCTCGAGCGAATGGGGATTGACCGTGCTCTTGAAGTCGCCGCCAGCGTCCGGTTCGGCCTCGGTGAACAACCGGTCGTAGAGCCGGACCTCCGCGTCGATCGCGTGGCCGGCGCTGACCCAGTGGATCGTGCCCTTGACCTTCCGGTCGGCCTTCGGACCGCCCGAGCGCGTCTCCAGGTCGGCCGTGCAGCGCAGCTCCACGAGCCTGCCGGCGGCGTCCCTGACGACCTCCCGGCAGGTGACGATGCACGCGTATTTGAGCCGCACCTCGCCGCCCGGCTTCAGCCGGAAGAATTTCGGGGGAGGCGCCTCGGAAAAATCCTCGTTTTCGATGAAGATCTCCCGGGTGAGCAGCAGCTTCCGCGTGGTCGTGTGCTCGTCCTGCGGATTGTCGATCGCGCTGCATTCGATCGTCTCGCCCGGGTCGATGTTGGTCAGGACCAATTTGACGGGCCGCAGGACGGCCAGCCGGCGCACGGCGCGGGAATTCAACTCCTCGCGAATCGCGTGCTCGAAGACGGCGATGTCTGTCAGCGAGTCGTACTTGGTCACCCCGACTCCGATCACGAAGCGCCGCAGTCCGCTCGCCGGCACGCCTCGCCGGCGCAGTCCCGCGATCGTGGGCATGCGGGGGTCGTCCCAGCCTGAGACAATCCGGTCCTGCACGAGCTGGATCAGCTTCCGCTTTGAAACGACCATGTAGGTCGGAATCAGCTTGGCGAATTCGTACTGGTGGGGCAGGGGGCGGGGGAGTTCCAGGCTTTCCAGGATCCAGTCGTACAGGGGACGGTGCACCTCGAACTCGAGCGTGCAGATGCTGTGCGTGATTCCCTCGATGTAATCGCTCAGGCAATGGGCGAAGTCATACATCGGGTAGATGCACCATGCGTCGCCCGTGTGGTGGTGGGTGGCATGCCGGATTCTGTAAAGGACGGGATCGCGGAGCCAGATGTTGGGCGCAGACATGTCGATCTTCGCCCGGAGCGTGCGGGACGCATCGGGGAACTCGCCCTTCTTCATGCGCCCGAGAAGATCCAGATTCTCCTCCATCGTGCGGTTTCTGTACGGGCTGTCCCTTCCGGGCCGGTCCGGCGATCCGCGGTACTGGTCGATCTCCTCGGGGCTCAGATCGCAGACATAGGCCCTCTCGTTCTTCACCAAAGCGACCGCATACTCGTAAATCTGCGGGAAGTAATCGCTTGCGTAAAAAGGCTCCACGGGGACCTGGAATGGTTGTACGGCCGCTTCGATGGCGAAATCCGCCCTGCCGCCCGTCACCTGCACTTCGGCGCTCCTTCCCCGGGCCTTGAGCCCCAGGACCTGGTCAGCCCATCCGTCGATCAGCCAATGCACGTCGGCCATGATCGAGTCGACGTACTCAACCTCCTCCTTTGCCGGGTTCGTGTCGTCCATCCGCAGGTTGCACCGGCCGCCGTTTTCCCGGGCGATTCCGAAGTTGAGGCAGATCGATTTCGCATGGCCGATGTGGAGATACCCGTTCGGTTCGGGCGGAAACCGCGTCACGATCCTGGGATAGCGTTTCTCCGCGACGTGGCCGGCGACGATGTCGCGGATGAAGTCGCTCGGCGTCTGCATGGCGGTGCCGTTGCCAGTTTCGGTCATGGAGGTCCACCTTGTAAAAATCGGCTCCTCTAGGCAATCGCGCAGTTTCAGGAAGGGATGGGCGCCAAGGCTTCGCTCTTTCGCCTTCCCCGGACATGGGGCGGGGATAGACTTGGAGGGTGCCCATTCCCACCATCGTCCACCTCGATGCCGACGCCTTTTTCGTGTCGTGCGAGCAGGCGCGCGACCCATCCCTTTGCGGGAAGAAGTGCGCCGTCGGCGGAACCGAGCGGGGGATCATTTCCTCGGCAAGCTACGAAGCCCGGGCGTGCGGGGTTTACACTCCAATGCCGACCAAGACGGCGATTAAGGTCTGCCCGGACCTCGTCCTGATCGCGCACACGCCCGGGCTCTACGGCGCCGTCTCCCGCAGGATGTTCGATCTTTGCGAGTCGGTCACCCCCCTTGTGCAGCGCAATTCGATCGACGAGGGCTATCTCGACCTCGCTCCCTGCGGCCTGGGGACGGCGGAGGAGATCGCATCCGCCGTCAGGCGGCTCCAGGAGCGGATTTGGACCGAGGAGCGGATCCCGGTCTCGATGGGGATCGCATGCAACAAGCTCGTGGCGCAGATCGCCTCGAAGCTGCGCAAGCCGCGGGGCTTTGTCGTGGTGCCCCCGGGGGAGGAGGCCGCGTTCCTTGCGCCCCTGTCGATTGGCAAGCTTCCCGGGGTGGGGGCGAAGACGGAGGCCGCCCTCGTGGGTCGCGGGATTCGCCGGATCGCCGACTTGTTTTCCAAAGGCGAGGACGAATTGAGGGCGATATTCGGGCGCGAGTGGCGTGAAATGCTGGCGCGGGCTCGTGGCGAGGACAGCCAGCCCGTCCAGACGGCGGAGGAGGACGCGAAGAGCTACTCCCAGCAGGAGACGTTTGCCCGGGACGTCGCCGATTTTTCGGAGATCGAGCGTATCGCGAAGCGGATGGTGGATGAACTGATGCCCAAGATCCGGAGCGATTCCAAACGCGTGCGCACGATAACCGTAAAGGTGCGTTATCCGGATTTCTCCCAGGAGGCCCACGGCCGGAGCCTCGAATCCGCGACGGACCTGGAGGCGCCGTTTTATCCGCTGATCGGCCCGCTTCTTCGCGCAGCCTGGAAAAAACGCCGGCCGCTGCGCCTGGTGAGCGTCCGGCTCTCCGGCGTCGACGACGAGGAGACCCAGCTGGAAATGTTCGCCCGCGCCGATGAGAAGCGCCGCCGCCTTGCCGGTGTGATCGACCGGCTCAACCGTTCCGGAAAGGACCCCATCGTGACGCACGGGCACCAGCTCGACGGGCGCCGCCGTTGAGGAGCGTGTCCGGATTCGGACGGTCGACATTCGGGTTCCTTCCGCCAGACTCGCCGGCGCGAATCGATGAACTTCCCCAGGCAGATCGACTCCCGGCGACAAATCCTCCTTTGCAGCCTAACGTGCCTTGCGCTCGCCGTGCTCATGTTTGGCCCGAGCCTCTGGCTCATGCGGGGCTATCATCCGGGCACCTATCAGTGGGACCGGGCCCATACCTTCCTGCTCCAATGCGAGATGCCCTTTCGTCGCGACATCGAACCGGCCATGTTCTGGCGTCTGCTGCTGCCCATGGTTTGCCATGCCGCGGGCCTCACGGGAAGGGCCGCCCTTCTCGTGCCGTTTGCCGGCGTCCTGGCGCTCAGCGTCTACGTCGTAGCCCTATTGCGCCGGCGCCTCGCCGACGCGCGCTTCGTCTTCGGCGGATCGCTCATGTTCGCGACGACCTCGGGCGTGCTTGTGCCCCTTCATTGGTTTGGAGTCGGCGACGCCTGGGTCTGGCTGGGCCAGCTTGCGGTTGCGTTTGGCACCGCGCCCTGGGCGATCCCGCTGGCGTGCTTGCTTGCACCCTGGGTGGATGAACGATTCATCATCGGGCTTCCGCTCGCGCTCGTCGTGCGGTCTGCCGAGCGCGGCGAACGCCCCACCTGGCGGGGGCTGATGACGCCCGGTCTTTGGCTGATTCCCTACGCCGCGATCCGGCTCGCCTTTTCGTTCAATCCCCTGGTTGCGAAGGCGACGGAGACTTTCCTCGTGCACCAGATATCCTGGCAAACCGCCGTCATCCTTCCATGGGCGCCAATCGGCTGGTGGATGGGGCTTCGGGCCGCATGGGTACCGGCCATTTTTGCCATCAACCGCCAGCGCTGGATCCTGGGAGGCACGGCTGCCGCCACCGCCGCGATCTCCCTGATGCTGGCCGCCGATATCAGCCGTTCGATAGCAATCCTTGCCCCGCTTTCACTGCTGGGTTTGATTCTTTTCGCCCGGCAGCGTCCCGATCTCGCCCCGCGCGGGGCGCTCTGGGTCGGCATTGCCAACCTCTTCATTCCCGCCGCCCACATCGTGTACACGAAGATCGATCTGATTTATCCGCTGCCAGTCGAGATCCTGCGGCTGCTGCGCAGGTCTTGAAACGACACGGCCTGAGCCGAATGGCTCAGGCCGCGGAAAACGATCTGCGAATACTGCGCGACTATGTCAGCTGGCGCATAGGAACCGGCGAAGGCCGGCCAATGCCAGAAGGGCCGATCCAAGGAGACAAACGGTACTTGCGCCGTCTGGAGCGGCGCCCACCCACTCATTAGCCGTACCGAGAATACCAATGAAATCTACGGCCGCAAAGTAAGCGCCATCGGCGCCGCCCGTGCTTTTGTTATCAAATTCCGCGGGCGTTATGCCCGACGTATCCGAAACATCAAAGGTGAGCGTATCCCCAGGTATAAATTCACTTGAACCGAATGATTCAAGTATAAGGCCATAATCGCCGGATGCATCCGCTCCTTGGCCACTGGGGGGGTTGGTTGCAGCAGTGTATACATTAGATGGCGCAGCTGCCCCGCTCCCGTTAATTTTGTAATTGGTTACGCTGATGGTGCCCGTTCCTTCAAAGCCCAAGGCGACTCCGGAAATATACTGATTCGGATATGCAGTGTGGTCACTTGCCACGAGCGTGCTGGTCACCGTGACCAGAACTTCGTCGGAATTGACGACCGAAATATCGATGGTTCCAGCTTCCTGCGCAAAGGCAGAGTAGCTGCCTGAAAATGGATCGTTAAGAGTTAAAACGAGATCGGCTCGTGCCGGGCTGATTCCAAAAACTGCAGCGGCGCTCGCCGTCGCCAATGCGAGGCGGAGTCTTCCAGTATTAGTTTTAAGCATTTTAGTGTGGCTGTTATTGAGTGGATCGGAGTTGGACGCGCGGCTGCCCGAGCTGGAAGGCTCGGGCAGGGGGATTGCTTTAGGCGATCGTCCTCGGTATGGTCAGAAAGCGAAGTACCTCCGGCGGACGCCGGCCAATGCGACAAGCGCGGCGCCAAGGAGGCACAGGGTATCCGCGCCGTCGGGAACAATGAATTGAAAGTCGAGTTGATCGGCTGAGCCGTTCGACGATGCTATGGGCGAACCATTCAAAGCGTCGTAACCGACTCCCGTCGTGTTGGCCCCACTCGGGTCATAGGTTGCAACCCCATTGGTTTCATGAATTACCACATACTGGCTGTCAGCATAATCGGTGCTGGGGGGCAAATCTGTCGAATTATAAACGTACATTGTCTCATAGGCAATACCGCCAATTAATGTGGTATTGTCGAATTGCACTGCCTCGACAACCTGGTTCGATGCGTTCTCGATATCCAGCCAGCCATTCCCGCCCGGTGAGCCACCCCAAAAGTCAGTGGGTACACCGTTTACCTCAACGGTCGGAAAGAAGTACGTGGTTGTGGTAATGTTGGGCACTGCGGCGCCCCCATCAGAATATGTAGGCGCCTGTTGCCCTGAAGTAACCCCCGCGAGACCAGAGGACGTTCCGTATTCAGTAATCGTCACGACGGTATTGGCGGAAGCCTTCAATATGCCGAAATTGAGCGCGGCTGCGGCGCCGGCGGCGAGGAAAGCGAGTCGTTTGCTGGAGTATTGGATCATTTTCGTAAAAAAAATTGCTGCTGGTTCAAGTGGCGTCCCTGCCGGAGTGTCTTCCGGCATCCGTGCCGGATCGACTCCCACCGAACCTGCAATCCCGCCGCCCGCCAAAACCACATCGTCGAGCCGGGAGGCAGATTGCATGCCAAGTGAAGTGCGGAAATTACGTAGCAAGTTAAATGCCGAATCAGTCGCGCAAAGATGGCCAATCGGGTTCGACGTGATTTAAGGTGGCGTCTTACAGGTTTTTAAGAATCTAATGGCATAGCGTAATTTTTTTACGATCGTCGTTAATGCCCTCAAGCGTTGTTCAAAAGTGTCAGAAAAATCGACGCTTTGACGACAAATTGGCGTAAGTATTGCCTCGGTGGTTCGGGTGGCGCGTTCCAAGGACAGCCCATCTGATCCGTACCGAACGCTGGGCTAGGGCCTTACAGCAGGCATTCAGAGATCCTCAATCGTGCAGAGCAACCTATCTCGTCTGCACTGTAAAGGCGCAGGACTTTTTACACCTCCGTCTGCAGTCCGATAAAGGCATTTGCTGACGCTGTATTCCATTTAATGACATTATGTTACTTCTTTGTGACGATTGCCTCGTTGGCATCGGTGTGAAGCCCAATGTCGGATTCACTTACGATTCAGATCTTAACCGTAGGCGGGTGATCGGTTTTCTTTGATCTAACCGGATGTACGGCAGCGTGTTGGAGGCTGCGTGAATATACGTAGTCATTTGGTACGATTAAAGCAGCTTATTGGACGACAGCTGGTGTAGCACGTACACTAATCGTACGTGCTCCGGTGTTCGTTTCTAAAAATCCAATCCAAAGGAGAAAAACGATGAATGGTTTGAAACTGAGCTGTCTGACCGTTTCAGCAGCGTTGGTCATTGGCGGTGGCGCGGTTGCGCACGCCTATAACGTGGAAAATGGATATTACTATTTCGAGGCGAGCGCTGGCCAGCCCACTGCCGTCAATGGGAGTTGGGTCGAGTTCAGCAATGACACGATAGTCAATTGGGACTTATTGGATACCACCTCGTACTCTTGGGAAACCGGACCGGCGTATCCTTCCGATTTTCCGCCTCTGACCCCTGGAAACAGCGCGATCATCGAGTACTCCACATACGATTACCCGGCCACAAACGGTTCACTGGGCACCGGCCCCGATTCGTTCTACTTTGAAATTGGCAGCCCCACCACGGCCACAACCACAGGGGATTCGGATTTCTGGTTTTTAGGGGTAAACAACAATGCGTACTTTGCCTATAACCTATTGGGTGACTCCGTGGTTTCGAGCTACAACACGGGTGGGGTGGATCCGGACGGAACCTGGAACTACTCGGCCACGCAGCTTCCGGACGCGGCCAACACCCTTGGGCTTCTGAGCATGGCCTTGGTTGCATTGGGAGCTTGCGCCCATCGTCTGCGAAAAAGCGCTTAGTGCCGGACTTGAATTTGCCCCATCCACGCAATCGTTGAGTTGCTGGACAGTTTCTCGCTGTAAGGCCCGCGGATTGCCTTACATCTCGGCTTTTTGCTCGTCATGACGGCTCGTGGTCGGCGCATTCTGTTTAAATGGAACGTGATGAGTAATTCTTGAGATTGCCGGATCGGGATCTCGGCGGAAATCGGCGTCGGCTTTTCTTACATAACCGGGCGAATCGGATAAAGATGCGCAAAGGATTTCTTCTTAATCTTCATTTTCGCCAATGACTTGAGAGATTGCGTAAAACTACGTACCCGCTTGGCATGGTTGAAGCAGGTTTCCTTATCGACTCTATTAAATAAAATCGATGAATTTCCTTAAACTGAGCCTTGTGGCCGCATCGGCGGCGATCACCATCGGCAGCGGCACGGTTGCGCGTGCATTTATAACACTGAACGTGGCAAACGGTTACTACGTTTTCGAGGCGGCCGCTGGCCAATCCACAGCTCTCAACGGGAGCTGGGTCGAATTCAACAATGACAGCATCATCAATTGGGATTTGGTGGACACGACTTCGTATTCCTATCTAACCGGTTATCCGGCGTACCCATCCGACTATCCCCCGCTGACCCCGACAAATAGCGAAACATTTACCGGTCAAGTTCACACATACGACTATGGCGTTGACTCGCAAGCTACCGGTACGAATTCCTTCTATTTTGAGATTGGCAGTCCTGCCACCGCAACGAGCACGAGTAACGATGATGTCTATTTTCTAGGGGCAAACAACGACAGTTATGACACAACCGGACTCGGCGATTACGAGAACTCAGCCAGTATCTTGGTTGATCCCCCTGGAACTTGGACTTTTGATCTCACGCAACCGGGGCTTGGCTCGGTTCCGGACTTGTCCAGCACCTTTGAGCTTCTGGCCGGCGCTCTGATCGCGTTGGGAGCTTGCACCGCCGGAATGCGCAAGCGCGCCGCGTGTGAAGCATAAATTTTAATCATGAAATCATTGAACCTTTTGAAACAGATCCTCCCCATCGCCGCGCTTTATCTTGGCGCGGGCAGTTTCGCAATGGCGGCACCGGCGGTGCCCGACCAGTCGAGCACGCTCGGCCTGGCAGGATTGGCGTTCGCCGTGCTGATTTGCTTCAGCCTGCGGCTGAAGCGCAGGGTTTCGCTTCCCTCCTGAGCAATCCGGCTCGCAGTTTGGGCGCTCGTAGGAGATCCTTCGGATTTCCTTCGTGCGCCCGTACTACCAGTTAATCTCCTATCGGATCCTGCGGCGTTGCTTTAGGACGATTGAGGTGCGGTTGCCGGGGCGCACGATCGCGGTCGAGAGTCGGGATCCAAACTGCCTTTCCAGCCTGTTTTGGGAGATTTCCTGGAAGACCCAGGTGATCGGCGCCGCGCTGGCGCATCGCCCCGGGTCATTTCTGGACGTGGGCGCCAACGTGGGCCAGTCCCTGTTCGACTACCTGGCCACCGGCGCAGACGCGGGCTATTTCGGCTTCGAGCCCAATATCCGCTGCGCCACGTACGTGAGCGCGCTCATCCGGCGGAACGCGCTTGAGGGTGCCACGCTGGTGCCCGTCGCCCTGGGCGATGCCGCCTCGCTGCTCGAGCTTCACACCCCGGCCGGAAGCGATGCGGACTCGGCCGCGTTCATTCACGGGTTTGTCCGGCCCCAGTGGACCACGCGCCGGGAATTCATTCCCTGCCTGCGTTTCGACGACATCGCGGGTACCCTCGGCATCGGGCAAATTGCGCTGTGCAAAATTGACGTCGAAGGCTTTGAGCTCGAAGTGCTGCGCGGCATGAGCACAACTATGGCAGCCCTGAAGCAGCCAATCCTCTGCGAGGTGCTCGATGCCGACGCCAACGCCGATATGGCGGTTCACGCGGACCGGGTAGCCCGCTTGCAAGCGGCGCTGGTGGACCTCGATTACCGGATCTTCCATGTACTCAAGACGGCCGACGGGCTTTGCGCCGGCTTGGAGCCGATGGCGGATCTTCCCAAAAGGAAGTGGGCCAAGGAGGCGGAGGAGCAATGCGATTACTTGTTTGCCCACCGCTTGGACGCCCTTCCCGGCGAACTGATCCGGCAATTCGGCGGCGGGTGAGGGGCATGGTTCAAGCGCCGGGTGCGAGGGGCCTCCCCGTGATTTCGGGCGGGTAATCGAGGCGCAACCACGGGCCAACTTGCGCGCAGCATTGGCCAATTGATGCGAAGCCGGGAGACTGGGATTGGGCTAGGCTGCGCCCAATAAAAAATGCGCGGCCAGGCCCGGGTTCCGGGCGAGCGCCGCGCCAATGAACCCCAACCCCGAATGGTTCAAAAATGTCCATCCGCCCCACCGCCCGGCCGAGGCCGTACCTCGACCCGGCGTATTGCAAGGCTTGCCTGCGCTGTGTCGAGGCTTGCCCAAAACACTGCATTGCGCCGGGCTCCACCATAAACTCAACGACGGGCGTCGCTCCCGTCGAACTCAACCTCGGGGAGTGCACAGGATGCTCCCTTTGCGTGCAGGCATGCCCGGAGCCCTTTGGGCTTCGGCTCCTTGGGGTGGTATCCCACCTTGAGGGCGAATTTCGCCTCGAGGACCCTGCGAAGCTATTCGGCGCGAAGCGCGTCAGCGTTTTCGATGCACCGATCGAGCCCGACACGGAGATTTCCCTGCCGGCTTGCGGGCCGCTTGTGCTGAAGGGCACCTACGCCGCCGCGATCGGCGCGGTGCTGGCGGGCTGCCGCCACGTTTTCGGCTATCCGATCACCCCGAGCACCGAGGGCGCGGAGCTCATGGCGAAGATGCTTCCCAAGCTCGGAGGCTGGTTTGTTCAAGCCGTGAGCGAGGTGGCCGCCGTCAACATGATGTACGGCGCGGGCGGGGCGGGCGTGCGGGCGATGACCTTCACCAGCAGTCCCGGCTTCAGCCTGATGCTGGAGGGCGTGAGCTACATGATCGGCGCGGAGGTGCCGGGCGTTTTTGTCAACCTGATGCGGGGCGGGCCGGGGCTTGGCAACATTGCCCCCGAGCAGTCCGACATAAAGCTCGCCTGCCGCGGGCTCGGCCACGGAAACACCCATGCGCTCGTGCTCGCTCCGAGCACCCCGCAGGAGATGCTCGACCTGACGATGGAGGCCTTCGGGCTGAGCTTCAGGTACCGGAACCCCGTTGTCGTGCTCGGCGATGGATTCCTCGGCCAGATGACCGGGGTGGTGCGGCTGCCCGCCGTCCTGCTCAAGCCCGGCCGGCCCGAATGGGTGGTATGGGGCGACCGTCCGCACCGCCACAATCTCATCAGTTCGATTTACCTGTCCGAGCCGGACCTCGAGGCGCACAACGAGCACCTCAACCGCAAGTACGCCGCCATAACCAGGCGGGAGCAGCGAGCCGACCTGTACCGATGCGACGACGCCGAGGTGCTCGTGATCGCCTGCAACACGCCCGCGCGGATGGCCAAGGGCGCCGTCCGGGCTGCGCGCGCGGCCGGCATCAAGGCCGGACTCTTCAGGCCAATCACGCTTTGGCCGTTTCCAATCGGAGCCTTGAAGGCCCTTTTGCCGGGCGTACGGCGGATCATCGTGGTCGAGGCGAGCCCGGGCCAGCTCGAGGACGAACTTCGACTTGCCTTGAGCCATGCCGATTGCGACCGGCTCCCGATCGCGCATGTGCGCCGGCTGGGCGGCGTGCTCCCGCAGCAGGAGGAAATCCTCGCGAAGATCGAGGAAGGCAAGGAGGCGATCGCATGAACACGCCCGTATTTTACGACCACTTTGAACGCCACGCGCATGGCGAGGGCCCCAAGGGCCACAGCACGCATTATTGTCCCGGATGCGGCCATGGGATCGTGCACCGCGACCTGGCCGGCGCGATCGCCGATCTTGGCCTGCAGGACCGCACGGTTCTCATCAGCCCCGTGGGCTGCTCCGTCTTTGCCTACTATTACTTCGACGTCGGCAACTCGCAGGCGGCGCACGGCCGGGCACCCGCCGTGGCGCTCGGGCACAAGCTGGCGAATCCCGACGCCATAGTCATCAGCTATCAAGGCGACGGCGACCTGGCTTCGATCGGCCTGGCCGAGACGATCTCGATCGCGCAGCTCGGCGTCCCGATAACGGTGATTTTCATCAATAACGCCGTCTACGGAATGACGGGTGGGCAGTTTGCGCCGACCTCGCTGCTCGGCCAGAGGACCGCGACCAGCCCCGAGGGGCGCGACCTCTCGACGGGCAAGCCGCTGCGTGTTGCCGAACTCATTGCGCAGCTCGACGGGCCGGTCTACGTGGAACGGGTGGCCCTGTTCGACCCGAAGCAGCGCGTCAGGGCCCGCCGCGCGATTGAGAAGGCCCTGCGCCTGCAGGCCGAGGGGCGCGGTTATGCCTTCATCGAGGTGCTATCCGAGTGCCCGACCCACCTGAAGCTCGACCCCGAGCAGGCGGAGGCCTGGGTGCGCGAGAAGATGGTGCCCGTGTTTCCGCTCGGGGTCAAAAAGGACGTTTCAGTCGAACCGTGGTTCCACCGGGAGCCGCCGAGCCATGATGTGGAGAGGATCCTCGCCCTGGCCGGCGCCGAGCCGGCTGCGGCTGCCGCGGAAGCGGCGCGACGGCCATCGCCTTCCTTCGGCGAGGTGAGCCTCAAACTCGCTGGCGCGGGCGGCGACGGGGCGCAGACCGCCGCAATGATCCTCGCGCGCGCGGCCATTGGCGCGGGCTTCGATGCCACGCATATCCCGAGCTACGGGCCGGAGAGCCGCGGCGGCACCTCCTATGCCGATGTCCACATCGCCCGCGACGAGGTGCTCAATCCGGCGGCGCCCGAGCCCGACATACTCGTCGCATTCAATGCGCCAAGCCTGGCGAAGTTCGCCCCGGCCGTGGCGCCCGGGGGCACCGTTCTTTATGACTCCACGGTGATTCCGGCGCTGCCGCCGCTGCCGGCGGGAAGGCGTGTGTTCGCGGTGCCTTTCACCCAAATTGCCAGCGATCTAGGAAGACCGGTGGCGAAGAACATGGTCGCCCTTGGAGCGCTGCAGGCGGCGACCGAAATTCTCCCGCAGGACCAACTGGTCCTGACCCTGCGCCAGTTGCTCAGGGACAAGCCGTCCGTGCTGCCCGTTAACGAGGCGGCCTTCGCGGCTGGCCGGCAGGCGGTTGTCGCGGAACCGTTGCACAGATGAAGCCGGACTTTGTCGGCGAGGCCGACGCCTACGCGATGCTCAGCCGGAGCGGTTGGGCGGTGCCGCGCCATGGCTTGCTCGGCGGCTCCCCGCCGTTCTCCGCCGGCGAGCCGATCGTGCTCAAGGGACTTGGAGAGGGTCTCTGGCATAAGTCCGAACTGGGCGCCGTCCACTTCGCCCCGTTCGACGCGGCGGCGCTCGCGGCGGAGGCCGGGGGGATGCGCAAGCGGGTGGAGGCTGCGGGCCACCGCTGGCTCGGCGCTCTCGTGTGCGAACGCATCGCAATCGCACGGGCCGACGGGTTGCCTTCCGAAGGCTTTGTTTCGCTTACGCGAAGCGAGGCCGGCTGGATTGCTCTACTCGGATGCGGCGGCCTGCAGGCCGAGGCGCTTGCCAAACACGTGCCGCCGCTCCGATGGCCGATTGGGCTCATGACCCCCGATGAGGCGCTGGCCGAACTGGAGGAGCATCTGCTGGGCCGCATCTGGCTCGGCATCCTGCGCGGCACGCGCCCTCTCACGACCCCTGCCGAACTCGCCGCGTTCACGAAGTCGCTGTGGAGGCTCGCGGAGCTGGCCGAGGACGAGAAGATCGCGGTGCTCGAAATGAATCCCGTTGTGCTCGACGGCTGCGGCCGCCCGCGGCCGCTCGATGCGGTTGGCCGGCGCGAGGGGAGACCGGAGGCCCGACTTGCGCCGCCCGCCGGATTCCTTCAGGCGCTGACGCATCCGCGCCGTTTGGCGCTCGCGGGCGTGTCTGCCCATCCGGGGGGTTCCGGCCGAATCGTTTTCGAGAAGCTGCGCCGCTGCCCCTCGCTTGCGGGCAACATCGTGATCGTCAGGCCGGGGCAGGCGGAGTTTCTCGGTGCGCCGTGCGTTCCGGACGTGGCGGCGCTGCGGGAGTCTCCGGTGGATTTGCTGCTGGTTGCGCTGCCGGCGGCGGGTGCGGCCGAGGTTCTGCTCGAATTGCTTGCGGCGGGAGGCGGGGCCCGGGTCGTGGGGCTCGTCGCGAGCGGCCTCGGTGACGGCGCGGACACGGCCGGCCTCGGTGCGCGGATCGCGGCGGAACTTCGGGCGGCGCGCGCCGCGGGCCGGTGGACGCCGGCGGTGCTCGGGCCCAATTTTTTGGGCCACTGGGTTCCTGGGCGGGGGATCGATTCCTCCTTCATCTTGGAGGAGAAGCTTCCGATGCATGCACAGGGGGGCCACCTGGCGCTGCTTGCACAGAGCGGTGCCTTTATCCTGAGCCGCCGGTCGCGCAACCCGCGGCTGCGGCTCGGCTTTGGCGCGGCGCTCGGCAACCAGATCGACGTCGCGCTGCCCGACTATCTCGAGGCGCTCGCCGGCGATCCCGATTGCCTTGCGATTGCCGCCTATGTCGAGGGCTTCGCCCCGGGCCATCTCGCCGCAACCCTGCGGGCCGCTATGAAATTGCGCTCGCGCGGGGTGCCTCTGGTCCTTCTGCGGGCCGGCCGAACGGACACTGGACGGGCGGCTGCGGCAAGCCACACGGGGGCGATGGCCGGCGACCTCGTTCTGGAACGCGAGCTGCTCGGGCGTGCCGGAGTAAAGTTTGCCGATTCGACAGCCGCTTTCGACGCTGCGATTTCATGGTTGAGCGCGTTCCCGGGCCTGAAGCCAGGTGCCGTGGCATTCCTGACCTGCGCAGGCGTCGAGTCTGTGATAGCGAGCGACCTCGCCACGGCGCGCCAGCCGCTGGCCGTGCTCCCGGACAGCTTGCAACGCGAGCTGGAAGAGCTGCTCGCCGAGGAAAAACTCACGGGCCTGGTTGCGCCGCGGCTGCCGCTCGACTTGACGCCGAAGGCCACCATGGGCGCTTTCCTGCGCGCTGCGGAACTGCTCCTGAAGAGCGATGCGGGCGTGCTTCTGGTCGGGCTCGTTCCATTCACGCAAAACCTGGCTACCGAGGCCGCACCTGCGGCGGAATTTGCCCGGCAGCTCGCCGCCCTCGCGCGGGCTGCGGGCAAGCCGGCGGGCCTTGTGGTGGACGCGGGCAGCGACTACGAAAATTTTCGCGCGGCGCTGGCGGAGGAGGGAATGCCTGTATTCACCCGCGTCGAGGAGGCCTTCGCAGGGCTGCACGTGATCGCTTGAACGGCATGCCGGTTCCGGCCAAGTTTCCGGCATTTGAGGCGGGGCTCGCCTTGCCAGATGACCCCTGGTTCAATGCATCCATGGCTCCCAGACTTTCGGAGCGCATAATCCTAGCCGTCGCCATCCTGATTCCGGCTTCGGTTGCCATTGCCCATTGGCTGCTGGCTCCGCCAATCATCAGCCATGACACGATCATCGGCTTCGAGACCTGGCGGAGCATGCAGCAGGGTGCGGGCTGGAACCAGTTGCTGGCGCCCGATCCGGCAGATATCAGCCGATCGAGCGGCGGATTTTTGACCTGGTGGAGCCCGGGCCAGTATTTGCCGGCGGGCCTGCTGATGGGGCTGGGCGCATCGATGGGGGCCGCGGTGCTGCTGATTTCCTTTGCCGGGGCGTGCAGCCTCGTTTTCGGAATGTGGCGGTTGTGCCTCGCGATGGGTTCCTCTGGGCGGGAAGCAGCGCTCGCCGCCCTCGCCGCCGCCGCCACCTGGCACACCCTGTACGCCTTCGGAATGTTCAATGGCGGCGAAGTGGCCCTGATGGCAGTCTGGCCGTGGATCCTGCTTTGCGCCTGGCGGCTGCAGGACCGGCCCTGGTTGCAGGCCCTCGTGCTGCCGCTGCTTTTGGTCGCGGGTTCTTATGCAAAGCTGTCGTTTGGCCTGTACGCGATCGGACTGCTTGTCTTTCTTTGGTTGGAAGCGGCGCGGGAGAGGCAATGGCAGTGGCGGAACCTTCTTGCCAACGGGGTCCGCCTTGCGGCTGCCGGCGGGGTTTACCTGGCCGTTTGGTATTGGATCCACCTGAGCCGCGGGCCCGTGCCAATGGACAAGGGAATTGCGGTTGCGCCGGTCACGACCTGCATCGGCTTCGCGTTGAGCGCACCATGGTTTGCCGCCGCCGGATTCGGCAGCATGGTTGGGCGTTTGTTCGCGATCAGGGGGATCGCAAGTGACGCTGGCTGGGAGAAACTCCACGCGGTCCTGGCGGTGTCCGGGGCGGCCGGTGCGGTGAGCTACGGCTATCTGCTATGCCATCGCCGGCGCCTGATGCGACTCGCCGGCACCGTTTGTTTCGTGGCAGCGTTGCTGCTGGCCGTCCTGATGGCGCGCGGCGGCGCAATCAGCCTGGAAGATCGCCACCTCCGGCCTGCGGGCGTCCTGCTCCTCGCAGTGTGCGCGTCCTGGGCGGCTTCGCGGCGAGCCTGGCCTCGAGTCGTGTTTGCGACGGCCTTGGCGTTGGCCGTTTTATACGGCCTGGGCGCAAGCGTGCAGCGCATCGTCAACGGGCGGATGTTTTCCGTGCGCGCCAGCAACCATATCGGGGTATTGGACATCGACCGGGATTCTCTGCGGCTGCTCGAACGGCTGGATGTTGCCGGCAGCGTCATCTACTTGCAGAATCTGAATCTGGCTCCAGTGGTGCAGCACGCCCGTGTGATCGTCGCTGACAATCCCAGCCGGGATGAAGCCTGGCATGCGGCCAACCCCATCCTCGGACGGGTTCCGGCGCTGGTCCTGGTGCTGCCTGAAAGCTATTCGCTGGACGGCCGGGCTCTGGCTGTGCGAGCCAGATTTCAAAACTATCGGGAACAGGAGTGGCATCGGACTCAGCATGGAAAATGGGTTTTCTGGCAGGCTGGCGGTCCACCGGCTGCTCCCTAGGGCTTGGGTCGTGGGGTTTCCTTTGCCGGCCCAGGGATGGTGCAAGCGCCGGGAGTCGAACCCGGATCAACGGCTTCGGAGGCCGCCACACTATCCATTGTGCTACGCCTGCAGGATCAGGAGGGAAAGAATTGGGCTTCGGGGCATTCTGGTCAAGCGGGGACCGCCCGGGGGCGTTGCGAAAGTCCTAGAAAAACGGCCGGGCTCGGCGCATTGTTCGGAACGCGGTCGTGCGCGCCGTCCCATTGCAACGATGATCGAAGGCACCGACAACAAGCGCCTTTTTTTCGCCCTCTCCCTTCCGGATGCCGTGCGCGAATCGGTGGCGGCCCTGGCGGAGCCCTTTCACGGGGTCTCCTGGGTCCGCCGGGATCAGCTTCACGTTACCGTTCGCTTCCTCGGCGATGTCGCAACCGAACGGATCGAAGGAATGTGCGCGCGCGTCGGGGCCATACGGGTCGAGCCCTTTCTACTGCCGATCGAGACGGTGGGATCGTTCCCGCCGAAGCGGCCGCCGCGCGTCATCTGGGTGGGGACAGGCGCCGGGCATCCGAGGCTGTTTCAGCTCCGGCAACGCCTCGACGATGCGCTGATTGGCGCGGGGATCGATTTCGACGTGCGCCGGTTTCAGCCGCACATCACGGTCGCCCGCTGCACGGAGAATTCCGCGCCCGGGGTCGCCCAATGGCTGCATCGCCACCGCGACTTCGCGGCGCCGCCCTTTCGGGTCGAGGCGTTTGAGCTTTATTCGAGCGTGCTCCGGGAGGGTGGGGCCGAGCATACGCTGATCCGGAGATTCGCGCTCGCATCCGCGGATGGCTGAATCCCGGCAGGATCAAGGCCCGTCCATCCCGATCAGGGCGGATGCGATCAGGCCCGCCACGCGGGCATTGTTGACCAGAAGCGAAACATTGGCGCGGCGGGACCGGCCGCCCGAAATCTCCGCCACCCTTTCCAAAAGAAAGGGCGTGACGGACTTTCCGCGTATGCCGCGGGCCGCCGCTTCCGAGAGGGCGGAAGCAACCGCCTTCTCGACCTCGTCCTGGGGCAGCGCATCCGCTTCGGGCACGGGGACAGCCACGAGAAGGCCCTGCCGGGTGCCGAGCCGGCGGGCGGAAGCGATGATCCGGGCGGCCTCTTCCGGCGATTGGACGGTGACGTCGACGGGAAGGCCGGTCGAGCGGGTGTAGAAGCCGGGGAGGGTTGAAGTCCCGAAGCCGAGAACGGCGACACCCTGGGTTTCGAGGACCTCGACTGTCCGGGGAAGGTCGAGGATCGCCTTGGCCCCCGAACACACGACGGCAACAGGCGTATGTCCGAGTTCGAGAAGATCGGCGGACACGTCAAACGGGTCGCCCCGATGGACTCCGCCAATCCCCCCGGTCGCGAGAACGCTGATCCCGGCTAGATGGGCGACGTGGAGAGTCGCCGCGACCGTCGTCGAGGCGTCCTCTCCCAGGGCCACGGCGATGGGAAGATCCTTTCGGCTGCATTTCCTGACGCTGTCCCGCGGCAGTTGGGCGAGCCGCCGGATATCGCCCGCCGAGACGCCGACCGTGATCATTCCGCCCAGGACGGCGATCGTCGCGGGAACCGCCCCGCTTTCCCGGACCGCCGCTTCCATGGCCAGGGCCGTTTCGGCGTTTATGGGGAACGGCAAACCGTGGGTGATCAGGGTCGATTCGAGCGCCACGACCGCCTTCCGGGCCGCGAGGGCTTCGGCGACTTCCTTTGCAACCTGGATCTTGCTAGGCGGCACGGCGCATCTGGCGGTGAACAAAAAAGTAGTACAGGCCGCTGAGCACGACGACGGCGGCCACGATCCAGAGCGTCACTTCCTTCATGTCACCCGCCATCAGAGCCTTGTCGTTGCCGGCGAGAACTCCGACCCAGGACAGCACGACGCACCAGGCCAGCGAACCCAACAGGGTGTAAAGGGAGTACTTGGCGTAGTTCAGCCGCACTATCCCGAATGGAATTCCGATGAGGTGGCGCACAACCGGAAGCAAGCGCGATACAAAAACGCCGAAGTTACCGTATCGGGCGGACCAGCGTTCCGCGCTCTCGATTTTTTCAGGTGATATGAAAACATACCGGCCATACCGGATCACGAGAGGCCGGCCTGCCAGTCTCGAAACCCAGTACATGATAGTGGCCCCGATCCAGGAGCCGAACGCTCCGGCCAGAACGACTCCCGGGAGGCTCATATGGCCCTGGCTGTAGGCCAGGTAAGCCGCGGGCGGGATGACGAATTCGCTCGGCACCGGGATGACCGAGCTCTCGATCGCCATCAAAAGAATGATCAGAGGATAGCCGCCCGTTTGCAGGGAATCTGCGTACCAGGCGAGAAGTTTGGCGATCGCCTCATGCATGGAGTTTTTGAAGCGGCCGAACGGACGGCGGGGCTCCGATCCGGCGGCCGGATCGGGCGGAATGCATCAGGCGTCGGGCTTCGTTTTCCGGAGGCCCTGGATGCGGTCGCCCGCCTTCCACTGGCCGCGCTTCTTGAGGACTTCGATGCGTTCAAAGCGCTTTAAGACGTTGCGCTTCCGGATGATGCCGCTCGCGCCCTGGAGGCTCTTGTGTTGGGACATGGCAGATTAAAACAGATGGCGGGTTGTTAAAGGGTTTGACGTGTAGAGTTCGCCTCCGCCCATGACAAGTACTTTTCCGAAACCCGATCGGCCCGGACGACGATCCATTCCGGAGTGTCGTAGGGGTGATTCTCGAGGACAAAGGCTTCGAGCGGCGCGAGCTGGTCCGAAAGGAATTTGAATGCGATCCGGGTCTCCTCGGCCCGTTCCAGGGCTCCGTTCCACCGGTAATGCGACACAACTCCGGTGATTTGGACGCAGGCAGCGAGCCCGCGGGCGATCGCTTCCCGGGCCAAGCTCTCGGCCTCCGCCGGCTTCGAAACCGTCGTCCAGGCGATGTACATGCGGCGAGCCTAAAGGCAAAATCAGGATCAATGCAAACCACACCGTTTCGCCCTTGACGCGGCTCCCGGCCCCATGGAGGATCCGCCCCTTTTCCATTTCCCAGATGAGAGACGACTATATCAAGCAGGCGATAGCGAAGATCCAGGACCCGAACGTGCTCGTCAACGTGGTGTCCCGGCGGGTCAAGCAGTTGAAGCGCGGAAACCGGCCGCTCGTCGAGTCGCTGGAGAAGCTTGCCCCGGAGGACATAGCCCTGCGGGAGATCATTGACGAGAAGATCAGCTTCGAGCCCCCGGCGAACTGACGCGCCTCCCGTCCGGGCGCGCGCCCGGGAGGGGTTGGGGCCGCTCTTGCGAAATCCGCAGCGGATCGATTGTATCGCGGCCACACCCCGGCCATCAGGCTCATGGCTGCCACGAAGAAAGATCCGGTCCGATACAAGGAGATCCGCAACTCAAAGGCGTTTCACGACTATTTCGTCGATGAACGCTTCGAGGCGGGGATCCAGCTGCGGGGCACCGAGGTGAAGTCGGTGCGCGCGGGCCGTGCCCAGATCTCCGACGCCTTTGGGCGGGTCGAGAAGGGCGAGGTCTGGATGCACAATGCGCACATCGACCCGTATGCCTTTGGAAACATCAACAACCACGATGCGCGGCGTTCGCGCAAACTGCTCCTCCACCGCCACCAGATCGCGAAGATAGCCGAGGCCCTTTCGGCCGGGGGGCGGGCGCTCGTGCCCCTTCGGATGTTTTTCAAGGAGGCGCTGGTGAAGGTGGAACTGGGACTTTGCACGGGAAAGCAGCTTTTCGACAAGAGGGAGGACCTGAAAAAGAAGGCGCAGATGCGCGAAGTGGAGAAGGACCTCAAATACCGCCGCAGATGAGCCCCGCTTCCCGGTTCCCGGGAATGGAATGATCCACATCGTCCTTTTCGAGCCCGAGATTCCCCAGAACACCGGAAACGTGGGCCGGATGTGCGCGCTGACAAGGTCGCGGCTTCACCTCATACATCCTCTGGGCTTCAAGATCACCGACCGCCATCTCAAGCGGGCGGGCATGGACTACTGGCACTCGCTCGACGTCCACCATCACCGCGACTGGGCCGCGTTCCGGTCGAGCGCGGCGGCGCCGGCCCGGCTTTGGCTTTTCACGACCAAGTCGAGCCGCAGCTTCTGGGAGGCGAAGTTTGCGGACGGAGACGGCCTCGTTTTTGGAAACGAGGGATCGGGGGCGCCCGACTGGCTGCACGCGGAGCTGGCGGAAGGGCGCCTGACGATCCCGCACGCCAATCCGGACCTTCGCAGCCTGAACCTTTCGACGGCGGCGGGGATCGCCTGCTACGAAGCGCTCCGCCAGACGGGCATGCCGGCTGCCGGATCGCCGCTCGACAGGGCGGAATAAATTTCAACAATCGGTCCGGTGAAACAAGCGATTGTGGCCATGGACCTGGAAGGCGTTCTCGTGCCGGAGATCTGGATCGCCGTCGCGGAGAAGGCCGGGATACCGGAGCTGCGCCGGACCACCCGGGACGAGCCGGACTACGACAAGCTGATGAAGGGGCGGCTGGCGATCCTCGACAAGCACGGCCTGCGTCTATCCGACATCCAGTCGGTCATCGCGACCCTGCGGCCCCTGCCGGGAGCCAGGGAGTTCCTGGATGCCCTTCGCCTGCAGGTGCAATTCGTGATCCTGTCGGACACCTTCGAGCAATTTGCGCAGCCGCTCTTGCGACAGCTCGGATGGCCGACCCTCCTGTGCCACCGGCTCATCGTCGAAGACGACCGGATCACCGGCTACAAGATCCGGATCCCGGAACAGAAGCGCGAAGCGGTGGCGGCATTCAAGCGCATGAACTACCGGGTCGTCGCAATCGGGGATTCATTCAACGACACGGCCATGCTCGGCGAGGCGGATCTGGGCCTCCTGTTTCACGCCCCCGAGTCGGTCAAGGGGCAGTTTCCGCGATTCAAGGCGGTCGAGGCGTACGACGACCTGCTCCGGTTGGTTCTCGGGGCGGTGGCGCAGTAGATATCAGGCCCCCATCAGATCTCGCCCGCGCGGATGCAGGCGACATCGCGGCCGGAGTATGGGGCGAGAGGGGGGACGGACGCCTTGCATTTTTCCTGCGCGTAGGGGCAGCGCGGATGAAACGCGCACCCGCTCGGCGGATTGACGGGCGAGGGAGGATCGCCGGGAAGAACGATCCGCTGGCGGTTTCGCTCGAAGTCCGGATCGGGCCTGGGAATGGCGCTGATGAGGGCGCGGGTGTAGGGATGGACCGGCCTTTCGATCACGTCCCCGGCGGTCCCCAGCTCGACGATTTTTCCGAGGTACATGACGGCGATCCGGTCGGAGATGTGCTTCACCACGGACAGGTCGTGCGCGATGAAGATCAGGCTCAGGCGCATCTCCCTCGTGAGCTGGGCAAGAAGGTTGAGGATCTGGGCCTGGATCGACACGTCGAGGGCGGAGACGGGTTCGTCGGCCACGATGACCTTGGGCTCGAGCGCCAGGGCGCGGGCGATCGCTATCCGCTGGCGCTGCCCGCCGGAGAACTCGTGCGGGTATTTGGCCACGAAGCGCGGGGAGAGGCCCACCCTCCGCATGAGGGCGCCCACGCGCGCCGCGACCTCCGAGGGCGGGCAGACCCGGTGGACCCGCAGCGGCTCCGCGAGGGTCTCGAATACGCTCAGGCGCGGATTGAGCGACCCATAGGGATCCTGGAACACCATCTGCAGATCCCGGCGGCTCGCCTTGAGTTCGCGGGCCGAGGCGCCGGTCAGGTCGCGGCCGTCCAGGATGACGCGGCCGGCTGTCGGGGGAATGAGCTGGAGAACGGTCCTT
>JBEKAO010000036.1:0-34158 GCA_050015855.1 Opitutaceae bacterium | reverse complement strand
CGGGCTCAAACCCCTCCGCGCTGCCCGCGATCACATCGAAGCGCCGGATCTCGAGCGAAGGCAGCCGCATGAGGAAACTCACGACCCGATCCCCGTCCTCGAAGCGCTTTTGCGTCAGGAAGCAGGACGCGGCGAGCGGCTGAAGGTTGAAGGCGGCCCCCGCCTCCGGCGGCGCCGGGAGGCGCCCTGAATGCGCAAAGCGATTTTCCTCCGCGGGCGGCGGAGTATCCTTGTGTGAATCCAAATCCATCGGCTATCTTGTTTACTTCGAGCCCGCACCGACGCTAGCAAATTGTAATCCGAATGAACGGACGCCTAATCGCCATCGGCGACATCCACGGATGCCATCTGGAATTCGCCGAAATGCTCGAACGGCTCGCTCTCGAGCGCGACGACCGGCTCGTCCTGCTTGGCGACCTCGTCAACCGCGGGCCCGACAGCTGCAAGGTGATCGACCTTGCCCAGAAGCACAAGGCGACATCGCTGCTCGGAAACCATGAGCTGCGCCTCCTGAAATACCGCCGCACGGGCGATCGAAAGTATGCGAAGGAGCACGATCTCGAAACCTTCGAGAAGCTGCGCCCCTCCGACTGGGCCTACCTCGAGGAGATGCCCCTGACCTTTGAGGAGCCCGAGCTCAACATGGTCTTCGTCCACGGGGGCTTCCTGCCCGGGGAGCCGTGGCAGAAGCAGCCCGCGGAAGTCGTCACCCGCATCCAGGTCGTCGATCGCAACGGAAGACCGAACAAGCGATCGGAGGCTCCGGATGCGCCGTCGTGGGCCGATCTTTGGAACGGGCCGCCATTCGTCGTCTATGGCCACACCCCCCTGGATGAAATCTATAAGCTCAAGTGGTCCGTCGGGATAGACACCGGTTGCGTCCAGGGGGGCGCCCTGACCGCGTACGTGCTGCCGGAGCGCCGTTTCGAGCAGGTCAAGGCCCGTCAGCGGTATTTCCCATGAGCGACCACTCGTCCGTTCGAGAACTCAAGGCCGCCTCGGCGGCGGCGGGCAGGCCCTTTCTCGCCCTTCTGGTCGTCAGGCGGGTCGCGCCGAAAACGGCCGCAAACGGCAACCCGTTTCTCAATGTCGAGCTGGGCGACCGCACGGGATCCTTTTCCTGCAACGTCTTCAGCGACAGCCCCGCGTTCGACGCCCTCAAGGGCTCCGCCGAGGGATCGATCGCGCGCATCGAGGGAAAAACCGACACCTATCAGGGGCGGTTTTCCCCGAAGCTTACCCGGGCGTCGATCGTGCCGGAAGCCGAATTGGCCCCGGGAGAGACGATCGAGAACCTGGTCGAACGCTCACCCGAGGACCCCGAGGCCATGTGGACCGAGCTGCAGGGTTTCATCGCGGGCATTGGCCACGCCGAACTCAGGGCCGCCGTCCAGGCGGTTTTTGACGACATGGGGGAGAGCTTTCGCTCCGCGCCCGCCGCGATTTCGATGCACCATGCCTACAGGCACGGTTTGCTCGAGCACACGCTGCGCATGGCGCGCGCCGCCCGCGCCCTCCTGCCGCTGTATCCCGAGATCGATCCCGATCTGGCCGTGGCGGGGATCCTCCTCCACGACGCCGGCAAGACGATCGAGTACGAGGGGAAGATCGCCGCCAAAAGGAGCCGGCGGGGAGTCCTGCAGGGGCACGTGGTGCTCGGATACCAGCTCGTGCGCAAGGCCGGGCTCAAGGTGAAGCTCGATCCCGACCGGCTCGAGCGGCTCGAACACATCATCCTGAGCCACCAGGGCGAGCTCGAGTGGGGCGCGGCCGCGATGGCGGCGACGCCGGAGGCGGTCTTCGTGTCCATGGTCGACAATCTCGACGCGCGGATGGGGATGGTGCAGCAGGCCCTTCGCCAGGCGGTCGAGGGCCAGGAGTTCACCGAGCGGGTGCCCGGACTCGAGGCCCCGCTTCTGACAAGGCCGGTAGGGGGCAGGTAAACCGGGCCCGGCATCGAAATGAGCGCCCCGGATCCCCTTCCGACCGCCGCCGATCCGGCCCCGCCCGCCGATCTGGGTTGGTGCCGGGAGGCTTTCTGGCGAAGGGTCCGCACGATCGGAATGGCGTTCACCGTTGTATTCGGAGCCGAATGCATCCACGAGGTTTCGGTCCAGCCCGCGGGATCCAGGGAGCTTGCCCTGCTCCTGATCGCCTCCTGGGCGGCGGCCATCGCGTGGTGGATCGCGGTCAGGCGCCTGGACGTGGTCGACCTTGCCCGGAGCGGGGGCACGGATTTCCTGCTGCGCCGCGCGCACATCAGGTCCGGTTTTCTCGCCCTGGTGTGCGGATGCGGCTTTGCCGCCCTCGGCGGCCTGGATTTTTACGTCCTCGGCCTTTCGTCCTCCGAAAACCTCGGTTCCGGCATCGCCGTCGGCATTGCAATCGGGCTCTGCATCCTGGCTCCGCCGGTCATTTGCACCGTCGGCGTCACACACGCCGCGGTTCGCCGGACAAAGCACGTTCCCCGCCCGAGCGGCGTCCTGCGAAGCCATTGGATGGGGCTTTACGACCTGCCGCGCGCCTTCTGGCTACATGGAGCGGGCTTGAGCGTTGCCGCGGCGGTGGCAGCCGCGGCGGCCGGGATGATTTCCGCGATGATCGACCTGCAGCTCAGCGCGGTCGTCTCCCTGGTTCTGATGGCCGCCTATATTCCCATGCAGGTCTGGCAAGGGGTCGGGATCTGGCGGTCGGCCACGCGGCACCGCGCGCGGAGCGGCGGCAGGGCGGCGGCCTTTTCCGCCAAGGCCGTTGTCGCCGTTTCAGCGCTCTACCTGGCGCACTTCTATGATTCCGGAGCGCTCGTTCAGGCCCGGCAGATGGTCGATATCCTCCGGGGAGACCCCGATTGGGACCAGTTTTCCGCGATAGTGTCCGGCTCCGGAGAGGAGATCATTCTGCGGGGCTCCCTTCAAAGCGGCTGCCACCGGCTGTTTGAACGCGCCCTCATCGGCAGGCCTGAAGTCAACACGGTCGTCATCGATTCCCCGGGCGGGCGCCTGGAGGAGGGGGAAATCATCGCGGCGGACGTGCGCAAACGGCATCTGCGGACCTCGGCCGAGGTCGACTGCGAAAGCGCCGCGACCATCGTGCTGCTGTCTGGCAGGGAAAGAACGGTCCGTCCGGGAACGAGGGTCGGGTTCCACTCCCCATCCATTCCGGGCGCCCCGGCCCTGGTGAATTTCGCGGCGCAATTCCAGCTGGAATTTGCCATGCGCGCCGCCGGCGTCTCCGAGAGTTTCGTCCGGCGCACCCTTAAAACCCCGGCGGATTCGATGTGGTATCCCACCCCCGGGGAAATGATGAAGGCGGGAGTCCTGACAAGGGAATGACCTCCGGGCCCCGGCCTACTGCCTGCTCAGCGTCAGCAGGAACTCCGCGTTGGACTTCGTTTTCTTCAGCCGCTGGATCAGCATCTCCATCGACTCGATCGGCCCCAAACCCTGCATGGCCCGCCGAAGTCCGTAGATCCGCTGCAATTCCTCCGGATGGTAGATGAGCTCCTCCTTGCGGGTGCCCGACCGGTCGATGTTGATCGACGGGAAAATGCGGCGGTCGACCAGCCCGCGGTCCAGGTGCAGTTCCATGTTCCCCGTGCCCTTGAACTCCTCAAAGATGATCTCGTCCATGCGGCTGCCGGTGTCGATGAGCGCCGTTGCGACGATCGTCAGGCTTCCGCCGCCCTCGATGTTGCGCGCCGCGCCGAAAAACCGCTTCGGCTTCTGGAGCGCGGTCGCTTCCAGGCCGCCCGACATGATCTTGCCGGCATTTGAGGCGAGGGCGTTGTAGGCCCGCGCAAGGCGGGTGATCGAGTCGAGCAGGATGACGACGTGCCCGCCGGACTCGACGATGCGCCGCGCCTTCTCGCCGACCATTTCCGCGCAGTGAATGTGGCTTTCGGGAGATTCGTCAAAGGTCGACGAAACGACCTCGCCCTTGGTGTGGCGCCTGAAATCGGTCACCTCCTCCGGCCGTTCGTCGACCAGCAGGAGGATGAGCTTCACCTCGGGGCTGTTTTCCGAAACGGAGTTGGCGATGTTCTGGAGGAGTATCGTCTTCCCGGTGCGCGGCGGGGCGACGATGAGGCCGCGCTGGCCGAATCCGATCGGCGTCAGGATGTCCACCGCGCGCATGGAGACGTCCTTTTGGACGGCGGGCGCCTCGAGAAGGATGCGCTGAAGGGGATAGTACGGAACCAGCTCCTCAAAAGGAGTTATCTTCAGGATTTCCCCGGGCTTGAGGCCCATCACGTCCTCGATCCGGACAACCGCGGGGCACCGTTCGTTTTCCGCGGGGGCCTGGACGAGCACGCTCACCTTGTGTCCGCGCTTGAGGCCCCAGCGCCTGATCAGGCTTTCGGGCAGGTAGGGGTCCTCCGGGTACAGCCGGTAATTGACGTGCTCGTGCACGATGAAGGCGCCGCGATCGTTGATATCCACGTAACCATGGTCGAGGATCGGCCGGCGGGCGCCCGCAGCCTGCGCGAAGAGGAGTGAAAGCAACTGCCTGCGGTTCGGCGCTCCATCGACGGAGAGGCCTTTCTCCTTTCCGAAGGCGGTCAAGTCGGCGAGGTTCAGGGCGTAGACCTGGTCGAGATTGAGCGGCTCATCCTTGCCCGAGGAGATTTCGGCGGCCAATGCGTCGAGCGCCGCCAGGTCGTTGAAGCGCGCGGGATTTGGCAGATCGCCATATGCGACCGCGGCACTCGGCGGGGCCGGCTGCGGAGGGTGCTGCGGATACTGCTGTCCGCCGCCCTGCCCCGGCTGCCAGTTGCCGAAGCGGCCGCGTTTTCGCTTGTTGTGCTTCCAGTACTTGCGATCCTGCCATTCGCCCTGGCCGCCGCCGGACGGATATCCGCGGCCCTGCGCGGGCCCGCCGCCCTGCGTTTGGGCGGGACCATCCGCGGCGTCCCTGGCGGTTTCCGATCCTCCCGCCTGGCCCGAGCCCCCCCGGCCGCCGCCGTTGTCGGACGGGGCGGCCCCGGATTGCTGCGCCGGTTCGGAATCTGAATCGCGATTCGACGATTGCCGCGAAACCGCCCCCCCTTCGGCGGGGGCGGATCCCCGATCGGACCCGCCATCGGCCGGTCCGGATCCCTTCTCCTTCATCTCCGGAGCTGGCCGGGGCTCCACGGACCGCGACCCATTGCCGGACTCAGCCTCCCCGGCCGCCTGCTCGCCGGCGCCCCTTTCGACCGGCCCCGGGCGCGCTTCGCCATCGCCGCGCTCCGCCGATGCGGGCGTCCGACCGCGCGGCCGGCCCCGGCGCGGCTTTTGCGCGTCGCTTGAAGGGGCTGCTGCGCCCTCGTTGTCGTCTTTGGCGGGTTTGGTCATGTCTGGGTGGGAGGGAACCCCGCACTCGGGGCGGGGGCGGCCGTTGGCACAAGGACGGAAACGAGCCGGTCAATCTGCGCCTCCAGAAACTCGGCGGAACCCGAGTTCAATAGGACAAAATCGGCCAATTCGATTTTCCGCGCCAGCGGTAATTGCTTGGAAATGCGTTGTCCGGCGAGCGCACGATTCAGGCCGCGCTGCTCCAGTCGGACGATTTGTTGCTCGGGATCACAGGCGACACAGACCGTAAAATCAAACCAATTATCCAATCCGCGCTCAAAAAGGAGCGGAATCTCGACGGCCCAATGGCTCGCCCTGTCCGCCGCCAGCGCGGCCTGCCAGAGGCTGAAGACGCGGGGATGGATCAGGCCCTCCAGCCATCGGAGCTCGTTGTCATCGACAAACACACGAGCCGCCAGAACCTTCCTGTTGACAACGTCTTCCGCATTAAAAATAGACGGCCCAAAATGGGTCCTAAGCGCCTCCCGGACGGCGGGCGCGGTCAAGACTTGCTCGCGGACGAGCACATCCGAATCGAGACGGCGGAATCCCTTTTTCTCGAATAACTTCGCGGCGGTCGTCTTGCCGCATCCCAGCCCGCCCGTGATTCCCAGATTCATTGAATACGCACCTCGGTCGGGCCGGCCGGCCCCACTCGGGGATTTCCGTCGTTCTTGGCACCGCGGGACCCTGGATACAAGCGATTTATGGACGGCCCGATCACAAAAGGCAGCCGGATGGCTTACTGCGGATTTGCGGTTGAGGCCCCGCCCAATTCACGGATGGACTCCAGCCTCCGGCGAATCGATTCGTCGTTTGGCCGGAGCCGCTGGGCAGCCTCAAAGTGTCGGATTGCCCCGGCCAGGTCCGCGGAGCTGGCCGCCAGGATGCTTCCCAAGGCGAGGTGGGCTTCGACCGAATCCGGATTGATCCTGAGCGCGGTTTCAAACTCAGCCCGCGCATCCAGGTCGTGCCCCGGCAACCGCAGGAAGGCCATGCCCGCATTCAGGTGCGCGTCGAAAAAGTCCGGCTGGGCGGCGCCCGCCGCCTGAAACTCCGAACAGGCCTCGTCCATTTTGCCCGGGATCCTTACGAGGGCGACTGCCAGGTCGTAATGGAGTTTCGCCGAGTGGGGGTCCAACTTGAGGCCCTGCTCGTAGGTTGCCACGGCTTCCGGCAGTTTTCCAGGGATCTCGGCAAGGGCCGCTCCCAGGTTCACGTAGGCGTCGATAAAGTCGGGTTTCGTGCGGATCGCCGCCCGGAATTCGTCAATGGCCTCCCCGGGCCGGACCTGATCCGCCGGATCGCTGACCAGGGCATTGCCCAGGTTGTTGTGAACTTCCGCCAGATCCGGGCTGATCGCCAACGCCGACCGATACGTTGCGATCGCCTCGCCCATGCGGCCGGGAATCTGCACAAGGGCGTTTCCCAGGCACAGAAGGGCCTTGGTGTTCGCCGGACGCCTGGCAAGCGTGTCCTTCCAGAGGGCGACTTCACTGCGATACACGTTGTTGCGCGCGTAGGTCAGACCTCCAAAAACCAGCGCGACAACGCCGGCGGCAAGGATGGACGTGCGGCCGAACCATCGGTGCGCGGCCAGGAGCAGCAGGACGATCACCGGAATCAGCGCGAGATACATGCGGTGCTCGACGATCATTTGCGTAGTGCCGGGCACGATCGAAGTCGGCGCGAGGATTGCAAAAAACGACACGCCGAGAAAGCCGGTCGCCGGACTGCGGAACCACGCCCATAGCGTGCCCAAGGCAAGGGCCGCCACAACCACGGCGGGGATCGCCACCTGCCCGAAATTCTTCGCCCACTGGGTGCCGTATTCGAAGATCAGCGGATGCGGCACCAGGGAAAGCCTCAGGTACGTCAGCACCGCAGGAAACTGGGTGAGCCAGTAGGCCCCCCACCGCGCATGGCTGCTGAATCCACCGGTGCCGCCGCCGCGATTGCCGCCAAGGCTGGCCACCAGCCAGACAAGCACGATCCCGGTCGCCGCCAGGGCCATATAGTATCCCTTCCTGCTCCTCCAGGTCTCGAGATAGCTGCCTGTGACAAAGACCCGGTCGTAGAGGAAAACAATCAGGGGGGCGGATGCCATCACCTCCTTCGTGCACATGCCCGCGAGGCAGGCCATGACAGAGGCGCCCAGCCAAAGGCGCGGACGGCGCGCATCCAATCCGCGCTGAAAGCAGTAGATCGTCAGGAGGTAGAATAGCCCCATCAGGGACTCAGCCCGCTGGACGACATAGGTGACGGCCTGGGTGTTGAGGGGGTGCAGGGCCCAAATCAATGCGCCGGCGAATGCGAGCCGGTCGGCATCCCGGCCGATGCGCATGCGGAGGGAGGGCAGGCGGAACGCATTCCGCAAGACTCCGAATAGCGCCAGCGCCGCCAGGCCATGGATGATGGCGTTGACGACATGATACCCCCACACCTGGTACTGCCCCAAGGCGTAGTTCAGCCCGAAGGTCAGGGCCAGGAGCGGCCGCCCGGCGAGCGAAGACGACGCGGGCGGCGACAACACCGTGCTGAGGTGCCGGAGCGCGGGATTGTCCGGAAGAGCCGCGACGTCGTCGAAGACAAAAGGCCCGGACAGGCTGTTCGAGTACGCCATGGCGACCGCCAGGATAAGCGCGCCTCCGGCCGCCCAAACTCTCCAGCGGGGAGGCTCGTCCAGGGGCGCCGGGTCGGGTCTTGTCTTCAAACGGGGCATTCTCCTCCGGCGATCATGGCAGGGCGCGGCAACGCGAGTCAATGGGATCAACCCCCGTCGCGACGGGGGTTGAGTATTGCCTGAACGTCGCTTCGATGAAAATCCGTGGATCCCCACCCCGCCGCAAACAGGACGGAAAGCGCGCCGCTGCACCTGATGGCCTTCGGCACGGCCGTATGCGTTGCCGCAATCTACCTGACCCAACCGATCCTGGATCTGCTGGCCCGTGTTCTCCACGCCTCGGTCCGGGAAATGGGAACCGTCACGACGGTGACCCAGATCGGGTTCGGCGCCGGATTGTTCTTTCTCGTTCCTCTCGGCGACGTGATCCCGAAAAAGCGACTGATTCTTGCCAAGCTTTGCCTGGTGAGCGCGGCCCTTGTTGCGACTGGGCTTGCGTCCAGCGTGTCCGCGATGGCCGCGGGCAGCCTGGCCATCGGCCTCTTTGCCTCGGCGGCGCAGGATTTCGTGCCGCTGGCGGCTGAACTTAGCCCGCCCGAGCGGCGGGGCCGGGCGATCGGCATTGTGATGAGCGGCCTGTTGCTGGGCATATTGGGCTCAAGGATGATCAGCGGGGCATTGGCCCAATGGGCGGGATGGCGGGCTCCGTTCTTTGCCGTCTCCGGCCTGGCCCTCCTTGTCGCCGTGCTCACTTGGAGGAAGGTCCCCTCCATCCCGCCGGCCCATGCGGCGACCTACCCCGAACTGATCCGTTCGATGCGGGCTTTGATCGCCCATCAACCCCTGCTGGTCTTGAGCACCGTGGGCCATGGTTTCGTCGGAGTCACCTTCAGCGCCTTCTGGACCATGCTCTCCTTTCACCTGGGTGAATCGCCATTCCACCTCCCGCCCTCGCAGATCGGAGCCTTCGCGCTGGCGGGATTCGCAGGTGCTGTGATCGCTCCCCTCGCCGGGCACATTGCCGACCGCCACGGGCCGCTTTTCAATATTCGGGCGGCCCTCGCCCTCGTTGCGCTATCATTCGCTTCGATGCTGGTCTTCCCCGGCTCGCTCGCGGCCCTGGCCGCGGCCACGGTCGCATTCGACATGGGCGCCCAATTGTCGATGGTGTCGCACCAGACGATCATCTATTCGCTCGAGCCGAGCGCGCGGAGCCGGATCAACGCCATATACGTCGGCGGCCTGTTCGGCTTCTTTGCCGCGGGTTCATTCGCGGCAAGCTGGGCCTTTGCGAGCGCCGGATGGCCCGGCGTCGTCCTCCTTTGCCTGGGGAGCTGCGCAGCCGCGGCAATTGTGCATGGGAATCTTTCCAGGCGGTGGCGCCGGCGTGAGGGGCGCTCCGATCAATCGGGACGCCCCTGACCGGTTTGGGCTCGCCCGGCCGGGGCGAGTCCGGCAACTTGCCGTCCGATGTCCGGCGCCGTATTTCTCAGTTACGCCTCGCAGGACGCGGAGGCCGCCAAGCGCGTTTGCGATTCGCTTCGCGCGGGCGGGATTGAAGTGTGGTTTGACACGGAGGGCGGACTCGAGCACGGCGACGAGTGGGACGCGAAAATCCGCCGCCAGATAAAGGACTGCGTCCTCTTCATCCCGCTGATTTCCGCCAATACGCAGGCACGGCAGGAAGGCTATTTTCGAATCGAATGGGAGCTTGCCGCCGAGCGTGCGATGGGCATCGCGCACGGCGTGCCGTTTATCCTGCCGGTTGTGATCGATGACACGCGCGAACCGGATGCCCTCGTGCCCGATCGCTTCCGAAAGGTGCAATGGATGCGGCTGCCGGGAGGCGCCGCTTCGCCTGATGTTCAGGCGCGATTCCTCAAAATCTGGTCCCACCGCACCGGCGCCCCTTCTCACAAGGCCGAGCCAAGCGAACCGGCTGTGATCCGGCCTTCGTCCGCATTGCAGCCCGCGGGCAGGCCTGGCCGCTGGAAGTATGCCTGGATGGCAGTTGCGACCCTGGGAGTGGCCGGTGCGCTCTCTTGGTTGCTGCACGCCGGTAGAAAGAACCCGGTCGCGCCCGCGAGCGCCGCCGCCGCGGCCGTACCCGCCGCCCAGGCACCGACGTCCGAGGCGAGGCAGCTTGAGGTGAAGGCCCGGACCCTTTTTGAGACGATCGACGCGACTCGGGACGACTATGCCCTGGCTGCAGAATTACTGAAGAGGGCAATTGAAAAGGATGGAGAGGACGCCGAGGTATGGGCGGCTGAAGCCCAGCTGGATGTCCTTTTTGCGGTTCGCGGCTGGGATAGGTCGGATGCGCGGCGCAATTCGGCACAGACCGAGGCTCGGCGGGCGCTCCGGCTCGATCCCCAGTCATTCGAGGTTCGGATGGCGCAAGCGGCACTGCTGGCGGATACCGGAAGCGAAGGCGCTGAGAAAGAGAGGCTCCTGCGCCAACTGCGGAAGGAAAGGCCCGACGACAAGCGCATATTGCGGGCGCTGGCCACGAACATCGATCGCCTGGGCCGGGTGGACGAGTCGACCGCATTGGAAGACGAGTCGGCCGCGCTTCCGGGAGGCGATCCCCTGGCGCTCTACAGCAAGAGCTTGAATCTCTGGTTTGTCGGGCGGACGGCAGAGGCCGAGACCGCGATGCGCGCGTCCGTCGCGCAAAAGCCTTTCGCCGGCGCCCTTTTGATGACGGTCTGGTATCAAACGGTGTTGCACGGGGATCTCGACGGGGCGGAGGCGACGCTCGCCCGGATATCGCCCGCGGAGCTGGAGGAAGACCGGGGAGCCTTTTTTGGGTTCTATGTCGCCTACCTCCGGCGGGACGTGAACCAGGCAATAGCCCGGTTGCATGCGCTGCCTCGCGATTGGATCACTGACAATTGGTACCGTGGCCCCAGGGACACGTTGATTGGAAACGCGTTGCATCTTGGCGGGCGCGAGGATGCTGCCGTCACCCTTTGGCGGCAGGCGCTCAAACTGGTCGAAAGCCGTCTCGCGACCGAGCCCACCAATGCGAACCTGCTTTACAACAGGATTTCCCTGCTCGCCAAACTCGGAGAGCGGGAGGACGCCGAGCGTCAATTTACCGTGTTAGTCCAAATGGTAGGCGTCAACCCCGCAAGCGCAGCGCCCGTGCCTGCTTGGGAGACAGAACTATGTGTGCTTCTCGGCCGGAAGGCCGACGCGATTCGGCAGGTTTCTAGCGGCCTGAAACTTGAGCGCCACGCCGTCGACTATACGGCGGCCATCCTACGCCTCGATCCGGACTGGGACGCTTTGCGCGGTGATCCGGCGTTTGCGCAGCTCATTGCCGAGGCCAAAGCCCGGGAGCAATCCGACACGGGGCCTTCGGCCCGGTGAAATATGCCGTTTTACCCTCCGTCGCCGAATTGCCTGCAGAACATCCAGCGATTCGTCGTGTTGATGCTGGAAAACCGCTCGTTTGACCATCTGCTCGGCTTCCAGGGCATGCAGGGAGTCGAGGTCGACGGGCTCACAGGCGCCCAGGGCAATCTCCAGAATCCGGCCGATCCGAATTCGCCCCGGATTGGGGTCTCGCGGGCTACGGCATACAGCATGCCCTTCGATCCCAATCACGAGTTCCTGGACGTCCAGGAGCAACTTTACGCCCCGGGCGCCCCGCCTGCGGGTGCGATTACGATGGGCGGTTTTGTGGCCTCGGCATTGGCTGCGGCGTCATCCGCCACTGACGCCGCGCGGGTCATGGAGGGGTACTATCCCGAGCAGCTGCCCGCCTTGTCGGCGTTGGTCAAGGAAGCGGCTGTTTTCAACTACTGGCATTCTTCGCTTCCGGGCCCGACCTGGCCGAATCGGTTCTACGTCCACGCCGGCACATCGGGAGGCCTCACCGACAGTCCGACCACGGCGCAGATTCTCCGGGGATACCAGTTTCCCCGGGGGATCCTGTATGACCGTCTGGGGAAATCCAATTGGCGGATATATCATGACGGGATGCCGCAATCGGCGGGCATCGATTCGCTTCGGGGGGAATACATCGACCCTCTGACCTCGAATTTCAAATCCATGGCCGACTTTGCGGCGGATGCGGCCTCCGGAAAGCTTCCGGCCTACACGTTCATCGAGCCCAATTACGACACGGGGAACAACTACGTCGGCGGCGATTCGATGCATCCGCTGAACGATATTCGCAAGGGCGAGGCCCTGCTCAAGGCTGTCTACGAAGCGGTGCGCCAATCCCCCATCTGGGCCTCCACCATGCTGATCGTGACTTTCGACGAACACGGCGGATTCTACGATCATGTCGTTCCCCCGGCGACGGTTGCGACCGGCGACGATGCCCGGTACGCGGACAATCCGCCCCGGTTCGATTTCAGGCTTCTTGGCGCCCGCGTGCCGGCCCTGGTCGTATCCGCCTACACACAGCCCGGCTCCGTGGTTGGGACCGCCCCGGAAAATTCGGCGGCGATTTTCGACCACACGTCGATTCTAAAGACGGTCGAGGATAGGTTCGGCCTCGCTCCGCTAACCCAGCGCGATGCAAACGCAAATTCTCTGGCGGTTGCGCTCAATCTTGGGGCCCCGCGCACCGACGCGCCGGCCACCCTCCCCGATCCCCTCACCGACGCCCAGGCGGCCCAGCTCGCGACGCAGGCGATCGTGAACCGGCCGCCATCCGGGAAGGGGTTGTCCTCCAATCAGCAGAGCCTCGTCGATCTCGCCCTGCGGTGTCAGCTCGACATGGCCGACTCAACGCAGGAAGGCGCCCTTCAATCGGAACACGCAGCCGTCACGACCCAAGGAGCCGCCGCCGGCTACCTTGAAAGATTTGAGGCGAAGATGGCGCAGCGCCGCAGGACCGGCCGTTGAGGAAACCCAAAGCCGGAGGCCTCACATGTCGCGCCGGTCGACACTCGTGATCTGCGTGTCCGGCAACGGCGTGCAGGCGCGGGCTGTGAAGTCCTCGACCTTCTTCAGGACGATGGTCGGGACATCGGCGGCCTTCTGCGCCTTCACATGGAAAAAGTCGGCGCCGCTCACGTCGTCGAGGACGAAGGCCGGCCGGCGGTCCTCCTGCATGAATCTAACCTCGACGTTGTTCAGCTCGATCCCCTTCGCGTGGCGGATGAAAAACCCATATGCCGGCAACAGGCCGAACATGGAGGGTTCGGGATAATCCTTCTCGTGTTCCGGGGTGTCGAACGGTTCGCGCGGCGGGACGCGCGGCTGGGGGCCTCCGCGGCTGCCGCGGGAGAAAAAGAACGTATTCACCATGTCCGCGGGCTGCTTCGCCACCTGATCCAGCGTCAGGCCGCCGCGAGAAAAGATGCGGATATCGCTGAGCTTGATATCCTCCACGTCGTGGCCGGGAATCCCGGTGATGATCGACGGATAACGCGGGTCGGCGTCGTAGACGACGACGTTGCTTATGCTTATGCGGCGCGCCGTGCCGACGGGCGTCCCCTCCGGCGCCCACATCATGCGGCTGCCCAGCCGGATGAAGATCGGGCTGTTCGTGATGTCCCTCATGGTGATGTTGGAAATCGTGATGTCTTCCAACTGCCCCCCGTCCACGCATTCGAGGGCCAGCCCGCGGCAGCAGTCGAACACGCAGTTGGAAATCGTGATATTCTTGAATCCGCCCGCGCTTCCCGTGCCGAACTTTATGCGGCCGGTGGCGCCGTCGCGATCCGGCGCCAGCTTGAAGGTGCGCTTGTACGTGCCATCGAGCAGCGAGCCGACTTCGTAGCCGCTGACCAGGCAATTGGTGATGGTTATATTCTCGCAGGAATACGCGATTCCCTGGTCGCGGTCGGATTTCAGGCAAAGGCCATCGTCTATGGGCGAGTTTACGCTCGTGTTGGAGATTCTGATGTTAACACCACCGACATCGATCCCGTCGCGGATGGTGTCCACCTTGACGTTGTCGATCGTCAGGTTGTCCATTTCCACAACGGTGATCGCGGAGTGCCCGCCGTTCGCGACGGAGAAGTCGCGCAAGGTCACGTTGCGGCAGTGTTTCAGTCCGATCGCCTTGTCGCCATCGAGGGCGCCGGGCCTTTTTTGCCGGGTGAGGACGCCCGTGCCGCTGATCAGGCCGCTTCCCACGATGGATACGTTTTCGAGGTCTACGCCCCAGATCAGGGCGCTCATGGTTTGGTCGATGGTGGAGGTATCCTTCGACGCTTCGATGACGGTCCCCGGTTCGAGCTGCAAAGCGATGTTGCTGCGAAGGCGGATCGACCCGGTGAGGTAAGTTCCGGCGGGCAAGTACACGGTTCCTCCGCCCGCCGCCGCAGCCGCGTCGATCGCCTTGTTGATTGCGTCCCGATCGGGCGTCGTGCCATCGGCCTTGGCGCCGAACGCCTTGACGTCGAAAACTGCGGCGCGCGCCTCGAACGGCGCGCCCATCGAAAGCGCCACAGCGGCGCAGCATACTAGAAGATCTTTCGTCATTTTGCCTCCTGGATCGGGCGGCACCATACGCACGGATGCATAACCGCGCAAGAGATTCAGAAAGACGGAAGACATCAGCCCGCTACCATAGGAGGCCATGCTGGCCACCCTCTCGTCCGCCGCACTCGCCGGAATCCGTACGATTATCGCTGATCGACCGCGGCCGCGAGTACGCTCTTGATGAAGGACTGATAAGGCATCCCTCTCCGATGTGCCTGCACCTTTAGTCGGGCAAGAACACTGTTAGGCACGCGCAGGGAAATTGCCGTGCTGGTGGGCTTCAAATTAGGGAATGCGGCAAACTTGGCCTTCTGCCAAATGGCCGGCCTTTCAACCCCGGTCTCTTTCACGTAGAGCTTTTTCATAATCGTTTGCTTCCCCCTTGTTGGCGGGCCGGGCGGAAATCACACGCAACTTTCGGCCGCGCACCGTAAACACAATGCGAAGCACGCGACCGCTCTCGCTTCGGCCCAGGGCCGCCCAGCGGGGTTCACGGTCGCCGGGCCGCGCGGTGTCGGCCACCCATGGATCCCTGAAAAAGATTTCTTCAGCCTCCTCATTGGAAATTCGGTGTTTCTGCGGGTTCTTGGTGAGATTTCCCGAATCCCATTCAAAACCATCTATCCTGGAAAAGTCAAATTCCATCGTATGTTGTTTTGATATACGTCCGTGATCACGTCAACTTTGTTTGAGCGCAGGCGGTGATTTGGGGACAGCCCCAGCCAACCCCAAATTGCCATCTGCCGCCTTTCCGAACGGCAAGCGGTCAGGCACGTCATGCACGCCTTCGGCATGCCATTATGGCAAGCCATGCTGGCCACGCTCACCTCTGCGGCTCTCGTCGGGATCGACGCCGTGCCGGTGCAGGTCGAGGTCAATGCGAATGAGCGCGGCGAACTCAGCCTGTCGGGATCGACGCGCCCCGGCTCCAACCCAAAGCCCCACTTGGCCAAAGAGCGTGGCATGCAACCCGCTTGACAAATGATGTATTGTCAGACATTTTCAAATCGTGATAACAAACACCCGTAATTTCCTCCGGGATTTCACCTCGATTAAGGCCACGGCCCGCAAGGGCGAAACCGTGCGCTTGAAAGACAAAGAGGGGGAGTTTCTCTTCATGTCCGCCTTGCCACGGAGATCTCTGCTCGGTGCGGCAAAGGGTAAGATCGTCATTCACGACGATCTGACGAAGCCGACGCTCCAAAATGATGGCTGGAAGCCTTCCCTTTGATGGCGCGGCTCAAATATCTTCTTGATACGCATGCGTTCCTATGGGCCGCCACCGACGAGGATCGCCTGAGCGCCAAGGCTGCGCGCGCCATTGCCACCACCCCCTTTGAACAATTGGCCATCGCTGACGTCACCCTGCAGGAGATTGGCCTCTTGATTCATATCGGGCGCATTTCCTTCAATGGATCCCCTGCGACCGTACTAGGCCGTCTGCTCGACTTCGTGACGGTGCTCCCAATTTCCTTGGACATCGCCATCTGCGCACCCGCGCTGCCATTGTCACAAGGGGACCAATTCGACCGGGTCATTACCGCAACGGCAAAGATTCACCACCTATCACTCATCACGCGAGATGCCAATATCACCGACTCTTCCGTGATTTCCACAATCTGGTAGCCTAAAGACTGACGAGCACAAGTGGCACTGTCCGTGCCACGCGGCTAATTCCGCGTCGGGGGGTCGGGCATGCTACTATGGAAGTCCATGCTGGCCACCCTCACTTCCGCCGCGCTCGTCGGAATCGATGCGGTGCCGGTGCAGGTCGAGGTCAATGCGAATGAGCGCGGCGAACCCCGGCTGATTCTGCTCGGCCTGCCGGATGCGGCCGTCAAGGAATCGATCGACCGGGTCCTGTCCGCCCTCGCCCACTGCGGGTTCATCCCCCTGCGGGCCAGGACGACGGTCAATCTCGCGCCGGGCGGCCTCCGAAAGGAGGGTCCGCTCTACGATTTGCCGATCGCCCTGGCGTTGCTCGCCTCCAGCCACCAACTCCAGCTGGAAATCTCCGAGGAGTGCCTGATCGCGGGTGAACTCAGCCTGTCGGGATCGACGCGTCCCGTCCGGGGAGCCCTCGCCATCGCCCGCCTGGCAAAGAAACTCGGGAAGCGCATTCTGTTGCTTCCGGGCACTTCCGCCGAGGAGGCCGCCCTCGTCGATGGGATATCCGTCCAGCGCATAGATGCGCTCGAGGACGCCTGCCGGCTCCTCGCCGGAGAGCAACCTCCCAAGCCAGTCGTTGCCCTGCCCTGTGTTCCCTCTTCGCCTGCAGCGGGCAATCCGGATTTTTCCGAGATCAAGGGCCAGCGGGCGCTGCGACGCGCAATCGAGGTGGCCTGCAGTGGCTCACATAATCTGCTGATGATCGGTCCCCCGGGGTCCGGCAAATCGATGGCTGCGAAGCGGATCTCCACCATCATGCCCCCGCCCACGCAGGATGAGCGGCTGGCCATACTTGCGATCCACTCTATCGCCGGCCGCACGATCCGGAGCGGGGCGCCTTCGATCTCCGCAAGGCCCTTCCGCTCCCCCCATCACACCGTCTCCGATGCAGCGCTCCTCGGCGGCGGCCTGGTCCCCGGTCCCGGCGAAATCTCGCTCGCGCACCATGGCGTGCTGTTCCTCGACGAACTCCCCGAATTCAAGCGCTCGGCCCTGGAAGTCCTCCGCCAGCCGCTTGAGGAGGGCGAAGTCACGGTGTCCCGCAGCGCCGGCAAGGTGACCTTTCCGGCGGCGTTCATGCTTGTTGCTGCCATGAACCCATGCCCGTGCGGCCACCTGGGCGATCCCCGCCACCGCTGCCGATGCTCCCCCGCGCAGATCGAGAGATACCGGGCCCGGATCAGCGGCCCCCTCCTCGACCGGATCGACATTCACATCGAGGCCCCGGCCGTAACATTCGAAGAGCTTCGCTCCGCCGAGCCCGGTGAAGCTTCCGCTCCGATCCGCGAACGCGTGCTCCGAGCCCGTGACAAGCAAATGGCGCGCTTCAGCGGCTCCGACACCATGGCCAATGCGCGAATGACGCACGCCCAACTGCGAAAGCACTGCGCCCTGGACCCGGCGCTCGGGGACCTGCTTCAGCAGGCAATGGAAAAGCTCTCCCTGTCCGCCCGCGCCTACCACCGCATTCTAAAGGTCGCCCGGACGATTGCCGATCTCGCCGACGCCGAAAATATCGGCGCCCCTCACCTTCTCGAAGCCATTCAGTACCGAACGCTCGACCGGGAGCAGATTCGCTGACGCCGAGCGGGAGCTTGATATCACAATTTGTGATATCAAGATCACAACACGATGGAATTCGAAAACTTATGCGTGTCTTTACCGAGCAAGGCGTCGCCAAGCGGCACGAGTTCTTCCCCCGACCAAGCTGATTTAACCTGGATCTGTCTGGATTGAGACCGCTCTCTACCACTCAGGGTAGCGAGGACTTGCGGTAGATCAGTCCCGTGCTATTATTGAACGCATGTCGGTCAAGGAACAGTTGCTCGAGTCGATTAAGAACCTCCCGGAAGACGCCACTTGGGAGGATGCCGAAGAACGTATCCGGTATTTGTCGGCTATCGACGAGGGTCGGGCACAACTTGATCGCGGCCAGGGCATCGCGCACGAAGACGTCAAAGCCCAGGTGCGGTCGTGGTTTCAAAAATAATCTGGTCACCGCGAGCGCTCGCTGACCTGGGTGACATCTCCCGCTACATCGGGAGATCCAGCCCGATAACTGCGGAACGATTTTGTTTGAAGATCATTGCTCGCGCTGAATCGCTGGCCGAGTTTCCCGAGATGGGGCGGGTATTGCCCGAGAAGCAACGTCCGACGCTACGCGAACTCATCTTTCCTCCCTTTCGGATAGCTTATGAGTACCACCCCGAGAGCCGCTCGATTGAGATTTTGACCGTGTGGCATTCCGCGCGCCTTGCTTGAGGTATAGCGCCAGTGTTTCGACAGGGATAGCGCGATTTCCGCAGCGCCATTTCGATCTTCTCCACCGAATTCCTGGTCGGGGCATGCTCTTTTCTTTCCCAGCTTGAAATTGTAGCCTCATCGACTCCGAGGAACTCGGCCATCTGTTCCTGAGACCACCCTTTCCCTTCGCGGAACCAGGCGATCCGCTCCGGCAGAGACATGGGCTCGGGACGGGGATCGTAGCCGAGGAATGTGATGATGGCCGGCAGGTGCCTGACCTTCGGTTTCGTGTGCCTTTTTTCCCAACCAGTGATCGTGAGGCAACACACCCCGATTCGTTGCCCAATTGTCTTCTGGTCAAATCCTAAGTCCAAGCGCCGTTTTCGGATGTGATCGCCGATAGTTTTTAGCTCCTTAGGATATGCGTAACTCCTTGGCTTAATGCGCACTAATGTGATGTACCCCCCACCCCGAGAAGATGGCAACGCATCCATGCCCATGCGGCCACCTGGGAGACTCCCGCCACCGCAGCCGATGCTCCGCCGCGCAAATCGAAAGATACCGGGCCCGTATCAGCGGCCCCCTCCTCGACCGGATCGACATCCACATCGAGGCCCCCGCGATAACATTCAACGAACTGCGAAGCGAAGCACCTGCTGAATCCTCTACGTTGATACGTTCGAGGGTTCAGGCGGCCCGCGAAATTCAGCGTATCCGATTCTCTGGCACTCTCACCTCGGTCAACGCCCGCATGACTCACTCCCATCTCCGTGAGCACTGCGCCCTGGACCCGGCGCTCGGGGACCTGCTCCAGCAGGCGATGGAGAAGCTCTCCCTTTCAGCCCGCGCCTACCACCGCATCCTCAAGGTTGCCCGAACGATTGCCGACCTGGCCGACGCCGAAGATATAACCGCATCCCACCTCCTTGAAGCCATCCAGTACCGGACCCTCGACCGAAACCCCAATCCATGATCTCAAAAAGCTCCAATATTGGATCTATTGACAGATCCATAATTAGATCCATTATTGGACCTATGGAGATCCATTCACTGTCCAAGGCAAAGCTCCGCATGGGTCGTCTTGTCGAGCAGGCGCTTCAGGGCGAGCCCGTGGTCATTCGGAAGGGCAATCGCCTCGTTCAGATCACCGAGTACGTCGTTCCGGAGCCGATTCCCGAACGTCCGGTGGGGTATTTTCGGCGGCGCGCGGACGATTACCGTGCCGCCAACGCGGCCCCGGCGAACCTACCGCCCCAACGCTAACCATGCACCAGTGGGAAATCATCCGGGTCCGGCTCAATGCCAAGGATCGCGATGCGCATCCTGCGGTCGTCATCTCGTGCGAGGAGGATTGCCTCGACCCGGAAATGCTGCGGGTCAACGTGCTGTACGGAAGCAAGCGGGCGCCGGCCGCATCCCTGGCCCCCTGGCAGGTCCACTTGAACAGCGCCGATGGCCTCGAATTCGCGACCGCGGTTGATTGCGGTCTCTTTTATCTCGTTGAAAAATCCACCTGCTCTCCCGCCGTGGGACAGGTGAGTCTCGAGCGCCGTCTTCAAATCGGCCGAAAAATCTGCGAAGTCCTGAGACTACTTAGGTGAAGCACCGTACAGCGCCGCAAAGGTGCGTATCATTTGCTCCTTCTGAATGTCGCCTCAATTAGGTTCAGTGTCGTGCCATGAAACAGGCAAGAATCGCTGCAATTGCGGCCGAAAACACTGCAGTCGCGATCATGACCAACCAGAAACGATGAGGAAAGTAAGGAAGAACTCGCTGCCTGGCCTGCACGATGGTGGCGGCGATGAAGACCAACGTCCACGATTTCTGCAAAATGGTAAGGAATACCAACAGTTCGTAAAGTCGGACGACTGCCATGGCAATATCTGCTCCATTACGTCCTTACCCGATATTGAACCAATCCAGCCCCGGTGTCTGTGTGCATTAGCGTCGAAATCCCTTACAGTTCCCAGGAAAGGCTCCGGCGTTCTCACCCCAAGCGGCAATATTTCTTATATGAGCTAGTAGCATGTCTAGGAATGCGTTGCCGCAGGCATTCTGGGCGCCAGAAGGGCGGGGACAGGTTTTGGAATGGGAAATGCATGAAAATCAATGAGTTCATTGGATTATTTCTATGGATTTGCGACAAAATAGCCGAACTTTCATTCGCCGTCTTCGAGTTCGGGCCCTGTTCCCGTTACTCTTGGCCTATGCTGCCATCTCGAGTTACGCCCAGACAACGACCTGGACCGCGACCGGTGTCGGTGACTTTACCACCCCTGGAAACTGGACCAGCGGCGTGCCATCGAGCACGACCAGCGCGGTCATCGCAAACGGCACCACCGGAACCCCCACCTTTGTAACCATAAACTCGGGGGAAAACGAAAGCATCTTCAACCTGACGGTCAGCCCGGCTGATTACTATCCCTACAATACCCTCGAGATCAATTCCGGGGGTCAACTTTCCGTATTCGGAACGACGATCACCGATGAGGGCCTCATCAATTTGGCCGCAGGTTCCAGCAATGCGACCTTGATGCTGAACAGTAATGTTACGTTGGGCGGACCACTAACCTACGTCGTTTCGCTTTATACCACCGGCGCTGGAAGCGCTGTCATTGCGTCCAGCAACGGCTCTAAGCTCACCAATAATACAGAGATTCAGGGAGCGGGCATTATCGGGAACAGCGGATTGGCGGTGACAAATGATGGCTCGATAAATGCCGACGTTACCGGCCAGACGCTGACCCTCAACGGCACCGGATTGATCACCAATCTCGGTGTCCTGTGGGCAACCAACGGGGGCACGCTGCTGGTAACCAACGGCGCAGTTGTGGCCAATTATTCTATCAGCGAAGCCGAATTCTCGGGCTCAGCAATAACGCTGTCCGGCGGAGCAGTCTTCGAGGGCGGAAGTTTGCGGGCTCTCTACGGCGCGACCATGGGAACTGTTGGCACCGCGACGCTGGATGGGAGCACGATTGGGGCGTTGACCCTGACAGGCAACTATACGACCGGCGGGGGCAGCACCACGAACCTCCTGGGGACGATCGTCAACAATGGCGATATGCTGGTGGATGGCACAGCCGGTTCATCAGCATTGTCGCTCAACGGCAATACGACGCTGCAAGGCTCGGGCGTTGTGATCCTGGCCAGCAACTCCACCGGGAGCGCCATCATCCAGCAAACGAGCACCGCACTGGCCGGCCTCTATGGCCCCAATCAAGTGACGGCTGCGACTCTGACGAACAAGAGCACAATTCAAGGAGCGGGCATAATCGGCAATGGCGGCTTGGCCCTGACGAATGCAGGCACGATCAATGCCAATGTTGCGGGTCAAACGCTGTATCTCAACGGCACCGGAACAATCGCCAACACCGGTTTAATCGAGGCCAGCAACGGCGGCACCCTTAACCTGTCTCCCACTTTTAACGTCGGTACCGCCGTCAACAACGCGGGTGGAAAAATCACGGTCAGCGACCCTTCGAGTACGGTCAGATTGGATGGCGCGGACATTCAAGGGGGAACGCTGAATAACACGGCAGGCGGGACGATGGAGACATTTCAGCAGACAACATTGGATGGAAGCACGAACGGCGCATTGACCCTTAACGGCACACTTCAGATCACCGGCGCCTATGATGAAGAAGCTTTTGGCACAATCATCAATAACGGCGACTTGAGGGTCCAAGGAAATGTCCCCGGAAACAACAGCGGTCTGCTTTTTGGTAATGCTGTGCTGCATGGAGCGGGTACGGTAACATTAGCGGAAGGCCCCGGGTATGACATTTACTACCCTCCCACCACATCCCTTATCGAGGGTGCTCTGCTTGAAAATGTCAGCAACACGATCCAAGGAACTGGCCAAATCGTTTTCACTAGCTTGATCAACGATGCTGGCGGAACCATCAACGCGAATTCTTCGGGTCAACCGCTGCTTCTTAGCAACTCGGGGGTCACCAACACCGGCTTGTTAGAGGCCAGTAACGGCGGTACGCTGGAAATCCAAAACACGGCGGTCAACAGTTCCGGCGGCAGCATCACGGTTAGCGGCCCGTCGAGCACGGTCCAGTTCCAGAACACCACGATCCAGGGCGGGACACTCAATAACACGGGCGGCGGGACGATGGAGACCGTCGGCACCGCCACCCTCGATGGAAGCACGAACGGAGCGTTGACGCTCAACGGCACCTATTTGACCGGCGGGGGCAACACCACGACCCTCCTGGGCACGATAATCAACAACGGCAACCTGGAGGTGGACGGAAGCGCGGGAAACCCCACCCTCGACGCGACCCTGTCGTTCAACGCCAATACGACGCTGCAGGGAGGGGGTACGGTCACGCTGACGATCGGCAACTCCCCGAGCAACTCCTACAACGCTGTCATGAGTGAGACTAGCTTGGATCCGACCACGGGCCTAAACAATGTCAGCAACACGATCCAGGGAGCGGGCAATATCGTGGTGAACGTCCTTAACAACGAGGCTGGCGGAACGATTAATGCCAATTCATCCATTGCGGGTCAGCAGCTGGGTATTTACGGCGTCAGTCCGTCGGAGCTGTACCCACTGACAGTCAATAACGACGGGACTATGGAGGCCAGCAACGTCGGTACGCTGCACATCGGGGGGCCGGAGGACCAGAGCATCACCAACAACGGGACGATTGAAGCCCGTGACAGCGGCACGGTGTATATAGATCATCTGTTGGCTGTCTCCAACAACGGGACTATTGCAGCCGTTGACAGCGGTAAAATTTACATTACTGGCGGCATTGGTGGCGGAAGCTTTAATAATAGCGGTGCGATTGGAGCCGTTAACAGCGGCACGGTCGACATCTTTTCCACGACGCTAAACAACACCGGTACGATCGAGTCGGGCAACAGCGGCGAGCTGACAATCGAAAACGACTACGAAGGCGATCCCACCACTTTTTTGACCGTCACCAATACGGGTCTTATTCAGGCAAATGGCAGCAGCACGCTGCTGATCGGCCAGCCGGCTAATCAAGGCACAGTGACAATGAACAACGCCGGAGGCAACATCACGGCCAATGGTCCTTCGAGCACGGTCCAGTTCCAGAACACCACGATCCAGGGCGGGACACTCAATAACACGGGCGGCGGGACGATGGAGACCGCCGGCACCGCCACCCTCGATGGAAGCACGAACGGAGCGTTGACGCTCAACGGCACCTATTTGACCGGCGGGGGCAGCACCACGACCCTCCTGGGCACGATAATCAACAACGGCAACCTGGAGGTGGACGGAAGCGCGGGTGCGGCAACCCTATCACTCAACGGCAACACGACACTTCAGGGCGGCGGCGCTGTGACGCTGAATGGCAGCAGCGAAGCGGTCATCCAAGCGAGCGCGTTTGCACCAGGTGTTACGTTGGATAATGTCGGCAACACCATCCAGGGAGCGGGCGTCATCGGAAACGGAACTGCCATGAATTTGGTCAACGAGGCCGGCGGCACCCTGCTCGCCGACGAACCCGGCAAGACTCTTCTCATAAACAATAATGGAACCGTCACAAACAGCGGCGCGATGCAGGTAAATTTCGAAAGCACGATGCACGTGACGGGCAATCTGACCAACTTCAGCGGCAACACCCTCACCGGAGGCACCTACAGCGTCCAAGGATTTGGCGGGGGCATCGGGACCCTGATGATCGATTCATTTGGCAATCATTCGGGCGGAGAAATTGTGAATAACGCGGCCGCCATTGTGCTGAACGGCACGTCCGCGAATGCCCTTTTCGTCGACGCAGGCGGCAACAATGCCTTGGCCCCTCTTGCGTCCAATCTCGCGTCGGGCAGCCTGACGTTCGAAGGCGGCTACAATTTCCAGACTGACGGCAATCTCAAAAATGCGGGCGTCGTGCTAATCGGGGGATCGGGCAGCGTTTTAAACATTGGATCAGGGGGCACCGGTACTTACACCCAGACGGGAGGCAGTATGACTATCGATTCCGGTGGCACTCTTAACGCGCACACAATCGTTTTTGAGGGCGGGAGCATTCAGAACGATGGCACGATCGACCCGGTTGATTTTCAAGTCTTAGACGCGACGCTTTCAGGCACTGGGACGATTGACGGGGATCTAACGAATGACGGCACAGTGATTCTGGGCGATTCGGCCACCAGCCCCGGCACGCTGACCGTGACCGGCGACTACGTTCAAAACAGCGACGGCACTTTGTTTGAGGGCATCGACGCCAGTAATAGCGGTCTCCTCTCAGCCACGGGTGACGTTACCCTGGACGGGATTCTTGATATTGCCCTGCTCGATGGATTCACGCCCACAAATGGCGAAACATTTGAGCTGATGGATTACACGGGTGCGGAATCCGGCATTTTCTCAACGATTACAGGATCGGATGCAGGATTCTGGAGCGTCCTTTTGGAAAGCGGTCAGGTGGACCTTGAATTCAATTCATCCGGTTCAACAATCACCAACACTGTGCCCGACGTTGGATCGACCTTGCTATTGTTTAGCGCAGGTTTGGCGAGTCTAGCGTTGTTTGGCCGCCGGGGCCGGGATCGGATTGTAGCCTAAGAAGGCAATGATCGCCGGCAGGTTTTTTGTCTCCGGCTTCCGCTGTCCCGACTCCCAATTCCAAACCGTGCCTCCATGAACCCCCATTCGTTGCCCAGTTGTCTTTTGGTTTAGGCCGAGGTCCAACCGGCGTTTCCTGACGTGATCGCCGAGGGTCTTGAGATCCTTTGGATACTCGCAACTCATTGGCTTGCAAGAGACGAGTCTCAAATGACAACTTGGCAATGAACCCATGTCCGTGCGGCCACCTGGGTGACCCCCGCCACCGCTGCAGATGCTCCCCGGCGCAGTTCGAGAGGTACCGGGCCTGGATCAGCGGCCCTCTCCTCGACCGGATCGACATTCACATCGAGGCCCCGGCCGTGACGTTTGCGGAACTTCGCTCGACAGAACCCGGCGAGGCTTCCTCTCCGATCCGCGAACGAGTGCTCCGAGCCCGCGAAAACAGCTCGGCCGCTTCAGGGGCTCTGACACCATTGCCCATGCACGAATGACGCACGCCCAACTCCGAAAGCACTGCGCCCTGGACCCGGCGCTCGGGGACCTGCTCCAGCAGGCCATGGAGAAACTCTCCCTCTCCGCCCGCGCCTGCCACCGCATCCTCAAAGTCGCCCGCTCCATCGCCGACCTGGCCGACGCCGAGAGTATCGGCGCCCCTCACCTCCTCGAGGCCATCCAGTACCGAACGCTTGACCGGGAGCATATTCGCTGAGGCCAAGCGGGAACTTGATATTCCAATTTGGAATATCAAGTTCCCTATCTCTTATTCATCAATTACCTACACCGCTATTATTTCTCACGCGGCACCGCTTTCCGCCCCATTACGACAGTTGCGGCGATTGCGCACGTCCGATTGGACTTCGACCGGCTCTCTTCGCCCGCTGCCCTTGCCGCCGTCCCGCGGCGCGCGCTGGATTGCATGGCCAAAGACCTTGAAGAGCCGCCAGAAAACCCCTCTGCCCACCGGCGGCCCTAACCACCCAATCGTGTCCTCCTCCGCCATGCGGCGTGCGAGATCGCGCTCGGGCGCGGACGCTACCATGTGCGCGTAAAGCGCGTCGCGCGGCGCCGGCCTTTCGACCGTGATCCGGCGGTCGTCGCCTGTGCGAAGCACTGGCTGGATCGCTGGCGATTGCCCATCGAATTTTATTTTCGCCACAATCATGCCGAAATTTGGTCGCGTTGCCCCGTTGCCAAACATTGAAGGCATTGAAGTCCGAACAAACTCAAATTGCCAAGAGGTGCACATCGATGATGTCAGGAGCCAGGTTTATGTTCCGAGCACTTTCTTGATCTCTCCGATCTTTTTCTGTGTCCGACCTTCGACCTGTTCCGCCTTGCCCTCGGCTTTTAGTCGATCGTTTCCTGTCGCATTGCCCGCGAATTCCTTGACGGTGCCTGCGATGTTTTTGGCGGCGCCTTCTACTTTGTCGTTAGTGCTTGATTTCATGTTTTCCGATTTCCTCGTTAGTATGACGTGTCGTCGAAGCAGAGACTGAGGGGTCTGCGTTGCCTGCCAGAAGAGACCCGGCCTGGGACTGCCTCGTTGCTTTTTGTCGTGGAAATATAGTCGAAAGCATGCACGGGCCCCATGGGGTGTTACCCGGCCACCACTGCTGCCCGATGCCGCTTATCACCACTTTCAGCGGCGCGGCCGCGTCGCAGTTGGCGCGTCGTCAGAAAGCCGCACTGAGCCCGGAGTAAAAGCCGCGGCGCGGGCCGTAGGCTGGAGCGGCAATTCCGATGCCGGAGCCATTTCGGATTTCAACAATCTCGTTGAAAAGATTGATGCAGTCGAAGCGCAGCCTCAATTCCTTGATGCCCTTGGAATGCAAATGCCAGACGTGCTCCGCGCCGACATTGTCCGTCCAATACTGGGGAAGCTTCTCAAGATTCGCAAAGCCGGCGCGCAGACCGTTGCCATAAAGAAAATCGGAATGGAGCTGGGTGTCCTTGAGAAAAACATAGGACACGCCGCCGGAGGCCGTGTATTTCCCCTGGTGGTCCAGTTGGATGGCATTTGCCGCCAAGTACGCCATCTCGTTCGTCGGAAATTCATTTTCGACCGAATCGAAATTGCGCGCCCAGGTCTGGACATAGGAAAAATTGGCGTAAGCGGCCAGCGACCCCTGTTTGAAGGCGCCTCCGAACTCAGCGCCATAAACCGTGCCGGATGTGTAATTGAAATTGTTCAGGATGACCGCGGTGCCAAACTGGCCGTCGTCCATCAGGTTTCTGGCCAGCTTGCAGAACGTGTCCCCTGTGATCTGCAAACTTGGCGTGATTTGCCGCGATAGGCCCAGGTCAAAGTAGTCATCGCGCTCTACTTTTGGCGGATCGTCTTCCCCGTTGAATGGGGCGTCGGTCGTGTATTCGAACGTTTTGACGGTGGACAGCGGAACGAATTGCAGCGTGGGCGGCATGAAATAGCGCGCGTAGCCGGCGTGCATCGAGGTGGCGTCGTCAATTCTCCAGACCAGATTGGCCCGCGGACTGAACTGCTGCTCGTCATCAAAAGAAACGTCAAAATGGTCGTATCGGATGCCGTAGTTCAGGGTCAGGTGGTCGCTCAACTGCCATTCGTCCTGAAGGTAAAGGCCGGCGGTCAACCCGCTGTTTCCCCCATTGTCGATTATCGTGATCGGAGTGAGGGACGATTGCGGCGGGTTTGCGGGCAGGGGCGGCGGGCCGCCGCTCACGGGAAGTGTGTCATCGGCTGGGCTGGCCGTGAATTGGGAGCTGGAGGGAAAGACGGCGGACGTTGTATCGAGCCGTTCGAGGTCGTGCGTGGCGAGCAGCCCGGCTCGGACGGTGTGGCCGCCGCCCAACTTGTAGGATGCGTCCGCTTGCAGGCCGTTCGCGAGGTCGCTGTTATCCACGTCGGCCGCGTCGCCGCCCAAAAGAAGGCCTTGCACGAGGTCTGGGGTAAAATGGATGTCCGTATATCGGGTTAAGGCGGACACTTGGAAGGAAAGATCGCCCGCGGATTTCTGATAGGAGAGGACCAGGTAATAATTCTGCTCAAACTGGTGATTATTGGCCGCCGCCGGGTCGCCCGGGGGGCTGTTCGCCAATTGATAGACTGGTTCAACCCCCGCCGTGTCGGGAATTTGAAAGAACGCATCGGAACTGCTCAAGAGCAACGTCAGCCGGCTGGTCTTGTCGAGTCGATGGGATACGTAGCCAAAAAACTTTTCCTGGTCCGTCACATCATGCAGCGGATCGGGGCTTGGCGTCGTGTTGTCGATGCCATGATCGTCGTGAAGACAGGAAACGGCGAAAAAGTAATCTGTATTTCCCGCAACTCCGCCCCATTGGAGGCAGGGATTGAAGGTGTCGTAACTGCCGCCGTAGAGCGAAATCTCGGCGCCATTGAGTTGGGAGCCCGTCTTGGTGGTGACGTCAACGATTCCGGCGGTGCGGTCCCCAAACTGGGCCGGCAGGGTTCCGGTGAGCAGAGTGACCGACTGGATCAGGTGGGTATCGACTTCCTGCCCGAAGCCATTGAGGCTCTCCGGCAGGGAAACGCCGTTGACGCGATATTGCACGTCGCCGTGATCGCCGCGCACATGGATCTCCCCGAATTCCTCCTGCACGACCCCCGGCGCCTGCAAAATGACCTGTTGAAAGGACGAGCTTTCGCCCTGACCCATTGTCTGGATCTGAATTGCACCGATTGAATACGACACGGCCCCCAGACTGGGCGCGATTCCCTCCCGCGCCATATCGAGATCGGATGTGACGGTAAAGGCCTCAAGCCTGACCGGGGCGTTCGCCGCTGTCCCGTCAGACGGAGCGCTGGTTGCGCCCGAATCGCCCGGCGCCGGGGCGCTCGTCGTCGGCTGGGATGAACCGGGTGAAACCTGTGCCCTTGCAAATGGCGTCACGGTGCCCGTAAGCAGGGCACCGATGACCGCTGCAAAAACAGCCGGCGGAATGGGATGTCTTTGCCGGAACGGCACGTGGAAATTCGGATCGCCAGGAATTCGCCTCATGAAGATTCAGCTGACGGCCCGGCAATGACGGCTGGCGGCGCGCTTGCCGTGCCCCACGGTGATGTCCGCAGGCATTCCCTCTGCGCCCGGCGATTGCATCGGTTCTTGACTACTAAATATCATTAAGATGATTAATAAAAAATAATAGTTTGAATAGTCAAAAACAATTTTGCGGTCGCCTTGGAACCGATCTTGGATTGTCCTTCCGAAAGATGCCGACCAGCACGGCCGAGAACTACTTGAAGGCGATCCTGGCCCGATCCGCGGGCGCCGACGGAGTTGTCGCGACGGGAGCGATTGCCAAGGCCTTGGGCGTCACCTCCGGAACGATTACGACGATGGTCAAGTCGCTGGCGGCCCAGGGCCTCCTTGAATACCATTCCCGCGAGGGAGTGCGCCTGACTCCCGAGGGCCGGAAGGCCGCCCTGGTCGTGGTGCGCAAGCACCGGCTGGTGGAGACTTTTCTGGTTCAGGTCCTGGAGATGGACTGGGCTGAGGTCGATCAGGAAGCCGAGTCGCTGGAACATTCGATCTCCGAGCGGGTTCTTTCCCTGATCGACGATTATCTTGGCCATCCGGCGGTCGACCCGCACGGCGACTTGATCCCGCGGCTCAATTCCCCGCAGTTCGAGCGCAGCAGAGGCCAGACCCTGGCGACGTGTGCCGTCGGAAAGCCGCTGCGGGTCGAGCATATACTCGATCAGAGCCCTGGATTCCTCACTTTCATCCAAGACAACGGCCTGAAGCCCGGGACGAGGGTCAGATTGCGGAAGCGAGACAAGGTGGGCGGCGTTGTCGAATGCGAGCTGTCCGACCGCGTTTGCGTCCTGGGACTGGCCGCGGCGGGGAAGGTCGAGGTCAAGGTCGGTTCCTAAAACCCGACCGCCGCGGCCCGCCTCAGATCAGCGCCGGCAGCAGGGCATAAAACTCCGTCGCCCGCACAAGGTCTGCCAGCGGGACCTGGTCCAGCACCCCGTGGGCGGTCGTTTCGTTGCCGGCTGCGAAGATGATCGTGGGGATGCCGGCCTTGCCCATCCAGTACGTGCCATTGGTCGAAAAGTTCAGCTTTCCGCTCTTCGGCGCGCCGCCCCAAAGCATCTGTGCCGTCTTCAAGCCCGCTTGAACGAATGGATGGTCTTCGGATAGCGCCCAGGCGGGAAAGTATTTCTCCACAGGGTAGACAAAGCCGGTGTAGCTCGGCGTGTCGTAGTGGAGCATTTCCACCCGGATCGCGCCGCGCTCCTTTGGGGAGATGAGAGCCTGCACCTGGGAGATGGCCTCCTCCTTCGTCTCCCCGAAGGTCAATCGGCGGTCGATCGTGATTGTGCACTCGTCGGGCACGGCGTTGATCGACGGCGTCTGGCACTCGATCCTGCTCACGGTGATCCTGCCCTGTCCAAGGAACGGATCGACGGCCAGGCGGTCGTTGAGCTGCTCGATGCCCGCGATGGTCGGCAGCAGCTTGTAGATCGCATTGTCGCCGAGCTGATTCGAGGCGGCGTGAATCGAACGCCCCTTAGCGACCACTTTCAATTCAACCCGCCCCTTGTGGCCGCGGTACACGTTCATTTCGGTCGGCTCTCCGACCACGACCAGGTCCGGCTTCAGGCCCTCGCGCTCCACCAGCGCCTGGCAGGCGAGTCCGTCGCAGTCCTCCTCCATGTTGCCGAAGTAATAAACCGTGAAATCGTCCAGGAGTCCCAGCTCCGCGGCCAGGGCGATTCCGTGCAGCATTCCCGGCGTGGACTGCTTCTCATCGCCGGCGCCGCGGGCGTAAAGGATGCCGTCCTCGACCTTGCCCTTGAACGGGTCCCAGCCCCAGGCGGACCTGTCCCCAACGTCGACCGTGTCTATATGGGAATCGTACAGGAGGATCTTCCTTCCATGCCCCATCCGGCCAATGACGTTGCCCATGCGGTCAAAGCGGGAATCGGTGAAGCCCAGGAGCCGCATCTCTTCGATGACGCGCTTCCCCACATCCCCGATCCGGCCCATCACGCTGGGTATTGCGCAAAGCTCCCGCATGAAGCGGACGATTGTTTCGCTCCGCTCGGCGACTCGAGCCCGAATCTGTGGAATCACCTTTGCCTTGATGTCTGTTTTCATGGTCGAAAGGACGCTGCCAGAAAACTGCCGGATCCGACTGCGCACGTAAAGAGCCGAACGGCGCCTCGCGGCCCGGTGGAACAGGCACCATGAGGTGTCGGTCTACCCAGCGGCATCAACTGGCGTAAATCGCCACCCAATCGAATGGACAAGCGCATAAACCAAGTCATCAAGGGTGCAGGCAGATTGATGACCCCCCTATTCCCAAAAGCGCGCTTCCTAATCAAGGCCTGTTCACTCGCCGCATTTCCCTTGGCCGTGTCGCAAGCGCAGATGACCGTGAGCCTCCCCGCCAATGCCGACGCGGGCAGAGCCGTCGCGCCATCGAATTTGGACGGAATCCGACCCGACCATCTTTGGACCGCCGGCTACCTCCAGCTTTTGTGGAGCGACACCGGCGCCGTGCTCACCGCGCCTGCGCGCTGGGACCAGGAGGACTGGATGTACGCAGGTCTTGCCGCTGCCGGCATCGGCGCTTCCGCCGCGTTGGACAGCACAATAAAGGATAATGTGCAGGCGCACCGAACGGCGGGCGAAGACCGATTCTTCAAGCAGTATCAGAATCTCGGGTCCGCGTGGTCGTTCGGGGTCATCGGAGCCTTCGGAATCTGGGGCGAGGCCGGAGGCGACACGACCGCGAAGAACACCGCAATGGACGCATTGACAGCGAGCATCATCGGTCCCGGCTTGATCTGCACATCGGTAAAATACGCCGTCGGCCGGGTGCGGCCGGGTGCGGGCGCAGGCGCCTTCGATTTCAGGCCGTTCAGCGGCAATCAATCATTTCCGTCCGGCCATGCCTCCCAGGCATTTGCGGTCGCGACGGTCATCGCGGAAAATTACCCCGCGTGGTGGGTCCAGACCCTCTGCTACGGCGGAGCCGGGTTGGTCGGCTACGCCCGGATCGAGCAAGATGCCCATTACACGAGCGATGTGGTGGCCGGCGCTCTTCTGGGCTGGTCGGTCGCCCGCGCTGTTGTGCATCGCCACAATGGGCCGCCCAGTCCGAAGAAACTGAGTTGGAGTCCCCGCGCCACTGGCGGTGGTGCGGGCCTCGTGTTTTTCAAATCATTTTGATCGGCGGTTCCGGCACCTGTGCGGCGGCTGTCCCTCCGCCGGTCCGCCCGAAAAGCCGGGATCCAACCCGGGGTGACATCCCGTTGCGAGCGTCTAACCGGATTAGGGGAACACCCCATGGTGACGCTGCCGCAAGGGCATTATGCTCGGCGGGAACATCGATCCGAGCACCATGCGTTTTTCCGTCGCCCTGTCCACTCGGTTTCGGCCGGCCCTCCTTTCGTCCAGCCGCACAGCCGCGGCGCTCCTGTTCTCCGCCGCAGGGGCGTGCGTCCAGGCCCAGATAACAATCCCGCCCGTCCCGGCCCCAACCGTGACAACGTCCGTGGAAAGCGACGGCGCGCTGAACTGGAAGACCGGCGATGGAGCGAGCTACTTGGTCCCGGCCGCCGAGGTGCCCGGGTTTCTCGCCGCGCTCAGCATCGTTGACCGGATAACGATGCCGCACGACGCCTACAATTCGACGTTTAAAAGCACGTGGACGTTCCTTCACGAACAGCACTGGGTTTTCGACACGGACCCGTTCGGCATGAATCAATTCGGCCATCCCTACCAGGGCGCGACCATGTTCGCATTTGCGCGGTCGAGCGGAGTCCCCTTCTGGCAATCGCTCGTCTATAACAACGTGGGCAGCTTCATCTGGAAAATGGCCGGGGAAACCGACCTGCCCTCGATCAACGACCAGGTGGCGACGGGCATAGCCGGAGCCTTCCTGGGTTAATCGCTGTTTCGGATGGCCAGCCTCCTGTTGGAGGGCGGCGGGGAACATCCGGGGACGTGGCGCGAGTTGGGCGCGGCGGCCCTCTCGCCTCCGACCGGCTTCAATCGCCTGGTGTTCGGCGACCGATTCAAGGCGGTGTTCCCGAGCTATGACCCGGCAACCTTCATGAGATTGCGCTTCGGCGCCGAAGTGGACGCAAACGTCACCAACCAGGGCGTGTCCAACCCGGTCGCGCGACAGGAAGGAATCATCGATTTTACCATGGAGTACGGCCTTCCGGGCAAAAACAATTATGAGTACAACCGGCCCTTCGATTACTTTTCCTTCGAATTCGCAGGGCAGGCCAACCTGAAAAACCTGATAGAGGACATCATGATCCGCGGACTTCTGTACGGAAGCGACTACGACCTGGGGCCGAATTTCCGCGGAATCCAGGGCCTTTACGGCAGCTACGACTACGTCGCCCCAAGCATCTTTCGCGTCTCCTCGTCGACCCTCTCATACGGGACCACAGGGCAATGGTGGCTCTCGCGCGAGGTGGCCCTCCAGGGCACGGCTTTGGCCGGTGTCGGCTTCGCCGGCGCAGGCACGATTCCAATTCCGGATGGACAGCGCGACTATCACTACGGCATCGCCCCTCAGGGCTTGCTCGCCTTGCGCGCCATCTTCGGCAAACGGGTCATGATGGACCTGACGGGGCGGGAGTATTATGTCAGCGGCACAGGCTCCGACGACGCAAAGGGTTCCGAGCAGATCTTCAGGGGGGACATCGGCCTTACCTTCCGGGTGGTCGATCGACAGGCGATCGGGATTCAATTCGTGGAATCGAACCGCCATGCCCACTACCAGTACCACAACGACACGAACCAGTCGGAGGGAACCTTCAGCCTGGTCTACACGCTCCTGGGCCGCAGTGGTTTTGGACGGGTCGAGTGGCGGAACCCATAAGCCAAATCCCGAAAATGCGTTCCTGCGCAAATCGGGAAATATTGGGCCGCCGCAGCCGTTTGCTGAGGGTTACGGCACGTTATAAACCTCGACCAAGGCGATGCCGGTCGTCGAGCCAGCGCCGTTCACCTGAGCGGTGTAACCGGCGTTGCCAGGAAGGGTGACGACCATGGCGCAATCAGCGGAACCTGCGGCGATGGGAGAAGCGTAGACTCCGTTCATGATCGCGGTGGTCGCCGGCTGAATCCCGGCAGCGACCGTCGAGTTGCCTCGAACCGGGGCGGTGCCCCATCCGGTATTCGTGCCTATGACGGCTCCAGTTGAGTCAAACAGGGTCAGCGTGGGCGTGACCAAATTCAGGCCGTTCAGCGCCGGATTGCCCGCCGCCAGCCCCGGACCGACGGCCCGGATCAAGAGGGTTTGGGAGGTGCTGC
>JBEKAO010000035.1:0-34491 GCA_050015855.1 Opitutaceae bacterium | reverse complement strand
TTCAGCGACCGGCGCTGCTCATTCCAGATCGCGACCGGCAAGGACACGAGCGGGCTGATCGACAGCGTCTACCTGTACTCGAAGGTCGTCGAGGGCAGCTACCCGAACTACCAGCAGGTCATCCCGAAGGAAACGCACCAGCGCATCAAGCTCGAGCGGGAGCTGTTCCTCGAATGCGTGCATCGCTCGGCGCTCGTGTGCTCGGAAAAGTCGAATTCGGTGCGGATCAAGCTGTCCAGCAACCTCCTTGAGATCACGGCCCAAAGCCCCGATTTCGGAGAAGCGCACGAATCGATGGCGATCGGCTACAGCGGCCCGGACCTGCAGGTGGCCTTCAACCCCGCCTTCCTCATGGATCCCTTGCGCGCGCTGACCAAGGACGAGGTGTTCTTCGAACTGAAGGATGACGTAAGTCCGGGCGTGTTCAAGACCCTGGACAACTTCATTTGCGTGATCATGCCCGTGCGGCTAAGTTGATTCGCCGGGAAGGCAGCGGCAGGCGCGTGGACCCATCCTATTTCATACTGGCAATCATCGGTGTCTCGCTGGTCATCGTTCAGGTCAACCAGCGCGTGGGTTCGCCCGTGCTTGCGATCCTGGACCGCTGGATGCGCTGGCTTGGATTCGCATTCGGCGCCGCGCTCATCTGCCGGAGCTTCGCCCTGATCAACCGCCCGTACTGGATGCTGGCCGCGGCGTTCTTTCTCCTCTGGTTTCTCGGCGAGACGCTTTACAACTGGCTTGCGATTTCCGCGCTGAGCGTCAGCCCGATGCCGCTTTTTCCGCGGTACGTGGTGAACCAGAGCGGCGAGGAATGGCCGGTCCAGCCGCGCTTCCTCAAGATTCGGGACTGGCTGCGAAGGCAGGGATTCCGCCAGGTCCAGGCCCTGAAGGCCGAGGTCGGGGGCGGAATCTACCTTCGCGTATCCATCTACCAGGACGAGGGCGCGACCGTCCGGGTGCAGATCACCTTCCTGCCGCAGTTCAACGGAACGATCGTCGTCTGCTACGCCCTGACGTCCGTAACGGCCGACGGACGGTGGATCGTGACGGACAACCACTACACCCCGTTCGCGGGCTTTTACCCGGAGAACTGGTACGTCGTGCGAAAGCCCTGGCGCCGTTCGCTGCCGCGTCTCATCGCCCTGCACCAGGCGCGCCTGGCCGCCGCAGGCCAGCCCGCCCATCTGACGGCGGACCCGGCGGCGGAGCTGAACACGACGCAGCGGGAGCTGGACAGGCTCAACACGGAGCTGGGATTCCTCCACCGCCAGACCGACCGCGAGGAACTGGGCAAGATCACGCAGGCCGGACGATACCGCGTCTGGAAGGAAATCTGGATGCTGAACTATCTCGGCCGGAGCGCGCGCTACCAGTGACGGCGCGGCGCCTATGCGCGCGCAAGGACGGCCCTGACGGCCCCCTTGATCGCGTGCCAGGTGACCGCCCCCCCGGTTCCGAGCGCATGGCTGCCGGGGAAGTGGATGTGGTCGAATGACGTGTTGCTGAGGAAGGCGCAGACGAAGCCCGCGACGATGATCAGGGCGATGAATTTGAAATAGAGGTCGTTTTTCATGAGAAGGATTGCTGGTTGCAATCCCATGACGCCGGGCCCGCCGCCCGGTTTCCAGGGGCCAGGGCAATAAAAACGCGAAATTTCGCGCCTTCGGCGAAACTTTTGCCCGGCCGCGTCGTCCGCGGCCCGGGCGCCTAGTACACTTCCTTTTCGAGCAGCGCGAACAACTCCGCCTCGTTGATCCGCTTCTGCGCCATCGAATCGCGCTCGCGGAGCGTGAAGGTGCCGTCCTTCTCGATCGTCTCGAAATCGATCGTCACGCACCAGGGCGTGCCGATTTCGTCCTGGCGGCGGTACCGGCGTCCGATCGCGCCGCCCTCGTCGTAAAACACGGCGTAGCGCCGCTTCAGCCGCGCATGGAGTTCCTCCGCGCGCTTGACGAGTTCGGGCTTGTTCTTGACCAGGGGGAGGACGGCCACCTTGACGGGGGCGATCCGCGGGCTGAAGTGAAGGACCGTGCGCTTCTCGAGCCTGCCCTTTTCGTCCGGCGCCTCGTCCTCGGCGTAGCCGGCGCACAGGACCGCGAGAAAAATGCGATCCACGCCGACGGCCGGTTCGATGACGTGCGGGGTGAACCGCTTCTTCGTCGCCTCGTCGAAGATCATCTGCGGGACGCCGGAGGCGTTCGCGTGCTGGGTCAGGTCGTAGTTGCCGCGCGCGGCGATCCCCCACAGTTCCTGCACGCCGAAGGGGTAGCGAAACATGATGTCGGTCGTCCCCTTCGAGTAAAAGGCGAGCTTCTCCTTCGGGTGGTTGTATTCGGACAGGTGCGACTTCGGGATCCCGATCGAGGCGAGCCAGCCGAGGCACCAGTCGATCCACTCGCGGTGGCAGGTCGCCCAATCCGCGTCCTCGTGGATGAAATACTCCATCTCCATCTGCTCGAACTCGCGGGAGCGGAAGATGAAATTGCGGGGCGTGATCTCGTTGCGGAAGCTCTTTCCGATCTGGGCGATCCCGAAGGGGAGCTTGACGCGCCCGGTGTCGACGACCGCCTTGAAATCGGCGAACATGCCCTGGGCCGTCTCCGGCCGCAGGTACGAGAGGGCCGAGTCGTCGCGCAGGGCGCCGACGTAGGTCTCGAACATCATGTTGAAGGCCCGCGGCGGGGTCAGGCTCCCGGGTTCGCCGGTCGCGGGGGAGGGGATGTGAGGGATATCCCGCTCAGACGCGACCGTGAAGTCGTTGATCGTCAACGGGCGCAGTATTCCTCGAAAGCTCCTCTTTCTCTTCAGGGATTCAGCTTTTTCGTGGAGTTCTTCGTTTGTTCGCTCGCTCTCGATTGCTGAGACGTAACCAATGATCGTCGAAAATTTTTCCGGATTCCCGCCAAGCGAGACACTTGGAAATTCAGGCAAAGGAAGTTCCCCAATCGGAGTTGGCTGGTCGACTTCTACAGATACGCACGCCCAAAACAGTTGGTCCGCCCGATATCTCTGTTTACTCACCTTGCAATCGACCATTGGGTCCGTGAAGCCCGCGACATGCCCGGAGGCCTGCCAGACCCTGGGATGCATGATGATCGAACTTTCAATGCCGACGATGTCATCCCTTCGGCGGACCATGTCGTTCCACCAGCAATCGCGGATGTTCTTCTTCAATTCCGCCCCGAGGGGCCCGTAATCGAAAAACCCGTTGAGGCCGCCGTAAATCTCCGACGACGGGAAGACGAAACCCCGCCTTTTGCACAGCGAGACAATGGCTTCCATAAGATCGGGAGGTTTGGAGGGATTGGCCATGGGACAAATTCGGGACGGGCTTTGCGTGTAAGAAGGGCGAGTGAATGAACTCTTCGCCGGGGGGTCAACCCACGGATTGGCCGCGCGCCGGACCGGAGGAGCCAATAAAACAAATTAGCCTTTCCGAAGTTGCGAAACCCGGAGTATTGGGGCATGTCATAGCACGCTATGATCTCAAAGCCGGCTTCACGAATCCCATTGATTGTCACCATGTTGGTGCTCGCCAGCGGCGGCGGGCCAGCGGTTTGGGCCAAGGATAAGGACAAGGCTCCGGATCATCCGCCCCTAAACCTGAACGTCGACGCGACGCCCATCGACCGCGATGCGGTGGAGAAGGTGAGCTATGCCTCGATCGTGAAGAAAGCGTCCGCCAGCATCGTGTACATCAACTCCAGCAAGAGGGTGAAGACGCAGATGCCGCAGTTTTTCAACGACCCGATGTTTCGGCACTTCTTCGGCGTCCCGGGCCAGGGCGGCGGCGGCCTTCCCCAAAGCCGCCTGGAACAGAGTCTCGGATCCGGAATCATCGTCAGCTCGGACGGCTATATCGTCACAAACAACCACGTCGTGGACGGCGCCGACGACATCCAAGTCACATTCGGCAAACCCGAGAGGGAGCTCAAGGCGACGGTCATAGGCCGCGATGCGGATGCGGATATCGCCGTATTGAAGGTCGACGCCACCGGCCTGCCAGCGGCGACCCTCGGCGACAGCGATCAGCTGCAGGTGGGCGATGTCGTCCTCGCGATAGGCGATCCGTTTGGCGTCGGCCTGACGGTCACGCACGGAATCGTGAGCGCCCTCGGGCGCAGCGGCATGGGAATTGAAACCCTCGAAGACTTCATTCAGACGGATGCGCCCATCAATCCGGGCAATTCCGGCGGCGCCCTTCTCGACACGAAAGGGCGGGTCGTGGGGATCAACACGGCGATCGTCAGCGGAAGCGGCGGAATGGGCGGCTCGAACGGGGTCGGATTCGCGATCCCCGTCGACATCGTGCGCTCGGTCGTGAATCAACTGGTGACCAACGGGAAAGTGGCGCACGGATACATCGGAGTCCGTCTTGGCGAGATCAAGCCCGACGTGGCCGAGCAGCTCGGGGTGACGACCCGGGGCGCATTGGTCACGGACGTGGATCCAGACACCCCGGCGGACAAGGCGGGGATCAAGAGCGGGGACGTGATCACGAAGCTGAATGGAAAGCCGATCGATGATCCCGGCGCGTTCCGCCTGGCGGTGATCCAAATGGCCCCCGGAACGAGCGTCAGCCTCGAGTATGTGCGGGATGGAAAGACCTCCACGGTGAGCGTGAAGCTCGGAGACCGCTCAACCCTGAATCTGGCCGATAACGATCGCACCGGTTCTGAAAACAAGGACGAGGGGGTCCTCAACGGAGTCACCGTTGGCGACATCACCTCCGACATCCGCGATCAGCTGGAAATTCCGCAGGACATGAAGGGGGCGGTGATCACCGACGTCGATCCGGACAGCGCCTCGGCGAAGGCGGGCCTGAACAAGGGCGACGTCATCCTGGACCTCGACCGCAAGCCGGTGCACAACGCCGACGAAGCGGTCAAGCTGAGCGCCGAAATCAAGGGCCCGAAGGTCCTTGTGCGCGTGTGGCACGGCGGAGAGTTCAGCTACAAGGTCGTCGACGAATCGTCGAAGTGATCCTTCGGCATGGGATCTTCGCCCGCGCCGGCTAGGGGGCGCGGGACAGGTACTGGGACCAGAGCAGTTGGGACCAGGACTCGAGCCTGGGCAACGCCTCCGCAATCTCTTCGCGGCCGCACCAGAAGGCCTCGATCTTGTCCGGTTCGTTCACGGAAAATCGGTCGTTGGCGAGTTCGACCAGGACGGCCACTCCCAGGTGCACCTGTCCGACGGGGTTGGAATCGTCGTTGATGAACCCGACGATGCTCAGCCGCCGGATGCTCGGCACAAAGACCTCCTCGTTCAGTTCGCGGACCATCGCGGTGAGGATCAGGTTCGTGCTGCCGCCCGGGCCGTCGCCGTCGTTGATGTGTCCGCCAAAGCCGAGCGAAAGCTTGTTGTGCAGCCGGCTCTCCCCCTGGTTCGCGGTGCGCCGGTAGGCCAGGAAGCGGCCGCCATGCGTGATGGCGATATAGGGGATGATCTGCTTGTGGGAGGGGTCCTGCTCGGCGAGCGGCCGGTCCAGGAAAACGGCCAGCCGGCCGACCGCGCCGAGCAGGTCGGAACCGTCGGCTTCGAAGAAGCCCTGCTTCAGGGACTCCTTGATCGACTCGCGGGGGACCACCAGAACTTTTTCAATCATGGGGAATTGGAGCGGGAGAGCGCCCCGCCCGACGATTGAGCACGAAGAAGGCGGTCTTTGGAATGAAAACCGGTTCACATCCCGGCTCACCGCATATTCACAGCGTTGTTGCCAGGATACTCACATCCCGGCCGCCCGGGCCGGGCTTATGCTGCGCGCCGATGGCAGAAGAGCGCCAGCTCCCGGCCGGTTGTGATCGGATTCGCCTTTAAATCGATGATGGCGTCCGGCTCCCACAGAAGCGCCCGGATGGGCTCAAGAAATCTCCGCGGAAGGTCCGGAACGCCGATTTGCCTCAAAATCGCCAGGGTCTGCCGCGATGCCGGCAACCCGAGCCACTCGAGGACCCCGAAGACTCCGCTTCGCTCATGGATGGCGCACAGTTCCTCCCAGCAGGGAAGCGTCACGCCGCGCAAGCTCGCGTGGCAGGCGACAAACGGGGTCAGGGCCGGGGATTCGCACAGGTCGCCGAGAAGCCCGGGACAGCGGCCGATGACCAGGAGCGCTTCAAGCCGCCCAAAGTCGAATTGGTCGAGGAATTCGCGAACGGTGGCGGGAACGAAATCGAGGTAGCGCCACCAGGAGGCGCCATCGAGGCAGGCCGCGGCCGAAGCGCAGGCTTCCGGGCTCGGCGATTCCTCCAGCCAGCCCGATTCCGACAGGCGCTCGAACCGCACTTCGGGCCACGTGGTCACGCGATGCGGAACCCCGTAATGCGACCATTTGAGCTCAACGGGAGAGGCGATGGGGAATCGGGATGCGGATTTCATGGGCGCACTCTAGGCGACCGGGTGGGACATTACTTGTCCCAGGCTAAGAAATCCGCACACTTTTCGCATGAATCCGCGAGTCCAGCTCTCCCGGCCCCCGCTCGAAAGAATGCTGCGGATCCACGAGATCCTCCGCCGCAACACGCTGGTCAACTGCAGCAGGCTGAAAAAGGAGCTGGAAGTCTGCCGCAAGACGGTCCTGCGGGATATCGCCTTCATGCGCGACAGGCTGGACCTCCCAATCGAGTTCGACTCCGCGATCCAGTCCTACCGGTACACCCAGCCGGTGAACGCATTCCCGACCGTGCAGGTGACGGAGGGCGAGCTCGTCGCCCTCCTCGTCGCCCGCCGGGCGCTCGAGCAGTACCGGGGCACGCCGTTTCACCGGCAGCTTGAGATCGCGTTCGATAAGCTGGCCGCCGGGCTCAAGGACCGCATTTCATTTTCGCCGGCGGACGAGCTTAGCGCGGTGTCGTTCAAGAATGTCGGACTCGGCAGGACGGACCTGGCGGTCTTCAACACATTGAGCGGGGCGGTGCTGCGCCAGGAGGAGGTGAGCTTCCGCTACCGGAAGCCGGGCGATCCGGACAGGTCCACGCGCAGCGTCCAGCCGTACCACCTGGCGCACCGCGAAAACCTCTGGTATCTGGTCGGCTTCGATCTCGAACGGGGCGCATTGCGGACCTTTGCGCTGCCCCGGATCGAAAGCGCCGCACTGGCGGGGAAGAGGTTTGCCAAACCGGCGGATTTTTCACCGGAGCGTTTTTTTTCGAATGCGATGGGCGTTCTCGGCGGCGATGGTAACCACCGGGTCGTGATCGTATTCAGCGCGGGAGTCGCCGACCGGGTGCGCGAGCGCGAATGGCACGAATCGCAGGAGATGCGCGAACTTCCCGGGGGGCGCCTGGAGCTGCGCCTCCGCCTCGGAGCCCTTGCCGAGGTCGAGCAATGGGTGCTCGGCTGGGGGCCTGCCGCCGAGGTCCTCGAGCCGCGCGCCCTCCGGGAAAAAATCCGCGAGGTTTCGGTGAAGCTCGCCGAAATGTATTGCTGAGCCGCCCTCCACGCGGAGAAACTTGGCAGGGATGCTTCCACCCCGCCCCGCGTGATCTCCACCCATCTGCTGAGCAAGTCATTTTTCGACAAGCATCGCGGCGAAATCAGGGCGGTCGACGGGGTGTCGCTCGAGGTGCGGCCGGGCCAGATCTACGGGCTCCTTGGCGCGAACGGAGCCGGAAAAACGACGGTCATGAGGCTCCTGGCGACCCTGATCAGGCCTACGGGCGGATCCGCCGTCGTCGCCGGGCACGACATCGTGCGCGAACCGGGAGAGGTGCGCACCCAGGTCGGATTCCTCGCCGCAAGCACAGCCCTGTACGGGCGCCTGACCGCGCGCGAAATGATCACCTACTTCGGCGAACTGAACGGGCTCGCCCGCCCCGAGGTGAAGGTCCGCCTGGAGCGGCTGGCGGCCGAACTGGAAATGCACGAGTTCCTCGACCGCCGCTGCGAGGGCCTGTCGACGGGGATGAAGCAGAAGACCTCGATAGCGCGGACCCTCGTGCACGACCCCGCGGTCATGATCTTCGACGAGCCGACGCTCGGGCTCGATGTCACGACCAGCCGTGCCATCGTCCGCTTCGTCCGGGAATGCCGGGCGAGGGGCAAGACCGTGATCTACTCCACGCACATGATGCACGAGGTCGAGAAGCTCTGCGACAGGATCGGCATCATCCATGAAGGGCGGCTGATGGCCGAGGGAACGCTGGCCGAACTGAGGCAGAAATCCGGAAGGCAGGACATGGAGGATGTGTTCATAAAGATCATCGGACAGGAGGATCCCGCGTGAACTTCCGGAACATTTCGGTCGTCTACCGCAAGGAGATGCGGGACCTGCTTCGGGACAAGCGCACGCTGCGTTCGATGATCCTGGTGCCGCTCGTGTTCATGCCCCTGATGATCCAGGGGACGGCCCGCCTGACCCAGTCGGTCACGGCGAAGGCGATGTCGGAGGTGGCCACGGTGCAGATCGTGGGCGCGGCGGATTCCCCGGACATCGTGGGCCGGCTGAAGGGCGATCCGAAGCTTCGGATCGAGCCCGCGGCGGAAAACTGGAAGGAGCTGATCGCCGACAAGAAAATCCGCGCGGCCGTGAGGATTCCCGATCATTTCGATTCCGATGTCCGGAACGGCGCCGGCGGCCAGGTCACGATCTTCAACTACGAGGGGGAAATCCGCTCGGGATTCGCGGCCAGCGAGCTCGACGGATTCTTTCGAAAGCTGGGCGACGAGATCGTCCGCAAGCGCCTCGAGAGCCGGGGCCTCCCGCCGGCGCTGATCAAGCCTTTCACCACCGCCCGGGAAAACGTGGCCCCGCCCGAAAAAGTCGCCGGAAACCGCGTCGGCGGACTTGTGCCGTATTTTATCGTCATTCTTTGCTTCGTCGGCGCCATCTATCCGGCCATCGATCTCACGGCCGGAGAGAAGGAGCGCGGCACGATGGAGACCCTGCTGTGCAGCCCCCTGGCGCGGACGGAGATCGTCCTTGGAAAGTTCCTGATGGTTTTGAGCAGCGCCCTTGCGTCCGTGGTCATGGCCTGCGTGTCCATGCTCCTCTGTTTCCAATTGAGCGGCCCAAAAGCGGCGGGAGGACTGGCCCAATTGGGGCTCACGCATGTCGATCCCGCCGGGGTGGTCGGAGTACTGGTCCTCATCCTGCCGGTCGCCGTCCTCATTTCAGCCGTCCTGGTAACGCTGGGGGTCTGGGCGAGGAACCATCGGGAGGCCCTGACCTACATGCAGCCGTTCATGTTTTTGATATTGGTCCCCGCGGTGATTGGAATGCTGCCCGGAATCGAACTCAACGCGGGTTATGCCCTGGTGCCCATACTCAATCTCGCGCTTGCCTGCCGGGAAATGCTGAGCGGCGTCTGGCACTGGCATTACCTCGTCCTGATCTTCGTTTCCCTGTCGGTCTACGCGGCGATCGCCCTCTCGATCGCGGTCCGGATGTTCAATCGCGAGTCGGTGATCTTTCGGACTTGATTCCTCGGCGGCGGCAGGCCGCCGAATGCGCCTTGCCCAAAGGCGGCTTCAGCCCTGCCGGGCCAGCCGGACAAACATCACGATGGCGATCGAGAAGCCGACGAAAATCACGAATCGCCGGACCGCCGTCCGGCCGATCTTGCGCGCGACGCCGGCCGCGCCGTAGCCGCCGGCGACGGCGCCGACCGCCATCGGCAGGACGTAGGGCCAGAACACAAGGCCGGCCCGGATGAAAATGAGCCCCGCGACTCCGTTGATGCACATCGCGAGGAGGCTCGTCATCGCGCTCATCTCCAGAATGTCCGTCATTCCGATGATGCCGAGGATCGAAAGCATCATGATGCTCATGCCGGCGCCAAAGTAGCCGCCGTAAATCGCGACCGCGACTTGGGCCAGGACGGCAACGGCCATCCATCCGGGCCCCGCCCTCCTCGCGGCCTCGGCCGACTTTAGTTTCCTCTGGATCGGAGCCTGGAGGAGGAAGAGGACGGTTGCAAAAAGGATGAGCCACGGGACCAGGGAATCGAACACGCCCGAGGGAGTCAGGCGCAGGAGCAGGGCGCCGACGGCTCCTCCAATGAGTGCCGGAATCAACAGCCAGCGCATGACAGCCGGGATGCGCGCCAATTCCCGGCGGAATCCCCAAAGGCTTCCGGCCGATCCGGGCCAGATGCCGACCGTGTTCGTCGTGTTTGCAATGATCGGGGGCAGCCCCAGGGCGATCAGCACCGGGAATGTGATCATCGTCCCGCCGCCCGCCACCGAGTTGACGGCCCCGGCGATGAAGGCCGCGAGGAAAGCGCCGACAATGTGAAAAACGTCGACCGTGGCCATGGCCTTCAGTTTGACGCTGGCGGCCGAAACGCGGTCTCGTAACGGTTGGAACTCGAATGATCGTGCGCGGTCCCTTCTTCAGGCATGGAACCACTGTCAATAGGGCCGGAACCAAGGGCAAGTCTCGGCGTGCACCCAGGCCGCTTTGGATGCAAAACCGGATTATGCGAAAAACCCGCGGCCTTTTGATTCCGGGAGGGCTTCTGCTTTCGCTGCTCGGGGGATGCCTTGAGGAACGCCTGATTTGGTCGCCCGACGGCAGCCAGGCCGCGGTCATTGCCGTCGCGGACAACGACAATTCAGGAACGGCCGGAGGAGGCCTTTATCTTTGCGACGCGGACGGACACCTCTCGCCGCTGCTGGCCAGGGACGTTTACCGCGCGGCCTGGTTCGGCGACTCAAGGCGCCTCGCCCTTGCGCGCGCCCGAGTGATTCGCAGTTCGGCGGAACTCACAACCGCGTTGGGCAAACAGCGGGCAGACGCGATCGCGGTCAAGGCCGAGATGATCTGGCGAAGGTTGCAGGCGGGCGAAACCCTGGACCAGGTGGGCCGGGAAAACGAGTCGATCAAGGACGGCGATACTCTTGGAGAGGTCCTGTTCTTGCGCGAGCGGCACGGCGGCGAACTGGAGAAGCTTCTTGGCAAGGATTGGAAGGATGTCGGGGACATGCCCGTCCAACTCCATTCGCTCGTGCTTGGGACGGTGGACAAGGGCGCGATAACGATCGGGGCAGCCTATTATGAAGGCTTGTCTGAAATAAAGGACATCCGCCCGAGCCCGGACGGCGCCGCGATCGCCTATACCCTGGGCGCGGTCACTGGCGGGCTGAGGGAGACCTTTGTAATTCCGACCAATGCGTCGAGTCCGCCCGTGCTGGTCGCGGATCAAACGGCGGATTGTCCGGATTGGACGCCCGACAGCCGCTCCCTCGTATATCTCCATGGTCCCTCCGCTTCGGCCGGAGAGAACGAAACCCGCCTGGGAACCCTGGTAAGACAAACCGTGCGCGATGCGTCGGGCCGGATGGCACCTGCAAAGAACGGGGAGGATCTGGCGAACGTGCCCTTTGACGATTCCGACCGGGTGCGCTGCCTCCGCGATGGCCGCATCGTTTTCGCGGCGAGGGTCCTCCGCCTTCCGTCGCTCAAATCTAGCGAAGATAATCGGGAGCAGTTGTTTGCATTCAGCGCGCAGCCGCAGTCGGCGGTCGTGCCGCTCATTCCGGCGGCGCGATTGGCGGATTTGCCGCCGTCGCTCGGCCGCTTTGAAATCAGCCCCGACGAACGGCAGGTTCTCTTCTCGCCGGACAACGGGGACGTCTACGTCCTCACTTTTCTTTCCGGAGGGGTGGAAAAACTTCCCGGATCGCTCAATTCCGGCGGCCGTTATCCGGCCCCGGCGTGGCGGAGGCCGGGCGAATTCACCTACTCGGCGCGAATATCCGCAGCCACCGGCAAGGCGGTCGTTCCGCCCGATGGATCCGCACGCGACGCGATCATCCTCCGGCGCGGACAGGACGAGACCGTGCTGACGAGCGATTGGACGCCCGGGACGATCGGACGTTTTCTCCAAGACGGCTCGGACAACGGCGGGCAGATCTCCGTCCAGCCTGCCGGGAAAGAGTGAAAGCGACCGGGATTCCGTCCCCCTGGGCGACGAATCCCGGGGCGCCTACTTGAGCTGCACGTCCCAGACCTTCGAGTGGTGGGCCGTTCCAGCGGGGCCCTCGACGGTCAGCACGACAACCAGGCTGCCGGGCTGCTTGTACTGGTGAATGGGATTTTGCTCGGTCGAGGTCGTGCCGTCGCCGAAGTCCCATTTCCAGGACGTGATTTGGCCGACCGAAAGGTCCTTGAAGGCCACCAGCCGGCGGTCCATGTCGACCACCTTCCAGGACCATTGGGCCCCGATGGCCGGCAGGAACTGCGGCTCCAGCGGCATCAGCTTGAATGCGCACAGCTCGGATGCGTCGCCGTACATCATGAAATGCGGGGAGAGGTCCCAAAAGTGCGAGTGATTGCTTGGATGGGTGTGGGTGGGGTCGTATTCCATCACCGCGAAGCACAGGCCGATGATCTTGTTGTCGTACAGGACCGACGGCACGGCCCGCTGCGGGCCCTCGGGGCCGGCGTAGTCGAAGGGGGTGATCCAGAATTCCTCGACCAGCGTTCCCCCCTGTCCGGGCTGGAAGTTATAGCGGGTGGCGGCGTTGGCCCACGGCATCTCCTTGATCCACGTTGGCGCGTCCCAGGCCATGCACCAGTCCTTGTCCTTCGCGGGCGTGAAGATGTGGTAGTTCTGCGCCTGCACCCCCTGGATGGCCCAATGGGCCTCGTTGGCGCTGATCCGGTCATCGGGCACGGCGGCCGCGGCCCCGACGTGCTCCGGAGTCCAGAATTCCTTGTGGCTCTTGTCGATGAGGGGGCCGCCGGAGGCGTCCCCGTCGACCACCACCTCGAAAGTGTCGTTTCGCAGGCCCGTCCCGCCGAAATCCCACGATGGCTTGGTCTCCACGAGGAGAAAGTAGAGGCGGTTGAGGCCCTTCACCCAGCCGACCTTGACCTTCACGTCGCAGGCCTTGGGGTCCGGGTGGGTGTGCGGCTCCTCGATGTCGGTCAATTGGCTCCCGTCGATGACATAGGAATCCGGCACGATATCCCAGTCGCTCGGATCGCCGTCGACCCGCGGGATCTTGTCCGGCGGAAACTGGAAGATCTTGAAGGTGATATCGGGCCGGTCGAGGGCGGATGCGGAGCGCGCGCCAAATGCGAGGACTGCGAGAGCTGCAAAGCCGATGCGGGATATGTTCATGGTCGGTATTCGGAAAGGGGCAGGGGGTTTCACTTCATCTGGATATCGCCAACTTTGGAGCGGCGCGACGTGCCCGCGGGGCCCGTGACGTCGAGAATGACGGCCATCGCGCTCGCGCGCTTGAATTGATGGATGGGATTTTGCTCTGTCGACGTGGTGCCATCGCCGAAATCCCATTTCCAGGAGGTGATCTTGCCCACCGAGAGATCCTTGAAGGCGACCAGGTGGCGGTCCATGTCGACCACGCTCCAGCTCCACTGGGCCTGGATCGCTGGGACGAACTGCGGTTCAAGAGGCATCAGCTTGAAGGCACAAAGGTAGCCCGCGTCGCCGAACATGGTGTGGTGCCGCGAGAGGTTCCAAAAGTGGTGGCGGTCGCCCGGGGTATCGCCGAAGTCGATGATCGCGAAGGAGAGCCCGATGATCTTGTTTTCGGTCAGGACCGACGGGACCGAACGCTGCGGCCCCTCGGCGCCTGCGTAGTCAAACGGGGTGACCCAGAACTCGAGCGTCAGCTTGCCGCCCTCGCCCGAGTTGAAGTCGTACTTCGTGGCGGCGTTGGCCCAGGGCAGCTCCTTCACCCAGGTGGGCGCCCCGAAAGACATGCACCAGTCCTTGTCCTTCGCAGGCGTGAAGATGTGGTAGTTCTGCGCCTGGACCCCGGCGATGGACCAATGCTGTTCGTTCGGGTCGAGGCGGGGATCGATGACCGGAGGAGGTTCGCCGGCGACTTGGCGCGGCGGGTAGATCAGCGTGCCGCCCGAGGCGTCCCCGTCCACAACCAGCTCAAAGATGTCGCCGGGCAGGGCGGGCGACGAGAATTCCCATTTTCCCTTCGTGGCCTGGTAGAGGAAGAAGAGCTGGTTGAGGCCCTTCACCCAGCCCACCTTTACCTTGAAGGCAAAGGTCTTCGGATCCGGCGCGCCGTGGTCGCCGTTGTCGTCGCGCAATTGGCTCTGGTCGATGATGTACGAATCCGGCACCATGTCCCAGTCGCTCGGGTCGCCGTCGATTCGCGGTATCTTGTCGGCTGGAAACTGAAACACCTTGAAGGTGACTTCCGGCCGGTCGAGGGCGGCCGCGGGCCGCGCGCCGAATGCGAGCAAGGCCAGGGCCGCCAGGCTGATTCTGGAGTTCATAGGAGGGATCGGGTTTTGGGCGGGCGAAGACGACGATTATTGGGAGAGCAAGCGCACCGGGCCGAACAAGCCAAGGTCTTCCGGCTTGGCCGCTTCCGTTCGCACGGGCTGGCCGCCCGGGGCAAATGCGGCCCGGCGGCCGCCAAAACCGCCGATCTCCTGGCCTCCGAGACCGGTGGGCACGCCTGTCGGGGCAAAGCCCTTCGGAGCGCCCGTGACCGGAGCTGTTTCGCCGGGTCGCGGGCCCGGGGGCCTGCCCCTGCCAGCGGCCATGCCCCCTCCAAAACCGCCGCGGCCTCCGCCCGGAGCGGGGCCTTGGACCTCCACTTCAATCGTGTTGGACCCTCCCTTGATCGCCGAGGTCACGTCCCAGACATAGGGCGGCCATGCGCGCGCCTCGAGCTCGGTGCCGTTCATGTGCACCCGGGCGATCTCGTGCACATTTCCGAGGTCCAGATAGATCCGCTTGCCGGCAGGCAGGGAATCGGGCGCGGTGAAATCCTGTTTGTAATGGGCGATTCCGGCAAAGGCCCCGCCGTCGGGCGAAACAGCTCCCAGTTCCCTCCATGGTTTGAGGGCGCCGGTGACCTGCTTGTCACCCAGGGTGATGGACCAATCGCCGTTCAAATCGGCGACAGTCTGGCTCAACGATACCGTCGGCGCCGGATTGCCGGCGGCCGCCGGTAGCGGTCCGACGACCACAAAGCGCGTCTCCTGGGGCCCGAGCGTGAGAGGCACGGCGACGCTTCCGTCCGCCTTGGACACGGCCGCGAGCGGATGAATCGTGCCGCTCGACGCATCCCAGACCTGCACCTCGCCTGTGCCGGCGAGGGTCGCCGTGCGCGTCACGGGCTGATTGGATTCGTTGAAGAAGAAATAGACATCCCCGTCCTTCAGATTCCGGCGGATATACTTGAGAGGCGGGCAGGGAGCGTCCAGGACGACGTCCCGGGCGGGGAGGGCGGCGATGACGCTGTCGGTGAGCTCCTCTTTTGGCTCGAGTGTGGCGAAACTCAGGTCAGGCGCCGTGGTTTCGGCATGCAGGAAGGTCCTGTCGACCACCATCGTCGGGGTGTGGCCCACGAAGATGACCTTGCCGCCGCCGGCGGCAAAGTCTCGCAGGCGCTCAAGCATCCGCTTGTCGATCTCCGTGATACTCGGGACGATCACCGCGCGGTATATCTGGCCGCTCAGGTTCTTCAAGCCGCCCCCATCCAGCGTGCAGACCGAAACCAGCGAATCCAAATCGATGTGGTCGAAGTCAATCTGATGCTCCATGAGCTGGGTCACCAGCCGGACGGTGACATCGTCTGAGTTCTTGTCGCCGTACCACATGTTGTCCGTCGGGTGATAAAGGGCGACGGTGGCCCCCGGCCTCCCGGTCGCCAGCAGGTAGCTTGCGCGGTTGGCGTACCCGGCGATCGCTGCGGCTGGGTTGAGCAGCACCGAGCCGGCTTCGGGGGGCGCATTGTTCAGGCCGCGGATGTTCAGGAAGTTCATTCCGCGAACGTAGTTGTAATCGGCGATAAATTTCCCCGTCTGGTAAGGATTGCCGCCTTCCTCTTCCCAGACCTGCGGGTGGCCGAACAGATGGGCGGTGGAGGTGGCCAGCTTTGGAAAATCGGCGACGATGCCCGGACCGATCTGGTTCAGGTTGTCGACTCCGGGAACCTGGACATAGCGCATGTCCCGGAAGAAGGAACCTTCGTTGCGGACGAGATCCTCTCCCCGCGCCCAGTCTATCATCAGCTCCTCATGGTTCAGGTGGGTCATGTACCCCATGCCCCGGGCCGCGCACCAATCGGCGAGCGGCTTGTAGAAATTGTCCCGGAACATCCCGCTCCAGACATCCCAGTAATCCGCCTTCGCCCGCCGCGCGTCCTCGGTCAGGGTTGGCGCGAAAAACAGGGGGATATAGGGCTGCAGATCGTAACCCTTCTCCTGCTTGAAGGTTTCGAGCAGCTTCGGGGTCCACGGTATGAAGCCCGTATAGTCGGTCTCATCCCCGCGGAAGCCGAGGATCGTCTTCCCGAACTCCTCGCCGACGATCTTCTGGTAGGTGTCCAGAATCAGGTGAATGTACGTTTGGGTGGCCTGCGGATCCAGATAGTCGATTTCCGTGTAGAGACTGTCCTTGTCGCGCGTGCCGTCCTCGCGGTTGGTGTAGCGGGTCGGCGAACTGCGATAAACGTGGCGCACAAAAACCAGCTCCGAGCTTCCCGGATCCGGGGCCGTCCAGGAGACCACTCCGTCCGCAGGGATGGGCAGCGACTGGCAAAGCCCCAAACCGCGGTTGTACGCCAGGATTCCAAGCGTATCCGGCGGGACCGGGATTTTCAGGGTCTGGCCGGCGGCTATCGAATAGTGGGCGTCGGCGACAATCGCCTGCATTCCGAGCTGGGGATAGTCGCTGCGGATCATGCCTCCGGCAAAGCCGTCTGGGTAGCCCGCGTCGCCCTCGATCCACACCTTCATTCCGCGCTTCTTGCACTCCGCGATCGTGAACTTGACCAGATCAAGATACTCGGGGGTGAAGTACTTCGGCGACATCCCTCCGGAATTGTCGATCATGAACACATAGGTGCCGTTGGCGTACATGTGCTCGATGTCCCCGAGGATCTTTTCCTTCGACTGGGGTCCGCCCCAGATCGCCCAGTGGATCGCTCCATACTCGCGCGGCGGAGTGGGGAAGGCGGCGGCGGCTTCCGCGACGGTCGGCATGGTGATCGTCTGCCAGTACTTAAGGCTTGGCGCAGGGCTGTCGGCTGTCTGCGCCGCGAGGACCGATGCCGTGAAAAGAATGGGAGCGAGCGGGGTGAGTCTCATGGTGATAGCCTGTCGTTTGGGAGTGTGAAAAGTTTTGTCCAGCAAGGGGTATTGCGGCTGCGCGGCAGGACGGCTGGAAGCCGCCAAGGCCCGTCATCTGTTAGGGGTAATCAGCGCTCCATCGAGCAAGGCTCTTTTTCCGCACAACCGCCAGCCGAATTCCTCCCCCTCCAGTCAGGCCCCTTAGTGATGCAGCCCTGCAAATACCGCGTCGCGCAAGCGGGGATTTCGCAAGCCAAGGCCGGCCCAGACAATTATGGCGAAGTAGACGGGGGAAAGGGTTTCGGCGAAAAGGGAGTGGCCCACCCGCAGGTTCGCGGCGACCGCTCCCCCCAGGTAGCCTGTGAGCAGGATTGCTCCCAGGACGGCCGTGCGCGGGATGGCGTACAAGATCGTGCTCGCGAGCACAGCGATTGCCATCCAGGTAAGTGTGGATTCTGGAAAGCCGAGTTCCACCGTGCCTTTCATAACCGATGGAGGTTTTGCGAACTTCATCGCGGCATCCATGAGCATGAATAGGATCACGAGTGTACTGAACACTCGGCCGGTCCAGATCGCTTTACTTGAGGGATTAGCGGACATGGTAGGGGTTGATAGGCTCTTAGGCAGGACCTTGCCCTAAGTCTTTTCTATTTCAAGAAGACCACCCGGTTTGGCTCTTCTTCGGGTTAGGGATCCGAATGGCGATTAGGGCGGGGAAGGGGGCGCCTGAACGGGCTTGAACCCGGTCCTTCTGCCTGAGATGAAAAAGCGGCGTTTTGTGGTGACTTTACCAACGCGTTCTTTTTTGGGCCCTTAGCTCAGCGGTTAGAGCAGGGGACTCATAATCCCTTGGTCGTGGGTTCGAATCCCCCAGGGCCCACTATTAAGCCTCAAGCACTTAAGAGCTTGCCTGCAAAAGGCGATCTTCGCCAGGACGCGCTCGCGCCGCGCCTTTACGGGGCTGCGTGAAGCGGCTTCGTTGGATTGATCGAACGGATCGACATGTCCTTGAATTCGAAGTCGACCATGTTGTCACAGCGGTAGCCGATGGCGACCCGGGCCATCGAAAGCACAACGTTCTGAGCGCAGTCGCATTCCGCGTTTCCTCCGCGGGTAGGCCCCCATTGCCCATGGTCTTCGAATTCCAACACCTTGCGGAAGCTGTCGCCGCGCCCCGTCGCATCCACGTACATTTCCAGTTTCATGCCCGCAGCTGTGCGAAAGAGGACAGCCTTTTGAATGATCTCCCGACCATCCGCGAATGGGGGCAAGGCACGCCTCTTCAGTGGATTGACCTCGTCCACCGCGTAGCCGCTGACATGGTCGCTGTCCTTCTCCATCGCGGCGCGGCCGTCCGATGGATACAGATTGAAGTGGTAGGACATCGCCTCGCAACTAGCCGGGACGGCCCGGTCTTTTCCGATTTTATCCTTCCTGGAGGTTTGCTCGTAACCTCCGGGGACCAGCTCGACATGGGCCTGGCCATTGTCGGTTCCGGCGCCTATCTTGATCACCCGGAAACGCCACGTCTGCTCGATGTTTAAAAAATCGCCCCGGCCATCCGGACTGTCAGGCGGCTTATACAGGTAACCCTTGGCCAAAACCTTCGCCACGTCGAAGGTTGAAATCGTCCGCTCGTCTGCGGACGTGTCGCTAACGACTTCGACTCTCAATTCGGTCGGATTTTCCGGGCGGAACCAACCGCCCCCCGCCGGCACGATGTACTGCTCCATGAATCTTGGATCCTTGGGGTTGCCGTGAAAAACCCAGTTATTGGCCGGTGGCGGAGCGTCTGCGTACATTTTTTGGATGCCGAATTCGTCTCGATCAATGGTTTGGGCGCACGCGAGATGAGCGCCGATGAATCCCGAGGCCAATGAAACGGTGAACAGCAATAATCTTCGCATCTCCGCGGTCGGTGAAATCAGTTTCAAGCGCGGCCCGTCAGAAAGGACGGCATCACCTCATTCTGCGTGATCTGGTCCAGGGTTTGGCGTTTTCGGATAAGCTGGGCCGACCCGTTCCCGGAGATCATCACTTCGGCGGCCTCCGGGAAGGAATTGTAGTTTTTGGCCGACATGCTCGAACAATAGGCTCCGGCGCCGCCGATGACAACCAGGTCGCCAATGCGCGTTTCAGGCAGCAAGCGCGCCCGCAACGCCTCCGGCCTGCCCGGAGCGGGGGTGAACACGTCGCCACTTTCGCAGCAGTGGCCGACCAAGACATACTCCGCCCGCCTTCGTCCGCCGCTCCCGGAGGCCACGACTTCAATGGGATGCTGCGCTCCGTACATGCTCGGCCTGAGAATCTCGGTCATCCCGGCATCCAGCTTCAGAAACTTGTAACCGCGGCGTCCCGTATCAACGACGTCAATGACGCTGGCGAGCAGAGCGCACGCATTGGCCACAAGATACGCGCCTGGCTCGACTTCAAGATGCAGCCTCCGTCCATGTTTTGCCGCGAAGGACCGAAACGCCCGGGCGACGGGAAGGCCAATTTTCCGCAAGTCTGTCGTGTCTTCGCCCGGCACCCTGGCGACTCTGTATCCGCCGCCCAGATTCAGCACGGTCACATCCGGCAGGCGCAAGCAGGTGTGCAACGACATCAGGGCCACGCGCTGCCAAAGCCCGGGGTCGCTCCCCGATCCAATGTGCGTGTGCAGGCGCGTGAACTTGAGGTTATAGCGCTGTCCCGCCGCCAGAGCGTCGTCCAGGTGCTCATGCCAGATGCCGAAACTGGCCGCCGGCCCGCCCACGTTCGTCCGATTGCTGTGCCCCGAGCCAAGACCTGGATTGACGCGGATGGAAAGTTGGCCGCCGGGGAACCGTGCTCCAAAGGCGTGAATTTGCGCGACCGAGCAGGCGTTGAAGCGTACTCCCCTCTCGACAAGCGCCTGCAGATTGTCGGGCACCTCTTGCGCCGTCAGTTGAATCCGTTCGGGGGAAACGCCCGCGCGGAGCGCGCGCTCGACCTCATGGCCGCTGCTCGCGTCCACATGCAGGCCAGCGTCGGTCAACACCCTTAGCACGGCGCCGGTCGGGCAGGCCTTCATCGCATAACGGGCCGTCAGTCCGAAAGCGTTGGGAAAGCCGAGGGCGAGACGAGCCTGACGCCTCAAGGTCCCCTGATCATACACGAAAACAGGCGTCCCAAACTCCCGGCGGATGGAGAGCGCTTTCTCTTTGGCAAGAAACGGGATCCACTTCAAGCGCGTGCTCCTACCATCCCGCAAGTGCGCCTGCAAGACTGACCTCAGCCGCGCACATGGACGACTACTTTCAGACGTCAGCGGTAAAGCTGACCTTAAAGTCAGTCACAAGCTCGACTATGGCGCCATGCGCACCGGTCTTCACCCGCCCAGGCTGGCGCATGAATGCCAGAGATTCCTCCAATGCTTCTTTGGACAGGTAATCGATGATCACCTGAAATCGCGGCAGCTCCTTGAAGCTGGCGGGATCTGTAACGCGCAGTATGCGGTAACTATTCAGCTTTCCCGCAGAGCGAAGCTCGTCGAGCAGCCGCTTCGCAGACGCGATCACCTGTTGTTCGTCGATCCCCGGCCGCGGCGAGAAAAACACGTTGTACGAGATCATCACGGGCCCGTGAAGAACTCCAACTGATGCCCGTCGGGATCCTCGATGAAGATCTGCTGGGCTCCGTCGGGCCGGCGGTGGCTGCGAAACGCGACGCCCTTCGCGGTCAGCAGTTTCATAGCCTCGCCTGTGTCGTCCACCCGCATCGCGAAATGGCCGCCGCGGGTCTTTTCGGTGAATGGCGCTGCCAGCCGGTCGCCGATCAGGTGCAACTCCTGGTTGCGGCCAATCCGAAACCATGCGCCCGGAAAGGAGAATGCCGGCCGGGGCAGCGCAGGGAGGCCGAGGGTTTCGCCGTAGAAGCGGCAGCTGGCTTCAACGGAGCGGACATGGATGGCGACGTGGTTGAGTTCGGCGATCTGCATCGGGGCAGCACATCCGATCCGGGAGTTGGGTCAAAGCATTCGTATATGCGTCGCTGGATCCCAACGGTCTCCAGCTGGAAGCGATTCCCTCAGGCCGCGCTCAGCGCGGCCGCCGGCCAAGGCGAACTCCGCCGCTGCCATTGCCGGGGTGGGGGGGCTCGGGGCGATATCCCCTGTCGCCGCCAAAGCGTTCCCTGACATACGGGCGGGAGTAAACTTCGCCGACCCAATAACCCGTGTAAGGATAGCCGTAGTTGTAGATGTAAGGCGCGGGCTGCGTGTAGACGTAGGCGTCCGCGGGCTGTTCCGCCGTATCCACCTCGACTGGCGCGGGCGGCGGCGCCTCCACATTAACCACAATCGTCGGGGCCGCCGGCGCAACGGCGGGGCTCGATGGCGATCCGGCCAAATACCAATTCAAGCGCGTGTCGGCCTCCGCCCCGATGAGCATTGCGATCTCCTCATCGACGCGGGCGATTGCAGCGCTCTCGGCGCGGGCCGTTTCGGGCGATCCGTCGGCAAACCCGTCCCGCGCCGCCGCATCCTGCGCATCCATCGCCGCCGCGATGCGTTCGGTCAGCAGATCCTGAAGGCGCAAACTGGTCGCTGGCGGAAGATTCATTTTTGCGAGGACGCCCCGGTACTGATCCAGGACAAACCGACGTTCGTCGGCGCTCAGCCCCCTGGGGGCGGCAACCGCGACCGCGGGCCTGGGCCGGACATCCTGAGGCGACGCGCTTTGCCGGTTCAATTGCGCGCTGAGGCTGGCGATTTCCGACTGCTGCCAGCACAACATGCCAAAGGCGCCCACGATCAGGATTGCCGCAGATGCCAGGATTGCGCGCACGGAGCTAATATAAACCCAATCTCCAGGCGGTCAAGAACGCCGCCCCTGGACTCTCACTTGTGTCGGCGTCAGAAACGAAATGCAAAGCCGGCCTCGAGCGCGCCGCTGTCGATGTCCGTGCTTTGGCTGAATCGCCAGACACCGCTCACGGCGATGTAACGGTAACCGACCCGAAACGCCGAGTTGGAGCCGGTGTTCAACTGGATCCCGGCGAGCACCTCGCCGCTCCAGTGCCAGCTGTCGTCGTTGCGAAATCCGAACACGGCCGGGTTATTGCTGTAGTTGACGTAGCCGCCGCCGCCGCTCACCCCGAAGTAGAGCGAGACCGGAACCCACGACGCCACATCCCACCGCGGGCCGAAATACCGGTAGGCCAGCTGGAGCGTCGTGACTTGCTGGCTGGAGTAGAAGTGCCCGATGTATCCGCTGTTGTTGAACACGTTGTAGCGCTGCGATTCGCCGTCATAGGTGCTGACCTCCCCGCCGAAAAAATGGCTGTTCGACCACAGGCCGCCGAGTTCGGCGCTGATTCCGGCGGCGTTCCAGTTGAACGCGTAGGGCACGGTCACCGCACCGGCAAAGGACATGCCGGGTCCCGAGCCTGCGCGTTGCCAGCCATAGCCGTAGCCATACACCGGCGCGCTGGCCGGAGGTGGCGGGGGCGGGGGAGGCGGGTAGGGAGGAGCGGACTGATCGGACGGAGAGCTGGTTTGGGGCGTCTGGGCCCTAAGCGTCATGGCGCTGAGAACCACGGCCGCGACTATGGTGAGATAGGTCGTTCTCATGGCTAGGGTTTTGACGCGGAGTCCACCGGGAGGTTCCAAACAACTGCATTGCCTGGGTTCTTTGCGAGGTTCAGGATGGGGCCAAGCCCGGGTTCAAGGTTCGGGCCCCACTACCATGATTGGCACCGTTTCTTTCCGCCTCAACGAGCAACCGGTGCGCATCGAGGTCGCGCCGGAGCGAACCCTGCTTTGGGTCCTGCGCACCGACCTCGGACTGACCGGCACCAAATACGGCTGCGGCATTCTCCAATGCGGCGCATGCACCGTTCTTGTGGACAACCGGGCCGTGCGATCGTGCTCGGTGGACGTAAAGTCGGTCGAGGGCAGGGACGTGACGACGATCGAAGGCCTGGCCAGGGACGGAAAACTGCATCCGCTCCAGGAGGCTTTCATGGCGCACGACGCCCTGCAGTGCGGCTTTTGCACCCCGGGCATGATCCTGACGGCCTATGATTTTCTTGTCAGGCATCCGAATCCGACGCGCGAAGAGGTGATCGCGGGCATGGACGGCAACCTCTGCCGCTGCGGTGCGCATACGCGGGTCGTCGATGCGATCCTGGCCGCCGCGCCCGCGATGAAGGGAGGAAAGGCATCATGAAAGCCAATCCCTTGATCGTTCCGGTGCGCCGATCCGCGGTTCTGGAACCGGAAATGCGGCCGCCCAACCGCCGCGAATTCCTGAAGCGCTTCGGCACGGGCCTGATGGTTTGGGCCGTTCTGGGCCCGGTCGCAGGCGCCGAGGAGTCCGAGGCGCCGCGCCCGGCCACGGTTCGCCCCAGGCAGACCGGCGATTTCAACTCGTTTTTGCACATCGACGAGAGCGGCCATGTCACCTGTTTCACCGGGAAGATCGAAATGGGCCAGGGAATCATCACCTCCCTGCCGGTGATGCTCGCCGAGGATCTCGACGTCTCGGTCGATGACGTCGAGATCGTGATGGGCGACACGGAGTTGTGCCCGTTTGACGGGGGAACCTTCGGTTCCCAAAGCACGCGGCAGTTCGGGCTTGTTTTCCGGGCGGCCGCGGCGGAGGCAAGGGGCGTCCTATTGGGGTTGGCTGCCGCGGCCCTGCAGGTCCCGGAGGCGCGCCTCACGGTGCGGGAGGGAGTCGTCGCCGACTCCGGCGATCCGTCCCGCAGGATCAGCTACGGCCAGCTGACCCAGGGAAAGAGGATCGAGCGGCGCCTGACCGTGAATCCGGGCGTGAAGGCGCCAGGCCAGTACAAGATCGTCGGAAAGCCGATGCTTCGCCGCGATTCGCGCGACAAGGTGACCGGCAAGGCGAAGTATTCGGGAGATCTCCGCCTGCCCGGGATGCTCTACGCGCGCATCCTTCGGGTTCCGGCGCACGGAGCGAAATTGAAGACGGTCGATGCGTCGGCCGTGCGTGAGATCGAGGGCGCCAGGTTCGTTCAATTGCCCGATCTTGTGGCCGTCCTGCACGAATTCCCGGACATCGCGGAAGAGGCGCTTGGCAAGCTTCGGGCCGAATTCGAGCCCTCGCCGTCCAAACTTGACGACAAGACGATCTACGACCACCTGGAGCAGGCGAAGGGGGAACCCAGGGTGGTTGCCCATGGGGGCGACATCGAGACGGGGCGCGCGCAGGCCGTGCGCCGCTACGACCAAACCTACCGAAATCCCTATGTGGCACATGCCGCGATGGAAACCCATACGGCGCTCGCCAATGTGGAGGGGGAAAAGGCGACCATCTGGGCCTCGACCCAGACGCCGTTCCCCGCTCGCGAGGAGATCGCGCGCACGCTTGGCCTGCCGATTGCGAATGTGCGCGTCATCACGCCCCCCGTGGGCGGAGGATTCGGAGGCAAGTCATTCAATCTGCAGGCGGTGGAGGCCGCGCGCCTGTCGAAGGAGACCGGACGTCCCGTGCAGGTCATGTGGACCCGCGAGGAGGAATTCTTCAACGACACCTTCAGGCCGGCCGCCGTCGTGAAGATCCAATCCGGACTCGACAAGGCCAACCGGATCGCATTCTGGGATTACGAGGTCCTTTTCGCCGGCGACCGGGGCGCGGCCCAGCTCTATGACATCGCGCACCACCGGACCTCATCGGTGGGCGGTTTCCAGGCCCAGCCCGGAATCCACCCGTTCGCCGTAGGGGCCTGGCGCGCGCCGGGCTCGAGCACGAACGCGTTTGCCCGTGAGTCGCACATCGACCAGCTGGCCTCGATGGCGGGGGCCGATCCGATCGAATTCCGCCTGAGCCACTTGAAGGATGCCCGGCTAATCCGGGTGTTGCAGGCTGCGGCGGAACACTGGGGCTGGAAGGCAGGGAAGGGACCGAGTGGGCGGGGGCTTGGAGTCGCCTGCGGTTCGGACGCCGGCTCCTACGTTGCGGGCATCGCCGAGGTGGAGGTCGGAACGAAGGAGGGGAAGATTTCCGTGAAGCGCGTCCTCTGCGTCCAGGAGATGGGGCTCGTCATCAATCCGTCGGGCGCGAAGCTCCAGATGGAGGGCTGCGTAACGATGGGCATGGGCTATGCGCTTACGGAGGAGATCCACTTCAAGGACGGGGCGCTAAGGGACACGAATTTCGACACCTACGCGCTGCCCCGCTTCTCCTGGCTCCCGAAGATCGAGACGGTCCTGCTCGATGCCGACGACACTCCGCCGCAGGGCGGAGGCGAGCCCGCAATCATCCTGATGGGGGCGGTCCTCGCAAATGCCCTGTATGACGCGACCGGAGTCCGCATGCTCGAACTTCCGATGACGCCCGAGCGGGTCAAAGCGGCGCTTGTGGCGAAAGCGTAGGGAAGCGGCTACTTGCGGCCGCTGCCGCCGGAACCGTGCGAGCCGCCGCCGCCACCCCCGCCGCCTGAGCGAGCGCCGCCACCTCCACCACCCATCGATGGGCGGGGTTGGTTCGGAATTGAAGGAGGAGGGCGCGGATTGTTGCGGACCGGTGCGGGCGAACGGACGGGTTCCGGCGCGCGGCCTTGTCCGGGCTCGCGGCCCGGAGCGGGCGCGTTCCCTGGGCCGCGTGCGGCTCCGGCAATGGGCTCCTCGTGCCTGTTGGGATCGAATTTCTCGTACGGCGGCCTCGCGCCCTCATAACCGGCGGGCTCGAAAGCGGGATAAACCCACGGCCCCACGTAACCGTAGTCCCCGACGGTTTCAACGACTTCTCCACCGCCGGTTGCGACGCAACCGAAAAAGAACAGGGCCGCCGCGCCGGCGAGGGCCGCCGGGAACCCGATGCGGAAGGGCGTCTTGGAGCTGTTCACGGCTGCTCCTTTGCCGGCGAGGATGTATCCAGCTGGACGATTCCGATCGGCGCTCCGGCCGGGTCGGCGATGATCGCCTTGTCGTACTCCGCCGGATTGCCGCTGGGCGCGAGCAGGACCCTGCCGCCGAGGCCGGTCACGCGAGCGAGCGTGTCCTTGACGCTCTCGACGCGAACGAACAGCAGCCACACGGGCCTCGCCTTGGGCCGGTCGGGCACGGGCAGGACGCTGGCCCGCGAGTAGCCGCCGCTGACGAGGACAAAGGAATCGGCGCGGCCGGCGCGCGTGTCGGGGAGCACCTCATAACCGGCCACCGATTGATAAAACTGCCCCGCCTTTGCGGGATCCCGGGCGAACAGCTCCGACCAGGTCCAATCGCCGGGATCGGGCGCATACTCGGCCGGATCTCCCGAGCTTGAATTCATGACCCCCAGCTCGGCCCCGTCCGGATCGACGAGCACCGCCCGCGTTCCCTGCTGCGGGAGGGATTTTGCGGGGAAGAGGACTCGGCCGCCTCCGGCGGTCGCGGCCGCGAGCGCCCGGGGCACGTCCTTGACCGAAACATATCCGATCCAGCGGCCGTGCACGGCGTCCTCCATCCTTGCCGGCCGCAGGGCGATGCCTGCCACGGGCCGGCCGGAATTCGAAAGGATGACATAGGAATGCACCTTGCCGGAGGATCCGGTGAGGGAAAGGGTCGCCGCCTCCCACCCGAAGAGCGAAGTATAAAACCGCGATGCCGCAGCCGGGTCCGCAGTAAACAGATCGGCCCAGACGAACTTGCCTCCGAAATAGGCCGAACTCGAAGGTGTATTGAGCGGGGGAAGATCGTCCCCACGGGCCATGAGCGCGGCCATTCCGAATAGACCCAGAAACCAAATCCTCGCCGAATGTTTGCTCATGCCTCCTCTGAGAATGCATGCATTGGAGGGATTTGTCGAATTCTCTTCGGATAAGGAGGTTCGCTAATCCCCCGGACTGCGGTATCATTTTTGCACATGCCCTTCAAAGTGTTTAACTTGCCCGAGCCCGTGCTTCGCGGAATCCAGGCGGCGGGATATATAACTCCCACCCCGATCCAACTCCGGGCGATCCCGATCATCCTTTCGGGGCGGGATCTGATCGGATCGGCCCAGACGGGCACGGGAAAGACGGCGGCCTTTGCGCTGCCGATTATTTCACAGCTGCTTGGAAAGCCTCCGGCGGCGGCGCGGGGCAGGCCCCGTGTGCTCATCCTGGAGCCCACGCGCGAGCTCGCCGCGCAGGTGGAGACGGCATTTCACGATCTGGCCCGTTTTACGAAGCTGCGGACCCTGGCGGTCTTTGGCGGAGTGGGGTACGGGCGCCAGCGCCAGGAACTGGCGCGCGGGGTTGACATCGTCGCGGCGACGCCGGGCCGGCTGATGGATTACCTCCAGGATCGGACGATGGATTTGTCGGCAGTCTCCATCCTCGTCCTCGACGAGGTCGACCGCATGCTGGACATGGGGTTTCTGCCGGTCGTCAAGGACATCATTTCCCGGTGCCCGAAGGCGCGGCAAACGCTGTTTTTCTCCGCCACGGTGCCGCCGGAAATCCAATCCATCGCCTCGTTCGCCCTTCGAAACGCGGAGCGGGTCGAGGTGGGCGTCAACCGGCCTGTCACTCAGTCGGTCAATCACGTCCTTTATCCGGTGTCGTTCGACCAAAAGTTCGATCTGCTCCAGGCGCTCCTGGCGCAGGCGGGCTTCGACTGCGTCCTCGTGTTCAGCCGGACCAAGCACGGCGCCGACAAAATCGCGCGCAAGCTGTCCGCGGCCAACCATTCCGTCGCCGTGTTGCACGCCAACCGATCGCAGAATCAGAGGCTTGAGGCGCTCGAGGGGTTCCGGGGTGGCAGGTACGAGGTCATGGTGGCGACCGATATCGCAGCCCGCGGAATCGATGTCGCCGGCGTCACGCATGTCATCAACTACGATGTGCCCGAGAATCCGGAGGACTACGTCCACCGGATCGGACGAACGGGCCGCGCCCAGGCGGTGGGCGACGCCTGCACCCTGGTCACTCCCGAGGACGCCGCCAACATCCGCGATATCCAGCGCTTCATCGGCCAGAAAATCCCGGAGACGCGCCTGGCTGGATTCAACTACAAGGCCTTTGCCGCGCGCCCGGCGCAACCGGACGGAGGCGGCCGGTACGGGGGCCGCCCGAAGTTCGGAGCGCGGCCGGCGCCGCGGCGGACGAACCGCCGCTGGTAGGGAAAGAAAGGACGCCCCGTTGGCCGGTTAGCGCCAACGTCCGCCGACCCAGGCCCAACCGCGGCCGCTTCGAGTCCACGAGCCGCCGACCCAGACCGCTCCGGGATGGGGCGCGTGCACGTAATGACCGGGAGCCCAAACCCAGGCGCCGTTCCAGGTCCACAGTCCCCCGACCCACACGTAATCGGGTCCGGGTGCCGCATAGACTTCCTCCGCAATGGGCGGTGGCGGGGCTTCGGTGACCATGATCGGCTGCTGCGACAGGGCCGGGTCAACCGGTTCGGCCGCTCCGGACGGGGCTGTCGTGGGCGCCTGCGGCGGCCCCGAGGCAGCCGACGGCATCGAAGCGCCCGGGGGAGGCGGGTTTGGAACCGCCCAGTGGGCGGGCACCCAGACCCACCTGTTTGCCTGCTGCGACCAATAGCCTCCCTGCCAAACGGCGTTGGGCGCCGGCGGCCTCATCCATGCGCCGCCATACCAAACCCAGCGGTTGCCGGCGGTATCCCATTCCCAGTGGCCGGCGATCCAAACGTAATCCGGACCGGGAGCGGGGGGCATCACCTCCGTCGTGCCCGGCTGTTGAACGACCACAACGCGGGTCGGAGCGGGATAATCGTACAGGGGAAATCCAAAGTTAAAGCCGAAGCCGACGCGGCCATAACCGAACGCAACTGCGGGAACACCGGCAAGAAGGCCGGCGCAGAGTAGAGCTTTTGTGTTCATGGGGAATAGTGGACCTCAAGTGGACGATATATGACGATCAATTCCACTTCAATGTTCCATCACTATCCGCTTGTGGCTCCCGCCCGCCAGGCCGCCTTAGGGCGCTTGCCCCGGGGTCCGAAACGGACTAGGTGGTCCCGGTGCGCGAATTCAACCGATCCTTTTGACCATGATCATCGTCCACGTTCATGTCCACGTGAAGCAAGAGTGCATCGAGGCATTCAAGGCCGCGATTCTTGCCAACGCCAGGGCGAGCATCCGCGAAGCGGGTGTCGTCCGCTTCGACGTCTGCCAGCAGGCTGACGATCCGACGCGCTTCGCCCTGATTGAAGCCTATCGGAACCCCGAGGCTCAGGCCGCGCACAAGGAAACCGCGCATTACGCAGCCTGGCGGGACGCGGTCGCGCCGATGATGGCCTCGCCGCGGACAAGCGTGAAGTTCGAGGCTGTCTTTCCGGCCGAGGACGGCTGGCGGCTTCCTGACGGAAAGGTCCGGTAGCCTGGAGGATGCCGCGGCGCGAGGGCTTGCTTTGCGGACACGGGACCACGGTCATGCGCTTCGAATTTGCGACGGCGACACGGATCGTTTTCGGCCCGGGAACCCTCTCCGAGGCGGGCGCCCTCGTGGCCCCGTGGGGGCGGAAAGCGCTTGTGGTCACCGGGATGCACCCGGAGCGCGCGCAGCCCTTGAGGGACAGCCTCGATAGGCAGGGCGTCGGCTCCGAAGTTTTTCCCATCGAAGGCGAGCCCACTGTTCCCGCCGTCCAATCCGCGCTTGAAATGGCCCGCGATTGCGGGGCCGAACTGGTGGTTGGATTTGGCGGTGGAAGCGCAATCGACGCGGCAAAGGCGGTGGCGGGGTTTTTGACCAATCCGGGGGATCCGCTCGATTACCTCGAGGTCGTGGGCGGAGGCCAGTCTCTGCCCAATCCGGCCGCGCCCTGGATTGCCATTCCAACCACGGCGGGAACGGGGGCCGAGGTGACCCGCAACGCCGTTTTGGGCGTTCCCGGGCGCGGAGTGAAGGTGAGCCTGCGCAGCCCGCATCTGCTCGCAAGAATCGCACTCGTCGACCCCGAGCTGACCCTCGATCTTCCGCCCGCGGTCACGGCCATGACGGGAATGGACGCCCTCACCCAGCTCCTCGAAGCCTACGTCTGCAACCGCGCGAACCCGCTGACAGATGCCATCTGCTCGGCCGGGCTTGCGCGTTCCGGGCGGGCGCTTCCATCGGTGTGGCGCAATCCCCGGGATTTGGATGCGCGCACAGACCTCGCGCTCTCGAGCCTGTGGAGCGGTCTCGCGCTCTCAAACGCCGGACTGGGGGCGGTGCACGGATTTGCCGCGCCGATCGGGGGGCTTTTTTCCGCACCGCACGGCGCCGTGTGCGCCATCCTGCTTGTGCCCGTAATGGAGATGAATCTCAGGGTGGCGCGGGAAAAAACGAGCGGAACGGCCACGGTGGCCCGCTACACCGAGATTGCCCGGTGGCTGACCGGGCGGTGCGATGCGTCGGCCAAGGACGGAATTGCCTGGGTCCGCGACCTGGTCGCGAGCCTTCGAATCCCGCGGCTCGCCTCGCATGGAGTCGCGCCCGAAAACGTGAACGACATCGTCGTCCGCGCAAAATCGGCCAGCAGCATGAAGGCGAATCCCGTCGCGCTGACGGATCAGCAACTGGCCGAGGTTATCGCCTCGGCCATATGACCCGCCGTCCCTCCGCCGGAGACCGGCTGCCGGGCCGGCTATTGTGATACAAACCAACCTGTACTTGGCATTTCCGGTCCCGATGTCCATTATCTCCCGTTCATGACCATGAATCTGGAGCAAAAACCACAAGCGGCTGACCCAAAGCCGAGGCCGGGGAAGACAATTAAGGGCCTGAGGGTTATTGCGCTGATGAAGATTGCCAAGGGTTTGCTGCTCACGGGGTTGGCATTCGGGGTGTTTCGGTCGATCAATCGGGATTTGGGCGAAACCGTGCGATTGATCACTTTTCATCTCAGGATCGACCCGGAAAACTCGGTGGTCCGGGTGTTGCTTGAGAAGATCGCCAATATCGATCCCCACACGCTGCGGACGATCGGACTCGTCACTTTAGTATACGCGGGAGAGCTGTACATTGAAGGCGTCGGGCTATGGCTAAATCAGGCGTGGGCCAAGTACTTGCTCATCCTGGCGACCGGAGGTTTCCTTCCCTTTGAGGCGAAGGCCTGCATCGTCAATTTCTCATGGGAGCGCCTGATTCTGATTCTTTTGAACTTGGTCGCTCTTCTTTACGTTGTTTGGGTGGTTTGGTACCAGAAGCATCCGAAGAAGGAGTGAGGCGGGACGTTTCTTTTGAACCATGGGAATATTCGAACGTTTGCGGTTGGCGCGGGAAAAGCTGGACGCAAAGGATTTGCCGGCCGCACTCGCGATCTATGACGAAGTGCTGGCCGTTGCCGGCGACCGGGCGGATGTTTTGACAACCGTGTCGGGGGACCTCGGTTCCACCGGGCATGCGGCGGAGGCCGTGGAACTGGTGGCGCCGCGCTACGACGCCGTGCGCCACGGACCCGCCGCGGGGCTGAACGTGCTTCAAGCCTACCTCGCGATACGCGAAGCCGACGCCGCGCAGCACATGCTCGACATCCTGTTCTCCCTGAATCGGCCGGACCTTGAGGAAAGGCTTTACGGATTTTCAAACGCAGTTTCCGAGCTCTTCCTGCAGGGCGATTCGGGGATCGTGCCGGTCGCGTCACAAGGGGAGGCGCCGCCGCAGCATGCGGCCAAGGTCTCGATCATAACGATCAGCAAACCGGTCTGGTTCTACGGGCTGGAGCCGCTGGCCGATCGGATTCTTCCGAAAAAAAGGGGAAGACTCCGGAAGATCGCCTTCACGCAACTGGGCCTGCCCGACGCCTATTCCGACATCGGGGCGGCGATGCGCGCGCCCGAAGACGAGCTCGGCCGTCTTTCGCGCGCCATGCCGGTCTGGTTAACGGAAGTCTTCTTCTATTCCCCCCTGTATGACCCGCTCGCCGCCATCGCCATTGTCGATCAGGCCGACGGGTCCCGCCTGCCCGTGATTTTCCTCGCGGATTGGTCGGTCGAGCACATCCGGCAGCTCGTGGATACGACCTCCGAGACGATCGACTACGCCGTGACCGGCACGCTGCGCCACCGGGCGGGCGACTACGAGCTCGTCCTGCGCATCTGGGAGGTGAAGAAATTCCGGGAGAGAAAGCAGTTCGTCGCCCGCTGGACGCCCGCGACCGCGGATGCGGAGCTGGGCCGTCTGCGCGGCGAAATCTGCCAGTATATGGAGTGCGTGCCTGAGCCGGGGAGCCCGGAAGCGGCTTATTCCGCCCCTTCAAGCCCCAGGGCATGGCTCGACACGCTCGGCGCTTCACTGGATCTTTTCCTGGCCGGAAAGGGGATTTTTCCAAAGACGGTCCTGCCCGCCCCGGAGGCGCTCGCGGCGGACGCGGCGAAACTCGCGGCGGAATCGCCCGCCGCCTCGCTTGCGTGGCTCAGCTATGCCCGGCATTGCCGGGCGGCGGAGATTCCCGCGGGCCCGGGCCCGGCGCGGCTGCATGAATCGCCCCTGGTTCAGGATGCGGCGCGGCTTCCCTAGCCGAATGCACAGACCCACCCAGGACCTGAGGATCTGCGCGACCAAGCCCCTGCTTGCGCCCGCGGTGATCGAAGCCGAACTTCCGCTGGACGATGCGCGGGCGGAGTTCGTGGCCCAATCCCGGGCTGCCATCGGAGCCATCCTTTCCGGCGCCGACGACAGGCTCTTCGCCGTCGTCGGCCCGTGCTCGATCCATGATCCGGACTCGGCCCTGGAGTATGCCCGGCTGCTCCGCGCCGCGGCCGAAAGGCATGCCGGGGAGCTCCTCATCGCCATGCGGGTTTATTTTGAGAAGCCGAGGACGGTGGCGGGCTGGAAGGGGCTTATCAACGATCCCGGTCTCGACGGCACGTACCGGATCAACGACGGCCTCCGGCTCGCGAGGAAGCTCATGCTCGACATCACCGCGCTCGGACTCGGGGTGGGGACGGAGTTTCTCGACACGACCTTTGGCCAATACTACGCCGACCTCGTGTCGTGGGGTGCAATCGGCGCGAGGACCGTCGAAAGCCAGATTCACCGCCAGCTCGCCTCCGGGCTGTCCATGCCCGTCGGCTTCAAGAACCGCACCGACGGCGATGTGCAGGTGGCCGTGGATGCGATCAACTCCGCGCGGCATCCGCATTGGTTTCCCACGGTCACCCGGGAGGGGGCGCCCGCGATCATGGAGACCCGCGGCAACGACCAGACCCATCTCGTCCTGCGCGGAGGCGCGCGCGGACCCAACTATTCGGCGAAGGATGTGCGGGCCGCGGCCGCCCTCCTCCAGGCGAACGGGCTGCCCCGGGGCCTGATGGTCGATTGCAGCCATGCGAACAGCGGCAAGGACGCCGAGCGCCAGCCGGCGGTCGCCTCGGATTTGGCCGCCCAGATCGCTTCCGGCGAAAAGGCCGTCGCGGCCGTCATGATCGAGAGCAATCTTGTCGGCGGAACCCAGGATTTCGGGGCGCGCCCGCTCGTCCCGGGGCGGAGCGTGACCGACGCCTGCCTTTCCTGGGAAAAAACACTGCCGGTTCTAAGCGATCTCGCCGAGAGCGTGCGGGCCCGGCGAAAGCAAGGGCTGGCCGGAAGGAAATGAGCCGATGAAAATCGTGATTGCCGGAGGCTCGGGTCAGGTTGGGAGCTGTCTTTCCCGAACGCTTGCCGCCGCGGGTCACGAGGTCGTCGTCCTGAGCCGGGGCGGGCAATCCGGCGCGGCGGCGCGCAGAGTGCGCTGGGATGGAAGAACGCTCGGAGGGTGGGCCTCCGAAATCGACGGCTCGGACGCCGTCGTCAATCTCGCGGGCCGCAGCGTCAACTGCCGTTACACCCCCAAGAACAGGCGGCAGATCGTCGAATCAAGGACGGAATCGACGCGGGTTGTGGGGGAGGCGATCGCCCGCGCGTCCCGGCCTCCCAAAGTCTGGCTTCAGGCCGGGACCGCGACCATTTACGCCGACCGCCGCGACGCGCCCAACGACGAGGCCACCGGGATCATTCTGGAACACGAGACGAGTTTTCCCGAATCCTGGACTTTCAGCGTCGGCGTGGCCCGGGCCTGGGAACGCGCCTGCGACGAGGCCCGCACGCCGCGGACCCGCCGCGTGATCCTCCGGACGAGCCTTGTCATGAATCCGGATCCGGGGAGCGTCTTCGACGTGCTGCTGGGGCTCGTCCGCCGGGGATTGGGCGGGGCGGCTGGCGACGGGGGCCAGTTTGTCTCCTGGATTCATCACGAGGATTTTGTGCGAGCGGCCGAATTCCTCATCCGCCGGGACGATATCGCGGGCGCCGTCAATTTGACGTCGCCGGGCCCCGTCCCGAACTCGGAATTCATGCGGGAGCTCAGGCGGGCCTGGGGCGCCCGGTTCGGGATCCCCGCCCCCGCGGGGATCCTCGCAATCGGAGCCGTGTTCCTACGGACCGAAACGGAACTGATCCTGAAGAGCCGGCGCGTCGTCCCAGGCCGGCTGCTCGCATCGGGCTTCGAGTTCGGATTTCCCGAATGGCCCGGCGCTGCGGCCAACTTGTGCGCCGACTGGCGGCGCATCCGTTCACGCCGCGGGGAATCGCGCTGAGTC